>CAZSWT010000007.1:0-83805 GCA_964611035.1 uncultured Desulfobacteraceae bacterium
ATTTCCTGTATCCTCAGGGATGTAACCTTTCGATGTTTTAATATATAACGTCCATTGGTAAATCAGTAACTTCGCATATCATAATAGATAATAATGAAGGGGGGCGTTCTTTCGGAATTGCTTAACTTCCCTTGAGGTAGCAAATGAAGGGCTTTATCCCGACCTTTTGTGGTCGTGATGTCGTGCTCCATCGGCGTTGCGGATAATGATTGGTTTGCTTTTCTCTTCACAGCAGCCACTTTTACCGAAAACAGTCCGCCACAAAGACGGCGGATAAAAATAACGGCGGCCAGACCCTTCAGAATAACGGCGGGTAAACTTTGAGCCAAAATCGGTAAAAAAGCGCAAATCGTGAGTCACCACTCAAGAATTTGCGACTCAAATCTTTATTCTTGCCACAATCACCTCCTCACTAAAGAATTCAGGTCAGTCCGCCATAATGATGGCGGGCAAGCTCGCCAGAAACACGGCGGACAAGCCCTCAATCCATTGACAATCGCCCTGAAAACTGATTCTAATAAACCAATTTATTAGGGAATTCTCTAAAAGCCAAAATATATTGGTCTATGCAGAGGTTTTTCTGTATAGTAATTAACGCCCTTGAATTGGGGTCGACTCCCAGATAAATATAAAGCCAAAAGGCATTTAACGGGCCTTAACTTACAAAATATGGTGTCTGGCCTCAACATTTGATACGATAAAATGAATAGGAGAGGAAATCCAAAAGTCTATATTATTGCGGGACCTAACGGTGCTGGCAAAACGACCTTCGCTACGAAGTTTCTTCCAAAATACATCGAATGCATGGAATTTGTAAATGCTGATCTGATTGCGGGCGCTCTATCACCTTTTTCACCGGATCGCGCAGCCTTCCGGGCTGGCAGGCTAATGCTTGAACAGATCCAGATTCTGGCAGAACGTAACCGTGATTTTGGTTTTGAAACGACTTTAGCCGGGAAAGGGTATGTGCGCCTACTGAATGACCTGAAAGATCGCGGTTATAGCATCCACCTTTTTTACCTGTGGATTCACAGTATCGATATTGCTTTGGAGAGAATTGCTGCACGCATAAGAATGGGCGGGCACAACGTACCCGAAGATATTGTTCGTAGGCGATACGAGAAGGGATTATCAAATTTTTCTAAACTTTATCGGCCATTAACGGATTTTTGGGCTATTTACAACAATTCGACGGATACACCGCATCTCATTTCGTACAAAGAACATGACAAACTTGAGATTATTGATCATGAGATATTTAACAGGATATCAAAGGATATGGGGGAATAATGGAAAAGGACTCCTTTGAGGAAAGACAGAGCATTCCATTGGCATTTCGTGCCGAACAAGCATTAAAAGAAGCCGTCGCAGAGGCAATCGCCGATCATAAACGCCATGGTGTTCCAATTGTGGTCTGGCAGGATGGTCAAGTTGTCAAAATCCCTGCTGATCGGATGGCAGTAAGGGAGCCAGCGACAAAATACAAAACATCCAAAAGAAATGAGAAGGATAAATAAAGCGGGACGCCCTCATAAAACTAAGTTGAAGAGAACGGAGGGAAGTGTTAAGAGGTATCTCATGCCAAGATTAGCTCGAATTGACGCCCGCCTGCCAGCGCCTGAAGTGCAGCTGACCCGTCCGCCTCGGCTGAAGCCTTGCGATGCAGGGCTGGTGGCGGATGGCCCGCCAGACCCGCCTGCCGTCCGGCGGGCAGGCACCCAGTGTATTGCATCACACAGGGCAACAATCATCAGTTGATTGAATATATAGGGGGAGCATAACCCTTTGATATCTTAATATATAACGTTGGTTCTAAAACAACCTGACAAAGGGTAGAAAAAGAGATAATCATTTATCATGCCCAGACAGACAAGACTGGATGCAACCCAGGGGGGCTCTACTTGATTCGATATCCATGCTGTTTATCCCGTAATTACCGATCAGGGGATAGGTCATGGTCACAATCTGGCTCTTGTAAGAGGGGTCTGTCAGGATCTCCTGGTAACCTGTCATGCTGGTGTTGAACACGACCTCGCCTGATACCTCACCCTCTCCTGCAAAGGTATCACCATAAAATACAGTACCGTCCTCTAATGCTAATAAGGCTTTCATCTTATTTACCAGGTCATTCGAACCTTAACACCCCGTGCGTGGAGTTCTTCTTTGATTTGTTTGATCGTGTAGGTTTCATAGTGGACTATAGATGCGATAAGGGCCGCATCGGCCTTGCCTTGTGTGAGCACATCGTAGACATGGTCAATATTGCCTGCACCGCCAGATGCTATAACCGGAATATTCACATTTTCAGATATAAGAGGCGTCAACTCCAGTTCATAACCCTCCTGTGTGCCATCCGCATCCATAGAATTCAGGCATATCTCTCCTGCCCCTAATTTTTCTGCCTCTTTAGCCCAGGCCAGGGCATCAATACCTGCAGAGGTGCGGCCTCCGTGAATCCAAATCTCATAACCGGATGGTATTCTATTAGTTGCTTTTACCTTTTTGACATCCATGCCAAGAACAATACACTGGCTGCCAAATGCCCTGGCACCATCAGCAATGACCTTAGGGTTCTTGACCGCGGCAGTGTTGACACTGACCTTCTCTGCTCCTGCCAGCAAAACAGCACGCATATCCTCGATTGTCCTGATTCCTCCACCTACGGAAAAAGGCATAAAGATCTCCTCTGCTACCCTGCGAACGACATCGATCATAATATCTCGCCGATCGCTTGATGCCGTAATATCATAAAAAACGATCTCATCCGCTCCCTGTTCATAATAGAATTTGGCCATTTGCACAGGGTCGCCAATATCTATATTATTTTTGAATTTGATCCCTTTAGTGGTCTTTCCGTCTCTTACATCGAGACATGGTATAATTCTTTTGCTCAGCATAGTTCCTTATCGAGTATCATGAATAAATTTTGAAGTACCTTAATTATCTGATGAAAGTCCTTTATAAAAAACACTATCATGTTTTCGGAAGTGTTGTTTAAAAAAGGGCAGGTTATTAGAGAGAGGCTAAGGGACAACTCGTTCATTCTTGTTTATATAGGTTTATACCGTTGGGCTATGGGAAATCTCCTTCCGTACCCAAAGGACTTTGTTGTTACTTTTAACCCAGGCGGGGATTGGTGCCTCTTGTATTCATTTCGATCAACCCGTTTGATAATATCCATTACAATTGATGGCTCAAATCCCATCTCTATAATCTCCTCCGGGACTTTGTTATCCTCAATATATGCCTTAAGGATATCGTCCAGAACCTCATAGGGGGGCAGATCATCCTGGTCTAATTGATCTGGCTTGAGCTCGGCCGATGGGGGCTTTTGAATAATTCGTTCGGGAATTACCTCTTTGTCTCTGTTTATGAAACGAGCGATTCGGTATACCATAGTCTTAGGTACATCCGAGATAACGGCCAGACCACCGTTCATGTCTCCGTAAAGGGTACAGTACCCCACTGCCAACTCCGACTTATTGCCTGTTGAAAGAAGCAAATGCCCAAGTTTGTTGCTTATTGCCATCAGAATTGTTCCACGGGTCCTGGCCTGGATGTTTTGACCTGTGACCTCTGTTGCCACGTCTTTAAACAGGGGAGATAGTCCTTGAAGAAATGTTTCCAATACCTCATCAATAGGTACATTAAAAAGCTTAATGCGCAAATTTTTTGCCAGATTTTTCGTATCTTCAAAATTTTCCTTAAGGGTATACTGAGAAGGCATAAAGATAAGTATGATATTTTCCTTTCCGAGTGCCTGGGCCGCAATATATGCTGTAAGCGCTGAATCAATACCGCCGCTCAATCCAATAACAGCCTTGGAAAACCCACATTTCCGAACATAATCTCTTGTGCCCATGATTAAAGCATTAAGGATTGATTCGGTGTCTGTTTCAGAAACTGGATGGAGGTCGCCTCTTTGGGTTTGAGTGTCGAAGACAACTATATCTTCTTCAAAATCGCGAGCCCTCGCTGCCACCTTGCCTTGAGCATCAAAGGCAAGGCTGATGCCATCAAAAAGCACACTGTCATTGCCACCAACTTGATTGACATAAAGGACGGGCACTTTATATTTTTTGGCAATAGACCCGAACATATCCCACCTAAATTCTCTTTTGCCCACATGATAAGGAGATGCCGAGATATTGATAAGGAGATTGGCCCCCTCTTTGATCATACTTTCTACAGGATCAGCGGGGTAAAGCTGTCTTGATAAGAAGTCTTTATCGTTCCACATGTCCTCGCATATGGTAAGCCCTATTTGACAGTCCTTATAGAGAAAAGATGAACATTCTTTTCCGGGTTCAAAATACCTTCTCTCATCAAACACGTCATAAGTAGGTAGAAGCCTCTTGTGTGCCTGGTGGAGAATCTTCCCATTATCAAAAAGTACAGCCGAGTTGTAGAGAGGGTTGCCTTTTTCGTTCGGATTTTTATCCACAACCCCGCATATTACACCAATACCTTTAATAGATTTAACCAGCGTCTGTAGATGTACCAGGTTAGCCTCAACAAAGTCTTTTTTTTCTAGAAGATCCCGTGGCGGATAGCCAGAGATAATGAGTTCTGAAAAGACGATGAGATCACAGGAAAGACCTATAGCCTTTTCTGCTGCGGCTATAATATTTTCCGTGTTGCGGGTAAAATCCCCGATGATCGGGTTAATTTGTGCTAAGGCTATTTTCATGTTTAAGACTTAAAAAATGTAAAGGGCATAATACATTTTCGATCATAAATCACTTCACTGTTGTTAACCTTGATAGTCTCGCAAAAAGTCCTTTTGCTTGCTCATGATGCCCATTTTGGGATTCATAAAATGTTTCGCTAAATTCCAAAAACTCGGCCTAAAGGCCTCAAACAGTTTGGAATTTTTAACGCTCAGCATTTTATGAATCTTTTTCCAAAAGTAGCCAAAATCGCTCGCAAAAGACTTTTTACGAGTGATTCAAAACTAGACACAAAAAATAAAGGGATTAAAGATTATAGGGCAAACACTTCTCTATAAAGTTTTGCTTTAACTTTTTTTGAGTCAAAGGCCCCTATTTGCTCCAAAAAATCAAGATAGCTTTCGAGGTCTTGTGTATCATGAGCGGTAGGATTCTTAAGAGCCGTATAGTCTCTGGGGGATAACAAAAGATCGGTTTCCAGTATCATCTCTTTCTTGTTACTCTTTTTCACCGATAAGCTCATAATACCTCTCCGATTGACCATATTTCTTAAAATATTTTTTGATTACTTCCATGTCGATCCCTGGCAAGGAGAGAATGTGTTTTATATCTGCCATCTCTCTAAATACCCTATCAGGATCGTTTTTCATGGCAAAGACTTTCAAGGCTATTAAGTGTTCGGGGCTGATGATCGGTAAAGATAGATCACCCAAAATGAAAAGCCGCCTGGTTTCTCTGAAAATGTTTTTTGCTGTTTGTCCTTTTACGTAAACAAAATCTATCCTACCTAATTTTGATACAGGATGAACATGGTTAGAATACCCAACTGAGCGATATATGGTTTCATAACCAAAGGATTCCAAATAGGCAATGATTTTATCCTGATGCTCATTTCTGACCAAAAAGTCCACGTCCTGTGTGGCCCGAACATATCCATATGCTTTTAGCGCAAAGGCACCTATTAAGGCATAGTCAATCTTTTCCTGTTCAAAATGGTTTGCTATAAGCTGAAGAATATTTTTGAACTTCACTAACCTTCATCCTTAGTGTGGTTTATGCAACAGCTTTTTACTGTTTTTATCTACACAAAAGAGGAGAAAGAAGCTGAAAGCTTATGGCCTAGAGTTGAACGTTCCCTATGCGTTTATTGGCCAATTTCCATCCCAGCACTTAAGACATAAATCCTCTTTAGGGATCTTCAATGCCGCAACAAAGGCCTCTAAACTGTTGTACTTTACAGAATCGGCGCCGATCTTTTCAGAAACCCACGCTTCCAGGGTCTTAAGTTCATCCATTGTGGTGATATTTCCTTCTGAAAGGTATTGCCTGGCTAAAAGCTCTTCATAGGTTCGGGTTGATATGCCGAAATCGCAGGGGTACATTAATGGTGGACAGGCGATACGCGCATGAACCTCTTTAGCGCCGGCATTCTTCAAATCTCTCACCTTATTTCTGATCTGGGTACCCCTGACGAGCGAGTCGTCACAAAGGACAATTCGTTTATCCCTAATTGCATATTCAAGGACAGAGAGCTTTTTCTTTGCCATCCTGTCCCGATCCACCTGAGTTAATTGTGTATAACTTCGATCAGCATATCTGTTATAGAGAAAAACCTCCTGGTAGGGCAATCCGGATACCATGTGATATCCCAGGGCATGTCCGATACCTGACATAGGTACCGGTGCAACAAGATCGGCCTGAATGCCGCCTTCTTCAATGTCTCTTTCTGCCAGGCTCTTTCCAAGGTTATTTCTAGCCTCTTGAACATAGAGCCCGTCAATCTTACTGTCCATACTTGCTGTGTATGCCCATTCAAAGGCACAGTGGGCTCTCCTTGGGCTTTTTAATTTTTGCCTGGTCTCGAAGCCTTTTTTACTGATAAACACAATCTCCCCTGGTCGCACGTCTCTTGTGCAATTGAAACCTGAGCTCTGAACAGCTCTTGACTCGGAGCTCACAATAAAGGTATTCAATCCTTCTCCCAGCATGAGAGGTCTAAATCCATAGATATCTCTGGCTGCATATATTCCATCTTGGGTTAAAACAACAAGCGAGTAAGCGCCTTTTATCTTTTCAGCCAGCATAGAAATCCCTGTAACTACATTCTTCTCCTGCATGATGAGCTTGGAGATGATCTCAATGCCTAAACCATGATAAAAAGCCTCTCCCCTATCCTTCATCTCTTCTAAAAGCGCCTCACTATTAATAATGTTACCACTAAAGGCAACCGCTATTTCACCAACCGCACCCTGCCACACCATGGGCTGCCTTTCTTTAAGGCTTACGTGCCCAATACCAATGGTGCCTTTAAAGGTCTCTAATTCATGGGGATTGAAGGTATTTCCTACCTGGCCATAATGGGTTATCTGGTAGATTCTTTTCCCATCATAGGTGGCCATGCCACAGAATTGCTGGCCCCTGTGTTGAAGGAAGTCAAGACCCCTATAAATATCTTCAACGCAGTCTGTATCTTTAACAATGCCAAAAACACCGCAGTTATCACCTATTAATTTCATTAATTACCTCCTTCGTGGTCTACTGAAGACGTATCAATGTCCCGATGGTAGCTCTGAAGTGATTTGACAAGCCCATGATCACTTTGAAACGCTTCAATGCCTCTGACAGCAGCCATAGCTGCTGCAAGGGTAGTGATATAAGGAACCTTGTACTTGATGGAAGATTTGCGAATATATGAATCGTCGTACTTGCTCAATTTACCGCTTGGTGTATTTATAACCAATTGAATCTCCCCATTTTTTATGGCATCTGCTATGTTTGGTCTTCCCTCATGTAATTTGAGTATATGTTCCGATTCAACCCCATGTTCCGCCATGAATTTGTGGGTTCCCTCGGTAGCCTTGATCGTAAAGCCAAGCGTTTTGAATCGTTTGGCGATTTCTGGAATGGTAGATCTGTCTTTTTCTGACACAGTAATGAGAACAGTGCCTTCAGTTGGAAGTCGCTGTTGCGCAGCCTCCTCAGCCTTAAAAAATGCTGGACCAGGGTTTTTGGCAAGCCCAAGCACCTCTCCTGTGGACCGCATTTCAGGGCCTAAAAGAGGATCAACCTCAGGAAACATATTAAAGGGGAAGACTGCTTCCTTTACTCCAAAATGTGGAATGGATCTTTGTTTAAGATTAAGATTGTCAATCGTTGTGCCGAGCATGATTTTGGTAGCTAATCGGGCCATAGAGATATTGCAGACCTTGGAGACAAGAGGCACAGTTCTGGATGCGCGTGGGTTGGCTTCGAGGATATAAACGGTATCCCGGGCAATGGCGTATTGTATGTTTAAAAGACCAACTACATTGAGCTCTACTGCTATCTTCTTGGTGTATTCGTTGATGGTGTCAATGTGCTGAGATGGGATGCTGACTGGTGGAATTATGCAGGCAGAGTCGCCTGAATGGACACCGGCGAGCTCTATGTGTTCCATAATAGAAGGCACGAATGCACGGGTGCCATCGGCCAGGGCATCAGCCTCCGCCTCGATAGCGTTTTCTAAAAACTTGTCGATTAGAATCGGCCTATCAGGTGTAACACCAACAGCAGCTGCCACATAATGCCTGAGCATCTCCTCATCATAAACCACCTCCATCCCCCTTCCCCCAAGCACGTAGGATGGTCTGACCATGAGAGGGTATCCGATCTTTTCTGCAATGGCTAACGCTTCGCCCAGGGTGCTTGCCATTCCGGATTCTGGCTCAGGGATGCCAAGTTTGGCCATCATCTTACGGAAACGATCCCTGTCCTCGGCCAGGTCAATGCTCTCCGGTGATGTCCCGATTATCCTGACACCAGCCTCTGCCAACTCCCGCGCAATATTGAGCGGTGTCTGTCCACCGAACTGGACAATTACTCCCTCTGGCCTTTCCTTTTTGTATATGCTTAATACATCTTCAACTGTGAGGGGCTCGAAATAAAGTCGGTCAGATGTATCGTAGTCGGTTGAGACTGTTTCAGGGTTACAGTTAACCATGATTGATTTGAAACCCAGATCACGCAAGGCAATGGCCGCATGGACGCATGTGTAATCAAATTCAATCCCCTGTCCGATCCGGTTAGGCCCACCGCCTAAGATCATGATCTTAGGACCAGCTTTCCTCTCTACCCTGTCCGGTGCATTGTATGTAGAAAAGTAGTAGGCTGCATTTTCTACACCGCTAACAGGGACAGGTTCCCACCCCTCGACCACCCCAAGGGAGGTACGCCGCTCTCTGATATCCTTTTCCGGAATTTCAAGAATATTCGATAGATAACGGTCTGCGAATCCATCTTTCTTGGCCTGGATTAATAGATCACCAGGAAGAGTTTTGCCTTTAAATGTGAGGATCTTCTCCTCGAGCTCAACGAGTTCCTTCATCTGCTCAATAAACCAGGATTTGATATAGGTTTTATTATAGAGTTCTTTTACAGTGGCACCCTTTCTTAAGGCCTCATACATAATGAATTGTCGTTCGCTGGAGGGTTCGGTCAACAGATCCATCAGCGCCTCAAGAGATTTTTTATGAAAATCCTTGGCAAATCCAAGCCCATAACGACCATTTTCAAGAGAGCGGATTGACTTCTGAAACGCCTCTTTATATGTTTTTCCTATGCTCATTACTTCACCAACCGCCCTCATCTGTGTGCCAAGCTTGTCTTCGACACCCTCAAATTTCTCAAATCCCCACCTGGCAAACTTTACCACGACGTATTCTCCAGAAGGTGTATATTTATCCAGGGTGCCTTCACGCCAGTAAGGTATTTCATCCAGAGTCATGCCAGCTGCGAGGAGGGTGGATATTCTGGCAATAGGGAAGCCAGTAGCCTTTGATGCAAGGGCTGAAGATCGGGATGTCCGGGGATTTATCTCAATGACAACAACACGGCCTGAGTTCGGATCATGGGCGAACTGAATGTTGGTACCACCGATGACCTGGATTGCCTCTACAATCTTGTATGAATAATCCTGCATTCTCATTTGCAATTCAGGGTCTATGGTAAGCATGGGTGCTGTGCAGTAAGAGTCGCCAGTGTGTACTCCCATTGCATCAACGTTCTCTATAAAACAGACGGTGATCATCTGGTTCTTTTTATCCCTAACCACCTCGAGCTCCAGCTCCTCCCAGCCAAGCACCGACTCCTCCACCAGAATCTGGCCGATAAGGCTGGCCGAAAGTCCTCGACTTGCCACGATTCTCAGCTCTTCAACGTTATACACCAGTCCACCGCCTGTGCCTCCCATAGTATAGGCAGGCCTTATGACCACCGGGTAGCCAAGCTCTTGAGCGATTCTTTCTGCCTCCTCAACACTAAAGGCCGGCGCACTTTCAGGCATCTCTATACCCAGTTTTTTCATGGTGGACTTGAATTCTATCCTGTCCTCACCCCGCTCTATTGCATCAATTGCCACGCCAATGATTGTCACATTATATTTTTCAAGAATTCCCCTTTTGGACAACTCTGAGGAAAGATTAAGCCCTGACTGCCCCCCAAGATTGGGTAAAAGGGCATCCGGCCGTTCTTTAGCAATAATCTTCTCCATGGTTTCTACATTGAGTGGCTCAATATAGGTAACATCGGCCATTTCTGGATCGGTCATGATGGTTGCAGGGTTAGAATTGACTAAAACGATCTCATAACCAAGCGAGCGAAGGGCCTTGCAGGCCTGGGTACCGGAGTAATCAAATTCACAGGCCTGGCCGATAATGATAGGGCCAGAACCGATAATCATAATCTTATGGATATCCTCGCGTTTGGGCATTGTTTATATCCTCTTAATTGGAATTAAAGAATTCAATACGTAGGAAATTATTTTGTCTTGAAAAATAGTACGAAGATAAAAATTTATCAAGCAGTTTCCTTATAAATGGAGACTTTCAAATACATATGGATACACATCTTTCGTTTTGTATATTCATGAGATGAAGAGATTTTTTGTGGGAAAATTTGGATCACTTGTCAGGTTAACGCCCAGACGCCTTAAACCAGCTTCATCGCCTGGTGTGGGGATATGTGTTATATGGACCTCACAGCCGTGAAGTTTTTTTAATTTCTCAATAGCTAATTGAGCAGCAGAATTCGTCGTAGCGCTGATACCAAGGGCAATCAAGGTTTCGTTCAAATCCAGGCTAACCGTTTTCTCATTCAGGAATTCAGTTTTGAGATTTTTGACTGAATCCGTTATGTGGGAAGGCAGCAGTTTTATTTTATTGGGAATTTCCGCCAAGTGCTTTATGGCATGCAAAATAAGACTTGATGCTGCATGCATAAGAGGAGAGTTATTGCCGGTAACTATGGTGCCGTCCTTTAATTCAATGGCTGCCCCACAATAAATGCCTTCATTACCTTTATTTGCCTCTTGTGCATCTTTAGCAGCCTGGCGTGCCGGTTCAACAGCACTCCTGTGCTCCGGTTTAAAATTAAAATCCCGGATAAAAAGCTCTACCCTCTGGACAGTCTCCTTGTCTGTAAACCCCATCACATATTCACATTGGTATCGAAAATACCGCCTGATAATTTCCTGCTTGGCTGCCGTACTTGTGAGTCCATCATCAGTTATAGCAAAACCTGCTCGATTTACTCCCATATCTGTTGGAGATTTGTAAAATGATTCGCCACCGGTTATTTTTTCTAATATTCTTTTTAGAACAGGGAATATTTCGACATCGCGGTTATAGTTTACTGCTTTCCGATTGTATGATTCTAAATGGAAAGGATCAATGAGGTTAAAATCTTTGATATCAGCGGTTGCTGCCTCATACGCTACATTGACAGGATGCTTAAGCGGTAAATTCCATATAGGAAAGGTCTCAAATTTGGCATATCCGGACTTAATCCCTTTCTTGTAGTCATGGTATAATTGAGAAAGGCACGTGGCTAACTTCCCGCTGCCGGGACCGGGCCCTGTAACAATGACCAGGGGGTTTTCTGTTTCAATATATTCATTTGCTCCGTAACCTTCGTCGCTGACTATCAGATCTACATCTGTGGGATATCCTTTTGTATAACGATGGGTGTAAACCTTTATATCTCTCCTTTCCAATTTATTTTTGAACAATGTGGCGGCTGGTTGATTATTGAAACGGTTTATAATCACACCCAGTACATCGATTCCCCACCCTCGTAAATCGTCGATAAGTTTGAGGGCATCGGAATCATAGGTAATGCCAAAGTCTGCTCTTATTTTTTTTCTTTCAATATCACCGGCATAAATGCAAAGCAGGATGTCTGCCTTATCTTTTAATTGCTGTAAAAGCTTTATTTTTGCATTCGGATCATACCCAGGTAAAACCCTCGAAGCGTGATAATCAAAAAGCAGTTTACCTCCAAATTCGAGATACAGTTTGTTGTTAAATCTCTTAACCCTTTCGAGGATTGCAGCGGTCTGTTCTCTAATGTATCGCTCGTTGTCAAAACCTGTTGTTTCTACCATATTTCCCTTGTCTGTTGATTGTTTTCACTTCTTTAAAGAAGAGGTTGTGTAAGTAGAACATAAAGAACCCCAGCTCTCTTTATGAGAAGCGGAGTCTTGATATTCAGATCATGGTGTCCTTCTTGTCAGGGTTAACGCATTATTATGTTCAGGGAAACTATCAAGAAATATATTCTTCGTCAAGAAGTTTGACTTGTTTGGTCAAAAAGCAAGCTTGGTAAACAAAAAATACCCTCATTGGAGAAGGCAGGAGGATAGAGCAAAAAAGGGAATTGGCCATTCGGCCAAACCCCTTTTTACCTTGCCATTTTTGATTAGCTGTTTAAAATAACCTCTGCCTCTTCCCTGTAAGCCTCCATAAGGTAAGGAATGCCCGTTACTTTAGCACATTCTTCTGTAAGAGACATCAAATCCTTCCGTGAGATAGAGGTAAGGGAAAAATTCCTTGTACCTGCCATTAATTGTTGTAGCCCGACATGTATTTTGTCGCTATAACTGTACAAACCGATAGCACCCAAGGGGAGATTTTTAATCTCATCAGCACCCACTATCTCTTTTACTGCCTCATAGTTAATAAATATCTCTTCAACAGTTGAGCCAAACCTACTTACGGTTTTGGGCAGTTTATCCTCTTTCAACCATATGGATATATTTTTGCCTACCATACCCGGAATCATAAGTGCCCTGCCCATGCATATAGCTTTTACAAATGGAGAACCTAAAGCCATTCCTTTAAATATCCCATCCTCAGAACTGAAACCTCCTGCAAAGGCAATGTCCGGCGGTCTTTCACCCCTGTCGGCCAGTTTTTTACAAAAGTCATAAGCAGCAGAATGGAGGTAAATACTGGGCATGCCCCATTCCTCCATCATCCGCCAGGGGCTCATGCCTGTCCCACCACCAGAGCCATCGATGGTGAGGAGATCTATATTAGCTTTAGAGCCCCATTTGATGGCCATGGCCAATTCTCTTAGACCGTAGGCCCCGGTTTTCAGGGTTATTCTCTTAAAACCAATCTCTCTTAAGCGTTGAACCTCAGCGAGAAATCCCTCTTCACTTATAAAGCCCATTCTGCTGTGACGCTCAAACTCCTTTAAGGAACCATCTTTAAAGGCAGCCTGGATAGTTTTATTTGATGGATCAGGCGTAACTATATAGCCTCTTCTTTGAAGTTCAAAGGCTCTTTCGATGCTGTCCACCTTGATTTCACCACCAATGCATTTGGCCCCCTGGCCCCATTTTAACTCTATGGTATCAAGCCCGTGTTTATTGTTAACATACTCGGCCACACCCAGACGGGTATCTTCAACATTCATCTGGACAAGTATTTCGCCGTATCCCTGATGATATCTCTGATAGATCTCGATGCGGCGGTCCATTTCTGGGGATTTGACAATCTTATTGTTGCTGTCAAGCTCCAGTTCAGGATCTATCCCGCAGACATTCTCTCCGCAAACTATGGTAATACCACTTAAGGCAGCCCCAATTGCAAAATGTTCCCAGTTTTTCCGGGCAATCTCAGTTGATCCCAGGGCGCCGGTAAAAATGGGGAGCCTCATTTTAACCTTTTTGTCCCAACCATATTCAGCCTCTGTTTTTACCATAGGGAATGTGGCTGTATCTGGATCACCCACTATTCCTTCACCGAGTCCTTTTGCCCCGATGGCATACCCCTGGATGTTGAAGTGTGAGTAGTCTACAGGATAGTCCTTGTCTGCACCCGCTGTTACTTCTCCGAAAGGACCTGGATATAGTAATTCACGGCCACGAAAAGTAGCCTTAAATACCTCGCAGTTCCCTGTACAGCCATCAACACACCGGGAGCAGATGCCGCTCATAGGGACAACACTCCTTGAACGATTTGCAGTGCCAGTTGCATCATTAGAATTTGGTCTGGATAGATTCCCCATAGTAACTCCTCCCTTTTAATAGATTTTTAAGCAAAAAAAAATCCACCCATCTCAGCTTTGAGATGTTGTGGACTCCTTTGTCTTTTGTAATACGCCCTTGTATTACTTCTTTTCTAAATTTGTGTCACTAATAAAAAAGAATTTAACGTATGTCAAGTTTATATTTTATATATCTTTATATATCCTGAGAAATTATAACGGCCTCTGCTATCTCTTTCATAGATTTTCTGGTATCCATACTCTTTTTCTGTATCCAGCGGAAGGCTTTTTCTGCTGAAAATCCCTTCTTTGCCATCAATATTTCCTTTGCCCTATCAATTAACTTTCTCTTTTCAAGTTCCTCCTCTATAATCTTTGTTCTGACCATAAGTTGTGTGTTTTCAATAGCTACTGCAGCTTGGTTTGCTACAGCGGTGATGAGATTGAGCTCTGTTTCCGAAAATATATGTGGCCTGGTTGTAAAACAGTTTAGGACACCAATAACCTTGTCCTCTTTTACATGCATAGGTACGCTGGCCATAGAGACAAGGCCCAATTTTTTTGCCATCTCTTTTTCCTTAAACCTTGGTTCCTGTAATACATCTTCAAGTATAAGCGGTCTATTTGTAGAAGCCACAAAGCCCACAACACCCTCATTCATGGTAAGCACCCTATCCTTAACATAATCTGGATCAATGGCCTGGGTGGCCTTAAGCCGCGCTCTTTTACCTTTTTCACTTTCTTCTATCAGCCACAGCGAACAAATATCTACACCGGTGACTTTGGCTGTAACCATAACGATCAATTTGAGAATATCTTCTAAGTATTGATCTGAGGTGATTGCTTTACTTATTTCAGTTATGCCCTTGATATATTTATCATATGTTTCTTCTGATATTTTATCCATGTTATCTAATTAATCCCGAAGGAATGTTAGAAAAAAATGATTAGTTTTAATTTTTACCTTTTCTATGCAAACAGGCCTGGACAAAGCCGTAAAAAGGGGGGGATGGGTTTTCCATCCTTGATTTTAATTCAGGGTGTGCCTGGGTAGCTACAAAATATGTAAGCTCTGGAAGTTCAATAAACTCAACCAGCCTTCCGTCCTGTGAAGTTCCTGAAAAGACAAGCCCCTTATCAGTAAAGATTTTATGATACTCTGGATTAACTTCATAGCGATGCCTGTGCCTTTCTGAAATAACATTAGATTTGTAAAGCTTGCTGACTATTGTCTCCTTCTTTAAAATAGCCTCATATGCCCCGAGTCTCATGGTGCCGCCCTTTTCCTTAATATTTTTTTGCTCCGGCAGTATATCTATCACAGGGAAAGGTGTGTCTGGATCAAACTCGGTGCTATTAGCTCCCTTTAGTTGACAGACATTTCTTGCATATTCTACAATTGCCAATTGAAGCCCAAGGCAGAGGCCAAGAAATGGGATATTTTCTTGTCTGGCCCTTCTGATAATCTCAATCTTGCCTTCTGTTCCCCTGGAGCCAAACCCACCAGGAACAATCACCCCATCTATGCCATCTAAAGCTGGGGCATCTTTAAGGTCTGTTGTTTCTATCCATTCAAGGTTTATCTTACATCCCAGGTGAGCTGAGCAATGATTCAATGATTCAATAATGGAGGCATAGGAATCTTCGAGCTTAGTGTACTTTCCGCACATGGCTACTGTTATTTCGCTTTTTGGATTCCTTATATTTTCAATCAGTTTCTTCCATCTTCTTAGGTCTGGTGGAGAGTAAATATTTAGTTTTTTATGGAGGATTTCAGCTATTCCTTCCTTTTCAAAGATAATCGGTATCTCGTATATGTCATCCACATCCAGACCAGTGATTACAGCATCTGGGCTCACATCACAAAAATTAGAGATTTTTAATTTTATCTCTTTGCTTAAAAATTCCGAACATCTACCTATGATAATATCCGGGAAAATTCCTCTCTGTTTTAAAAGATTGACGCTCTGCTGTGTTGGCTTTGATTTCTGCTCGTTTACCCCATGAGGGATAGGGACATATGTCAAATGTATGTAAACAATATTTTTCCTGCCAACATCCTCTTTCATCTGCCTCATTGCCTCGAGAAAGAGCTCATTTTCAATATCCCCTACGGTTCCCCCTATTTCCACAATAAGGAGATCAGCCGATTCTTCTTTGGCAATTTCATAGATATGGTTTTTGATAACATCAGTCACATGGGGAATGTATTGAACGGTATGTCCTAAGTAATCCCCTCTTCTCTCTTTTTCTCTTACCATGTGAAATATCTTACCCATGGTAAGGTTCCACTTGGATTTGCAACTAATACCCAGGAATCGCTCGTAGTGCCCAAAATCCATATCCACTTCTCCCCCATCATCCAGGACAAATACCTCCCCATGCTCAAATGGATTCATTGTTCCTGGATCAACATTAAGATATCCATCACATTTTATAGGGATAATTTTCAGTCTTGAAGAAAGAAGATGGCCTATGGAGGCAGCAGCAATTCCTTTCCCTAACCCGGAGAGGACTCCACCTGTTACGATGATAAATTTGGCATTAGGCATGGTAATAAAATGTATTGGAAAATTTACAACTTATCGAAATCAAAAGTATTTCTTGTGGCATGAGTTTTTGCCTCTCGCTTGGAATATTGATTTTAAAAGGAAAGTTCTCATTTATTGAACTCATTGTCAATAAGGGTTTTTCAAATTCACCTTTTTAAATTGATCCTCCTAAAACCCATCATTCAATCATTCCAGTACTCAAACATTCTCCCGCTGTTTCAGCGGGACGAGCGGAGCGAACTGGATTCAACTTAATTCCATTGCTTTTCTTGGATCAACTCTTTAAGCACACTTTTTTGAATGTTTTGAGTCTCTTCCCACATTTCCTGGATGGATTGGGGAATAGTGATTTGAAGACATCCAGGGCGGAATAGGCAGGTTTCAGGCTCTTCATCCCAATCGTACCTATTGGTGCTGTCCAAATCGAAGGGGCTTCCCCTAAAGCCTCCAGTCAACAAAGATATTCGAGAAAATATGTGGCGATCCTTTACTCCAATGCAGTTAGGGATAGCATTTGGGCTAATGCACCGAATTATGCTGGGAGGGATTGTGTTTTGATACCATAACCCGGTTGAAGCAAAGTAAGCGCCTTCTTTAATCAGGTTTAGGGAATTAAGCTGGTAGGGATTTTTAATCAGTCCATAGAAAGAGCCTTTCTCTACTATGATGTCCATTTCCGTAAATCTCTGCAAAAAGATAAGTAACTTTTCCATATACACTATAAAATGGAAAAACTCGTCGTGACCCAGTCCCATGTTATCAACAATGTTTGCAAGAAGATTAAAAGTAAGCTGGGAAACAGGAGGAATAGGATAAAGTTCAAACAGGGCCTTCAGGTTAAATTTATCCAATTTTTCCATGAATTCAGGGAGGATGGGATAGTTTTTTAGGGAGTGAGCGCCTTTACGTAATCTCTTTACAACAACAGATGCAGGCACCTTACCAACCGTAACCATGCGCATGGCATCAATAGTCCGGGCTTCGGTTTCGGAAATGGCCTGGGTGAGTTCCGTATCCACCTTTTGAGATATATAGCTTTTACGAAATTCTTGCATAACCTTAAATGTTTGACGATAGATAAACTGTGCTAAAGGCCTTTCAAAGGAAAGATCGGGATCTCTGCTAATTTCATAATGAATAATCCTGAGGATATCTTCATTGTTATAGCGAAGAACAAGAAAACACCCGATTTGGAGTGCTTCATTTTTATCTCTTTTCTTTAGATACGCAATAAAGCGCTTGACCAGATTTGAAAAACTGTCTCTCCATTCCCCTTTTTGCCTTAGTTGACTGTAAGAAACTCTAAACCAATTCTGGCTGATCAGATCTTTTTCACGGATTCCCACACGCAGTTCAAGAAATTTTCGATAGATCTTTTGAAAAGCGGTTAGGCTTTGAAAAAGGACCTGCTTCTCCTTTTCTTTTAGATTTGTGTTACGTGAGACATAGATAAAGATTGCTTCAATTTCGTAGTTATTGATCAGGACTTCACAGACATGAGATTTAATTATATGATTGATATTTTTTTCTCGACCCAGAATGATCTGGATAATCGGTTTGATTATGATCAAGAATTCCGGTGTCCTGAGTTTGTGAAAGTTTAGCAATTCAAGGAGTAATTGTGGAGAAACGTGGTTTCTGTATTTCCCTGACGTTTCAGTCAGAATCTTTACGATACACATATCTAGAAAGATAAAGGGGTGGGGAAGAGATGAGCTGAGAAAAATGTCATGTAATTTTTGAATGACAGTTAGGTCATACGGTTTTTTTGGAAAGATGATATCTGCTAGATTCTGCTTGTGGTCTTTATTCTCCAGCAATGACTTCGCTATTTTCCACTCTTTCTCAAAGCAGGCATAAATTGAGTCAGTGTCCAGATAGGGATGATTGTTCGGAGTGAACAGAAAGTCCAGCGAATAGGTTTCAAATGCCTTGAGTTGGGAGAGAATAAATTGGTGGATATCTTCTATATCAAAAGGCATAAATAGTTACTTCTACTAAATATAGATACAAGTTTTGATTAGCTTTTGCCCACCAAGGCCTTCTTAAAGTCACTATATACTATTGACAATTACGTTAAAAGTTATCGCCGGATGAGGAAGATATGATGAATTCAGCAATCTTTTCTGCGCTATTGCCAAAAAGTTTTTCCATCTCAAGCACATTGAGATAATTGTCATCCCAGGGAAGATCTGTCTCTTCAACAATATTTTTAATGTGACTAAACTTATCACCCAGGGCCTTTATCTTTTTTGACAGATCTATTTCTCTCTTAAAGCCTATATTGAGAAGCAGCAAGTGATCAATGTGAGGCCCTTTTTTTATTATGGGGATGACAAGGATGCTTCTGTTATCAATTGTTCCTTTCCCAATAAAGACATTTCCGGCCTTGACAATGATTCTCTTCGTTCCTTTAAGCCTGTTACCTGCTTGGGCGCGGGAGATAAGTTTAGAAGAACTGCCCGTCTTCTTTAAAAGCTTGATCATTGAATTTTCAACTGGTTCCCCGGTAAATGTAAGATTGCCTATTTTATAGATTGTCTCACCTTTTATTTCGGCAATAATTTCCTGAAGGTTTTTCAACACAAGAACATTCTTGTTAATAAGGTTGCTTACGTCAAATCCATTTTTCTTCAGACTATCAAATATAAGCCCCTCGATTGGTTTCCATATCCTGCTCGTTCCCACTGTAACTGTTTTGGCCTGGTGCTTTATTGCATCTATTGGCCTGGCCATATCATTTATAGCTTCTCCTATAGAGCGAAAAAAGATATCAAACATATTAGGGGCTGTTCCACTAACGCCAAAATCCAGCTCAAAGTCAGACACAGGGAGCCGTCCAGAGAGGTATTTTAACAAAAGGGTCAGATCAGAGGCGGCGTTTAATTCCATGGCTGTGGTGTATCGCCTATCTCCCATTCTTTTTTTGAAATAAGAAAAAAATTTCGCAGTTTTTTCTTGAAAGACCTTTTCCAGTATTGTTTGGTAGATATCAAGACCTTTTTCAATCGAGGCCGAAATATATGCACTCATCTCTTGCCTGAAATCGAAAAGAAAACGAGATTCTTCATTTATTGCCCTTGCTGCATAATAACCCCAGAGATGACCTGCCAGTGTTGTTATAATAGGAGAGAACCGCTCCTCTATCTCTGGTACATAAATTAATGAATCTGCATAGGGTTTAAACCCTTCCTCACCCTCAGTGGCTACTACGATGGTCGTGGCCTGATGGGCCTTAAATATGGCGGTATCCTTGATAATATCATTTATCACATCACCTCTGTTGCCGGCTGCACAGATAAAAATAAGAGGTTCTGAAGAGAGGTCAATATGTTTCTTATCTTCGACTACATCCGAAGAGATGGTCTTGTAGCAGAGCTCACTTAATTTTATCCTGATCTCATCTGCAGCTATCTTATTATAGCCACTCCCAACAACCGCCCAGTATTTTTTTGTAGGTGCAAATTTATGAGCGGATCGTGCGATCTCTTCTTTTCTCGCGAGAATCTTTTTCATCAAGGAAGGAAGCTTCATAAGTCTTTCGACCTCCCCAAGGATAAAATCATCATCCCTCATGTTCGCTAATTGTGCCAATTTAAGTCCAAGGATGCCTCCGGCTGCAATCTGAGAATAATAGGCCTTGGTGGAGGCAACAGACATCTCAATATCTCTTCCGGTACTGGTATATAAGACACCATCTACCTTGAAGGTGATATCTGAATCCCGTCTGTTCACAATAGCCATGGTGTAGGCCCCACGCTGTCTTGCCATATCTACGGCCATATTTGTATCTGTGGTCGTACCGGATTGGGTTATTGCGATAATCAGGGTATCTCTCAAGCTCGTTTTTGAGAGGCTCCCACTGAACTCTGAAGCTTTACGAGAAGCAACTTGGATACTGCTGCTGGCAAGGTAATAATTGAGCAGCTCTGCACACCCACAGGCAGCAACTCCTGCAGTCCCTTGGCCTATAAACAATATGTTCCGTATCCTGTTTTGTTGAAAGGCCTCTGCTAACGCAGGGGGCATAGACCTATGATCTAAGATTATTAGTGGATGCCTTTTTCCGTTTTTTCGTGATATCCTCCACCTGTTCTGAATTGTTTTTTCTACTGATTCAGGAGATTCACAGATCTCTTTAAAGAAATAGTGGGGAAAATTCTGGCGATCAATATCCCTTGAAGTGATCTCGGTCTGTTTTATTATGTCTTCAGAAAGCTGAATGGGCTCCCCATTATAATAGAGCGCCTTAATACCGGTAAGCTCACCAGATGATTCCTGGTCTAAAATAAATATCTGCCCCTGGTTTTTCCCTCCTGATTCATTCACATTTTTTTCACCTTCCATTTTAATATAGCGGGAAGTCTCTTCCACCAGGCCATAGATCTCTGAGGCAGTGAGATAACATTCTTTACCCAAACCGATAAAAATCGTCTGGCCGCTGCCTCTCTGGGCCAGAAAAATTCTACCCGGTGCAATGTCAGTGTGCATGGCTATGGCATGGGAGCCTGTAAAATCATTAACAGCTAATCGGAATGATTCATCAATAGGGTGTCCCCTGTCATAATGTTTTTGTATCTGAAGGGGTATGATTTTAGTGTCTGTAGTGATCTCATCAGGGATGGATCGTTTCGTATCCTTTTCATATTTTTCTTTTAAGGTGAAGTAATTATCAATATCCCCGTTCAGACACACGTGAATAATTCCTGCCTTGTTGATAGATTCATTCACTTTATCATTGTGGAGAATAGCATTATCAACCGGGTGACAATTAGGTTCGCTTATCTCCCCAACAGAGGCCCAACGGGTATGCGCAACAGGAGTTTGATAAACAACTGGAAGGGCAATAAATAATTGAAAAATACTGTCATCCTGAATCTGTTTCCTTAAGAATTTTACATTATCGCCTAAATGCCCAATCTGGGCAGCAATCTTGTAGGTAAAGGTGATGGAAACAGTGTTCCCATGCCTGTTAATGGTAATACACCTGTTTCCAAGAATTTTCTCCTTCTGTCGGTCCAAAAACTCATCCAGCAATAATCTTTTTGTTAATTCTTTTTCGAACTCGAGATAATCTTTGTTCTCTATTATTGTAATAACAGAAATACCAGCTGAGTCTCTGCCTCTTACCTCCAATCGATCCAGGTTATTAAACAGGGTATTTATATTTTTAATTTGTTTAAAAGCCAGGAAAGGGATATCTGTATTAGTAAAGGTGGATAGTCCCTCAATCTTTTCTAAATTCTTTAGTATCTCTTCTTTTAAAGACCAATGAATATCCTTTAGCAGATTTATTCTCTTGATGATGACCTCATTTTCCTCAACGGGGAGGAGGGTTAATATTTTATCATGTTCATTTTCTTCCACACCAATTACCTTTTCCAAGGCAAGGGATATTTTCTCAAGCTTTTCCCTTTTAGGGGCCTCTTTAAAGATCGTATAAAGACAAGATGTAAGTTTGAGATTCCCGATATGGTTTTGTAATTCTTTGATAAAGGTTTCTCCACCGAGGTAGTTCTTTGTAAGATCTGTCTTTCCTTTTTGTATCTTTTTATAGGTATATCCCTTTAGGTGAAGAATCATGGATTCTATTTCTTTTAAAGGGGTTTTGGGTGTGGCAATCTCCTCTTTTTTAAAGGCTACGATACCGGTAAGCCCACAATTAAGTCGGCTGTCTTGAACTGGAAAGAAAATAAAGGCACCAGCAGGGACGCTCTTTATGCTCTTCCCAAAATAAATTCTGTGCGACAAATTTTTTTTAAAGAGGATCGTTATTTTTTCTAAAAAAGCCATTTTTTTATAAGAGATCTCATGTGGTGTATTCTACCATTGTCATGATTATATGGTAAGTATGGGTTTTTAAAAAGATTTAAAATCAGTACTTTTTTGTGTCATGGTCAAAGAGAAAGGTCAAGGAGTAATTTCGTACGGAGAACTAAACCAAGATTGACTGAAAAGTATATTTATTTGGTTACGGCGAACAATAAACCAATACAATGATCGAGCTTATAAAAAGAATAAATGTTTTAAAAAGGTGTTAGGATTTCGATTTTCTGAAAACCTGTTTAGTCGCTCATGTTTTCAATCTCAATACCACGTTGGTTTATCTTGTTTGCGTTTTCCAGCACCTTTTTGGCAGCGGCCTTATCGATCACATAAATCATGGTACCACCTTGTTTAGAAAATATTTGCCCGTAGGATATGGGCACTAACGGTGTGGGGTCATGTAAAAGGGATTCTGCTACAGGATCTACCTTACGCTCTCCATTGGCCAAAAGAAGCACTGTTTTTGCATTATAAACGAGCTCAACCCCCATGGAGATGGCATACCAGGGGCTTTGCTCTTTACTTGAAAAGTGCCCGTCTTTCACGGCATTTGCCACGGTATTTTCATCAAGTTTCACTAAAAGCATCTTGTTTTCCTCAAAAGGGATGCCTGACTCATGAAAGGCAACATGACCACGCCCGCCAACCCCTATCACCTGGAGGTCAATCCCTCCGTTTCGCTCAATTTTTTCCCAGTATGCATCTAATATCTCTTTTCGAATCCAGGCAAGATATTCAGATTGAGCATTGGTCTTGATTACAATGGCCTTTCCTTTATCGGCCCCCTGCTCCTCCCAATCATTGGGGTTGGCATTGAGCTCGGCGAGAAGATGTTTCTGATCAATGAGCGTGCCCCAGGGTACATTCGTTTCCTTGAATTTTTTTTCAAGGAGCCCGAAAAGTTCCTGCACCATAAAAAAGCCATAGCTTTCAGGATGCAGGGCACGCTGCTGGGCATTTTCTCCGGGGAGACCCACATATTCATCGAGGTTAAAACTTTTAATTTTCGTACAGTCAATCGCCCCTGCATTCGCTAACATGGCAAAGTGTTTATAAAGGCCAGTGGGCGTATTACCGGTAGCGAGGCCAAGAACATGGGTATCCTTATTGTGTAATGTGTTTTTTATGTCTTTTATAACTATTTGGGCAGCAACCTCACTCATATGATCAAAATCTTTGGTTACAATTACCTTAAAGGGCATAGTGGCATCTCCTGCCTGGATTTTTTAACAAAGTTTTTTTCGGATCACATCAACAATTTGCCTACAGTATTTCTCAGTCTCCTCATCAGTAGGTCCCTCAACCATCACACGGCACATATTCTGCGTTCCTGAGTAGCGAACAAGGACCCTTCCCTTATCACCCAATACCTTTTCAACGCCTTTAATAACTTGATTTATCTCAGGAATGGTGGAGAGCTCTGGTTTGCTCTTCACGTCAATATTAATGAGTTTTTGGGGAAACACCTTCATCACGTGAGCAAGTTCAGATAAGGGCTTTTGAGCCTTTTTCATGGCGGCCAGTAGCTGCAACGCAGTAATAATGCCATCACCTGTGGTGTGATGATCTAAAAAGATTATATGACCTGATTCTTCACCGCCAATAACGGATCCCTTTGCTTGCATCTCTTCCAAAACATATCTATCGCCAACCTTGGTCGCTTCCTGTTCGATACCAAGTTCTTTTAACGCAATGCCAAAGCCGATATTACTCATAACCGTACATACAACCAGATTATTATTTAATGTGCCTTCCTTTTTCATCTCTTTGGCACAAATGGCCATGATTTGATCTCCTGTGAGCACAGTTCCCTTCTCATCGACTGCAATACAGCGATCGCCATCTCCGTCAAAGGCAAATCCTACATCTGCCTTATTTTTAATTACTTCTTCCGCAAGAGTTTCCGGGTGTTGAGATCCACAATTTGCATTGATATTTTCCCCATTAGGCTCATCAAAAAGAGAGATGACATCGGCTCCTAACTCAAAAAAGGTATCAGGCGCTACCCTATAGGTAGCTCCATGGGCACAGTCCAGGACAACTTTTGTCCCCTCCAGAGTGTAGTCCTTGGGAAAGGTATTTTTTAAAAATACGATGTATCGGCCTCTGGCATCATCCATACGGGATGCCCTGCCCAATTCATTAGCCGAGGGATGCAGGGTATGCATTTTATTAGAGAATATCAATTTTTCTATCTCAAGCTCCTTTTCATCGGGAAGCTTGAGGCCTTCGTGAGAGAATATTTTAATGCCATTATCCTGAAATGGATTGTGAGAGGCAGATATAACAATACCAGCATCGGCTCTCATGCTATTGGTTGTAAAGGCAATGCCTGGTGTGGGTAAGGGCCCTACCAAAAGGGCATTTACCCCCATAGAACAGATCCCAGATACCAGCGCATTTTCAAGCATGTATCCGGAGATACGGGTATCTTTCCCTATAATGATCCTTGGGGTGTGACCTTTTCGTTTAAACAGATAAGCGGTGGCCCTACCAATATTTAAGGCCATTTCTGCAGTCATGGGGTATTCATTGGCCACACCTCTTACACCATCAGTGCCGAATAGTTCTCCCATTGTTTCCCTCCTTTAAAATAATGTTTTTGTGAGGATGATATTCCATTACTTTAACATGGGTTTATATGCCAAAGTAGGCGTTTATCTGTCTGACTGGTAAAGGTGAGTTTATATATAAGCTTCATTTTATTGTCAAGTATCTCAACGCTAAATTTATGGCCTGTGCCATTAAGCATTGTTTTGCAGTCGTGACTGAAAATAATAACGGTATATCACGACACATATAGGTTTAATTGATATGTTAGTCGAGTGTTATTATCACTCTTTGTTCTGTGATATTATCTCCTGTATCAACAATGCCAGCTTTTCTGAGTCATGCCGTACAATACTGCCAGCAATATCGAGCATATTGGATGCATAAATTGTTCGATTTCCCCACCAGCCATCAGTCTCATCAATTTCAACAAACTCCGCTTTTTGTTCCATGTATTGCTCTACGAGCTTTTTATCAGGTTTTTCTGCATTATATATTATTCCGTCAACTTGCCGCTCAATAGATTCCTCAAGCTTTCTAACAAAATCAAGTCCAGAGAAATTATGGGTTTCACCGAACTTAGTCATGATATTGATAATATATAAAATTTTTCCGTTTGTCTCCTGGAGTGCTTCTTTAACGCCTGGAACAATAAGGTTTGGAATAATGCTTGTAAACAGGTCGCCAGGCCCAATAATGACATAGTCCGCACTGTTGATTGCCTTAATTACTGGGGGGTAAACTGAAATCGAATCACTGTGATGAGGAACGAGAAAGACATTCCGGATTTTTTCACGTTGTGTGCCTCGGGGTATATCAATTGCTGTTTCTCCATAAATATGGCTTCCATCTGTAAGTTCAGCAACGAGCGTTGCCCTATCGATGGTAACCGGTAAAATCGTTCCCTTGTCTTCTAGAATTTCACCAAGTGCCTGCACGCCAGTAGGAAAGCTGCCCGTATATTGTGAAAGCATTGTAAGGAGCATGTTGCCTGCATTGTGCCCCTGGAGACGCCTATCTTTGACAAAGCGTTTCAGAAACAGTATTCGTGCAATATCGTGATGTGGCGAAAGCGCAAGGATGCATTTCAGCACATCACCAGGAGGTAAAATTCCGAGTTCATCGCGTAATCTGCCAGTGCTCCCGCCGCTGTCAACCATTGAAACCACTGCAGTAATCTTAATTCCATCCAGATCTCTCAAGCCAGAGAGGAGTGCAAATTGACCACTTCCGCCGCCAATTGTCACAAGTGTTTGCTCCTTATTTTTCATGTTTACATCCTTTTTTGTATCTTAAAAGCGTAACCAAGTGTTGCAAGTTTATTATGTTTTTACCTGAATTTGTTCAGAATCGCAATCCTTTTGAAAAAGACTTTCTTTGTTACACATGAATTTATTATTTAAGAGGAATTCTTGCGCTTGCTTTTCCCTTGACTTTTTTAGAGGGTTTTTAAACAATCTGTCAAAAGCTCCTTTTTCACAGGAACAGGGATACCACAAAATTGGATTTGTAGAAAAATGGGTCTACCTCCTGAAGGGGAATAAAGACATTTTTATGCGAATGAATTTATGAACATTCTTTACGGAGCATACACTTTCCTTACAAGCAGCCTGTTTCTGTCTTGTCTTCCACCGTTTTGGGTGTATACACGCCTGAGTGGACGACATAGCGAACACTTGAAAGAACGCTTAGGGTATATACCCCCAAAATTTCTGCAAACCCTTTCAGGGTCACCCCGTATCTGGATACATGCCGTTTCTCTTGGGGAAGTTAAGGTGGCAGACTCTATTATTAATTCTCTCAGGCAGATCCTGCCAGCCTGTTCAGTCATTGTTTCAACAACTACAAAACATGGCCGCGAACTTGCAGCAGAGACCTTCGGAGACAATATTCCTGTTGTGTATGCGCCAGCAGATTTTATTGGCTCAGTGCGCAAAGCGCTTTTCTGTGTGCATCCTGATATTCTGGTTTTTTTGGAGACCGAACTATGGCCTTCGTGGATTACTGAAGCGCATCGGATGGGAATCAAAACCGCCATAATTAATGGCAGAATTTCTATGAAATCAATCAGTGGTTATCTCAAGTTCCGGCCCTTTTTCCGGAAGGTCTTAAGAAATGTAGATGCCTTTAGTATGATTTCAGATCAAGACAGTGCTCGGATCAAGTCAATGGGAGCTGATCCGAATAAAATTGAGGTACATGGCAATGCGAAATATGACCGCCTTGTGAACCTTGCAGACCCTGCTATGCCGACACAAATGCAGAAAATCTTGAATCTTAAAGCCAGGTCCCCGGTCTTTGTTGCGGGAAGTACACGTGGAGGCGAGGAGGCCATGGTGCTCGATGCCTATGAAAGGATTGTGAAAGAATTTCATGACACAGTTCTGATCATAGCACCCAGGCATATAGAGCGAACAAGCGAGATACAATCTCTGCTTAAAAGACGGGGCTTTCGGTATCAGCTCCGGAGCGAAATCGATGGTGGTGTAGCAAAGCGCACAGAACCAGTCATTATCATTAACACCTTTGGAGAACTCTTTAAGCTGTATAGCATTGGAACTGTCGTGTTTTGTGGAGCAAGCCTTGTTCCATTGGGCGGACAGAATCCTCTGGAAGCAGCAGTTTGGGGAAAGGTCGTCTTTTATGGCCCCTCCATGGAAGACTTCCTGGATGCGAAGGCTATGTTGGAGGAGGTTGGAGCTGGTATATCTGTTTCAAGCCCTGAGATGTTGGCCGAAAAGGCGATATGGTTTCTCAGACATCCTGAGACCTTGAAGTCTTATGGTGGCCTGGCAAGGGAAGCCGTCATACGGAGCCAAAACGCTGCGGATAAACATGCCAGGGTGATAGCGGGATTAGCATGAAATGGATGTTCCGGGATAATCTGTAAATATATCAAAGGAGGTAGCTGTATGTCGATTGATCGAAAAGTAATTGAAAATATGTTTAATAGTCTTCCATCAAAAGCTAAAGTGAGGTTGAAGCGTGCTATCAAGTTGATCGTTAATGCCAAGGAAAAAGGAGGCAAGGTGGTGGCCGTTGTTGGTAGCGGCCCGAATTTGCATGAGGGTGTGACCACCCTTTTAGCGGAACTTATGCACAAGGGAATAATTGATGGTGTTTCAACGAGTTCTGCGGTGATTAATCATGAGATGGCAGGCACGTTGGAAAAGGTAAAGCGATTTGATGGTGTAGTCTTTGGCTTTGAACGGGAAAAGCTTCCTTCGGATGGCTTTTTTGAGGTCAGCATCCTTTCCAACACAGAACTTGAGGAATTTCAACGCGAGATTCCTATTGACATAGCCCTTTATCAGAAGATGCGCCGGGCCAAAGGAGATATTATCATCAAGGTCGCTGGAAATATGGCTTACCCCACGGGCCTGCGTACAGAAAGGCTAGCCCGTGATGTACTTGCCATGGCAAAGCGTTGTGGCGTTCCTTTTGAACAGATGGCTGGTTATGGCGCTGACCGACTCACCATGATTGGCGCCGGAGCCGAGCACAACATTCCGGTACTGGTGACTGTCCCCCAGTTGATAGGAGGCGGAGAGGTGGGGCTTGCTATCGGGGATTCTTTATCTCTTTCAGAGCGCTGTTATCGCATTGCACACCTTCTTGACAGCGCAGATGTGATTATTGAATCTGCCCTTGCCCTGTCTCAGGAGGTCCATGATGGTCCCTTTGAACGATTTACTGGCCATGGCGTATGGGCGGACTGGGAAGGGGGATGGACGTATTCCCTTGCTGATAAAAAAATTGTGCGTATTGATCTGGACCCTAATCTGGAGAAGGCATGGATACAGGAACGTAAATCTAAAATGGTCACCGATGCTGTTCACAGAGGCCTTCCCAAGACAAAGCTTATGCATATTCCTTTTCGTATGGAAATGTCAGGATTTGCAAGGATTCCCGGAAGCCTTCCAATTGTAGGAGACATTGGTGAGATATGGCCTCTACTGGCAACTATGGTTGCAGATGCACTCGATGTGAAACTTGACTTTATGAGCTATAAACAGTCATTGCCTGCGGGAGAAAAAGTTCGTGAGTGGATTGTAAAGCATGTGCAGCCTGTAAACAGGGAGAGGATGTATGCGGCGGCCAGGGAACTCGCCCCTGTTAACCCTCAATAAAGGCATATTTTTCATTTAAAGACCCACATTCTCTTTGTCCTCTTCTACATTCCACAAGCAGAAATTCTTAAGGATGGTCAAGCCTGGAGGCCCACTCTTTTCTGGATGAAACTGCACTGCAAGCAAGTTTCTTTTACCTATTACACTGGCAAAGGAGATTCCATAATTAGTTGTGCCAATGATTGTCTCTGTGTCTCTGGGGGCTGGAAAATAGCTGTGAACAAAATAAAACTCACTTTCTGGGCCAACACCTTTAAAGAGTGGGTGGAGCCTTTTAATTTTTATTTGATTCCAACCCATATGGGGCACCTTGAGTTTTTTGCCATCATCTGAGAGGAGCGGCGTAGGAAAACGTTTTACCGTACCTTGGAGCAATCCGAGACAGGTTGTCTGGTTCTCCTCACTCTCTTCAAGAATTATCTGGGTGCCCAGGCAAATTCCTAAAAATGGTTTTCCAGATTTAAAGATAGTATATAGTGTTCGATCAAGCCCTGTTCTTTTTAAATCCTGCATTGCCTGACCTGCAGAGCCAACACCTGGGAAAATAACCCTATCAGCATCTAATATCTCCTTTACCCTGTGGGTAATTCGACATTCAAATCCAAGATGGTTTATGGCCCGAGCAACACTTGTAAGATTTCCGGCCTTATAATCAATAATGGCAATCATAGGCTTTACTCCCATTCTATTGTGCTGGGTGGTTTTGAGCTGATATCATAGGTTACTCTATTAATACCCCTGACCTCATTGATAATCCGGTTTGAAATCCTGCCCAGCAGTGCATAGGGAAGCCTGGCCCAATCAGCAGTCATAGCATCAAGGCTCGTTACAGCCCTTATAACGACACTATGTTCATAGGTCCGTTTATCACCCATAATTCCAACACTTTTTAGAGGCAAAAGTATGGCAAAAGATTGCCACAGTTTTCCATAATAGTTGTTTTTTATAATTTCTGTTATCAAAATATCATCTGCCTGTCGTACAATAGATAGACGCCGTGGCGTTACCTCTCCAATAATTCGTACAGCCAGCCCAGGGCCTGGGAAGGGATGGCGAAGTAGTATATCATCAGGCAGTCCAAGTTCTTTACCTAAAAGTCTGACCTCATCCTTAAAAAGATGCTTTAGAGGCTCAATGAGACTAAGACGCATCTTTTTAGGAAGCCCTCCGACATTATGATGGGATTTGATAACTGCTGACGGTCCTCCAAAAGCAGACCTGGATTCAATCAGGTCTGGATAGAGTGTCCCCTGCGCTAAAAAGCCAACACCCTTGATCTTTAAGGCCTCATCTTCAAATACCCTAATGAAAGTTCTGCCTATGATCCGCCTTTTCCTTTCAGGGTCCACCACACCTCTGAGTGGTTCCAGGAATTTCTTTCTTGCATTGATGAATCTAAGACTGCTCCTAAAATAGCGTTTGAATAAACTTTTAATCCTTTCTCCTTCATCTTTTCTTAAAAGGCCGTTGTCTACAAAGATACAGGTCAATTGTTTATCAATAGCCCTATTGAGAAGAACAGCCGCAACTGAGGAATCTACCCCACCGCTTAACCCCAAAATAACCTTTTTTTCTCCAACTTCCCCTTTTATCTCATCTATCGTTTTTTTGATAAAGGATTTCATCGTCCATGTCTTTTTGCAGCCACACACCCTAAAAAGAAAGTTTGTTAACATCTTCTTTCCCTCAAGTGTATGGATGACCTCCGGGTGGAATTGCAGGCCATAAAGTTTCTTTTGACTATTTTCAACGGCAGCTATTTTGGTATTTTCTGTGGAGGCCGTTACCTTAAATCCATATGGCAAACGAGAAATAGAATCCCCATGGCTCATCCAGCAGGGTGTTATTGTATTAGTTCCATAAAAAACACCTTTTTGGTCACGTATATTTAGCTCAGCAAGGCCATATTCTCTTCTTCGGGCACTATCGACCTTACCACCCAAGCTACCTATCATATACTGCATGCCGTAGCATATACCAAGTATGGGGATGTTTAGATTGAAGATCTGTGGATCTACTTTGGGACTGTTTTTTTCATATATACTTGCCGGTCCTCCTGAGAGTATTATACCTTCAGGCTCCAAGGACCTAATGTTCGATAATGCTATGTCTGGAGGCTCTATCTGACAGTAAACGTGATGCTCTCTCACCCTCCGGGCAATGAGCTGGTTGTACTGGGAGCCGAAGTCAATAATTAAGATCACCTAACGAATCCTTTCTAACATTCACTACTTTGTTGTGAAAAATTAGGATAATACAAGAATAAACTATTTATGCAAAATATAAAATCACTTTGCAATAATATATGAGGTCCTGCAAGCGAAACTTAAAAAAGGAAATCCTATGCAATCAAGTTGATTGTATTTGATCTTAATTTTTAGGCCAATATATAAATTTACTAGATCTGTTAATTACCCAAGAAGTACTTTTTTTACAATATTATCCGAGAGAAGTGCATACCCTTGGGATGTATTGCCGAAGATCCGGCTAAAGGAATAGCCCAAAGTCCTTATAGAATGAATAGTGATATCGTATGACGTGGAAAATAGAATGGGCTAACGGTTTTGAGTCTGGTAGGGAGGAAGCTCATATCGCTGCCCAGGAGTTATTAGCAGACAGCTATTTCTTGTTAAAACAGGCAGGTAAAGTTACCCAGGCCAATTCTCGGACATCTGTAGGTATATTTCCAGGACCTTATGTTGAAACCCAATGCTTCTCGTTTCTTAAAAACGGTTAACATCCGAATTAAAACAGTTACTATGGGCACCTTTGAAATCCGCTAGTAAGATTATATACCGTGATGTGTCTATATTGATTCGAGAAAAAGAATAGTATGGCCTTGACTAGTATGTTTCCATTTAAATTCCGCCTTCACCGACCCCAAAGTCTGAGATCCTAGTATGTACACCTGCTTTCTTTAAAACCGCATCAGGAGAAAATGGCCCTGACACTGTGAACATTCCTTCTGTCAAGGAGACCTCAATTGACAAAGCCTTGTGTTCAAGGTGAATTACGGTTATTTCTCCCTTCGTATGGTGAACTCTCTCAACAGCACAGGATCTGAAGCAGACAAAAGAAGATAACAAGATTACAGATCCCAATAACGCCATGTAGAAGCAATACCCTTTCATCTAGATACCCTCTGTGGTAATAATTGCACAAAGGAAAGATGAAACCAAAGCAAAACTAATTGCCCACTACGATTTTGGTTGGGCTGGTGTGCAGAAAAGTCGAGATAGCGACGTGAGCAGCATTGGTGATTTATTCGGGGAGTAGACCATCGTGCCATAAACAAATCTATGCTCGTTTATTTTCGAGGTGGTATCTCTGTGCCGCAAAATTTGCACCTCACGGTTTGCCTTTTTTTGCTTGGGGGAATCACATTGCCTCTTTTGCACTTAGGGCATGTCCGGGCAAGGTGCAATATAGTGCCTATTACAGCAGTGAAAAATGGATTCATAATCTTTGTTTATCTCCTTTGCAACATCGAATAGATCTTTGACCTTGTTGCGTTTGGCTGTTTGCTGGTGCTCGAGTTTCATGCATGGCCATCGCTCCCTTGATTTCTCTTTTTATCCCTCTTATTCATTGCTGAGCGAGGGACGATCTTTGGACGTTGATCTTTTATTAGGCAAATTGGCTGTCTTGTACACGAGATCGGACTTAAAGATCGAAATTATAAGGTACAGCGACGTGACGTCTAGCTCAAAGCCATTAAAGCCCAACTCTTTCAAGTTTCTGTTTAACTCCTGAAGGCTTAGAGAGGGTTGCTCCGCAATAATGAGGGCCACGTGCTCAATAAAATCGGGAATTAAAGTTACCTCCATCCCTTTGTTTGCCAAGTGCTTCATAAGAATTTTTACGTGTCGTTTCACCTCTTAATCCTCTTCGCAAGAAGATGATTGGGGAATGGTAATCTCAGATCGTGATTTCGGGTGTAGGACAGAAACAGTGATGTCGTAAAGAAGTATTGCCTTTGTGGGAATCATTTGGATTGAATTCGTACCTTTAAATATAATCTACAAATTTTTTCCTTTCCGGATGGTTTGTTTCTATGAAAAACTGGGGCCCAGGATCGCACTATAATCTTAAAATGGAAAGAAGTTCTTGGGCCGATGTTGCATCGAAATCACCCCGTAATCCCAAAATTATTACTTCACCAGCTCTTTGGATTGAGCTCTCAAAATTTGTCGCCATGATATATCTCCACCCTAAGAGAAACCGCACTGTGATTGTTGAAATGCCGCCACCACATGTTCCGTCTCATCCACCACACACAATACCCCCAAATGGAAAAAGATGATAACAATGATTACACTAAAAATTAACCCCTTTTCTCATTTCACAACTCCCTCCTCCCTTCTCAGATCGAGCAGCGGAAGGATATTTTTTTGGTCCGCGTCGATGATGAACTTACTTCCCAGACTCGGGAAAAGATCCTTCAAGGACTCAAGATATATCCGTCTCTTGGTGACATCCTTTGCCTTCGCATACTCGGCATAGAGCGCGAGAAACCGGGCCGCATCGCCCTTGGCCCTGTTGATCCTGTCAAGGGCGTAGCCTTCGGCGGACTTGATCGTTTTTTCCGCATTACCTTTAGCTGCGGGGATGGCCTTGTTGTACTCCTTCCTGGCATTGTAAATCATTCTCTCCTTTTCCTGGACCGCCTGATTCACCTCGTTAAATGACGGTTGAACCGGCTCAGGCACATTGGTCTTTTTCATCTCGATGGTGACCACATTTATGCCGGTTTCGGCTTCATCCAGCTCCTTTTGCAGGAGCACATTTGCCTGGTTGGCAATTTCCTCCCGCTTGCTAATGACCTCGTTGATGCTCCTGTCTCCCACTACCAGTCTCATGGTGGCCTCGGCAAGGTCCCTCAAGGTGGATTTTACATCCCTCACCTTGAAGAGGTATTTATAGGGGTCTTTGATTCGGTACTGGACTATCCAGGGCACAACAGCTACATTCAGATCGCCGGTAAGCATGAGTGATTCACCCAGATAGGCGCTGGACCTGGCGTACTGGGTCCTCACCCCGGGTTGCATAGTCCTCAGACCGAATTCCTCTTTGTACACAAGCCTCACCTTGACCTTGGTAAGCTTTTCTATTCCCCGGGGGAGCTTGAAACTGAGCCCTGGAGAGGTGGTTCTCACATACCTGCCGAACCGCTGTATTATGCCAACCTCATCAACGCCAATGGTAAAAAATGATGAAGACAGAATAATGATAAGAATGACGACTGCAATGAGAATCCAGAGGCCGGGAACTTTCCCTTTTAATCCCTTGAATTTTTCTATGATGTCATCTACCTGCGGTGGGTTACCACCCCTGCCCGTCTTTTGCTTTTGTAGCTTGTCCCAGTCCCACGCCATGGATTGCAACCTCCTTGTTATATATGTATAAAAATCCAGATTTCACTTTAGCAAATAACCCCGATGCCTTGCCTCAGGGTTATGCATGAAAGAAACTATCTTTTTCCAAATTGAGTTTCTCAGGAGCAACAATTTCAAATGAATAAACGGTGCAAAGCAGCATTACATTATTAAGATAAATGGTTTTCCGTAGCCTATAGAACACCTATCAAAGCACCCAGGGTTTCCTTGGCATTACCAAAGAGTTTAACGGTGTTGTACATCTCGTAAAGCGTGTTTTCCACGCCAGAGTAACTGGGTTTTTCATCAATGTTGCATACCACAACAGCCTTTGCTTCGTGCGTCATGAGGATCTGCATTCCCGATATAGGCGTTCCTTATCTCGTTGTATTTCGACTCCTAATCAGGAAACTGAATCTTTTAATATCCTTTTCCATTGCCTTGAGCGCACCCTTGAAAACTATCTTTCCTTGATAAGTGACAAGGGAGTGTTTGACAATTTCATCATCTAAATCGAACGCGTCGAGACTGTTTTTAAATAGGTTCTCTATATAGCAATAAAGGTTGTTTGCGTAAAGCCAGCTTGAGTGAAGAGGCATTAATCCGGGAATATTTGCAATTCCGCAGACGAAAACACCGTACTTTTTAGCAACCCACCCTGCTTCAGTTGCTGCGCAATTGCCACCCTGGTCAATGGAGTCATCCATAATTACGCTCCCTGGCTTCATTCTCGCTACCATTTCTTCGGTAATGAGTACAGGTGCAACTTCACCAGGAACCAGAGAGCTTAAAATAACAATATCAGCCCGCTCTATGCATGACATAAGAAACTCTCGTTCTTTTTCCAGCCATTCGCCCGGCAATGCTTTAGCATAACCACCTTCGCCAATGACAAGCTCTGGAGGAATATCGAATCCTATCGCATTGACGCCAAGAGCTTCGGCTTCCTTTCGTGCATCTTCCCGAATATCCACAGCCTCAATAACACCGCCCAGCCTTTTGGCGGTAGCGATTGCCTGGAGTCCAACCACCCCGGCACCAATGACTAAAAATTTAGCCGGTGGCACTGTACCAATAGCCGTATCGATCATCGGAACAAACTTTGGCATGAAATTGGCGGCAATTAGCACTGCTCTGTAGCCGGTAACTGTGCTCATCGAAGTCAATGCATCCATTCTCTGGGCGCGCGGGATTCGCGGTATACCGTCCATGGTAAAGGAGGTGATATTTTTATCCCGCAGCATTTTAATCATATCGTGATTAGCGGGGGCTGCTGGATGCAAGAAAGTGACCAATGCGATTCCTTAGCCCTCAAAGCGATTGTGGGTATCTCGTGGGGGTGTTAGCACCCACCGAATTTCCTCGGCACACTTGGAGAACATGCCTCCTTCAGATCAACCCAGCGGATCAGCAGATCGGCAACCTCCGGATCAAAGGTCGCCAAAAGGAGATATAAGGTAGCGGCATCCAGTTCAACGTCATCCCAGCCCAACACCTGAAGGTGCCTAGCCAGTTCCTGAACGCTCATACCAGGATCTGCCAGGAGGGTCAGAGTCACGGTTTTGATAAAATCAGGAATGGAGGTGACTTCCATTCCCTTGTCGACCAAATGCTGTATCAGGATTCGTATGCGCTGCCCCACCATCTACTCCTTTTTCAATCATACTATTGGTTAGTTATTTCCGGTTGAGATGCTGGAGGTATGATCGATATGTTCAGGTCAAAGAGCATCTCTTTTTCTGGAGCCAAGCGGGATGCGTGCTCACCGATAAAGACCAGATCTAAGGATTTGCCTTTCAGGAGGTCAAAATTACTGTGAAAGACCTGCAGCCCGAAACGGTGTAGTGTTTTCAGGGAACCGGTATGGAGGTACACCTTTGAGCATGGTGCGCAAGACCTTCTCAAGACGTTGAGCAGTTCATGGGCAGAGGTTCCGTCAAAGTCACCTCTTAATTTCAGGTGGACATCTTCACCTTTCATCTGAATAGAGATCTTGAAATCTTTTGCCATGGTTAACCCTCCCTGCTATCCGAATGTGTTCCGCCCTTATTCGATGCTTCTTTAAACTAAGGGGTTTTACCAGAGCACCATCAGTACTGTCCCCTTCCAATTCCTTCGTTACCTGCGCTGCTACCAGGACAACGGGTGTGCTCTGGGATGCCCCTTAAATGCAAAATTGTATGGCGAATCTGTTCATGTCGGCCATTCAAAGGCCGGCAAGGGTAAGGTTTAAAGAGCCCTTGCTGAACCGGTACAGTCTTCTTTTGATTCTCCCACTCTTTTTCCCTCTTGGACTGGCAACTCCTACTCATCAAGGTCGCCTGCTGCTTCCGGCTGATAGAGCACCTTTTCTATTTTCAGCCGCCTTCTTCCTGATGGAACATCCCACTCAACCACACTTCCCTCCCTGTATCCCAGAACCGCGGAACCAATCGGTGCCAGGACAGAGACTTTTCTTTGGGAGAAATCAGCATTTAAGGGAAAGACCAAAGTGAAAGTCAATTTTTCGCCAGAATCAAGGTCGCGAAGTTGGACTTTTGAATCCATAGTGACAACATCAGCAGGGACATCCCTTGGATCAACTACATTCGCTCGATCTAACTCGTCTATTAGGCGCTCAAAATTCTTTTTCTGCCATTCGTTTGAAGGATTAGCGAACTGTTGCAGGATATCCTCCAGGCGACGTCTATTGGGCTCAGTAATGTAGAGACTATAATCCGTTTCGTCTAATGCCATGGGAATAACGCTTTATTTTAAAAAGGCCCGTTGATGAAAAATAAAACCACCATCGAAAAACTGGCCAAAATTTATATGAAAATGCCCTTAGGGTATGACCGAAAAAAATACGCTTATCACGTAACGGTGGGAATCCCTGTTGGGAAAGAATGCGCTCTTCGTTATAACCACCCACTCTGAATTTTTTCCAGAACCATCGCATTTCCTTCTTTGTTCCTGTGAAAAATCTTAATGGAGCCTGTTGAAGCACCACAAGCACATATTTAACCCTTCGGCTAAGAGCATGTTTCATCTTTGCAACCCTTCTGTGACTTTCTTCCCGCTTTGCAAGAATCTCTATTTAGATTTTTCCCTTTGATGCCTAGCTAATCATCTTATACAAGAAAAGTCCTTCATCGGTTTGGGATCGCCATGAACAAGGATTCCTTTATGCGATCTAATTCCATTTCTCGACGATGTCGAGGATATATCTCTAAGCCAAAGAGCCCTTTTTCATTGAAAAATGCCGAACCTTTTCTCCGCAGGTCACTGATAATCGCTTCTCTTTTGTTATTTAAAGTTAAAGGAAATGTTATATGATTTGATAGAAATGTAAACCTCAAATGATTATCAGCATAGTAACAGGTATAAACTGATATTAAATGAGAGATAAAAGGTAAGATCTTAGATTGGCTTTTTCATTCCTCAGACCGAGTTTCTTTCTAAGGTTGTGCCTATGAAACTCGACAGCCCTCGGGGACGCATTCAACAATTCTGCTATTTCTTTTGTAGTCTTGCCTTGCTTCACGAGATCTGCCACCTGGATTTCCTTGGGAGTAAGGTCTTTATACACAACGGTCAAACTATGGAGAAAGGGAGAGATAATATCGTTTATGCGTAATTCTAAAATATCTGAAAAAGTCTTTTGTTTCCCGTCTAATCCGCTGCCTTTCAGCTTTTTTAGGTAGGGCAGAATCAATTCCCTTACATTGAGTAAAATTCTTTGTTCAAGGGCTGCTTTGTCGTCCTCTCTCTTCCCCAAGAGGACTTTTAATGCGATGTTGAGCTCCTTAAGGTTCTTGTTCTTGTCTTCCAATTCCTTATCTCTTTGTTTCAATTCTTGTTCAGCCCATTTATGCTCGATAATGTCACCAAGTCGCTCGGCAATAGCATTGAGCAAGCTTCTTTCTTCCTTCAGGAAGGGACCCTCATCGCTTTCAGGTCGTTGTTCACTATAAAAAACTTCCAACGTGCCAATGTTATGATTGTTTGCTTTTATTGCTGTGGCCTGCTTCCATGGTGTTTCTTTGTAATTACGCGTGCAAAAAATTTCGCCTTTCACGATGATTTGTGTACCGGTAATATCAGGATACTGCCATGCACTGGCTACCAAGTTGGCCGTTGCCTGAAGTAACCCAGAAAGCGAAATCCCGGGTTTTTCCATAAGCTGACTAATGGAGTAGAGACAATTAAGTTCCTTGAGTCTCTCTTCGAGTTGCCCGGTTTTCACTTGATACCTCTGTTGAGCTTGCTTCATATCATTTTCTAGCTCTTTTATCTTTTTTGCCAGCTCTTTATAGGTTGATTTATTGCCCACTTGAAGCTCCTATTTTTTTGTCCAGCATTATTAATAGGTAGAAGAAATGGTGCCTTCAGGGCAGCAAGGTTAATCCTCTATCTCTGAATAATGGTAAAATTCTTTGGATACGGAATCTAACGGTTTGTTTTCTCATACATTAATCAAAACTTGATTGAAATGTGGTGCGTTGTCAAGGCCATTACCTATTAATTCATACGAATGCCGTTAAATGACTGCACTTTTCTCATGATATCCTTTTATTGGTACCGTCCTGGCTAATCGAAAAAATAATCGACAATAAATATCATGGTCGGGGATTTCTAATCTGTGTTTCGAATCCAGAGCATTGCGTAAAACAAAGCAGGCTCTATTATGCGCACCAAAGATATAGCAAAGTGATATATGAGGCTTTTGGCCTAAGGCCTTGGCCGGTATTCTATTTGTGTAATCCATTGGCGCGATTGCTGCCGGGCTCAGTAAATACTTGGAAGGATGTAAGTTCCTCGGGTTTGCCCATCACGGCCACCGAATCACCGGGTTCAAAGCGATAATCAACGGCGGGGTTGGGTTCAAGCCTTTCATGACGCATCACTCCAACAACAGAAGCACCGGTCCGGCTACGTATGCCCAGTTCACCGATAGTGCGATTATTCAAAGGGCTCTCGGGCAATACTTCAACCTAGTTCAGTTCAAGAAGATCTTTAGCACTCTGCAGTTGAGCAATCGTACGATAATTATGATGCGATTGATAGAGCGGTGCGTATAATTCTTGCCGTACTGCGTCAGTGTAGTGCTGTATCTCAGTGACCGGCATATGCAAACAGAGAAGTGCCTGACGCGTAATCTCCAGGCCGGCTTCGAACTCAGGTTGAACGACCATATAGACACCTCTCTTTTGTAAAGCTTTCATCTGTTCTATCCCTTCAGCTCTAGCTACAATATTGAGGCGTGGATTAAACTTACGGGCATGATCAACAATAGATTGTGCGATAACAATAGCGGGTGTGGTTATGAGCAGTAAACGTGCTTGATCAATCTTTGCCGCCTCTAAAACGATCGGCTGACTTGCATCACCATAAATTACCGGAAACCCAGCTGTTTTGGCCTGTTTAACTCGCCGATAATTTAACTCTACAATAACGAAGCCTATGCCCAGTTGCTTCAGAACATGGGCTACATGTGAGCCTATTCTCCCTCCGCCTGCAATGACTATATGGTTATGAAGGCCGGTTTTCGGAAGGTTAATCGTTTGCAGCGGCTCATGCTTGAACCAGCGATTTCTCAGGGCATAGAGAGGAGCTGTCAGCCTTGAGATGAAGGGGGTCAGCGCCATGGTTAAAATAGCAGCACTGAGAATCAATGAATACTCATTGGTACCGATTGAGTTCGTTTTGAGGCCCACCCTGGCAAGCACAAAAGAAAACTCGCCTATCTGGAAGAGCCCTAAGGCCACTGCTATAGGCACCACATTGCCGTAGCCAAAAACCTTGCTCAAAACCAGAAAAATAATCCCCTTGCCCATAGAGACCAACAGCACCAAAAGTATGAGCTTGTCCCAATTTGATACTAAAAAAATTGGGTCCAGCAACATGCCCACGGAAGTGAAGAAAAGCAGGCCAAAAAGATCCCTCAGTGGAATGATATCGCTCAATGCCTGGTGACTATAGTCCGATTCACTGAGGACCATACCGGCAACAAATGCCCCAAAAGCAAAGGATAGCCCAAAGAGGTAGGTAGCATAGCCGACACCAAGCCCGATGGCAGTAATCGCCACAAGGAATAACTCGCGCGAGTTCCAGCTGGCGATGGAGGTCATCAGGCGGGGAAGGAGTCGTGTGCCCAGAATAATCATTATTGTAATAAAGAGGGAGGCTTTTATCGCGGAGAAAACAAGCAGCGGGAACCCGGTTTTCGGATTATTTAACACTGGCAGAATAATCATCATCGGTACCACCGCCAAATCCTGAACAATCAACATGCCAATCATCACGCGGCTTGAGAGTGTGCCTAACCATCCTTGGTTCATAAGCGTTTTTAAAATAACCATTGTGCTGGAAAGGGAGATTAGAGCCCCCAGCCAAAGTGAGGGAACCCACTCCCAGCCCAGATACCATCCGATTCCATACCCGTAAGCCATGGTCAAAACGATCTGTATCGGCGTGCCAATGAGAGCGATGCTACGCACTGGCTTCAGTTCTTTAAGGGAAAATTCTAATCCCAAAGCAAAAAGCAGGAGTGCAACACCAATCTCCGCTAAGAGTTCGATTTCATGTATCCCCGAAACTGTTACACCGCCAGTGTAAGGGCCAACCAACACACCGGCCAGCATATAGCCCAGAATTAATGGTTGCCTTAGTTTTTGAGCGATTAACCCTCCTATTAAGGCAGCAACCACAATAATGATAATATCAGCGGCTATTCCCATAGGCGTATTTCCTCTTTTTGTAATCAGTTAAAAATAAATGATTCTCATGGGTTATGAGAAAGACATTATATGCATTTCATAAACGATATACATTATTTTGAAACTTATCCGCTAAAAATCCCCATAATTGGTTTATATTATCATGCATCACGCCTCATCAGTGAGGGCACAGTGCTTCCGCCACAGGGATCCTCTTCCCTTCACAAACCGAAAGATGGAGTGAGCGCCCACGTAATAGAAAAACGGTGCCCCATACTTCAATACTGCCGTCTGCAAGGCAAGGATATGAGCCCAGGAGGCCTCTTTCCTTAAAAGGGTAGAGTAGAGGATAAAACGGCTAAAATCATCTAAGGAGGTGATAAGATACCACTTCTCCTGCGCAGGCGGCGACAACAGGTGATAGGAGGAGTCGTGCTGTATGATTTCCCTAATGTAATTCTTTAATCCTTTTCGCTAATTCTTCGTATGTTGGTTTTCTGGGCATCAAAACATTCTTAAATAGCTATTGCCATAGCAGCAGTCAATTGATGGAAAAAATCCAGCAGTTTGCAAAGAGATATTTTGTTGAAAATCGCTATTTCTTATGAGCTTGTATTGCTTGGTTTTAGCTATCATTGCTTATCTTCCTCACGAATTGTTCTACTTTTTCTTCGAAAGGCGTTTCAAATCCACCATGGTAGACGCTTTGGGTAGCAATTTCTGTGGAAACCATAGCCACTCTGTATTTTTGGGGAAAGTTTTTTGCCCGATCTCTGAATTTTTTTCGCACTCTGATAAAATCGGGAAAATGGAGAAGAAGCATCTTTGCATACGGGGATTTCCCGATATTTTCTGGGTTCGCGAGGAGGTAGCTATAAATGGAATCTGTAAGCTCGTTTATTTCATGGCTGATTTCATTGCTAATGTCTGTATATAATTTTTTGCCCTGGGATTGGGCATACCGGTGAAAGATCAAGTTGGATTCATCTATTGCTCGTTTTTCCAGGATCTTTAATACATCCTTTACATATTCCTCTTTATATTCCAGAAATTCCTTGTCTTTCATGAACAATCCTCCAATGATCTCGTAAGAGGAACAAATTACACCGCATTTGTTTGCTGAGGCGTCTTTAAGTATTATAATACCATTCTTTTGTATCATGTCTCTCGCCTCGGGAGAAATAAAGGAGTTGGCACCTTCTATTATTGCTCTGGTAGTTGGATTATGATTATTGTCAAAAAGTTTTTCCCAGTTACCGATATGGATGGTTTCAGGACGCCCTCCACATGGTATAAAGACATCCGTAAAGTGAGAAAATATGAGATTTTCAAACTGCGCATGAAACTCGTCTGATGATATCCACTCTTCCCTTATGCCGTCATGGTCTTTTGTAACCTTTTTAAAGAGATCCACCAGACCTTCTCTCTTTTGCTCCCGAGAGTAAACGATAAAACCAGCCACGTTGAGGCGATCCGGTGAGAATTTCTCGATATCATCTTTATGAATAAGGCTGCCAAGTTCTTCTTTATCGATACCGTTTGGATCATAGATAACCCCAGAAGCATCGGTGATGGAAGTGATTTGGATCGATGGACATTGGGCCAGCAGCAGTTTTATCTCGTTTCCTGCAACATCCCCGTTAGGCCCACCTGTAAGCTTAACGCTGAAGGGGTCTGAGCGGGCGTTAATTCCAAGTTCCTTCAGCGCCCGCTCCACAAACTTCAGCACACCGAGAGAGGTGACGCCATATTTCTTGTGATTGATGCCGATTTTCTTGCTGGAGATAATGCCGCCCCCGAGAATGTATCCCCGGTTTTTTGCGCGTTCAGCCATGTATTCAATCATGGAATCATGCATGTTCTCATCGGGCCCCACCTCGATGGGCTCATCTTCGCCATAGTAGTCAACTATTTTGGGATCAACAGGTTTCCCATGACGAGTGACAAATATGTCAAGAAATGCATTTATAATTCCCCTCTGAAGGTTGTAAAGACGATTGACGACCTTGTCGGACTCTTTCAAATCATGGGCTCGCATGACAACCGCCAGTTTAGAGCCCCCTTGATAGATATCCTTATTTTTCAGATGCTGGGTGTGGGCCAGGACCATTGCTTCTTTGAAAATGGATTCCATGGTTGAAATAAAGTCGTCTTTTCTTTTTGAGATGACGGTCCGAAATCCTCCTCGAGCAATGTCTGAAAATCCGAAATGATAACCGGATCCAAAGCGGTGGTAAAAGAATGTTATGCGAAAGGGAAGATCAGGAGGCAGATTGGTCCTGATTTCCTGAGGTAAATGATCCATATAATGGGGATCCAGCCTGAAGGAAAGGGCTTTTTTGTATGTAACGAAAAAGTTTGTCTTAAGCGTATATCGGATAAAAAGAAGCGCAACACCAAACATTATCCTTCTCGTTTCATCCAAGATAACATGGCCTGTGTTGTATTCGTCAATTATGGATTGTAGTCTCTGGTATTCTTTCTCAAGGATTTCTTTATCTACACGTTTTTCAGGATCGGGATTAAATTTTTTATCAAACAGTTGTAGCATTTCCCTGGTGAGTTGAAGATGGCTAAAAAAGGCATCTTGGGTTTCGTCCCAATCAAATCGATAGGGAGAGCTATGCGCCATGTTGGTGTGAACGAAGGTAGTGATTGCGCTTAAAAGGCTGCCCTCTGGACCTGTTAACACGTTACTGGTTACCAGTTCATAGTATGTTCTGTCATGTATATTAATGACCTTCGTATTATAAAGTTCGGATTGTAATGAGGAGAAGATTGGCATGTCTTTATGTATAGGTTTTCCGTCTCGAGTAGTAATATATGACGATAAAATTGTTACATTCTGCTCGGCATCTTTTATTTCTAATATATAGTTTCTTTGGGTGGCAACATTAAGTCGATAAAATATTTCAATAACCTTTCCCAGGTATCCCTTAAACAGCGGATTGATAACTGAAAAAACGAGCCTTGTCTCTTCCCGGCCTTTTTCATCTTTTGTTGGCTCAACATCCAGAAAGATACCACCCTGGCGGATTGCGGACTGGAAAAGCCACATTGCTCTGGCAACTCTGAGGGCGGGGGAGAGCACAACATAGCCTCGATTGTTCTCTAAGAAACGCTGAAGAATCGTGTCAAATTCTTGAAAGGTAAAGTCGGGGTAGTGATCTTTAAGGTTTTTACGGATAAGCCCCTTACCTCGAAAAATTGGTGTTGATTCCAATTTTTCTTTATCAGTTCGAAAATGGAATTTCTGTAGCTCAAGCTCGCCATCCTGGCCCGGCAGAAAAGTGTTGGAATGGATCATTTCTGAATAGATAATCTCTTTATCCTTTATAGAATCGAGGGTCTTGAATAAGGTACCTGGTTTATTTATGGTAGCTATAATAAGCTTTTCATCAGTGTCCCTTAAAACAAGCTGATGGTTTTCACCCAGGGTTTGCAGGTTCATGCTTAGATTCAATAGGGCATCTTTTTCAGGTCCAAAGGTGATGAAAAAATACGGATGCATACTCTCGAGAAGCCAGTTTAAATTTTTTAATGCAAAATTTTTATGTTTTCCTATGGCCCTGGAAATTTGATTGATGGCTTTTTGTGGATCAATATACATTTTGCACCCTCCTTTCGCCTTTTATATTTTATCCTTTTTTAATGTCCGCCAAAAGGCAATAAATAGAATTTTACCATTGACCCTTCTACCTAACCTTTATTAGTGAAAAAATATAAAGTATTCTTAACTACTTAGGCTCTCAGGTTCAAGCCTGCCCTGGCGCGATGGCCGTTATCAAGGAAAGCGACTCCCGACTGCTTAAAAGTATCTCTCTTAAATTCAACTTCTTGAAATCAGGTCTGGGCCAGGGGTTCTCAGTTCAGGGGGACAACCCCGATTTATCGAGGAACTCTGAACCTGTGTAGTTAATTTTAATCAACAAATAAATTTACTAAAATATACCATTTTTTTCAAGTAAGTCAACTTAAATACTGCCAGTTTTGGAAATTTTATACCTAAAATTATAAAAAATTAATTTTTAGTCCGTTTTTAAGGTCCAGAAGTGCAATGTGGCTTATTCATTGAGCTGCACATGCTGTTTTCAGTCCCAGTTTAAGGAGTTGTTTGTTCAGGACTAATCTCCCGCGTTTTGCTGACTCGAAGACTGAGAAAATTCAGAAAAAAATGATTTGTAGGCCTGGATTAAGGTTTTCTGAAAATAATGTGCCCGTTATCCTTATGACGTGATGAATCCAGATAAATATACATTAAACTCTGTTAAGCTGGACATCGAGATCAATTCCAATTGCGCTTGATACTTTATTGTATTTGTTTGCAGGGAGTGCCCGGAGTTGAGCATTGACCAACTATTTTTTTAGCGATATAATAACAATATTGATTAGGTCCAAAAAAGGAGTTGTTCCCACAAGAAACCCATGAAAAAAATTATCAATATATATATCTTCAAGGAGATGGTTCCTGTTTTTATAACTGGCCTTATTTTATTTACCTTTCTTGTGCTTGCCGGCAGGGTATTAAAACTGACTGAATGGATGGTTAATCATGGAACAGACATCTCACAAGTTCTACTAATAATCGTTTATACTATTCCCTATGTTCTCTTTTTTACATTACCCATGGCCACCCTTTTGGCCTCTCTCATTGCCTTCTCGAGGCTTAATGAGGACAATGAGATAATTGCCTTAAAGTCATCTGGAATCAGCCTATATCAGATACTTCCTCCAGTAGTCACCTTTTCTATCCTTAGCTATCTTTTGGCCTCCTTTATAGCAATCTATCTCTTTCCTATTGGTAATCATTCTATGACAAGGCTCCTTTTTGAGATAGCCCAATCAAATACAAGCATTGGAATAAAACAGGGTGTATTCAATGACAACATTCCCAATATAGTATTCTATGCAAATCATATATCTGCGCATGACCAAACAATGGAAGGGGTCTTTATATTTGATGAGAGGGATCCGAGCATTTCTAACACTATTATTGCACGGAAAGGGAGGATAATATCTGATCCAAAAAAGATGTCCATCCATTTACATCTAATTGATGGATCTAGTTTTATGGTAAGCAAGGATTTGGATTCATCTAAAAAACTGCGGTTTGCATCCTATGACTTACGTATAGAGCTTGAAGATATAATAAGTAAATTCTCTTCACAGAAAAAAGGTAGAAAGGAGATGTCCATCTCTGAACTCAGGAGTCACCTTAAGAAAGTAAAAAAAGCAACCGTGAAACACAATATCTTGGCCATAGAATTGCAGCGGAAATTCTCCATTCCTTTTGCTTGTTTACTTTTAGGCCTTATTGGTTTCCCTCTTGGACTAATGATGAGGGCAAAAAGAAGATCGTGGGGGATTGCCCTGAGTATTGTGATTTTTGTCGTTTACTATATTTTGCTGTCAGCAGCGGATAGCTTAGGAGAAACAGGCACATTAAACCCTGTTATAGCTATGTGGATACCGAACATGGTTTTGGGGGCTGCCACATTTGTCTTGTTCTGGCGGGCAAGACGGGAAGCATAGGTACTTCTAAGATCTTTACATGGGAGGTCACCAACGAGCGGATCCACTATATCCGCACTCATCATGTCACTACATGGCCACTCTCCAGCAGTATCTGCGTTGCTTTTTCTAAGCTTTCTTCTCTTACTAGAAGGTAGTCAGTATCATAGGTTGATATTGCAAAGATACTGACGCCTGCCTCACAAAGCGGCATCGCGAGAGAAGCTAGGCTACCAGTAAGGTCAAAATCAAGAGGCCCGATCACCTTGAAACAGCGCCAGCCGGTTTCAGGTTTCCAATCTGCCGGCACAATTTCTTCAGACAGAACAACAGAAAGCTCATCACTGGTTCGTGTGATGGACCAAAATGGAGAATGAGAAAAAAATTCGGGAATTGGTTCATCTGGCAAAAGACGGCAGATCGCAAGCCGTTGTGGCAGAATAATAAGGGATAGACTTTTCACATCCACTTTATTTGCTGGTTAGAGGATTTAGGCGAACATGTCATCTGAGATTGTTCCATCTGCGACCTTGACGACTGGCCCGATCATTGAAATAGAGAAGTCATTAGAGACGGTGATTTCAATTGTACCTCCGGGCATGGCAACAGCTATTTGAGAGTCGCATAAACCTAACTTATAGGCAACGGCTGCTGCCGCACTACTGCTACTGCCTGAAGCCAGGGTGTAACCGGCCCCTCTCTCCCAGATCTCGAGCGTTATGTTTTTACGATCAAGAATTTTCATAAACTGGACATTCGTTCGTTTTGGAAAGCGAGGATCTTTTTCGATAAGGGGCCCCCATTTTTGGGCTTCTTTTGCGCTGATCTCATCACGAAGAATAACGCAGTGCGGATTCCCAATAGTGGCTGCACAAAAATTAAGCACCTGACCATTTACAACAATTATCTCGTTGAGGACTTCCCGAGGAGGTCCCTCAACAGGTATCTTGCGACTATCAAAACTGACTCTACCCATGTCAACAGTGACATCTCTGCCTCCCTTGTGCACTTGGGATATGACCTTGCCTCCTGCAGTCATTATTACAAATGGCTTCTCTTGAACCAATCCTTTATCCCAGAGATACCGGGAGAAAATCCGCAAACCGTTTCCGCTTTTTTCCGCCTCGCTGCCATCAGGATTAAAAATGCGTAAGACAAAATCACCTTGTGGGGATATAAATGGTCCAAAAAGAATGCCATCAGAGCCAATGCCATAATTGCGATGGCAAATCGATCGAATCTGGGAAGATGTTAGCGTATTGCCAACATCACCAGGATTTAACACGATATAATCGTTTCCAAGTGCATGATATTTATAGAATTTCATGGGCATAGCTTTCCTTTTAGACTCCATCTGATGAACATGATCACCTGCCATGAGCAATGCTGACTGTAAGTCAAGCAATGAATTATCAGAGAAGCAATGATTAAAACAACATTATATATTGAGCTTGAGAAACTTTCAAGTTGCTCATAGGTGAAATTTCCGCATATCCCTTGTTAATAAATCCAAAAGAGTCTATTAGCAGAGCGCACAATGTGACTCGCGGTATATAGTATCGATAGTTTGGGACGGCTGATACTAAGGTGATTAAGAGGTTGTTTGCTTTATTTCTTCAAACTCACCTTTCTTTTTGTTTTTTCTTACATTATCCCAATGAAAACACTTACCGTTCATAGAAATATAAACCCCCTCAGGTAAGGCCTGAACAAATGCCAAGGAACTTCCTAAATTGAATAATCCATCAGAACTCCCAAACTTGTATGGCACCATTGCACCTGTTAAAATAATTGTTTTGTTGTTTATAGCATTGCCGAGAAATTTGGCAGTTTCTACCATTGTATCAGTGCCATGAGTAATGAGTATTTTATTTTCTTTTATTTTTTTGCAGTTTTCAAGGATATTTTTTCTATCAGTGTCGGCCATAGATAAGCTGTCGACCATCATCAAAGTGTTTATATCAACTCGTAGCTTACAACGCCCAAGGCGTAGCATTTCAGGGAGATGCGTGTCTTTAAAAAACAGCTCTCCTTTAAGTTCGTTGTACTCTTTATCAAAAGTGCCACCTGTGACAAGAATTCTTATTCTCATTATCTTTCCTCGCTCAGAACCCACTCTTCAAGAATGTTCGAATTTGCTCAAGACTCATTCCACCTAAACCTAATTCATTTACCCCTCGGCCTTGAGCCCAATAGTCGATGCGGTTAATGGCCCCAGAGAGATTGATGATGGCATCAGAGATCGGCGTAGGGATGTCTAAGAGTTTTCCCAGTGTAGAAAAAAGCACGAGGCCATACGGTACATCCTCGGTGACAAAGCGGTCCTGCATGGATGCGGGGCCTTTCATCTGGATACCCTCTTCTATGCTGTCTACGCCGAAAGCCGCATCCATCGATGTGTTGAGAATACGGTTATGGCATTCCTCTACCGTCTCTCCGAGGTTGTATCCTCGGGCGTCGAGGCCGGCACAGTGGTAAAGCTTAAGGCCCAGTCGGTCGAGTATTGCAAGACGCTCTCGCTCCAAGGCCTCGTAGACACGGGCAACAGCAGGTGTCATCCCCTCCTTATAGAGATAGAATTCGCCCCAGGAATATTCGATTCGGGTCGCACTGAGGAGGGTCGCAGCTGGATGGACGATGGGATTGGGATTGTTAATTGCCGCTTCAAGTACGTTTTCTGTCGGGACAATAGCCGGATAGATCTCCTGTAACCTAGCTATTGCTTCTTCAGTACGGTGAGCCGGGAACACACCTGTGGGGAGGGTCACTGCTTCTATGTGGATAAGGACATGACCAGGCTTAGCTAAGCGTGCACCATAAGGGAGAGTGCAGCACTCGCACAACAGTATGTCTTTGTCTACACCTTGTGCCTTGAATATGTTGGCGAACTCCAGACTCCCACCTGAGCCGGGCATGAGAATGATTATTTGATCATCCTCCACATAAGGCGCACACGCCTCGGCCATGGTTTTGTGACCAAAGGCAGGGGCGACAACAAAGACGATTTCAGCACCCCTGAGTGCAGTGGCAATGTCGGTTGTCACATGGTGAACCGTGACGGTTTCCTTTCGCTCTGGCCACTCGATGGTAATATGGCCTGTATCGAGAACGTTGCGAATGTTGTTTGCAAAACGCGGAAGTTCAAACAGACTCACCTCAAACCCATCAAGAGTTTTATGGGCTGCCATGGCTTGCCCGCCATTGCCCGCTCCAATCACAACAATCTTTTTAAGCGACAATTTGTGTTCCCTTATTCATTATATGGTGTATGCGGTGCTGGGCCATTTCATGTAATATATACCATGCAATTTGCAGTGAGGCAAGATGCCTGATTCATCCCATGATTTTGCTCAATCATTCCATGGAAGGTTTGCTAAGTCAACATTTCCTCCCGAGAGGATAATCCCTATTCTCTTTCCGGAAGCCGGTATACGATTAGCCAATATCGCCCCCAGCGGTACTGCGGCTGAAGGTTCTACAATTATTTTCATCCTCTCCCAGATGGTGCGCATGGCATGCACTATTGCATCTTCTGTCACAGTAACAATATCGTTGACGTAGTGTTTAATAATAGGAAAGGTGAGACTACCAAGAGATGTGAGGAGTCCGTCTGCAATAGTATCGGGATTAACCGAGGGAATAATCCTTCCAGCATGAAAAGAACGATATGCATCGTCTGCCCTTTCAGGCTCTGCAGCAATAACATGAGTCTTTGGTGAAATGGCGGAAACAGTAATTGCAGTTCCGCTCAGCAAACCACCTCCCCCCACTGGTGTCATCACTATATCAAGATTCGGAATTTCCTCGCAGAGTTCCAGGGCAGCAGTCCCCTGACCTGCGATTACTCGATAGTCATTGTAAGGATGAATAAATACGGCACCAGTATGATCAACTACTTCAGCGAGACGCTCCTCCCGAGCCTTGAGCGTCGGTTGGCAGAGAATAATCTCTGCTCCATAGTCAGCTACCGCGGCTCGTTTTATATGAGGAGCATTTTTTGGCATTACTACATAAGCCTTAACACCTCGTAGGCGGGCAGCAAGAGCCAGCGCAGCCGCGTGATTCCCAGATGAATGCGTGGCTACACCTTTTGCAGCTTCTTGGTTTTCTAAAATAAACACAGCGTTTATTGCCCCTCGGATTTTGAAAGCGCCTACCTTCTGGAAGTTTTCACACTTAAAAAATAACTCCGCTTCACACATTCTGTTTATGGCGCTACAGGTGAGAACAGGAGTATGATGAATAAAGGGCCTGATTCGATGAGACGCCTCTCTGATTTCTTTGATCGTTGGTTCATTCATAAAATTTGCCCTGCATTGCTTTGGTTTATAAAGCCAGCCTAACGTCTTGTTTTCAGCTGCTTTGCCTGCATAGGATGACAGGGTAAGAGCTTTATGTCGTTAGGTGCTGCTGGTTTTTTCCGGTTTTCCACTAAGATCATCTGCAAGAAGTGAAAACATAAAAGCGTCATACACAGTATCGCGGACAACGATTCGTTTCCTCAAAATTCCTTCCCGCAGCGCGCCAATTTTCTCTGCTACACGAATGCTGGCCTTGTTCTCAGTAGCGATGACAATTTCCACTCTGTTTAATTCTAACTCCTTGAATGCGAATCGGGCCACACCTAAGGTCGCTGCTGGAGCCAGGCCATGCCTTGATCGGCTCGTTCTCACCCAGTATCCAAGATTTGCACATCTATCCGTACGATTAATATTACTCAGTCCACAGCCCCCTAAAAAAGACCCGTCTTTTGAATCTATGATAGCAAAGGAGCACTCAATTGCGTTTTGACAAGTATCAGGTCGGGATTCTATCCATATTTGAGCATCTTTCATAGAATAGGCACCATGACACCACCACATCCACGGTAAGAGTTCATTAATAGACTCACGGATTGCGTTAAAACAAGGTTCGATATCCGTAACCTGGTAAGGTCTAAGAGTAAGTACACCATTTGTGAACCTAATGCCTTCAATTCGCATTACATTACCCTCCAGCGACTGGTGGTCAACAATCCCATGGTCTGTTCATTCGTAAATGAGGCCCCCGAATATCGTTTAAGTAAACAAAGTGAAATCTTCAGCCTTGGGCAATTTGCTTTCGAAGAGAGATAATCATAATCTTATCCTGTAGTATGATTGAGGGATGCTTTACTTTGTTACCCAGAAGTTCCCCTATCAGAACAACAAGGCTATTGTCAAAAGGCTTTTGGTAGTAGGTGAAAAGCCACTCGTATAGTTCATGTTCGTTTTCGAATTCCCAATAGGTGTAAAATACCTCGGAGCGCTCAACCTCAAAATCACTTGCGTCGATTGCGCGAAGAGCATCCTGAAGCACTTGAGTTTCATCTTGGAAAAAGTTACATACCTGTTCAATTTCACCATCATTTACTGGCTCCAAGATCACTACCCGTCCATGATCTCTGAGGACCCTTTTGGCTTCTCTCAGAGCTACGCTGCTGTCCTGATGATGAAGTGAGAGAGTGAACAAAATTACGTCAAAAGACCTGCTTGGGAATTCCAAACACTCCCCAGACCCGATACGTAAGCCGATACCCTCCATGTTTTCTTTCGCCTCGGCAATGTTCGCTGCGTCTGGATCAATTGCGACCAGCCTTTTTGCTTTGCCAACCAACTGTGATGTGATTCGCCCATCTCCACACCCTATCTCAAGAACCTCTTGATCCCGCAAGTCCGCAAACTGAAGGATCTTCGCTAATGTTATACAATCCTTATCTTGTTCCATGGATTTGCCCGTTTCAAGAGACACAATCTAACTCGCATGCTTGATAGAGAATTGGAACCATGCTGAATGCCCCGGACAATTGGCCCCAAAAAGCCCGCAACTTTTCGGAAGGAGCAAGAGCTTCTGACCGCCCAAAGAACAACGCACAGGCAGCTCTTCATAAAAATGTAAACGTAAACGGGTCAATAGTCGGGTCAAGTCTTTTTTTAAATAGTTCTTTTGTTTGCCATTTTCCTTATTTGTTCGATCCTGCGTCGGAGGTTCCTGTCCACCTTGAGCTACTTTTCGATCACCGTGCATTCTGCACCAACACGGCCGTAAATTCCCAGGGAAAATAACTCTGCTATGGTATTTAATTATACCACGTTGTTGTCTTTGCGAAATGAAGGACCCTAACTTGATTCAAAATGAAACTGTACGGTAATCTTGCATTCTTTTCCCTTAAGCTTGAGACAGCGACTGAGATCTGGAGTTCGGGTATATTTAAGCCCCATCGCGTCAAACCATCCCTCGATTCTCTCAAAGATCCCGCATTCGTAATCTGGAAGGAGCCCCAATTTCTTCATACCTTTGTGAGCAAAGCAGTCTAAGAAGTGAAAAATTTGCGAGTCATTACCAGGGTAAATAATTTGAGCGGAGACAAAATCCGGAAAGAAGACCTGTTTTCCTATCTCAAACAATTCCTGGTATTCCTCAATACTTTTCGGGGATGGTGCCTCGACCGTTTTCATCAAACGCCCGAACTCAATCTGCCCCAACTTTCTGCACACCCGAAGATTCATGGGGCTTGCCTCAGCCATGCCAAACTTCGCCGCCACCTCACCATACCAAAGTGCGTCATGTGTCATCCAGTTTTTAATCAGGATGTTTCTTACCTGATCTTGATTTATTGTACATAATACCATTATTTTCCTCTTCGTAAAAAGATGATGTTTGCGGGCGGACTGACAGGTGCGCGGGCGCTTTTCCGCTCATCCTTGTCCAGTCCGATGTGAGTTTTTCCATTAATTATTCATTTTTACTATATTCGATTAAGGCTAAATGCAATTCTTTTGTATATGAGAATACCGCAAATTGTGGGGCCACATATTCCCCTTTTTTATTGCCTCTTTTAAGAAAAACAATTTTGGAAGGCCTTTGTTCATTCACTCTTTCGATTAAGCCTTTATCATACTCTTGAAGGTGCTTAAAATGAAGTGTTCCCTTTTCTGAATTGCCCTTATACGTGTGAAAGATATTTCCATTATAGACAAACGTTGCATAGCCTATTGCTCCGCTATCACTATAAATCGATTCCTTTAAACTAAGTTCTATTGTATCGATCAAAATAGCAACCACAATGTCAGCATCTTTATAGTTGGTTATTATGAGACTTTCTGGAAGATAATCTGGAAATTGTACTTTGGAACGTAGAGATTGACTCCCACATCCAAAAAGTGAGAATAAACAAAATAGCATTATAAAAATGAAATATGTTTTTATTTTAATCATAAAATCTTGCCAAGTAACGCGGAAGTCACCTGCCGATGTGAAGCGCAGCAAAACACATGCTGGGCGCACTGACAGGTTGGCAGCATGGAAAAGGCAAAGAAGGCCATTAATAATGGTAACGACCTTGTACAAAATCGATTCTGCTCTGTCCCACTACAAAAACCAACCGATGTTCTTGTGTGATTCGACGAGACCAAACACCCGATCCGAGAAACTTCAAAGACTCTGGTTTGCCCGGCCGTCTTCACCGATTTGTGAGGGACTGTATTTACTCGTTAAACAGTTTCCGCTCGATGTTGTTTGACAAACTCCGCAAGGCTGTTGAAGTGAAAATCGATCCGGGTGTCTCTTGGCGGAGGCATAATAGCACCCCATCCCTCCTGATCATGGCGTCGATCAATCCATGCAGTAGATAGTCCGAACTCGGTTGCTGGAATATGGTCATGGAACAGGCTTTGAGCTGTATGCAGGATGTCCGACCTGGAAAAACCCTTGGCCTGTAGCTGATTCAGCATGTATGTAAAGTTTTTTGGATTGGGTTTGTACGAACCAATATCCTCAGCGGTATAGATCTCGTCAAACTCTACCTTCAATCGTTTGTTACTGGCCGCGAAGCTTACTCGATCTACATTTGACAAAATCACAAGTGTGTAATGTTGCTTCAGATAGCTCAGCGCATCAGTGGAATCTGGAAACGCCGGCCAATCTGAAACTGTGTGTCCGAACCTTTCCGCTTCTGTATCTGTAATATCGACACCCCAGTCGGTAGCCAATTTTCTGTATACTACAGAAAGCAGATCTGAATATCGCATATTTGGAGTTTCATCTTGCTGAGCAGACTCATGCTCAGCAAACGCTGCTAATACTTTATCTCTTTCTTTCGATCCGCCCGCTTTATCCATTAGTGGCCTTAAGGCGTCAAATATCCCCGTTTCCCAATCTATAAGGGTTCCATAGCAGTCAAAGGTTAATACTTTGTAATCCGAAAGTTTCATTCAAGGTTTCCATTTCAGGGGTGAGTACCGAACTCCTAACGGGTAAGCATGTATGCTAACCATATGCCGATAATTCCACCAGCAACACTTCCAAGCAATGAGGTCATAGAAAATGCATCAGCTCCCAGTAGAGTGGGCATATACCCGCCTGCAAAGGAGCCGATAATCATTCCAAGCATAATCATCGATTTACGAGACATAGTAGTTACAACAATAAATGTGCGTTACCATGTGTTTCTGTGCAATCCAAAATCTTCATAAGTTTAGTGTTCTAACCGTCGCAAATCAGCCGACGCGGTCAGCGGTCGGCTGCATTTGTTTGTTTCGATGCTGGGAAGACCAAATCTTATGAAGTTATCAATTTTACAGTTGGAAAATACGATTGATATCTAGAGACATCTCTCGTAATTAAATCCAAATTCTGGACGGCGGCTTGTGCACCAATAAAAAAATCCGGGAACGGAGTTCTTTTTGTGCCCTTTCTTTTTTTGTATTTAAGGTAGGCTTTTCCAGCTAAAAACAATGCCTCTTTGGGGATTTCCAGCATCTGGAGACCAGCTTTGGCTATTGCGGATTCCAAATCCTCTATCCGCTTAAAACCAATGGAGATTTCAGAATAAACGATCGAGTTGATATACAAGATCCCCAATTGATCATACTCGTCCAGTTTTGATTCAGACCAATCAGCCCATTTCGGATCATTCAGGAAAACATCCAAAACAATATTCGAATCAACGAGAACCCCTTTCATTTGTCTCCTCTTGTAAGGGCCATTATTTCATCAGTTGTCATTTTAACGTTGGCTATTCCCCTCAATTTCCTGAATTTATATGTTTTTTGGGGTTCGCCTTTTCTTTTCACCAAATAAATTCGGTCTTTCTCTTCTATAAAATCAACTTCAACAGCAGGAGTTATTCCTAATTTTTCCCGAATTTCTTGTGGAATTGTGACTTGTCCTTTTATGGTAACTCTCATGATTGTACCTCCAGTAATGTGTAATACTGGTAATAATAATACTTCTGCTTATTTTTGTCAATCATGAATATCTCATCGTCGCAAATCAGCCGCGCGTCTTTTTGCGTCGGCTGCATTTGAATGGTTATGGCCTTTTTTGAACCCTTTTTAATCTATTTCGACTAACTCCTTACAACTCCCACAGCGCTTGGCACCGCGAAAGAGTTGCTCACCACAATGAGGACATCTGTAACGCTTTTCCTCTTCTTCCACCCACTTTTCAGTACCCAACTTTTTTCTAGCAGGAACAGAGCGGAGTATTACTTTTTTACCAACAGGAACAGGAAATTCATCAATTAATTTACATGGAAACTCTTCACATTGATGGCAGCCTTCATAATTTTTTCCCATGACACATTTTCGAATACCACATTCTTGGCAGTATACAAATTTTTCGTTTGACAAACAGCCTTTGCAGGCTATTTGTTCAGGGGTAACACCATACGCATTGGCTAATTTTTCTTTTAGCTTTTGATTATTGTCGCGACTTGCCATATATATTCCGCAAACGCCACAATACATACTGCAAGGTGCTAATAATCCTGTGTTCATGTTGTTGTCTCCTTCTTATTTTTGACTATCTTCCATTCTAATCCCCATGACAACCTTTTCTTAGCCTCCGCCATAACGCCCGGCATAAGGCGCGGCGGCTTCTCGCGCCCTTAATGCCGTTGTTATATTTTTTCTGATAAATCAACCCATCTGCCCTTTGTGAGAATTTCTAAATCAGTAGGCCTTAGTTGAAAAACAGCAAAAGGACTTCCAGCCGCAGCCCAGATTACTTCATATTTCTTCAGGTCTGGGTCCAATATGGTTTCCAAGGGTTCTTTATGGCCTGCTGGCGGCACTCCACCGATTGCATACCCAACTCTTTCTTTCACATACTTTGCATCCGCTCTACCAAGTTTCAAGCCCGTCGCTTTTGCGATTTTCATTACATCCACTCGATTTGAGCCAGATGCTATAACAAGAATCGGAAGGTCATTTGCCTTATCTCTAAATACGAGAGATTTAGCTATTTGAGAAACTGTACATCCAATACTATCAGCTGCCTCCTGTGCTGTCCTGGTTGAACCAGGTAGCTCTTTAACTTTAAAGGAGAAGCCTTTGGCAAAAAGGAATTCTTGTACACGTTTTGCACTGTCGCTTAGCTCTGATGCCATAAGTTCATTCCTTTAAAAAATATAACGCAGAAGTCAGGTGCAGCTTGGGCTACCACAGACTTCAAAAAACTAACACATTTTCAATTTTCACTATTCTGCCAAATCGGCTCGGCCCTAACTGTCACTTGAACTGACATGTTATGCAATGTCATTTTGGTTTTCTATCAGAGCCGCTACTTTCAACCCGATAGAAATGGGGTCAGCACTTTTTTCAATGCAGACAGAGACATGTCCCCAAGGTGTTGGCAAAACAAATTGAAAAAAATTACCGTATTTCACTAATAAGTAATCCAAACCGCCACAATCGATTTCACCACGTTGTGATGATAGTTTAAGCAGGGTTGGATTAACAAGAAGCTCTTCGTAACGATCTGATTCGGAACTGCTTGTATCTTGTGTATCATCTTTGGATTTTGATTTAAGTTTGCCATTTCGATATATAGCCACATATCGTATATCATTTGAGATTTTGAAAATTCCTTCAATCATTTCTGTATTCCTCTATCGTGCGTAACATAAGGATTATACTGCCTATATGCAGTATTATATTACTGCAAAACAAAATTTATATTGAAATTATTCAATAAGTAAAACGTGTTGTCTGAAAATGAGCGTAATATTAGAATCTATAAATACTGAAATAGAGTTTGTGATATGAAGTTATTGGATCAGGTTCGTGATGTGATGCGCAGAAAGCATTAGTCAATTCGCACAGAACACGCATATCTTAACTGGATAAAGCAATATATCCCATTTCACAAAAAATGTCATCCAAAAGATATGGGAGAAAAGGAGATAGGCAAGCTTTCGAGACACACGAAAACCATCAGTCCTATCGGGCAAAGATAATTAATCTTTTTTTCCAGTCTGGAATTTAAAAATCTACCATTTTATTTAATACACGCCTTTATAGTAAATCATATATCTTCAAAGATCGGGGAATCTCTAAATACCTTGACAGAAAGCATAACAAATACGTACCATAACAGGCTAAGGTTATTAACAATTTCTTCCAGCTATGGAGCGAGATATGGTCCATAAGGGTTCGGTTTTTATTTGGGTAGTACTTGGGTTAGCTCTTTTGATGTGTGGATGTCAGAATTCCGATTCTGAAGAGAAGATTACCCCTACTGGCATTAAAGTAGTCGAGCCGCCAGCGGTAAAGGTTGTCACAGTAAAGAAAGGCGATATCTCTGTTCCTCTTGTGGCTACCGGTACTATATTTCCTGAATATGAATCAAAGATTGGCCCGAAAATTTCCGGAACCATAGAAATAGTGTATGTGGATGAAGGGGACAAGGTACAAAAGGGACAGCCCTTGGTCCAGTTGGACCAACAAAATTTGCTCATCGCTGTTAGACAGGGACATGCAGCGGTCAGGGTGGCCGAGGCGCAACTCAAAGAGGTGGAAGTGAAGGTAGAAAATCTAAAAAAGGAAAGGGAACGACTGGCTAACCTATTAAAGAAAAATGTGCTTTCTCAGCAAAAATATGATGATATTGACACCGCCTATTTAATGGCTGTGACAGGAATAGAAGTAATCAGGGCCCAGATTTTAAGTACAAGGGAAAACCTGGCAATGGCAGAACAAAAACTTAGAGATACAGTGATTATCGCCCCATTTTCCGGCCTGATAGTAAAAAGATTCATTAATCAAGGGGAGTTTGTCTCCACTATGCCCCCAAGCCCTCTTTTTTTGATCATGGATATAGACAAGGTAAAGACAGAGATTAGCCTGCCCGAGATCCATATAGCTCGTATACACATTGGCAATCCTGTAGAGGTTACAGTAGATACCTACCCAGGTATTATTTTCAGGGGTAAGGTTTCGACAATAAATCCCATGGTAGATCCCGTGAGCAGGGCATTTATAGTAAAGGTTGAGATCCATAATAAGGATCATAGATTAAAGCCTGGAATGTTTGCCAGGGTAAAGATTTACCCTACAATACATAAAGATACCCTTATTGTGCCATTCAAATCGGTAATGAAAAGGGAGGGCACCACCGTTGTCTTTATGATTGATGACAATACAGTAAGGTTGCGGGCAGTTACGGCAGGCATTACCAATGAAAGAGAGATTGAGGTGATTGATGGCTTAAAAGAAGGGGAAGAGGTTGTTATTGAAGGGCACTATGGAATGGCAGACAAAACAAAGGTTAGGGTAGAGAGGGAATAGATGAATATTCCAGCATTTTCTGTGAATCGAAAGATTACTGTTCTTATGTTGACGCTGATTGTGTGCCTGTTTGGCATCATCGCCTTTACCAGGATTGGTATAGATATGATGCCTGACCTGGAATATCCCTTTGTATCTGTTATTACCACCTATGAAGGTGTAGCGAGCGAAGATATTGAAAACCTGGTCACCAGACCCATAGAAGAGGCTGTAAGCACAGTAAAGCGAGTGAGCACTGTCAGGTCAATATCCAAGGAAGGTGTATCTGTAGTGATGGTAGAATTTGAATGGGGCACTTTGCTTGACTTTGCAGCCCAGGATGTTCGGGACAAGATCTCCTGGTTAGCGGACTTCATTCCTGAGGATGCAGACAGCCCTATGGTGGTTAAATTTAACATGTCTGACATGCCTATCCTTTTTTACGGTATCACCGGAATGGATGATACAATCAAACTCAGGCAATATGTGAAAGATAATATTAAAACCAGGATTGAGAGGTTGGATGGGGTAGCAAGCTGTTGGATCTCAGGAGGACTGGAACGAGAGATAAATGTCTTTGTTGATAGGGATAGATTGAGCGCCTATAATCTTTCTATCAGCCAGGTTATAGAGACACTGAAAAGAGAGAATCTGAATATCTCAGCAGGACATGTGAGCAAGGGCTATACTGAGTATCTGGTAAGAACCCTGGGCGAGTACAAATCCATTGCGCCCATCTCCAATACTATTGTTGCTATCAAAGGGGGCACACCCATATATATTAAAGATATCGCAACGGTCAAGGATACACATAAAGAGATTAGAAACTATTCCAGGACCAATAAAAAAGATTCGTTAGTAATGATGGTCCTTAAACAGTCAGGTGCGAATACCGTTAAGGTTATTGACAGGGTAAAGAATGCCATTCAAGAGATGAGGGCAGAGATTCCAGAAGGGGTAAAATTCCATGCGGTAATAGATCATTCCAGGATTATCAAGAAGGTGGTGAAGAGAACAAATTTCAATGCAATTGAGGGGGCTATTCTGGCCATTATGGTTATCCTCCTTTTCCTTGGCAATTGGAGACCCACCTTAATTATATCCCTGGCTATACCGCTGTCTGTAGTTACTACCTTTATGGGTATTTATGCCTTGGATTATACCTTTAATATAATGACACTCGGTGGTCTGGCACTTGGGATTGGTATGCTGGTTGATAATGCGGTGGTGGTCATAGAGAATACCTTTCGGCACTTAGATGAATTGGGAGAAAATCGAAATGAGGCTGCAAAGGCTGGGGCAACCGAGGTTGGAATGGCCATAACAGCATCAACATTGACAACTATGGCCGTGTTTTTACCCATGGTGTTGACATCAGGGATAGCAGGAAAACTCTCACGCCCATTAGCTGTAACCGTATGCCTGGCACTCTTCGCATCTTTATTTGTGTCCCTTACCATAGTGCCCATGGTTGCCTCCAGCATCTTGAGAGGAAAAAGAAGAGATAATGCTGGACGGGCATCTGTTAAGAGCAGGTTTGAGCTTATAAGGAATATTTACAGGAGATGGCTTCTCTTTTCTCTCAGGCACAGGAAGACAGTCCTCGGTGCCACGGCTTTCCTCATTGCCGGAACAATCTATATGGTCCCACGTTTAGGTATGGAGTTTATGCCAAAACAGGATATGCCGATATTATCCATGATGGCAAAGATGCCGGTAGGCACCAATCTGGAGGAAACCAACAGGGTAATCAACCAGATTGAAGACGCAGTGCTTGACCAGCCTGAGACCCTGTATATCACTCCATTTGTTGGACTTTCTGAGGTGACCAAGATGGATCTTGCCTGGGGTATGGGGGCAGCAGACGTGAGTGAGGCTGAGATAATGGTTAAGCTTGTTGATAAAGAGGAAAGGGTTAGATCATCAGATGAGATAACAGATGCAATACGCGGGAGACTTCCAAAGGTAAAGGATGCCGAATTCAATTTTATAGATATAGGTGAGATGATGATGGGGGGTGGAGGAGAATCACCTATAGAGATTAAGGTGTTTGGTAAAGATCTTTCAATCCTTAAGGAAATCAGCACATCCATTGCAGAAAAGTGCAGGGATATTCCTGGGTTCAAAGATATTGAGCTGAGCCTTAAGTCTGTCAAGCCAGAAATCCAGATAAAGGTAGACAGAGAAAAGGCAGCACGGTTGGGGCTCACGGTTGGGGCTATTGGCAGGACTGTAAAAGAGGCGTTTCTTGGAATAGTGGCCAGCAGATATCGAATAGCAGGTGACGAATACGATCTCAGGGTAAGGCTTCAGGATCTTGACCGAAACTCTGTGAGCGACATACGCAATATTAATATCTCCTCTCCCTTAGGTCCCCAGATACCCCTCTATCAGGTGGCAGAGATTGGATACGGAAAGGGACCGGTTGAGATAACCAGGGAGGATCAAGAGAGAAAGGTTGCGGTAAAGGGAAATTATTTTGGAAGAGATTTGGGCAGTATTGTTAGTGACATCAAAGAGAGGGTGGCAAGGATAAGTCTGCCAGAGGGATATTTTGTGAAATTGGGAGGACGCTATCAGGATATGCAGGAGGCCTTCTCTTCGCTGTCGTGGTCGTTGCTTATAGCTATTATGCTGGTCTACATGATTATGGCAGCCCAATTTGAATCACTTGTGACACCCTTTGTCATCATGTTTACTGTTCCCTTGGCATTTATAGGTGTGGTCTTTGGCCTCTATGGTTTTGGAAAGACCCTTTCTGTGCCGGCCCTCATGGGGGTTTTAATACTTACAGGCATAGTGGTGAATAATGCTATTGTTATGATAGACTATATCAATAGATTAAAAAAGAGTGGGATTGAATTTGGAGAGGCTATTATAGAGGGGGCATCAGTGAGGGTTCGACCCATTTTGGTGACTGCCATTACCACCATACTTGGAATGCTTCCAATGGCATTAAGTCATACGGAAGGAGCGGAACTGAGATCACCTATGGCTGTAGCGGTAGCTTCAGGCTTGCTGTTTTCTACCTTTCTTACCCTATTTATTATCCCTATCGTCTACAGCATTGTAAACAGGGTTTCATACACAGGGCCACCTCATGGTGATACATAACCTATTGATTTTTAATCTTTTTGTCGGGTATGGGTGTATTTTTTAATTGAAAATTTTCAATTTTAAATTGGAAATTAAAAAAAGATACCAATACACTGGACTTTGACGCTACCGTGGTCTCATACACTCATACAGATAAAGTGAAAAAGTCTCTTTTTACTCCTTCCCTGCCTCTTTGAGGGTATCCATAAATATCTTATAAAACTTCTCATGATCAGGGATGGCCTTGTTGAGTATTAGGCGTAACTTGGAAAGATCAGCAGGGTTTATTACAAGATTGGCGCTTAACGTAAAGGCCATCATATTATCCATGGTGTCGAATTTGTCGCTTACCAGAGCCAGAAAGATCTTTCTCCTCACACTCATAGAAAGATGATTAAGATAATGAGTGACTGGGCTACCTTCAAGGTTTTGTCCATCAAAACCATCGGAGAGGATAACCATGTCAAAGTGATGAAGGCGAAGTTTACCCATTGCATCTTGTGCTGATGGGGCTACAATAGGTTTATATTTTAATTCCTCCAAAACAGAACTAATATCGTTTATCTGCCCATCATCTCCATTCAACACGAGAGCCAATCTGGTTCCTTCCTCAAAGAGCTCAAGAGGACTGCTGTCTTGCTCAAGTTCTTCTGTTTCCCCTGAAACTATATCCTTATCAGGCTTCCTTGTATCTACCTTTATTTTAGCCTTACACTTTGGGCAGGTAATACTTACCACTTTATTGGGTGGCAACTTTTCATCCGGTATCTTGAATGCTGCCCCACATGAATCACATATAATATCCATACGTTATTTCTCCTCTTTTAGGTAGGCACTATGTGTTGAGATTAGGCGTAGATCGTTACATTGTCTTTCCGTATTCCTTATCTACCTCAAGTCCCTCTATAGATGTTGTCTTTTCTCCCTTGGCTGCCTTGATGGAATCGATTTCCCTTCCCACGACTGCTTTATGTGATGCATAGCCGAGAGCTGTTTCTTCAGTAATAAGGCCATTTTTATAATGTTCTCCGATACATTGATCAAATGTCATCATGCCAAAGGCCTGGCTATTTTCCATAATATCATAAAATGTATTTTCCTCAGTTTCTCCATGAAGGATAAGGTCTTTTACTCTCATGTTTGTACCTAATATCTCAAAGGCGGCCACACGGTCACCCTGGATTTTAGGCATTAGCCTTTGGCATACTATCCATCTGATGGTGTCAGACAGCCGAATTCTTATCTGTTTTTCCTCATCCGTGTCAAACATACCGATAATCCTGTTTATTGTTTGCCCTGCATCCACTGTATGAAGGGTGCTCAAGACAAGATGCCCGGTCTCGGCGGCAGACAGGGCTATCTCTACTGTCTCCCTGTCCCTCATCTCACCTACCAGGATGATCTTTGGTGCCTGACGCAGGGCAGCCCGTAGTCCGGAAGCGAATTCATCAAAGTCGGTACCCATTTCTCTCTGGTTAAATGTGGCAGTTTTCTGGGAATGGATGTATTCAACTGGATCCTCTAAGGTAACAACATGGGATGATCTTTTTTCGTTTATCTCATTTAAAAAGGCAGCAAGAGATGTCGTCTTTCCACTTCCGGTAGCTCCAGTAACAAGGATTATGCCATTCAATACCTCTGTCATTTTGTAGAAGGCATGAGGAAGTTTCATTTCTTCAATAGTTGGCACCCTGGTTGCTAATTGTCTCATCACCACAGAATAGTATCCTTTTTGAGAAAATACATTTACCCTAAAACGTGCCTTTCCAGCCAACTGATATGATAAGTCACAGGAGCCTTCTGTGAGAAGGGTTTTGGTAAGCCTCCTGTCATTATTAATCAGGTTAAGGGCAAATGTCTCTGCCTGAAAGGGAGTTAATCTGCCAACAGGAGGCTTAAGAGAAACGGGCTTCAATTCTCCAGATGATTCTACCTGAAATGGTTTGTCTACTGTGATATTCAGATCGGAGACATTTTCATATGACTCCAGCATAGCCCCCAGGATATGATCTATCTGTTGTTTTCTCATTTCTATGCTCCTTTATGTTTAGACCTCTGTAAAATCTACAGGAGGTTTTTTGAGAAATGGAAGAAATTTAGCCTTGTCGTTACATTTTGCATATGCCTCTTCTGCGCTGATCCTCTTTTTGGTTAAATGCTCCATTATAGAGTCATCTAATGATTGCATTCCGTGTTTCTTTCCAGTCTGGATAGAGGATGGGATTTGAAATGTTTTTCTCTCCCGTATCAGGTTTCTCACTGCTGGGGTGGCAATCATAATCTCGAGGGCTGCGACCCGGCCCAGCGAATCCATCCTTGGTGCATCAATCCTTCGAAACAGACTCTGGCATACTACAGCCCTAAGTCCATCTGATAAGGTACTTCTTATCTGTTCCTGTTGTTCGTTAGGAAACACATCTATCACCCTGTCCACTGTCTTAGCAGCAGAGGATGTATGGAGTGTAGAAAAGACGAGATGGCCTGTTGAGGAGGCCTCTATTGCAAGCTCGATTGTCTCCAGGTCTCTCATCTCGCCAACCAGTATAATATCCGGATCCTCCCGAAGTGCTCCCCGTAATGCAGCGGAAAATGATCTTGTATGAATTCCGACCTCTCTGTGATTTATTACGGCCTTTTGGCTTACATGAACGAACTCGATTGGATCCTCAACGGTGATGATATGATCCTTCCTTGTCTTGTTGGCCTCATTGATTATGGCTGCAAGCGTGGTTGACTTTCCACTCCCGGTTGGGCCCGTTACCAGGACAAGCCCTCTTGGCAGTGTAGCCAGCTGTGGGATAACTGGTGGAAGGCCAAGTTCTTCGCAGGTAAGAATTTTATCAGGTATCTCTCTAAACACTGCACCCACACCATTTTTCTGTCTAAAGAAATTAGCCCTGTAACGAGCTAATCCCGGTATCTCATAGGCAAAGTCAACATCTCCTGTCTCTTCAAATATCTTGATCTTGTGCTCAGGGGCTATTTCGTAGAGCATGGTCTTGAGGTTATCGTCATCCAATTCCTTGTATTTTACCCTTTCCAGATCCCCCCTGATTCTCAAAATGGGTTGTTGACCGGCTGCCAGATGAAGGTCTGAGGCTCTTTGATCATTCATGAGCTTAAAAAAGGCATCAATTTGGGCCATAATTATCTCCCTTTAAATATAGCAATTAAACAAGCTACCTATCATCATTTTTATTATGTATATCATATAGATGATTGTCTTCAAACATAATTTTTTATACACATGGAAAAATTCGCCTTATTGACATGCAGTGTTCCCTTAAAAAGTGGGAACCCTTGACAGTAATTGCTCAAAATCCTGTGGAAATTTATTGCTTTGTTAGGGCATAACAAAAAAAGATACCCATGCCCTTCCTTAAATTATTGAGCAGATACCCTTGACATTATTTCAAACCCTAAATATAAAACTCTATAAAAGAAAGAGCATTAGAGAACAATATTAAGAAAGAGGGGAACCGTGGACAGGAAAGATAAAATTTCAATCAATGGAGATGAATTTTCCTTTAAGCCTGGGGAGACCATTTTACAGGTTGCTGAGAGAAACGGCATTGATATTCCGACTCTCTGTTACATTAAAGGATTAAACCCTACTGGGGCTTGCAGGATGTGCGTAGTTGAAGTAAAGGGTGCTCGAAATCTTCTTCCTTCTTGTGCCACACCTGCTACGAACAATATGGTTGTTGAAACAGAATCAGAGAGGGTTATAAAATCCAGGAAGCTGAACATAGAACTCCTTCTCGCCTCAGGACACCATAACTGTATTACCTGTGAGAAAAACGGTGATTGCCGACTCCAGGATCTTGCCTATAGATATAAGGTTGAGACAATCAGATTTCCAGAAAGTAAAACTAAATACGAAACTGAGGCAAACGCCCTTATTATCAGGGATTTTTCTCGATGTATTCTATGTGGCCGCTGTGTTCAGGTATGCAATGAAGTTCAGGTCAACAGGGCTATTTCATATGGATACAGAGGGTCTGCATCCAAGATCGTTGCTGTAGGTGATCTTCCTTTGAATGAGTCTGATTGCGTTTTTTGTGGGGAGTGTGTCCAGGCCTGTCCGGTGGGCGCCTTGATAGAAAGTTCAAGCCGCTTTCAAGGACGGCCATGGGAGGTAGAAAAGGTTCAGACAACATGCCCGTATTGTGGAGTTGGTTGTCAGATGAATCTTCATATAAAAGATAATAAGGTTATAAAAATAACAGGGGCAGAAGATGTCGCGCCCAATTTTGGCAGCCTTTGTGTCAAGGGTAGATTTGGGTATGATTTTATAAATAAGCCTGAAAGACTCACTGTCCCACTTATAAAGGAAGGTGAAAGCCTTCAAAATGCATCATGGGATGAGGCCCTTTCTTTAGCTGCTAAAAGATTGGACGATATAAAGTCTAAATATGGACCAGATTCTATTGGAATCTTCAGCTCTGCAAAGGTCACAAATGAAGAAAACTATATTGCCCAGAAGTTTGCCAGGGCTGTTGTTGGTACAAATAATATTGATCATTGTGCAAGACTGTGCCATGCCTCAACAGTAGCTGGGTTAGCAGCAGCCTTTGGATCAGGCGCAATGACAAATTCAATAGCTGATATAGAAAAATCAAAGCTTATCCTGGTTACCGGTTCAAATACAACAGAGGCCCACCCTATTATATCTTCATATATCAAAAGGGCGGTTGAATCTGGTAGTGCAAAGTTAATCGTAGTTGATCCTCGAAGGATTCCCTTAACCAAATTTGCCACCCTCTGGCTAAGACAAAACCTGGGCACCGATGTAGCCTGGGCAAATGGGATGATGCATGTCATTATAAGCGAAGCCCTTTATGATAGGAACTATGTTAAAGATAGGACAGAGGGCTTTGATGAGTTAAAAAAGACTGTTGAGAAATATGATCCTGAATTTGTAAGCAAAATAACAGGTATCTCGGCTAATGATATAATAAAGGCAGCAAGGATGTACGCTAATTCACGCCCTGCCTCTATTTTTTTTGCAATGGGAATAACCCAGCACAGCACAGGCACGGATAATGTTAAATCAATGGCTAACCTGGCAATGCTGTGTGGTAATGTGGGCGTACCTGGAGGGGGTGTAAACCCACTCAGGGGTCAGAATAATGTTCAGGGTGCTTGCGATTTAGGCGCACTGCCAAATGTATTTAGTGGTTACCAGCCGGTTGGGGAGCCTGCTGTAAGGGAAAAGATGGAAAAGGCATGGGGGGTAGATGGCCTGCCAGACACTGCGGGATTAACAATAACAGAAATGGTAAAAGGTGCTCAAGATGGTAAGCTAAAGGCCCTTTATATCATTGGAGAGAACCCGCTTGTGTCAGACCCTGATATAAATCATGTTGAACAGGGCTTAAAAAACCTTGACCTTTTAGTGGTGCAGGATATCTTCCTATCAGATACAGCAAAAATTGCAGATATTGTCCTGCCTTCAGCATCATTTGCGGAGAAGGACGGGACATTTACAAATACTGAGAGGAAGGTTCAGATAGTCCGTAGGGCGATAGACCCACCTGGCAAGGCAAAACAGGATTGGGAGATTATATGTGGTCTATCTAATCGGATGGGATACCCAATGGAATATACAGACAGCAAGGCGATCATGGAAGAGATGAATATCGTAACCCCTTCATATGCTGGGATCAGTTACTCAAGGTTAGAGAATGCCGGTCTTCACTGGCCGTGTCCAGCCCCTGACCATCCAGGGACTCCTATATTACATGTAGATAAATTCACAAGGGGACTAGGCCTATTTCATGCAATAGAGTACATCCCGCCGGCAGAGGTGACAGATGAAGATTATCCCCTTTATCTGACCACAGGAAGGGTTCTTTACCATTTCCATACTCGAACCATGACTATGCAATCCGAGGGCCTGAATGAACTATCCCCAGAGTGTTTTGTTGAGATCTCTCCACAGGATGCCGGGGATTATAATATAAAACAAGGAGACCTATTAAGGGTAAACTCCAGAAGGGGGGAAATTCAGGCCAGGGCAAGGGTCTCTGATCAGGCGATAAAGGGGACTATATTTATCCCATTTCATTTTGCCAAGGCAGCCGCCAATAGGCTAACCAATCCTGCCCTTGATCCAATTGCCAAGATACCAGAGTTTAAGGTCTGTGCTATTAGAATTGAAAAAGTATAGGTTTTCTAAGAAACTAACCGCGGAAAAGAGCATGGGGATGTCTTTTTTTGCTGCATGCCCTTTAACAGGGGGCCTCAGCGTGCCCCGTAAATCGGGGCACACGCGCAACGCGGATTTGACTATTATGCAACATGGCGGTCGGTGCCCCGATTTATCGGGGTCTGCCTGTGCATTACTTATAGGGCATGAGACAAAAAAAGACATCCCCATGCTCAATGTATAGTTGCTTTCATATATAATCCTGAGACGAAGCTTCGGGGTCATTTGCTAAGGAGAAATAAGATGTCAGAACTAAAATCAGTACCAAAGAAGAAGATAACACCTGAAATGTGGGGAGAGATAGACAAAATCATCAATAGATATAAGGATAAGCCGGGTTCTCTTATACCAGTCCTTGAGGAATGCCAGAATGTTAGCGGTTATCTCCCGATGGAGGTACAGGAGAGGGTATCAAGAGGTCTGAATATACCTGGAAGCACAATCTATGGTGTAGTATCCTTCTATTCCTTTTTCACTATGATTCCAAAAGGCAGACATATCATAAAGGTATGTCTGGGAACAGCCTGTTATGTTAGAGGGGGGAAGGCAAATTTAGATTATGTAAAGGATGAATTCGAAGTTGAAGTAGGGTCGACCACTACAGATCTTAGATTTTCCTTAGATTCGGTCCGCTGTCTGGGGGCATGCGGAATGGCCCCTGCCATGGTGGTAGATAAAGATACATATGCCCAGGTTAGCAGGGCAAATATAATGGAGATCCTGGAGAGTTATAAATAGGGGTAACGCAATGGGGAAAATAAACAGAAATCAATTGAATCAAATAAGGTTTAAAGGGAAAGACATTATTGATATTCGCTTAGGTAAGGTGCCTATCAAAGCTGATGGCGAAAAACATCTGATGATATGTGGAGGCACCGCATGTCATGCAAGTAAAAGCGAACCAGTGAGGGATGCCCTTAAAAGAGAGGTAGAAACAAGAGGACTTTCAAATAGATGTAAGGTTATAGAGACCGGAAATGATGCATTTGCAATCCTGGCGCCAGCAATGGTTGTCTATCCAGAAGGCGTATATTATGTACATCTTATCCCCGATGACGTGCATGATATAGTATCCCAGCACCTTATTGATGGGAAGCCAGTAGAACGGCTTTTTTACAGGGATATTAGCAATGGTAAATCTATACCCAGAATGATGGACATACCGTATTTTTCTAATCAAAGGATGGTAACCTTGAGGAACCTGACCCTTATAGATCCTGAAATTATAGATGATGCCATTGCTCGTGATGCCTATCAAGGGGCAGCAAAGGCATTGATCGATATGGCAGCAGAGGAAATTATAAATCAGATGAAGATTTCAGGGCTCAGGGGTAGAGGGGGAGCAGGATTTCCTACAGGTATGAAATGGGAGTTTGCCAGTAAATCCAAAGGTGATGTTAAATATATCCTCTGTAATGCTGATGAGGGAGACCCTGGTGCATTTATGGACAGAAGTGTCCTTGAGGCAGACCCACACGCAGTATTAGATGGGATGATCATTGCGGCTAAGGCGATCAATGCCCATCAGGGATATATCTACTGCAGGGCCGAGTATCCCCTTGCAATAAAAAGACTTGGCATAGCAATAGGGCAGGCCAGGCAATATGGCCTTTTAGGTACTAATATTCTTGGAAGCGGATTTGACTTTGATCTGGAGATTTACCAGGGAGCAGGCGCATTCGTGTGTGGAGAAGAGACTGCTCTGATGACATCTATTGAGGGAAAAAGAGGAATGCCCAGACCAAGGCCCCCCTTTCCAGCGCAGGAAGGCCTATGGAAAAAGCCAACCGTTTTGAATAATGTTGAAACCCTTGCAAATGTTGCACAGATTATTTTAAATGGGGGGGAATGGTATGCCAGTGTTGGCACGGAGTCGAGTAAAGGAACCAAGGTTTTTGCCCTTTCCGGAAAAGTAAATAATAGTGGCCTGGTAGAGGTTCCCATGGGGACCCCCTTAAAGGATATTGTTTACAATATTGGAGGCGGGATACCAAAGGCCAAGCGTTTTAAGGGAGTACAATTAGGTGGTCCATCAGGGGGATGTATTCCTTCAGAGCTGCTTGATACCGTTACGGATTATGAGGCCATAACCAGTACAGGGGCAATTATGGGTTCTGGCGGTATGGTTGTAATGGATGAAGATAACTGTATGGTAGACATAGCCAGATTTTTTATGGAATTTTGCCAGGAGGAATCATGTGGGAAATGCACTCCAGGCAGGGAAGGAACCAAAAGGATGCTGGAGATACTTACCAGGATAACAAAGGGAAGGGGTGAACTTTCTGACATTGATACCCTGGAAGAGCTTGCCCTGATGGTAAAGGATTCCGCCCTGTGTGGTTTGGGACAGACCGCTCCAAATCCTGTTTTGTCAACAATAAGATATTTTAGGCATGAATACGAGGATCATATATTGGAACATCGCTGTGAGGCAGGTGTTTGCCCTGATTTATTTAAGGCCAAATGTATTAATGCCTGTCCTCTTGGGCAGGAGGTCCCTGGATATATATCCCTGGTAGAAGAGGAGAGATTTGAGGAGGCCATACGGCTGATAAGGCAGACCAATCCAATGCCCGGTACTCTTGGCAGGGTATGTAGCCATCCTTGTATGGATGTATGTATAAGGGCCCAGACAGACGCGCCCATCAATATTCCAGAGATAAAGAGGTATGCTGCGGATATGGCCCGCGAGAGAGGGGTTGTTGCAGAATTTAAAAAGGCAAAAAAAAACAGTGAAGAGATTGCAGTAATAGGTGGTGGTCCCAGCGGATTAGGTGCATCTTATTATCTCAGCCTCATGGGATATAATGTGACCATGTTTGAGGAACTACCAAAGCTTGGAGGAATGCTCAGGTATGGGATTCCTGCCTACAGGCTTCCACGAGATATCTTAGATGAAGAGATTAACGATATTATAAATACAGGTATAGCCGTACGCACAGGTGTAAGAGTTGGAAGAGATATTTCAATGGAAAAGCTGCAAAAAGACTTTGATGCTATCTTTATCGGTATCGGTGCTCATAGGAGTCAAATCATGGGTATTCCCGGAGAGGATATAGATGGGGTTTATGGAGGAGCAGAATTTTTGCGCCAGGTAGGACTGGGAAATACACCAAATATTGGTAAAACTGTAGCGGTAATCGGCGGGGGTAATACTGCAATTGATGTGGCACGGACATGCAGGAGAATGGGGGCAGATGTCACAATACTATACAGGCGAGAGCAAAAGGATATGCCTGCAACCGCTGAAGAGATAGAAGATGGTATAGACGAAGGGATCGAATTAAAAACATTTATGATGCCAGGGTCTATCAATAAAGATAACGGAAGGCTTAACATTATATTACATAAATGTGAGCCAGGAGAATTTGATAGAGATGGAAGAAGAACACCTGTTCCCATCACTGATGCGCTTGTAAGGGAAGAATATGATACCATCTTTGCTGCTATCGGACAGGTTTCCGATACAAGTTTTATAAGTAATTTAGATTTAAAAAGAGGATGGATTGAAATAGACAGGCTGACACTCAAGACAAATCTGGATAATATCTATGCCGGTGGTGATGCAGTAACCGGTCCAGCTTTGGTGGTAGATGCACTTGCAGCAGGGAAAAGGGCAGCTATAGCTATTGACAGGGATCTTTCAGCAAAAAAGGGAAGGAAACCTTATGAAGACCAGTATGATAAGATATTTATAACCATGAAGGTGCCAGGTGATACCATTAAGCAAGATATGGCTAAGGCTCCTAAAATTTCTGCTAAGGAAAGGATCAAAGATTTCAGTGAGGTGGAACATGGCTTTGATATAAAGACCGTTAAGGGAGAATGTGCTCGGTGTCTGCGGTGTGACGTAAAGATTGATTAGGATATATTATGAAATGGATAGATGAAGATGTTGGTATGCATTACGAGGGGATGTGTATCCGACCTCCAAGTGAGGCAAATAGCATTCTGCTTCAGGCTACCGTTGGCTGTTCCCACAACAAGTGTACCTTTTGCGGTACATACAAGGATAAAAGATTTCGTATCAAGGATAATGATATTATCTTGAGCGATATCCTTTTTGCATCGAGGTATATGAGGGATAAAGACAGGCTTTTTATCATGGATGGTGATGCCTTGATCATTCCGTATCGCCGTTTGACGTGGATTTTTGATAAGATAAAGGAGCATCTCCCATGGGTTACAAGGGTTGGTATTTATGCTAACACCAAAGGTATAAAAATGAAGAGCCAGGAAGAATTAATTCGTTTGAGAGAAATGGGCCTGGGAATCATCTATATGGGTATAGAGACAGGCGATGATCAGACACTGGAGGCTATCAGGAAAGGGGCTAACGCACAGAGAATTTTAGATATGGGCAAAAAGGTTAAACAGGCAGGCATTAAACTTTCTGTTACAGTTCTTTTAGGGATTGCTGGCAAAGAAAGGTCACTCATCCATGCAAAGGCAACAGGAGAACTCCTTAGCGCAATTGATCCCGACTATGTTGGTGCCCTAACATTAATGATAATGCCAGGGACACCTCTGGCGAATGATCTTTCAGCTGGTAGATTTGAACTTCCTGATAATTCTGCATTGCTCATGGAACTGAGAGAAATGATGGCTTCCACTAACCTATCGAGAGGCCTTTTCTTTTCAAATCATGCATCAAACTATTTGCCGGTGAAGATCAGGTACCCAGAAGGGAAAGAGCAGGCCCTTCAGTTGATAGATATGGCCATTCAGGGAAAGGTTAGTCTCAGGCCGGAATGGATGAGGGCACTTTAGATGATAAAATCAGGAATAAATGATTATATATATGCGGTGATAATGGCCGGGGGAAGTGGAACCAGGTTCTGGCCAAGGAGCAGAAAAAACAGGCCAAAGCAACTCCTTAATATAACTGGAGATGAGATTCTACTGAAAAAAACAATTGAACTCATTACACCTATTGTACCTGTCACCAGGATAAAAATAGTAACTACATTACTCCAGGCAGATTCTGTGAAAAGCACAGTTCCCCAGATACCGGAAGAAAATATTATAATAGAACCCTTTGGGAAAAATACTGCACCAGCAATAGGTATTTCTGCCCTTGTTATAGAAAGAGATACCAGGGATGCTGTTATGGTAGTTCTGCCTGCAGATCACTATATTGAGGATAAAAAAAAGTTTCATCAGACCATAATGGCAGGCGCCTATCAGGCCTTGCAAGGGGATTTTATTGTTACCATAGGGATTCCTCCACGGGGACCGGAAACTGGGTATGGGTATATAGAGGCAGATGAGGTAAGAGATAAGAAAAATGGTATATATTCTGTTAAATCCTTTCATGAGAAACCGGATATACACACGGCCAGGCGTTTTATCAAGCAGGGCACCTTTTTTTGGAATAGCGGTATCTTTATTGCGAGAACCTCGACCATGCTCAAAGAAATCGAGGAATACCTACCCCATAATTATCAAGGGCTTGTGAAAATAAGGACATCTCTTGGTACAGATGAAGAATCAGATGTGATCAACAGCGTTTACAAAGAAATGGAAGCTATCTCCATTGACTATGGCGTTATAGAAAAATCAAAACATGTGTTAATGATAGAGGGGAATTTTGGTTGGAATGATGTGGGAGCATGGCCATCCGCAGCTCAATATTGGCCTAAGGATAGCAATAAAAACTCCTTCATAGGGGATTTGATTAGCCTTGATTCTTCTCAATGTATTGTGTATAGCCCGAAAAAACCGGTTGCACTTCTGGGCGTAAAGGATCTGGTCATTGTAGAAGATGAGGATGCCCTGTTGGTCTGTAAAAAAGAACGGTCTCAAGATGTGAAAAAGCTTGTTGAGATGCTAAAGTCAAAGGGCAGGGATGAGATTTTGTAACTCTCAACAAAGTAGGGAGTGTCCGTAGTCCGTTGTTATTGGTCAGTTGTAGGTTTCGATCATTGGAAAATATAGAAATTGTTGGCATTTTTGGTTACTATATATTTGATAGTTTCGTAAAAAGTCCTTTTACTCGCTCATGATGCCCATTTTGGGATTCATGAAAGGCTTCGCTAATCGCCAAAAACTCGGCCAAAAGGCCTCAAATTTACCCGCCATAATTCTGGCGGGCAGTTTGGCGATTTTAACACTCAGCATTTAATGAATCTTTTTCCAAAAGTGGCCAAAATCGCTCGCAAAAGACTTTTTACGAGTTAGTCATATTTGAGTGGAATTTTTTTAAGATATCACCTTTAGGAAACAAGCCTGCCCGCACATAATGGCAGAAAGTTTCCACGGCTTCCGAGTTCCGGAATTCGGAAACAACGGACAACGATCAACTGACAACAATTAAATGAGGGATATATGAACTCAGAAATTTATAGAGAATACGACATACGAGGCATAATTGGTGAAGATATTCAAGAGGATGAATTTGTTATTTTGGGAAGGGGTTTTGGCACCTATTTCAACCAGGTAGGAGAAAAAACAATTGTTGTAGGAAGGGACTGTCGGTTGAGTTCACCTAAGATAAGCGAACAGGTGACCGAGGGCCTTATAAACAGTGGCTGTAATGTTATCGATATAGGCATTATCCCTACCCCAATCCTTTATTTTGCTCTACGGTACCTCAAGGCTGATGGAGGGATTATGATTACTGCAAGTCATAATCCACCTGATTACAACGGCTTTAAGGTATGCAGCGGTTTTGAAACTATCTATGGGAAAGAAATTCAGAAATTACGGCAGATTATCGAAAAGGCCGATTTTGTAAGGGGAAAAGGAACATATTCGTCACATGAAATCACTGAGTCGTACATAGAGAGGATTACAGGAGATATTGCCGTCAATCCAGGAATCAAAGTCGGTTTTGATGCTGGAAATGGGACAGCAGGGCCGGTAGGGGTAGAGATTTTACAATCACTCGGCTGTGACCTTCACGATCTTTATTGTGATATGGATGGCTCTTTTCCTAATCATGAACCAGACCCCACTGTGCTGGATAATATGAGAGATCTGATTAAAGAGGTGAGAGAGCATAGCCTTAATGTGGGCATTGGAGTTGATGGAGATGGAGACAGGATTGGAGTGGTAGATAGCTCAGGTGATATTGTATTTGGCGATATGCTGTTGCTCCTGTTTGCACGAGATGTTTTAGAAAATCATCCTGGAGCAACAATTATTTCTGAGGTTAAATGTTCGGATAGGATGTATAAAGATATCGAGGCCCACGGCGGAAATGCCATCATGTGGAAGACAGGGCATTCTTTGATAAAGAGTAAAATGAAGGAGACCGGGGCACTTTTGGCAGGAGAGATGAGTGGTCACATGTTTTTCGCAGATAGGTATTTTGGATATGATGATGCTATCTACGCATCATGCAGGCTGTTAGAGATACTATCCAAGACGGGTAAATCATTAAGCGGGCTTTTAGCGGATGTCCCTAAATCACATACTACACCTGAAATTAGGGTAGAGTGCCCTGATTCCAAGAAATTTGAGCTCGTAGATAGACTAAAAGATGAATTCAGCAAACAATATAAAATAATTGATGTAGATGGCGTCAGGATTGTCTTTGATGATGGGTGGGGATTGGTGAGAGCCTCTAATACCCAGCCTGCACTTGTACTTAGATTTGAGGCACAATCCAAAGAAAGGCTTGAAGAGATTAGAACTTTGGTAGAGAGGGCTATAGATAGATTCAGGTGAGAAAATGTATTGCAGCTCTTTGAGCATCGATTGTTGTTGATTTTGTTTTTAAGAGTGCAATTGAGCCATGAGAATATTTAGGTATAATTTTCTTACCCTTTCCTGCTGTTATAACCTGGTAACCATATCGCTCCGAAATCTCCTTGCCGGTTTCTAAAATAGCCCTCTTATTCTCTTCCAAAAAAAATACCTCACTTCCATGGCATTGAAATCAAGGCTGCCCGCTTGGCTCAAAGGATTTCAGGAGTCTTAAAATGCTGCAGGACACGCTGGACAATCGGTTCCGTCGCGGCATAGTATTCTATACCGGGAGTGAGGGCATTTCCTTTGGCAAAAACATGTTTGCATTGCTGACCCAGACCCTTTGGACTAAATACTGAAAACAGGCCGGCTTAATGTTTGGGTGCCGAAAAGCATTATGGTCCAGGTAGAGGAACTCCATCTTGATGCTATATACAGCAATGTGGTTGCGAAAGCTAAGGATGTTCTGGAAGAGTATGAGAAAGAAAATCAAAAGACAATAAAGGTGGAAATCGTCAGAGAGCACACGGATATAGGAAGTCATTTCAAAATTTCGATGTACAATAATGGACCAGGAATACCACCAAGAACAACAAGATGAGATCTTTGAGCCATTCTACTCAACCAAACCCACCTCGGGTACTGGATTGGGATTGGGGATTGTGAAAAAACTTGTTCAGCTTTATGATGGGCAGGTTGATGTGGATTCGAAGCTTAATGAGGGAACGACGTTTACTATAACATTGCTGGAGAAACTTTTGGAATAGGGTCATTTTTATTTGTTAAAAACCACTTTATGGTTGATTTTCATCCAGACATTGGTTAATATTCCACCATGATCAATCGTAATATTACCTCTATTATCCTCGATGCATTATCAGACAGTCCTGTTGTATTGCTGAACGGGGCCAGACAGACAGGAAAAAGCACGCTTGCGAAATGGCTCGCACAGGGACCCCACCCTGCTCGTTATCTGACTTTTGATGATGCCACGGTTTTCGCAGCGGCACAGCATGATCCTGCTGCCTTTGTCGCAGGGATAGAAGGAAATGTAATTCTTGACGAAGTTCAGAGAGTGCCTGAACTTTTTATGGCAATCAAGGCCGAAGTCGACCGTAACCGTATATCCGGCCGCTTTCTTCTTACCGGTTCTGCAAATATTTTACTTCTTCCACGCTTATCTGAGTCGCTGGCCGGTAGAATGGAAATTCTGACATTATGGCCATTTTCTCAGGGTGAAGTTGATGGTATGCAGGAAAATTTTGTGGATGCCGCTTTTGATGACAAACCTTCTTCTTATAAAAAAGATACAGAAGATCGAGCTATGCTTGTTAAAAGGATTTTCACCGGAGGGTATCCGGAAATCCTCAAACGCCCCGCATTTACCCGACGTAAGGCATGGTTCGGCTCATATATTACTACTATTTTACAGAGAGACGTACGAGACCTTGCCAACATTGAAGGCCTTACCGAAATGCCGCGGTTGCTTTCCCTGCTTGCTACCCGCGCAGCTTCATTACTTAATTTTTCCGAACTTTCCCGTAGCTGCGGCATTCCCCAGAGTACCTTAAAACGCTATATGACCCTACTTAAGACAACCTTTATGATCACTCTTCTGCCGGCATGGTCAGGGAATCTAGGAAAGCGATTGGTCAAGGCACCGAAATGTTTTCTAAATGATACTGGACTGACGGCACACCTTCTCGGAATTGATGAAGGCCGGATAAGTGATGGAACACCGCTTATCGGTCCGCTGCTTGAAAATTTTGTAGTCCTTGAGTTGCTCAAACAATCCACATGGAGCAACGTGCAGCCAAACTTGTTTCATTTTCGCACCCAAACAGGATATGAAGTAGATATTATTATGGAAGATTCAGGTGGGCGCATCGTCGGTATTGAGATCAAGGCCGCCAAATCACTCAGCTCAAAAGATTTCAGGAGTCTTCAAATGCTGCAAGACACGCTGGGTAAACAGTTCCGTCGCGGCATAGTACTCTATACCGGGAGTGAGGGCATTTCCTTTGGCAAACACCTGCTTGCATTGCCGGTCCAGTCCCTCTGGGCTAAATGCTGAAAACGGAATGTAAATATAGAGCAAATAACGCTGCTAATAAGCTGCACGGCTTTTTGCGTCGGCTGATTAGCCTTGTTAAGTGGAATTGGGCTGATGCTTACGACGGATTGATTGAACCACTTCGTCGAGCTGTTGAAGAAAACGTGATCGGTCACGCTTTTTTAGCGGCGGGGGCCCGCCCGTTATCTCGCCTGCGTCACGAAGCTCTGACAACAGGTTTCGAGTCGCGACGGACTCACCGATGTTGTTTTCCGTGAACGGCTTTCCGGTTGGACCAATTGCACGTGCGCCTTCCTTCAGGCAGCGGCTCGCAAGCGGAATGTCAGCGGTGACCACGATGTCGTGAGGTTGCACGTGTTCGACAATCCAATCATCGGCTGCGTCGAATCCGTTCTCTACAACTTCGAGTGCAATCCATCGTTCATTGGGAACTCGCATCCAAGAGTTGGCCACCAATGTGACATCAAGGTGATATCGGCTTGCGACGCGGTACACCTCCTGTTTGACCGGGCACGCATCAGCATCTATAAAGATGTGCAGCAAATGAAGATCCTCACCATCACCCCGGATCTGTTCCGGGTCCCACATAACATTTACATATAAGGCAAATTTGCTTACTTTCAATAATAAACTACCCCACCGCAGAGCAGCGGAGTATCAATCGGAATATCCATAATCGCCCCAAGGGGCGGGGAATTTACGCGCCTAGGGCGCGTCAATGCTCCTGAGGCGCATCAAACATTTACCCGCCGTGTTTCGGGCGGGCTTGTCCGCCTTTGGCGGATTCAATATAGTATCGTCTTTCTAATCGTAAAAAAATGATAACATTGAAAACCTTAAAAGCGTCCCGCTTTATGGCAAGAATAACAATGTAAGCCACACATTCTTTTAAAAATTACGATTCAAAAGAACACCTGGAGCCCTGTCAAAAAATCAAAAGAGTCAAACGGAGACTTGGCCCCTTCACTGATTACACCAATAATTATTTCCATACTTCCTTCAACCTAACTTTCATGCTGAGTTGGTATTTATTAGCTAACGCCTGAGCTAAGTGGTTGCAATGGAGCGCAGTGGAATTGCAATCCATCTTCAGCGATTTGTTAAGTGACCATTTGTTTTTGTTCGGCAATTATTTTCTTTAGCTCTTCTATTGTAAGCAATTGAACCCCTGAGTGAAGCATTCTGTGGCAGTTTGAACAAACAAGAGCAATTTCCTCGATCTTTGTCTTTCTTTGACCGTCAAGTTCAAAAATTGGGGTTGTATGATGTGCCTCAATAAAGCCGGCACCCTGCTCGCCATAGGTATCGGAGAAAGAGAAGTCGCAAACGTCACACCTGAGCTCACCGACTTGGTCGAGCCTAAGTTCCTTTGCTTTTCTGCTAATATTTGAATCTCTTTCAAGAGATCTATGCTCTTTAAATTTCTCCTTCCCTTCAGGGAAGTTTGATTCATCATCTTCGCTGACTATCTTTGACTTTTTGGCTCCTGTTTTTCTGTCGAGTATCCTATACTCTCGACGCATGAAATAGTCTTTTGCCTCGACTGCGTTAAAATCGTAGGAGGGGAATTCTTCACCGCTGAGAAATTTATTTGCAATAGAGATTACATATTTTGGTGGGTATTTTTTCCCGTTGAGGAGAAGGTCATATCTATAAGATTGTCGGGATGCTGGAACTCCATTTTTGTCAATTTCACTCGCAGCCTTGAGGAAATGTTTATTTTTGAATCCTTTTGGAATCATAGCATCTCCTTCATTTGTCACTTAACGCCCACAATCACCTGACAGCGGAAGCTGCAGGCTGTAGCTGGTACAGTCGCTTGTTAGAGGTCAGGCTTCCGCTAATGGTACAATGATGCCGGTGTGAATTTTTGACTCGTAGTAGATTCCGTCTCCAAATTTATAGTCAGCCACATAATCCTGTAATAGCTTTTCGTCAGATTCAAACAATGTGATTCGGTATTTTTTGGTAAGGCTGGCGCGTTCTGGAACTGCTTTTAATTCCACATCCAATAAATACTCCCCTGCGTACCATTTGAATTTTCGATTATGGAAGTCAACGAGTGGTGCAACAATTTCAGGAGGTGCCTCAACAGGTTTCTCCCGCTTACCCTCTTTTGCTAAAACGTCTTGAATATAGGTCTGCAAGTTCGATTGCATTTGTCGGTATTGCTTCTCTTCGTTACGGGAAAAGAAATTCAGAAAACTAACTAGATAGGCCCATTCCTCTCCAGGCCTCAGGGTAATTCGGGTAAATAGCAGGGTTTGTTTTTCGACCGGTGACTGCAAATAATTCTGAGCTGGCAAAATAAACTCATCCTCAGCGCCCCTGCTAAAATGAAGCAATATCTCATTAATCTTTACCACTCGGCCACCATCGTTACTAATTATCAAATGCATCTGTGCGTTTGGGTTACCCACCTTGTGTGTGATGTGAATCCGGCTATGAACCTCGAAATCCAGCTTTGCCGTGCGCAGCAACCGATGCAACGGAGGAATTTGAGAGAGTACAACGGCGGCAATGGAAACGACAACAGCCCAGAACGCCCAATTTAGGTACCAAGGATCAATCGGAATTGTCTCCATGTAGTGCCCCTTTCAATTTTTTGAAGATTCCTAACAATGAGTGATCGGAATTAATTCCATTATATTGAGCAATTATGGAAAAAATTCAAAAATATAAAAAGTTTTATGATGTTATATTTCAGTTTTTATAGTGGTTATTGAAAAATAAATCTCATATCAAAATAAAACCTAAGGTTTGACCCCAGTCTTTTTTTTCAATCATATTCTTTAAGTGAGTCAAGAGCAGGTTTGATCCCTTTTCTGTTGTTATTTCTTAATATATGGATAAAATGATTGTTCATCACAAAGCCCATAGCGATCAACAATCCACTCCTTAAGACAATCGCGAACATCACCGATCATCTCTATATTCCAGCCAATCCCACTTGTCGAGGGATGAATACTTTGAATTAATTTAAAAATTAAATTATCAACAGCATCCTGCCTATTAATTTGATCATCACTCAAATCATCATGTCCTTCCTGCATGATATAGACTCCTCTGTGTTAGTTAAAATTACCAGAAATATTAAAAAAGACTGGGTTAATTATCCTTTTTCCATATAAACTCAGAACCTAAGCTTTTACCCCGAACTTTTTTTCAATGATATTATTTAAGTAACTCAAGAGCAGATTTGGCCCATTTTCAAAGAACCGCCCCTGTAAGCTTGTCCTGAGCCTGTTGAAGTAGTCCCGCAGGCGGGTCGGAGATCCCGATTTATCGGTGGTGTTGTCATGAAGCTGGGCGAGGGAGTCTCCCGGTTACCCGGTTAGCTAACTTCTCACTTCAAATAAATTCAATTGATTTTTATAAAAAGAAATCCTTTTTTCTGACAGTTTCACATATTCTGGATCAAGATCATAGCCTATATAATTACGTTTATCCTTAATGGCCACCAAACACGTTGTTCCACTACCAACAAAAGGATCTAAGACAATGTCTTTTTTGAATGTATATAGCTGTATAAGCCGATGAGGGAGTTCTTCGGGGAAAGGGGCAGGATGTCCGATTTGTTTTGCTGATACTGCTGGAAAAGTCCACACACTTTTTGTCCAATCCAAAAACTCTTCTTTTTTTATCGTGTCTTCTTTTTCTTTTCTCTTTCTTGAATAAGTGTCCTTTGAAAAAATCAAAATATATTCATGAATATCTCTTAAAACTGGATTCGCAGCAGAAAGCCAAGTGCCCCAGGCGGTTGAAGGACTGGCACTTGACGCTTTGTTCCAAATTATTTCTCCACGCATAAGAAAGCCGATTTCCTGCATTCCTTCAATAATATAGCTGTGAAGAGGGATGTATGGCTTTCTTCCAAGGTTGGCAACATTAATACAGGCACGCCCCCCTGGGATCAAAACCCTATATGTTTCTTTCCAGACCCTATTTAACAATCCTAAATATTCATTTAAACTCAAATTATTATCGTATTCTTTTGTAACGTTATAAGGTGGTGAGGTAATCATCAGATGGACGCTATTATCAGGTAATTCATCCATACTTTCACTTGATTTACAGTAGATTCGGTTAATATTTTCTTTTTGAATTTCGTTTTCAATATATTTGAATTTTGTTGCTTTATTTAATCCTTCGTACAATCGGCTTTCATAAAACTTGGTTGAGTCATGGCTGATTCTTCCAGGTGTTCCGAACGAACTCGTTGCTGTTCCCATACGTTTATATGTACCTTTACTCATATCACTCCCTTATTAACGATAGAAATTTTTCTGCCTTTTTCTCAAAGGTTGTTTCTCTGTTTGCGATTTCGATTACTTGACCTAATTCCTTCTTTGATTTCATACTGGAAAAAAATTCTTGTTTTTCTAAAAGTACATTTCTAAGATTTTTTTCAAGCTCTTTATATGAATCCATTCTTATGAAACCATTAGACGGGGTTTGTTTAATATTGTCACCATTATCATCCAATGGCTTAGGGTTAACGGAGCAAAATCCTTGGATGATGCCAGCCTTATGAAGATGATCAACCTTAGAATAGTAACTTTCAGTAATTGGAGTATTCCCTAAAATGATGATCGGTATCCTAGAAGCTCTGAGCCCTGAAACTCGAATATTTATGCTCTTTCCTATAGCTTTTAGCATGGAATCTGAACGAAGGAGACCAGGATTGCCTTTGTGCGTTCTAAAATCTCCTAAACAAATCAATTGATTATTTTTCAATTCCCAATTCCAGACAATTGACATCTTTACTTCAAATACTGCCGCAATGTTAGTTGCTGATTGCTCTCTATCCCTGGTTTTACAAAATGCGATATCGGCAGGTGATTGAGCTGATAACCCGATCTCATTACAAATCACACTTTGAACCGCATAAAGTCCTTGAGAATTGGCAAAATACTGAAGTAAATCTACTGAGTATTTTTCTGTAAAACTTCCGATCAAAGCATTTCTGCTTTGAAGAGTAGATTTCTTCCCTTTGTAAGACTTAGGCCAATAAGCATAATATCGAGAATCATCGCCAACATAGAATAACTGTTCAGGAGTGGCAAAATTCCTTGATTCTTGAAAAAATTGGATTTCTTTTTCTTTTGTCCAAAGGCCAGTCATAAATCCATTAAATCCTTTTTTGAGTTATTGAAGATACATGTAACAGATTTTTTTGGAAATATACAGAATTAAAGACTCATAGTTGGCTAACAATAAATGATCGGAACTAATTCCATTACGTTGAATAATTATGGAAAAATTCAAAAATATAAAAAGAAGCATGATGTTATATTTCAATCCACCGGAGTCGGGCAAGCCTGCCATAAACACGGCGGACAGAGGTTTGATTCCTTTCTGGAGGACCTAACCCCTTGGACTCCCCAGAGCGATTTACGAGCTAACAATTGTCAAAAAAGACCCCTTTACCCTATTTTATATGTAAAACGTTTTGCATCACAGACGCGAGGTACGAGCGTCCGCTTGACCACTTTGATACTATTTAAGGCCTCCCCCTAAAGCATGTTAATATGGTTCAACCTATAAA
>CAZSWT010000008.1:0-73548 GCA_964611035.1 uncultured Desulfobacteraceae bacterium
ATAACTTTTCCACCTCCATACCAGAGCAGGAGACCTATACCCACAGAGGAAAAAATCTCCATTGAAGGCATAAATACAGCAAAAATCTTGATCTGTCTCATGCTTGCACGGTAGTTTTTTTCGTTAAGATCTTTTAAGCGTCCGAGCTGCATTTTTTCCTGGACAAAAAGCTGAATAATGCGAATTCCAGAGATTCTCTCCTGGAGAAATGCATTAATTGCAGCAATGTTTTTTCTTATTTCCCGGAATATCTCTCTTGCCTGCCTGCTGAAAAACAATGTCAACCCAAATACAAAGGGAAGAAGAATAAAGGAGATTAAAGCCAGTCGCCAGTTCAAATGTACCAGGATTACTATAATACCTGAGAGGAGAAATATATCCTTAAACACAGTGATAAGAACCGATTTGAACATCTCATTTAAATTTTCTATGTCATTTGTTGCTCTGGTAACCAGCCTCCCTACTGGATTTCGGTCAAAAAACCGAATGGACTGTCCCTGAATCCGGTCAAAAAGCTCCATTCTAATATCCTGCATCATATTCTGGCCGGATTTCTCTAACAGATAATATTCCCAATAATTCAAGATAAAAGATCCACCGATCAAAAAAAGCAAAAATACTCCGATGAGCAATACACCGTTAAGGTCTCTATGTCTTAATTTTATTAATGTATCGTAAGAGACATTCTTGAATGCTTTAACAGGTATATAAAAATAATAGCCTTCACCTTGTATTACCTTTGCATTAGTAAATAACCTGTGTTGATCACTTTTCTCTACAGAGATCCTATAAAATCGTTCCCTGGAAATAAGCCCCTCCTCCTGGTAGTGTCTAAGATCCACAGGGTCAATTTCTTTGAGCTTTGAGCTTGAGAGAAACCCTAATCCGGTCTTTTTTGTAGTCGCTATAATGTAGCCATATTTTTCCTTAAACTCCTCTGCCAAGTCAGCAGACAGTATCTTTTGGTTAACTGGGTACCAAAAAGACAATATATACTTATCTATGGCAATCTTGGGAAGATAGGGAATAGAAAGATCAAACAGGGTGATTACAAGTGTTAAGATGAGAGCGAGGAAAAGAATTTTCTTATAAGACCTTGCATAGGGAATTAACCTTTTTAAAAGACCTATATTGTAAGGCTTGCCAAGCTGGCCCTCTTCCATATATCCATAGTCAAAATGCATTGCTATCTTCCCTTTTCATACACATTCACCGCTGAGGTTTAGTCTTTTTACTTTTCGCTGACCCTAGTGAAATACGCTTCGCCATGGTTAAATTCGCTACGCTGTGATTGCCATCAATTTAACTTGGCAAGCTGTCACTATCGTGAATTTCACGGGGCAGGCCCCAGTTAAATAAACTTCGTATTTAACGGGGCAAGGAGAGCGGAAAGTAAAAAAATTCAGCCCTTCGGGCGGTAAAAAATCTTTTAAAAATCATTCATCTCTGCATCCTTTGCGTCTTTGCTGTAGGTTATTACTCCCCTCCCAATTCCTCACTCAACTGCTGTCTTTCGTAAAGCCTTGTATATTCCTTCTTTGCTGCCAGAAGGGTAGTGTGATCACCTTCTTCTACCAATCTACCATCCTTAAGCACGAATATGACATCCGCTCTCCTAATCGTTGAAAGCCTATGAGAAACAATAATATTCGTTTTCCCCTGCCTCATTTCAAGGATACGGTTTAATACAGTAGCTTCAGTCCTGGTATCTACCTGTGAAAGGGCGTCATCCAAAATCAGAATTGGGGGGTTGGAAACAAGAGCCCTTGCTATAGTCAGCCTCTGTCTCTGTCCTCCTGATAACGTTATTCCTCGTTCCCCTAAAACGGAGTGAATGCCCTTGGGGAAAGAATTGATATCGACTGCCAATTGAGAGACACCAAGGACATGTCCCATGAGATCCTCGCCTACTCCCTCTCGACCAAAGATTATATTGTTTAAGATGGTATCAGAAAAAACATGGGTCTCCTGGGTCACAAACCCGATAGATGCCCTTAATTTTTTTAGGTCTATATCATGGATAGGTATTTCATCAATCTGTACCATATCTCTTTCCGTCTCAACGAGCCTGGGTATTATTTGAAGGAGTGTGCTCTTGCCTGACCCTACTCCGCCTACAATTGCTGCTGTCTGTCCGGCCTCTATCCTGAGATCTATGTCTTTCAGGGCAGGGTCCTTTTCCTTTGGGTAGTAAAATGTTAAACCCTTGAGGCACACCTTGCCTCTAATAACTCCTCTGAACGGATTTGTTATTTTATTGGTAATCTGTGGAACCTCATCCAATATGTCGTTTATCCTCCTCATTGATGCAGAACCCCTCTGGATCAAGTTCGTAACCCAACCAAGTGCCATCATAGGCCATGTTAGAAGATTGAGATAACTAATAAATGCTACAAAGTCACCAGTGGTAATATTCCCCAGAATAGTGAGCCGTCCCCCAATCCAGATAACTACGGCGAGTCCAAGATTGGTAAACAATGTCATCATCGGGAAAAATATAGCGAGAGTCCTGGCAAGATCAAGATTATTGGAGATATATGTCTCTCCCTTTTCCTTCACTCTGCTATATCCCCATGCTTGGCGATTATAGGCCTTAATGACCCTGATTCCGGCCAATACATCCCTCACTGACTCTGTTAATTCGGAGAATGTCTGTTGTACTTGCTTAAATTCGCTTCCCATTTTGCGGGTAATAAGTAGGGTAAAATAGAAGATAAAAGGTGTGGGTATGAGGGAAATGAGAGTTAATTTTATGTCTATATATAACATAAAACCAATCGTGCCCAGGCCAAGCACAAATCCGTCGGTTAGGGCCACTAATCCCATTCCTGAAGCCATCCTCACAGCATCAATATCATTTACAGCACGTGCCATCAAGTCACCTGTCTTTGTCCTCCAGTAAAAGGAAATGGAAAGTGTCTGTAGATGTTTGTAAATTCTATTTCTTAAGGCCTTTTCCACCCTCCTGGAGTGACCAAATACGAAATACCGCCAGATGGATCTAAAGATTGCCATAGTAATTGCAATTCCTACTATTATCAGTGCGTACTTGATGAGCAGCACAGAACTTGCCTGGCCAATAGTTAAGGAATCTATTGATTTTTTAATGATTCTGGGGATAAAAAGCTGGAGAGTGTCTACAAATAAAAGGCTGGAGAGTCCAATAATCAGGGCTATCCGGTTCTCGATAAAATAGGTCTTAAGGGGTTTAAAGTCTTTTAGCATGCTGTCTCATCCCGCACCATTATACATGAGAAATAATTACAATAGCCTCTAAATATATAAGAAGATAGTAAAGATTTTCAACTTAAACTCAAGGTCTTTCGAAAGATCCTCATCCCTTTTATCAAGCACTATAGCCTGAATATCAGCCTGGGCTATAGTAAAGACTATCGAACTAAAGCATGAATTTGCAGGCCTGGTAGGTGAAATGATATTCGGCCCTGAGATTGAGGCAGGCAGTCTTCACAATCGGCACTATACTATTACAGGGCCGCAAAAGAATAAAATTTGCGAGGAAATGAATACGACAATCACATCCCTTATCAAACGGCAGAATGTGTGATAATCAACTTACTTACCTTGAATACCTTCCCATTAATTGACCTTCAGCCAAAATATGACCTTCCATTGTCTTCAGTAATTGTGCCTTAGTAATTCCAGTCTTCAAATTGATTTCTGTATCCAGAGCATAGAGCTTGAAATAATATCTATGTGTGCCACCAGGAGGACATGGGCCCCCATAACCAAATTTCCGAAAATCATTGGTCCCATGTTTCGCGCCATTTTCAAGGATCTCTTTGGGCGGAACCTTGGCAGCTAACTCCTTTGTGCTTGGTGGCATACTAAAGAGCACCCAATGGACCCAAGTTCCCACGGGCGCATCAGGATCATCGCAGATAAGGGCAAGGCTTTTTGTGCCATCAGGAACACCACTCCATTTTAATGGGGGAGAAATATCTTCCCCATCGCATGTATAGTCCCGTGGAATCATACTGCCTTCAGTAAAGACAGTGCTTATAATTGTGATCGCCATTTTTTTACCTCCCTTTACTTTAGAATATACTTCATCGCTGCCTGGAAAAAGGCAGAGAAAAATGAATGAGACCAGCATACAGAGAACTCTTTTATACATTGTTAAGCTCCTCAATCATTTCATAGGTGTAAATTACCTCGACATCCAAAAGATTTCAAGCCATAAAGTAAAGATTCAGTTTATAGTTAAAACAAAAGGTTTTGCTGATGCCTGCCTGTGCGTGGCCGCATGCATACAGGGCTGCTTGATGGGCGCTGGACGCTTACTTATCTACTTCTTGTATCCAACTGGCATAAGAAGGAGGGGTTCATGGGTTTTTTTAATCCCCATAACCTGGATAACCTTCTGGTCCTCAAAAGCTCCCACAATCCCTGCTTCCAATCCTATAGCCTGAGATTGAAGAAAGATATTCTGCCCTATATGCCCTGCTTCAATCATTGCATACCTAACTCCCCTCTGGCTATATTTACCCATAACTCGACTGTATTCTGCAGTAATAACAAGTGTAATCGGAGCATAAGACATCCACATCTGCCCTAATGAGGCCATTGCAATATCCTTTCTAATATCTCCTTCTTGGGTAAGGGAAAAGGAATGGGGAGCAGGATCATATACGTAAACCCCAGGACTTAATCCTTCAATACAATCTTCTCCAACCGCTCCGTAAATATCCATAGGATACAATGCCCCAGCAGATGGTGCAGCCCTTTTAAATCCTCCTGGCTCCGTAATTCCCTGGGCTACCCAGAGTAACTGGGAAAGTTGCTTGAGGGTAAGGGCCTTACTATTAAAGGATCTAACAGTTCTTCTTTGATGGATTGTCATTTCAAGGGACATATCTCCATCTAGCTTAGGATCAGGTAACTGCATGCTACCACCTCCCTTCTGTTTAAGAGGAATCTTTTTTACGTCAGGCAAAACTCTATGAGGGGTTAAAAGAGATCCGCAGAGGCAAAAGAAGCCTATTAATTTGCAAAACCCTCTTCTTGTCAATTCAATGCCGGACATAGCTGAATCAATTTTATCTATTAAATTAGGACGCAGACCCGCCTGCCAGACGGCGGGCAGGTTTTCGCCCTGGCCCAGACCTGGTAATCAAGGACTTAATTCTATAGCCTCCGCTTCGGAATTATTATAGCGACAATATAATAATCAAGTCATGTCGCACCAGGGCGGGCCGATATCCGCAGATAATTATTTTATTTATATTTCAAATCTTTACAACCTGCCCGCCGTCTGGCAGGCGGGTCTGCGTTCATCCCTGGCCCAGACCTGGCATGCAGTGTTTAGGCTATATAGTCTGAGTCAATATATACCGCAGAGGTTGCAATATATGCCAAGGAGGTCACGCCAGGGCAGGCTGCGTCCAAAAAGGAAATCCATATACTATAAAATCACCCTCCATTCATTGGCATAAACATTCATCCTTTTTGCTCTTACAAAGCCAATGAGGGTTATTCCCACCTCTTCTGCTAAACTCACAGCCAAATTTGTAGGAGCCGATTTTGAGATCAGTATAGGGATATTTCTTTTTGCTACCTTAAGCAATATCTCGGATGAAATCCTACAACTTGTGACTACCATTCGCTCTTTCGTTGGTATATCTTTCAAAATGCATTCACCAAACAATTTATCAAGGGCATTATTTCTACTAATATCCTCTTTGAAGGCCACGATATTTTTTTTCTCACACAGTGCCACAGAGTGAACACCACCAGTAGAGATAAAAATCTCGGAGCGATGTTGAAATTCTTCTACTAAAGAAAAAATATCATGAGATGCTACAGAAATGTGAGATTTTATGATGGGTTGTACGTTACTATTGGCTGCATTATACACTGCGCTTAATGATAATGGCTTTAAATGGTTATCCTTTTCTGTCTCCACCCACACTATACCTTTACTATCATTAAAGTCGACTTTTGTTATCTCTTCTTTGCTCTTTAATATACCTTTAGAGAAAAGAAACCCGATTGCAAGAAATTGTAGATCATTGGGTGAACAAGGCAATGTTATAAGCCTTTGATTATTTATAATGATGGTTAGCTGGGCCTCAGTAACAACTATATCCTCTATTCCCCTTTTTCCTTTCCCTGTAACCCTCATTACAGAAAGCCTTTCTATGGTGTCCATTACCCTTCTTCCTCCCAACCATCAGAGGTGACCATTCACCCCAAATAGGACCGGGCCGCCTCCACCTTGACCAATAGATATCGCCTTGAGGAAATTGCCCAGCCCGGCATACAAGTAGAGGCTGCACTGTTACCATTATTCCGTGAAATAATAACGCAGAGACTTCACAAACTATCCGCTACAAAGAGAAGAATTTCAAGGACAAAGTTTTTATCAATAAAATGGTAATTGTTCAAAACCATGTGGAATTAAACCCGCCTGAGGCGGTTAAATTTACTGGTTCTTTAGGGCATGGGTGTCTTTTTTTGTTATGCCCTTCCTTAAGCTCTTAAGCATATTCGGAAAATGGATAGAGAAGGTTATAATCTCATGACTTTAAAACTTTTATTGTTCCTAATAATATTGTATAGATAGTGACATTAGGTGAAAGATGAGAATACTTTTGACAAATGATGATGGCATATTAGCAGAGGGCCTCATAGCACTTTATGAAGAGTTAAAGGGTGATTTTGATCTTTCTGTGGTTGCCCCTGAAACGGAGATGAGCGCAGTAGGCCATGCCATTACCCTGTCTAATCCATTACGGGTGAGGCGGTTCAAGAGAAACGGGACTTTCTTTGGCTATGCAGTAAGCGGAACTCCTGCTGACTGTGTGAAAATAGCTATCCAGGAGATATTACAACAGAGACCAGATATGATCATCTCAGGAATTAACATGGGCTCTAACGTAGGTATAAACCTTTTATATTCGGGAACTGTTTCAGCTGCCACAGAGGGAGCCTTCCTGGGTATCCCCTCGTTTGCTATTTCACTGAACACTAAAAATGATTCCGATTTTAGCTTTCCAGCAAAATTTTCACGCCAGATGATCAGCTTTGTCATGGAGAACAGCATAAGAGAGGGAACAGCCTTAAATGTGAATATACCAGCTGTTCCTGAGAATCAGATTAAGGGTATATCTTTTACTACACAGGATCTTGTGAGACAAAGAGATACATATGAAAAAAGGAACGACCCGAGAGGGAATTCCTATTACTGGTTGGCCAGTGAAACGCCTGTTGAAGAGAGTATTCCAAATACTGATTTAAAAACCTTACAAGAAAACCGGATAACCATTACCCCAATTACATTTGATCTCACAGATCTCAAAGAGGTGAAAAGGCTGGCCTCTATTGGTTTTGATCTTTAGGAAATGAAGGCAAAATAAAGAGTGATAGAACTCCCTTTTTGTGGATTAAAGTATATGTGATTTTCCCTTGTATTTAAATGAAAATACAGCCCATGATGCGGTGGGTGTCCCTTTCATGCCGACCTGCCTGTCGGCAGACAGGGAACAGAGCGGGGGGTAAGGTATTGACACGCTGAGGAAGGTAGCGACAGATAACCAAGTCGCACCCCTGGCCCAGACCTGGCATGCAATGCTTATGCTGTATTGCCAGGACTTATAAATAATATAGAAATTGCAATACTTGCCAAGGAAGTCGCGCCAGGGCAGGCAGGGCGGGTGATTAAGATCAGAGAGAAGACCTCGATTTTAGAGGAAATATCGCCTAAGAATCTTAGGTATGCTAAAGATACAATGCCGTTGAGGAACTGCCTTGATTACCTGCTCACACAACCATTCCCCAAACTCCACCACCCCCTTCTGGTGGCAGGCCCAGCCTAGCGCGACTAACTCCATTTTGAAGGAAAGATTTAGGTTTATTGCTCAAAAAACTATCCCTTGCAATTGACACAGGAGGCCAGGTCTGGGCCAGGGAGAGCATAATTTTGCTTCCTTTAAGTATGATATTCTGTTGACAAAAGGCAGATGTGGGCATATAATATATTTTTGTCATGAAGTATTTAAATTGGAATCCCGAAAAAAACGAACTTTTAAAGCTTGAACGAGGGATATGTTTTGAGGAAATTGCATACCTGATTGAAGCAGGGAAGGTAGTTGGAGTGGAAGAAAATCCTGGGTACTCAAATCAAAAAATGTATATCCTTGAAATAGAAAGCTACGCTGTTGTTGTGCCTTTTGTTAAAACAAATGACGAAATTTTCCTCAAAACAGCTTTCCCAAGCCGTAAATACACAAAACGATATGGTTTGAAGGGGGTATAATGAACAAATTTAATCAAAAATCATTCAGGCCTATTGATCAGGAAGAAAAAGATTTAATGGAATCAATAGAACGTGAAGAGTGGCAACCTGTAAAAAATTTAAATCAAGAGAAAGAAAAGGCGACAGAGGCTGCACGCAATACCTTGAAAAAAGATAGGCGTATTAACCTTCGTCTTACTCAGAAAGACTATCACCAAATTCAAATCAGGGCGATCGAAGAGGGAATTCCATATCAGACACTTATCTCCAGTATAGTACATAAATATTTAAATGGTTCTCTATCCACTCGTAAGTAGGGAATTCCTATTACTGGTTGGCCAGTGAAACGCCTGTTGAAGAGAGTATTCCAAATACTGATTTAAAAACCTTACAAGAAAACCGGATAACCATTACCCCAATTACATTTGATCTCACAGATCTCAAAGAGGTGAAAAGGCTGGCTTCTATTGGTTTTGATCTTTAAGAAGACGGGAAAATCTATTTCGATCTTAGTCCATTATTTTCCAATTGTGACCGGTAAACCTGTCAAACTAGTTTATATCTTTTAAAATGGAGAGGGCTTGCTCGGATAAGGCAGGCTGAGTTTCCGAAACAACAATTGCGTTCTCTTTACAAACCTCTATGCAGGTTTCGCAACCAATACATTTTTCAGCATTTATAGGAACTGCTATACCATTCTGCATCTCATATACGCCAACAGTGCATGCGTCTACACATTCTTCGCAGCCATTACATTTTTCACTATCAACAGTAGGGCTAAAAGCCATTGTAAAAGTGTCCTTTCTTGAGAAAATTCCCTAATGCTGATCAAATCAGTAACCCGTTATGAGTCTGGGGAAAGAGTATGTATACCAACGGATAGGGGAAGTCAAGTTTTTTTATAATTGATGCATTTCAGGTGTTAGGGTTCATGTGACCAGGTACCGGGAGGGCGAGCAGAGTGGTACTAATCAATCTTAGTTATGGTGCCTGCATTGTTAAAGAAGAATCGGTCTCCGAACGCCTGGGCAAGCCGCATTGCGGCATGAAGCCCAGTACAGTGCGACACGCCTATCTTCTGAATGTCTATCTCTTTTAGGGATTCAATGGTTTTCCCGATTTGATCATCGTTTTTAGGGTAAAGGTGAGTGCCTCCTATCACAGCATACACCCTCTCATCTCCTGTAAGGTTCCGGGCATGGCGGAGGGTATTGATCATCCCCCGGTGTGCGCATCCAAGAATAACCACAAGACCCTTTACTGTTTTCACTATTAATGCAAGGTCATCGGCAAAAGGATCATGCTGTAAGGTACCCATCTGTTTTAGGTAAAAGTGTGGCTCTATTGTTTCGAAATCCGTTGTTATCGGTATCTCACCGGTGGTTAGTATGTTCTCAGAAATATGAACAGGTTCCTTTGTCAGTTTAAATGAAGCGAACTTCTCGAGCTCCTCTCTGGCAAATGGAATCCCATTATACTCCGCCTTTTCTTCGGCAGAACGTCTTTTGTACTTCAAATCCCATATACCGGGATGAGCGACTACATCCATCTCCCCTGTTCTTCTCAATACTTCACGTAATCCCCCGGTATGATCCCTGTGTGCGTGACTGAGCACAATTTTATCTATGCTATGTAAATCTATTCCGAGCTTGTCCGCATTACGCACTGCTACACTACTCGTACCTGTGTCAAACAAAACAATCTTATCACTGACCTGCACAAGGATACTCCAGCCCCATTCAGCCAGAAAACCAACCTCAGCAGCAGTATTTTCACAGAGTGTAGTTAACTTGATCTCCATACTGCATTCTCCTTTCCTTACTCCTTTTATATACGGTTATTTTTGGTATTACCGCTAAATCCTATAGGATGGTTAGCACATCAGGCGACTCGGTGTCAAACAAATACGGGCAAGTAATACGGTTAATCCCTGCGCCTCGTTAAAATCTATCGGTGACGAGAAGATTTCCAGGGCTCATGAGATAAAGAGAGACCTTAAAACCCTATTCATTATTCTGCTTGAAGTACGATCTTCAGCAGAGATTCCCCAAATAAACCAAAAACCTAGTTTAACCCCACTCTACAAATTTTTGCAGTATCATGTAAAATTGTATGCAAAACAGAATCACATTAATTAAAATAAAATAATCAATGTTACTCAATTTTTTCCTGATTTTATCCATTCATCTCAGCTAATTGATTATAACTTATTGTAATTTATAGAGAAATTTTTTTATTTTTTTTTGTTGACATTTAAGAATTGTTTATTTAATAATATAAGCCAGATAATTTTTGTATACAAAAATGAAAAATTTACCTATCCCTAATATCATCAAAGAGGTTAGTATCTCAGCGAAGGAAAAGGCCTATGAATATCTGAAATCTAATATTCTTGCTGGGCGCTTCAATCCAGGAGAGAGGCTCGCTGAGGAGCATTTGGCAGAGCAGCTGGGAGTCAGCCGCACTCCTGTGAGAGAAGCTCTCCATAAGTTAGACTTAGAAGGACTGATCACACCAATTGGTAAAAGAGGATTTTGCGTTTCTTCGGAATCAAAGGATGAAATCGAAGAGCTCTTTGATATTCGAGCCAGCCTTGAGGGCTATGCCCTTAGGCTAGTCTGTAAAAATATTTCTGAGGAAGCCCTTGAACAGCTCAACGGGTTCATTGAAAGGGCTGAAGATGCATTTAAAAGAAAAAATACTGATGAGATCTTTAAATGGAATACGAAATTTCACGATACTCTTTATGCATCGATAGGACATAAACACCGTTTCTACAGGCTGATTGAGAACATGAGAAAATACGTGTTGAGATATCGTAAGGATACCCTCCACTATCTCAATGGAGCAAAGAGAACCATCGATGGCCACCGAAAGATCATATTGGTCCTTAAAGCAAAATACCCTGATGTTTGTGAGTTGACGATGCGGCATCACATCCAAGAGGCAAAGGAGGATGCGTTACAGGCGCTAGAGCAAGAGGATTCTTGATTTTGGTGAAGTGTTGCAGGGTAGCGAGAATAAAGCTAAAGGGATTCGGCGGATTTTAGTATGAGTGAAGGAACTTTGGTAGATTAGTTCGAGAATGCCAAATGAGATGAGAAAATTCCTGCCTGTATGAATAATGGCTTCAAAACGTTGAAGGATTACAGAGTGATTCGTAAACTTAAAAAAGATCTGTAGCGAATATATAAGAGAAAGGGAAATACCTTAAATTATATCGGGGGAAAATTCCTGAGAGCTTTTTCAAACGGCATATTTACTGTTAGGCGGAGTATTGGCTATGTCAGTACAGTTCTATTAAAATTTTGAAAGGAGGAATCGATGATAACAATAGATATAGAGAAGTGTACCGGTTGTGAGATGTGTTTACCTTATTGCACAGTAGGATGTATTTCTATTAGCGAGGGTGTCGCCAATATTAATCAGGATGATTGTGTAGAGTGTGGTGTCTGTATTCGTTCTGGCTGTTGTCCTGTAGATGCAATTATTGAAAAGGGGAAGAGTCCATGGCCCCGCTCTATTCGCGCAATTTTGTCAAATCCTCTAACTGAGAGTGAAGACACACGAGTTCCTGGACGAGGCACTGAGGAAGTAAAAACCAATGATATCTCAGGTCGAGCCAAACCTGGATTTGTTGGCTTTGCTGTTGAAATGGGACGCCCAGGCGTCAGCACTTCTATGCGTGATGTGGAGAAAATGACTATGGCTCTTGCTCCCCTAGGTGTGGATTTCGAACCTGAAAATCCTGTAACTTTCTGGATTACCAATAAGGAAACAGGAAAGTTAAGAGATGATATACTTAATGAGAAATCTCTCTCAGCTATTATAGAATTCGGAATGCCTCTTGATAAATTGCGGCCAGTTATAGAGGTAATTCGTAAGATGGAAAAAGAAGTGGATACAGTTTTTACTTGTTGTGCTGCTTCCAAGGTATTACCAGATGGTTCAATTCCTGCGGAAAAGATGCTTAAAGATATGGGCGTTGAAGTCCGGCCCAATTGTAAGATAAATGTTGGGCTGGGGAAACCCCGATTCAATTTTACATACTAAATTAAGGAGGTATTATCATGACACATACTCTTCATCGACAAGGAACAGTGGAAAGCCTCAGCTATGATTACCCAATGGTCTCAGTAGCTTGTCATGCAGTAGCCGAATCACTTGAGGGAGCTGGACCTAAGATTGCAAAATTCCTAGAGATCTCTAAAAAAAATGGCGCTGTTAACGTTGGTGATATGAAACAGGGGAGCATATACTTCGATAATCTTGATATTAAAAAAATCTGTGACAACGTATCGGATACTACAATAGCCGAATGTGTTTTTGATAACTTGGAAGGAGTAAAGAAAACTCTTTTAGAGCTCAAGGAGCTAGATATGGGTATACCCATAGTAGTGAGTGGCCTTCTTGAACCTGTGGGTAAGATGCTTAGGGAAATAGGGCTCGAAGTTCATACCGTCGCCCAATCTCTTGGAGTATGGGGCAAAACTGAACTCTTGCCAAATAAAGATGTCTTGGAGATTACTACTATGTGTGGACATCACATGGTATCACCCAGATTGGTTGAAAAATTTATAGATGACATAAAGAAGGGGAAGAACACCCCCGAGAAAGCAGCGAAAATTTTGACAAAGCAGTGTTGTTGCGGAATTTTTAATGAGAAGCGTGCTGCTGATCTTTTGCAAAAAGCTTGTTCTTAATTCACACTTAGCTTTACGGTGTGTCCACTAAATGGGGGTAAGTTCACCTAACCATTTGTGAAATAAGCATGATACATTTCTCGTCATGATGAAGTGTAAAAGTATTACTAATTAGGCAATGGATATATTTGCTGCATTTCGTGATTAGTTTTAATAACTTGAGAACTTTTGCGGTGTTTAGTTCTAAACTCATCAAAAAGAGAATTCATTGCTTCGTCGGGTTGGAAAGGATGCTAAAAATTAATAATAGCCGTTTACAAAATTAGAGATTTGGGAATAACTTTTAACAAAACGTACTTTATCAATCTGGCCAATTTTGGCCGCTGTTAACGTAATAGACAAAACCGTGATATGCGCAATGATGCAGTCATTAGCCACGGCATTGAGGCCATATACAGGTAGAGGAAACTCCCGGAGATCTTCTTGAGCTCGATGAGCTGAGTGACGAGATTGACTCTTATGATTTGCAGAGCATTATTTTACGTTCTTGCAGACAAGAGCATTGAGTAACGCCTGCCTTGAGAAAGGAGGCCTTCCCCTTACCTTTGAAGGAAAACAGCCAGTAAGGCAGGGTTCAAATGTTTCAAACAGTAGCTCATATTTTCATATTTGAATATAAAAGGGTGTCCCCTTTGAGGAATTAAGCTGAGCTAAAACAATAGAAGGAAAAGGTGCCATGAAAAAGATTTCTTCGAGCAAGCTTGCAGAGTTATGCCCCCAAATCTTCGGGGTAGACTTCGAGAGTGACAGGTTGGATGAACTTGTCTCTGAATTGACGGGAATACTCGATGAGATCACAAAACTTCGCAAACTCGATTTATCCGATGTTCCCCCTGTTGTGGTCTTCGATGCTAAGGCGACTTATAGGGAGGGCCAGAATGACTAAAAAGGATATTGCATTTCTGCCGATAGAAATCTTGGCCACGAAAATTCAATCTCGAGAGCTGTCACCTGTCAAGCTCACCGAACGCATGCTTAACTGCATCAGGAAATATGACGAGAGTATTAAAGCCTTTCTGTTCGTCGTTGAGTCGGCCAGAGAGGCGGCGGAGCAGGCTGAAAAGGAAATCAGGGATGGGCACTACCGCGGTCCGCTCCACGGCATCCCAATCGCCTTAAAGGACAATTACCTGACGAAGGGCATTCCTACTACCGCCGGGACCAAAGCACCGGGAATCTTGTTTCCCAATGTCGACGCAACTACAGTCCGTCGTCTCAGGCAAGCCGGGGCAATACTCATAGGCAAGACCAATATGCATGAGTTCGCCTGGGGTAACGTCACACCGCCAACTCGGAATCCATGGGATGTGAATCGCGTTCCGGGTGGCTCAAGTGGGGGCTCTGGGGCTGCAGTCGCCGCCTCGCTATGTGTGGCTGCGCTCGGATCTGATACAGGTGGCTCCGTGCGAATTCCTGCGAGCTTGTGTGGGATAGTCGGGCTGAAAGCAACCTATGGACGAGTAAGCAAGAATGGTATCGTCACGCACAGTTGGTCCCTGGATCATGCCGGGACTCTCACGAAGACGGTCAAGGATGCAGCCCTGCTCTTGAACGTTTTAGCTGGATACGATCCGGAAGATCCATCTAGCAGCTCTGCGCCGGTTCCCGACTATACGAGGTCGCTCGGCGAGTCCATTCATGACCTGAAAATCGGTGTATGTCGTAATCATTTCTTCGATCGCAATGATGAAGACGTCCATTGGGCCGTAGAGAGTGCGGTGGACGAACTTTCTAAAGCTTCAGCAGGAATACTCGAGTTCAACTTGCCGATTTTACGATATGGCCTCGGAGCAATATTCGCGATCGAATTGGCGTCCTCATCATGTTATCATGAGAAGAAACTTGAAAAGGGTCTTCAGCAGTATTTCCAGCCCGATGTGAGGACCATGGTAGAGCTTGGCAAATTTGTTGCTGCCACGGACTATCTTAAAGCAGAGCAATTCAGGCGAGTATTGATATCGGATCTACGCAAAGTGTTCAAGTCGGTCGACGTAATCGTCACGCCATCAACGCCAATCACTGCATGGAAATTGGATCAATCTGCTGTAACCATTGGTGGCGAAGAAGAGAGTGTGCTTGCCGCCTCTTGGCGTCTCACATATCCATTTAATCTTGCTGGTCTGCCAGCAATTTCCATACCCTGTGGCTTCGACTCACACAAACTGCCGATCGGATTACAAATTGCAGGGAAACCGTTTGCCGAAGAGACGGTGTTACGGGTCGCTCATGCCTATGAATCCCGACATGATTGGAAGAATCGGGTACCTGCTCTATGACTGTGCGTTGGCAAGGTTTGACAGGGCAAAACTAAAGGTCGCCGAAGCGGCGGAGTGGCAATGCACTTTATCGTGGAACCAATAACGCGTGTGGGGTTGCTGTTTTTTAGAAACAGTTAATATTATGCAACTTTTGTCTATCAAAAATCAGATCTTGGGTGCATAGACCTTATTACAAGCGCACGAAAGGAGGTGATTTTTATAACTAAACACCGAGCTAGACAAAGACTTCGAGGGTACAGTCATAGATGGCTCGGAGAGCGGGTTTGACTCGGTGTATGGCAGGGACAGGGAGCAAGAAGTATATATATTATGCTAATTAAATCGCTACACTATCCGGGTTATGGTAGCCTGGTGTCTTGCTCCTCTCAGCGGTTAACCTTAAGTAAAGAAAGGAGATTCGTCATGTCGAATGACAAGAAGAGTAGAGATAGCAAATCGAAGGATAATACGGGTGCTAATCATACCACCTATTTTCAATTCGATGATGAAACTTCCGGTCTCACACGACGGGAGTTCGTCAAGAAAACTGCTCTCGCTGGTGCAGTGGTTAGCGCAGCTTCGGTGATTGGGGCTCCAGCAATCCTCCGGGCCCAGAGCGCCAAGGAGGGGCCCATAAAATTTGGCCTCCTCGAGGACCGTTCGGGAATCGCTGCGTATCAGGGCACCCCGAAGTATCACGCAACTCAACTTGCTATTAAGGAAATCAACGAGGGTTACACCCTCAGGGGTGGTCCGACCGGTCCCGGCGGCTTAGGTGCCTTAGGACAACATGCCGCCAAGTCCCCTACGAGCAACATAAAGGATCGCATCGTAACCGACGGCGGGCCATTAATCGATAAGAAAACCATAGTCTACAAGGAGACGGACGACATACTTATCAAGTCAGGAGAGAAAGGATTGCTGGGTCGGCAGATCAAACTGATTTCCCCCGATACGCAGTCCGACAACCGTCGTTATCAATCCCTTTCAAGGCGTCTAATTTTGGACAATAAGGTCGATATAATTATGGGCGCTGGCATGAGCTCGCACCGCGAGGCAGTCAGGCCGATCATGTACAAACAAAAGATGTTGTATTTCTACAACTCGCAGTATGAGGGAGGTGTTGCCGACAAATACACGTTCTGCTCCGGCGCTTTGCCTGAACAGCAGATCATTCCCGTGATTCAGTATTGCATCGAAAACTTTGGCCCCAAGATATACATTATTTTAGCGGATTACAACTTCGGCCAGCTGAGCGCTATGTGGACGCGGGCAATGGCACCTATCCTTGGCGCGAAGGTCATCGGAGAAGAGTCCATACCACTGAGCGTCTCAACCTTCAGCTCGACAATCGCGAACATCCAACGGGCGAAGCCAGACTGGCTGATGGTCTACCTGTCTGGAGAGAACCACACTAACTATTACCCGCAGGCGAGAGCGGCTGGTCTCTCCGGTCTTCCCATGGGAGCGACAACCAACATGGCACAGGGCTATGAGCACATTCGTTTCGCCGCGCCGGCGATCTCGAACATGCACAACGCAGTCAATTACATGGAGGAAATCCCGACTCCGCGCAACATTGCGTTTGTGAAGCGATTCCGAAAAATGTTTCCCGGCGAGCCTTACGTCAACCAGTTGTGTCAGCTGTCCTATCTGTCGACCCACCTCTGGGCCAGGGCGGTGCGGCTGGCCGGTACAACCGACAAGGAAGAGGTCATAAAGGCTCTTGAGTCTGGCATCGGAATTGAGGCCCCTGAAGGTTATGTGTTCATGGATCCGGCGACACATCACATGAGCCATTATATCCGTCTCGCGAAGTCTGACGATAAGCACAACATATCCTTCGTGAAGGAGTGGCCATCCATCGAACCATGGTGGACGCGTCGCCTCGGCGTTAACCTCATTGGCCATCCCGAATCTAAGCAGTACACTCCCAATGACGACCCATACTTCAAGAAGTACCTATGACGAAGCGCTAAAGCTCCCGCTTGACCCAGCATAAGCGGGAGCTTACATATTGCCTTGCCGGAGGTGGTCTACAGCTTTATTGAGCTAAACGTATCAATTTTAAGCAGTGAAAAATACACGAGGGATTCGAAAATGATTATTGATCTAGCAGGCAATCTATTTTATCAATTCGCCGACAACATGGCGTTCCTCTTATTGTCGGCCCTGGGTCTCATAATAATTCTTGGGGTTCTTGACATAATAAATCTCGCCCATGGCGAGCTTATAATGATCGGGGCATATGTAACAAGTATGTCTTATTACGCTGGTGTTCCCTTGTGGCTTTGTTTTTTGTTGAGTATTGCCACGGCGGGTCTATTCGGCCTCTTCCTCGAGAGGTTCGTTGTCCGCCGGTTTTCCCAGAACAGAATTGGGGCAATGGTGGCAACCTGGGGTATCAGCCTTATCGTCACTCAAGGAACACTCATCGTGCTTGGCCCTTGGATGCGACCGATTCCCTTACCGAGCTGGCAATTTTCCATTGGCATTTATTCGTACTCTGGCTACCGCCTTCTCCTTTTCGTCATCGCATTGTTTTTGGTGTTCGGGCTCTGGTTGTATTTTTACAAGATACGCGCCGGAATCTTTACTCGAGCCACTATGCAAGATGGGGAGATGGCCGAAGCTATAGGGATTAACACCGTACATATCGGGACGCTTGCGTTCGCCATAGGCGCTGGGCTAGCTGGCCTGACTGGGTCGTTGTATGCACCAACGATGTCGCTAGTTCCGCTCATGGGAACGACCTTTATCGCAATGGCGTTCATTGTGGTCGTTGTAGGCGGTGGTGAGAACCCAATAGTTGGAGCCCTTGCTAGCAGCGCGATTCTCGCCGCCATAGCCACACCCCTTACCGCCTTATTTGGGACGTTCGTCGGCAGGGTCGGTATCCTGATTGCGGCGCTTTTAATTATCCGTGTGATGCCCAAAGGAATATCCGGATTTATCAGGGATTTCCGCAGCCGTCATAGTCATGCAACTCAGCGGTTACAATTATGAGTTTTTTCCTTCTATTACTTAAGCATCGAGGTAAATGGGATGTTTCCAAGACCATGTGGCTAGTATTCGTCCTTATATTGACCGCTATACTGATCTATCCGGCCTTTGCCTCGTGTTTTATCCTATCAAATATTGTTTTCTTTTTCCTTTTCGTCCCCATAACCTTGGGACTGTGCCTTTTGTGGGGCTATTGCGGCATACTCAGTTTCGGGCAGGTAGCTTTCTTCGGAATCGCCGGATATGTTTATGCGATCGTCACGATTAACTTTGGCAATGCGTCGCTTGTGACCGTCTTAGGGTTGCTATCAGGGCTTGTGGCAACGGGTCTTGTTGCAGCGTTGTTCGGCTACTTCTTTTTCTACAGTCAGGTAAGCAATTGGATTGTTCCAATTCTCACCCTGGCCTTGACGCTCATCTTAGAGCTGTTTTTGGGTCAAACTGCGGGGTACGAGTGGCGCGTCGGTCGCGCCCTGCTTGGAGGTTTCAACGGAATAAATGACATCGTTTCCTTAAAATTAGGTAGTATAGAATTTTCTAGCGGAACGAAAAGTCTGTATTATCTCGTTGTATTCGGTAGTATTCTTTTGTTTCTTCTGATTCGAATGCTGGGGAATTCTAGATGGGGTGATATCATCATTGCCATACGTGAGGATATCGAGCGCACTCGTATGCTCGGACATAATGTCAACTTAATTCAGGTGGTTGTCTTTGTAATTTCGGCTCTATTGGCGGGGCTGAGTGGGATGATGTATGTCTGGTGGGGGAATTTCATCGACCCATCCAGCATGGGACTCATCAGCGCAGTGATGCCAGTGTTATACACGGTGGTTGGAGGGAAGGAAAGCCTTTTGGCGGTGATGATAAGTACGATCACCCTGGGATACATCGGGGATTTTCTTGCAGTTTATGGCGGACAATATGCGTTTCTCGTCAATGGAGTTATTCTCCTTACAGTTATGATGTTCTACCCTCGGGGCATACTGTTGACTATCGGAGAACAATTTACAAGGTTTTTCGCAAGAAGGACACCGACCACTCGGATACATCGCATATCAGCTCCTCTCGAGACTCAGCCTGGGATTCCGGCACCATCAGATGTTTCCGCCAGAGAGGACATTCCCGTATCAGGGGCGGCAATAAAGGAGGTGCGACCGGTGATGTTGGAGGTGATAAACGTTTCGAAGACCTTCGGCGGGATCAAAGCAGTGATGGACCTGTCTCTGGCGGTTCAAGAGGGAGAGTTGAGGTGCTTGATAGGACCGAACGGTGCAGGTAAGTCCACTTTGTTCAATCTTATCACCGGTCGTTATTCTTCAGACGCCGGGTCAATCGTGTTTCAAGGAAACGAAATTTCTCACTTGCCACCTTATCAGCGCGTCAGGCGAGGAATAAGCATGAAGTTCCAGACAACACGAATCTACGAGACGCTGACACTCGCACAGAATCTCGACATCGCCTATCGGCATAATGGCTCCTCCGGCGAAGAAAACTTAGATGACAGGTACTGGGCACTGTCAATGTTCGGTATTGAGGCCTCCGTAGATGAGCTGGCGGGGAGCCTGATGCACGCTCAAAAGCAGTGGCTGGAAATTTGCCTCGCCCTCGCGACGAGACCAAGACTTTTGCTGCTCGACGAACCAAGCGTTGGAATGACGCCGGAAGAGACGTGGCAGACAGCTGAATTGGTCAAGAAGCTGACCAAGAGTGGGCTAACAATCCTCGTTGTTGAGCACGATATGGAGTTCATTAGGCATGTCGCAGACCTAGTTACTGTACTACACCAAGGTCGCGTATTTGCTGAAGGGTCTTTGTCTTGGATCGAGGCCAACGAAGAAGTCCGGAAAATTTATCTTGGGGAGCAGTGAATGGCTGGAGGAATACTCCAAATCTCTGATGTTTATGCGAGCTACGGAAGCGGCGACATTTTGCAAGGGGTTGACCTATCGCTTGAAGAGGGAGAAGTCGTTGCAGTCATCGGAAGAAACGGGGTGGGTAAGACAACCCTTATGAAGACTGTTATCGGTCTCCTTCCTGCGAGGGCCGGCTCGATACATTTCCGAGGAGATAACATGACTCATCTGGCAGCCCGAAAACGGAGTGCAAAGGGCATTGGTTATGTTCCTCAAGGTCGGCAGATTTTTCCCGAACTGACCGTAAATGAGAACCTGCTGACGGGTGAGCAGGTAAATAGCGCGAACAAGAACCGCCGTTTACGGTATGATCTTATTTATAAATATTTCCCTATCCTGAAGGATCGACGTTACCAGCTTGGAGGTACACTGAGTGGTGGAGAGCAGAATATGCTTGCAATCAGCCGAGCTCTCGTCGGGGGACCGAAATTGCTGCTGCTCGACGAGCCCTCGGCTGGTATTCAGCCATCAATTATTCAGGAAATTGGCACTTCGCTTATAGAACTCAACAAGACAGAGATGCTTACGATTCTTTTCGTGGAGCAAAATATCGGTCTTATCACGGCCTTAGCGCAGCGTGCTTACGCCATGGACAAGGGTCGTGTTGTAGCCGAACTTGATAGCACTCAAGTCAAGGACCGAAATTTTCTCGTTAAGTATTTAGCTCTTTGAGGGCAGGATATGCAATCAACGACAATTCTTGTTTGTCACAAGGACCCATGAAGCGATGGCAGGAATTGAACTGGAGGATATGGCTGCTGAGATCAACCCCTCGGGACTGAGGGGTGTATGTGGGTACGCAGCCATAGTGAGTCTGTGATGATATGATTGCCGCACTGGGGTTGCAGTTGAAATCGAACGTGTGCTCAGGAAGCATATGGACTGTAGCGAGAGTCAAATGGGTATGCGTGGCTTCCTAAAGTAGCTGTCAGACCACAGCTCGGCTTGAAAAATATGAGCTAGCCCATATAGTATAAAGAAATAAGTTGTGTAAGATAATAAAGGCGCAGATACCTTTCAGGGGTTTAGAAAATATATCATTGAGGTTAGTGCTACTCGCCTATTCGCGCTACTCAATATCTCCTCAGCAGGGATGATTACTCGAGAAATTGGTGAATTGCACGACATACAATATGCCAGCGTGCCCAAAGCCGTGGATATGATCGAAAAGCAGCGTGATTTAATTCTGGGTGTCAAGGTGCGGCTTAGCAAAAACAGAGTTGTTAGCGAGTCAGCTGGTATTCGACCTTTATACCTCGCCCGCGAAGCTGCCGATGCGGTTGGATTGCCAATAATGGTTCATCCACATGAGGCCTGGTGCCATTCGATCGATGATATCCTTGAAGTTATGCGTGAGTATGATATCCTTACTCACTGCTTTCATGGTAAAGATATTGGTATCTTAGATGTTAATGGCAACATCCGCAAATCAGTGCATGAGGCAGTTGAACGAGGGGTGATTTTCGATGTCGGACATGGCGAAGGCAGCTTTAAATGGGATGTTGCAGAACGTGCCTTACGACAAAACTTTCATCCGCAGACGATTTCTAGTGACCTTCATTTTTATAACGTTAATGGGCCGGTCTACGACCTTATCACCACAGTTAATAAATTTCTTCACCTTGGTTTGTCTCTTGACGATGCCCTCGCAAAAATTACCTCAACTCCAGCTCAGGCACTTCGTATGTCCGACCAAATAGGTACTTTAAAAGTTGGCGCATGGGGCGATGCAGCAATTTTCAAGTTGGAGATAGGAGCATTCGAGTTTTCGGACTCACACGGGCAAATTCGTATTGCTAAAGAACGACTCATTCCGACAACAGTATTGCGAGCAGGGAAATTATATCGGAAGAAAGCAGAGTGACTGAGAATAAATTAAACAATATTATCATATAGTTAGTTATGTAATTGTTGATCTGTGATTTAATTGTCAAAGAGAATTTCGGGTATTTTGACTGGGAAATCTCTATGTCCAAGGTATCAAAGAACAATAAAGTGATGAGCAGAAAAGAGGCTGTGGTAAAATTTGTTTTCGATGGTGCCATTATTGGGATGGGAGGGGAAATGGGACTTTTTACGAGTCCATCATATTTGCTGATCTAATTCTTTAAGATTAGGAGTTTTTCAAATCGAAATAACTCAATTATCAGCCACTCAAGCCGCTTCAGAGATTAGAGAGCGAAATATTAGTTCGGAACAACTGGTTAAGGCATGCCTTAGTCGTATTAATGAAATTGAAAATGACATCCAAGCATGGGCCTTTATAGATCCTAGTTATGCTTTAGAACAAGCGCAGGCTGCGGATCATATGATAATGGCGGGAAGACCTGTTGGGTCTCTTCATGGTGTTCCGGTAGGCATAAAAGATATTTTTGACACTTTTGATATGCCCACAGAAAACGGAACTATTCTCCATGCAGGTCGTAACCCGAACGAAGATGCTACTGTTGTAAAATTACTACGGTCAGCTGGGGCTATTATTATGGGTAAAACTGTAACAACGGAACTAGCTACTTATAATCCTGGAAAAACAAAAAATCCTCATAATCTAGAATGTTCTCCAGGTGGTTCCTCTAGCGGATCAGCGGCAGCTGTAGCTGCCAATATGGTACCTCTTGCTATTGGAACACAAACCAATGGCTCTATTATCCGCCCGGCAGCTTATTGCGGAGTTATAGGTTATAAACCTACCCATGGCACAATTTCTCGTCACAATGTTTTACATCAGTCATGGCATCTGGATCATGTTGGAGTTTTTGCACGAAGCATTAAAGATATCGCTTTAATTTGTGAAGAGCTCATGGTATTCGACAAGCATGACCCGAGTATGAGAGCGCGTGCAAAACGACAGTTACGTAAATTTGTAAGTCAACCGCCTCCTGCTTCACCTCGCCTTGCCTTTATAAAATCTCCTGTTTGGCATTATGCTGAAAATAAAACTAAACATGATTTTGAAAAATTTGTGGACAAACTTGGCACAAATGTTGTGGAGGAGGTTAAACTTCCAACAATTTTTGAAGAGGCAGTAGAAACTCATCGAATAATAATGGAAACAGATTTCGCAACAAGTTTTGCAAAAGAATATGAAAGAGGTACGTCAAGGTTAAGTAAAGTTCTTCGTAAAATGATAGAACGTGGGCAAAAAATTCTTGCTATTGAGTACAACCGGGCTGTTGAAAAGATACCAGTCCTTAATGCAGCGTTCGAAAATATTTTCACTAAGTTTGATGCCATTTTGACTCCTGCCACAACTGGTGAGGCTCCACACAATTTAGAGTCAACTGGAAGTCCAATTTTTTGTACGATTTGGACGCTTTGTGGTTTGCCTTGCATTAGTCTTCCACTATTGAAAGGACACACAGGCCTTCCCGTAGGGATTCAGCTGGTGGGTGCTTTCAATGATGATGAACGCCTTTTGCGAACAGCCGAGTGGCTCTATAGGTCGCAAAGCCGCAATGAAGGCCATATGACATAAATTGAAGATAAGATGAGTGCAATTGATTATGAAAATATCGGGGAACTGCCGCAATAGATTGAAGGTATTTCTCGTGGAGGGATTTTAGGAAATCGGGAAAATCAGATATGTTCCTTTACCTTCCGGGCTATATCTTGTATCTCTTCCATATCACCCTGTTTCATTTCCCACGTGGACATTGATAGTCCATCATTTTTCCATCTGGGTATGATGTGAATATGAAGATGGGGCACTATCTGATCTGATGCCTTGCCATTAAGTTGAAGAATAGTTATGCCCTCTGCATTGAGCGCCTCTTTCGCTGCCTTTGCACATCTTTTTACCGCCTTGATAAGAGCTGTTAAATCGCTTTCTGGTATTTCAAAGATGTTCTCGGCGTGATTTTTTGGGACTACCAGCATGTGGCCTTTACTTGAAGGATTAATATCCATAAAGGCAACTACCAGTTCCTCATCCAATACCTTAATTGCAGGTATCTCTCCATCAATAATCTTACAAAAGACACAGTCCATTGCAACCTCCCTCTTTGAAACCTGAAATTAGAAACTTGATATTGGATATTGAATGCCGGATTTGATTATGGTCTTTATCTAGTATAGTGTTTCATTAAAACATAGACAAATAAAAGGCTAAAACAAGGTCATTGCGAGCGCAGCGAAGCAATCTCTAACACCTTGAAATTCCAATGAGATTGCTTTGTCGCTCTCGCTCCTCGCAATGACAGAATGCTGTAAAGTTTTTAATGATACGAACTAATAGTTTCAAGTTTCCGACGCAGAGTGCTTATCTACAGTCAGGGCATTTATCCCAGAAATCTTTTGGGATCCCTTCGGTAATTTTTCCGAAATAGTCTAACTGAAACCATGGGGCAAAGCTTCTTCCGCAAACCTTGCACTTTTTCATAGGAAGGGTCCTTTCCCATCGAACAATAGTTCTCTCGTTTTCATTTTCCTCAACCTTTATGCAATCCGTAGGGCATACATATGCACAGGCGCCACATCCTATACATGTTTGGGGGTTGATCCCTAATGGTGGCCCCACCTTTCTATCAGAGCCTCTTCCCAGGAAGGAAATGGCCTCAACACCAACTATCTCCCGACAGACCCTTTCACACAAACCACAGAGGATGCAGTCATCGTCTCCAAGCTTAAATCGTGGCGTTCCTACCGAATATTCCTCAGCCAACTCCTTAATAATAGACACATTGGGGGATCTGGCCAATAACAACTCTATAACCATCTTTCTGGCCTTAATAACCTTCTCCGTGCTTGTCTGAACATCAATGCCTTCAAGCGCTGGATAATTACATGATGTAGTAAGCCTTGTTCTGTTGCCGTTGGTGATTTCTACCTGACAGAGGCGGCATGCGCCATAAGGTTCAAGGGCCTCATGGTAGCAAAGATGAGGGATATCAAAACCATTATCCAGGGCAACCTGAAGAACGTATTGCCCCTCTTCTGCCTCTACTTCCACTCCATCAATTGTAAATTTAATCATCTTTAAATAACCTTCCCATTTTGCTTGCTAACTGTCTTCATAAAAAAATACTGAAAAAGGCACTTTACTTTAAGCTACCTTAACTGCATCAAAATTACAGGCAGCAATACAGGCCCCACAGCGTATGCATTTATCAGGATCTATCGTGTGAAGCTCTTTTTTCTCACCTGTAATTGCCTCTACTGGACACACCTTTTTGCATGCACCACAACCGGTGCAATTTTCTTCATCGATAGAGTACGTTATAAGGGCCTTGCAGACACCTGCCGGGCACCTTTTCTCTTTGATATGCGCCTCATATTCATCCCTGAAATATCGGATAGTGCTCAGTACAGGATTCGGAGCCGTTTGACCAAGAGCGCAGAGAGAGCCCTCAGCTACTATCCAGCTTAGCTCTTCCAGGAGTTCAATATCTCCATCTTTCCCTTCGCCCTGAGTAATTGCGTCAAGCACCTCATACATGCGCCGTGTGCCTTCTCTACAGGTTGTGCATTTGCCACAACTCTCATCCTTTAAAAAATTCATAAAGTATCTGGCAATATCTACCATACATGTTTTATCATCCATAACAATCATGCCGCCAGATCCCATCATAGAACCTACCTCTTTGAGTTTGTCATAGTCTACCGGCATGTCTATCAATGAGGCAGGAATAGCGCCGCCTGAAGGCCCTCCAGTCTGTACTGCCTTAAGTGTGCCATTTCCAGCGATACCCCCGCCAATGTCATATACAATTTCTTTTATTGTCATTCCCATGGGGACTTCAACAAGGCCAGTATTTTTAACCTTTCCTACCAGGGAAAAAATCTTTGTTCCTTTGCTGCCTTCAGTCCCTATGCTCGTGTACCAGTCAACCCCTTTGTTTATAATAAGGGGCACATTGGCCCATGTTTCCACATTATTGAGATCAGTCGGCTGATCCCACAGCCCACTTTCAACGGTATGGATATGTTTTGCTCTTGGCTCACCTACCTTTCCTTCAAGCGAGGCCATAAGCGCCGTTGATTCGCCGCAGATAAAGGCGCCACCACCTCTGCTTACCTTGATGTCAAAATTAAATGCCGTGCCAAGGATATTTTCCCCCAACAATCCACAATCCCTGAGTTGTCCTATGGCTTTTTCTACGTTTTCAGAGGCAAGGGGATATTCATACCGCACATATACATAGCCCTCATCTGAACCGATTGCATATGCCCCGATCATCATACCCTCTAATATGCTGTGAGGGTTTCCTTCCAATAACCCTCTATCCATATATGCACCGGGGTCCCCCTCATCTGCGTTGCAAATCACATAGTGTTTATTTCCAGGGGCATTTCTGCACGATTCCCACTTCATGCCTGTAGGGAAGCCACCGCCGCCCCTGCCTCGGAGATCCGATTTTTTAATTATATCAATGACCTGTTCTGGAGAAAATTCCGTTAAAACCTTTGCCAGAGTCGAATAACCTCCTATTGTGAAGTAATCCTCTATTGAGGTAGGATCAATTTTACTATTATTTCCAAAAATATAGGGAGTCTGTGCCTTATAAAATGGGATGTCGTCCTTATTTACAATCTTCTCCCCAGTTTGAGGGTCCTTGTAAAGAAGGCGGTCTATAATGCGGTTTCCAAGCAATGTTTCACTAACTATCTCTGATATATCCTTCGGCTTAACCTGCTGATATAATATATCCTGGGGATACACAATGAGCAGCGGCTCCCTTTCATCAAAACCCTGACCACCTGTTATCCTTATGTCTATCTTTTCTGTTAATCCTTGCTTTTTTAATGCTGCCCGCAAGGTATCAATAACCTTCTCTGATCCATACGCCCTGGCGGATGTTCCTGAGGTAATAGCTATACATGGTTTTTCAGGGTCTCTTCCACCTACAATCTCTTTCCTGATTTTTTCAAGCTCCTGGGGAGTATTAATGCTTTTCATCTCTATTCCTTAGATGTTTTTCTATATTTTTTAAGTGCAGATCCCACTTTCGCAGGGGTCATTTGCCCGTGATAATCTTTTCCAACGACAACAATAGGACCCATGGCACACGCACCCAGGCAGTTGACGGTTTCGAGAGAAAAAAGACCATCCTCTGTCACTCCGCCAACATCAATCCCAAGCTCCAATCTCAACCTGTCAAGCACCATTGGGGCTCCTCTGACATGGCAGGCCGTCCCCAAACACACGCTAATAGGATACTTCCCCCGAGGTGTGAGGCTGAAGGCATTATAAAATGTGGCTATTCTATATACCCTCGCCAAAGGAATGGGAAGGTTTTCTGAAATGTAGACCAGGTCATTTTCAGAAAGATAGTTGTCCTCCTCCTGTAGATCCTGCAAGATAGCAATTATAGAAGAATCCTCATACCCGTGCTTTTCTAATATTTTATCAATACCCTTTTGATTCATTTAGTCTCCTTCAGTCATTTCTACCTTTTTCTCTAATTTTTCATATTCCTCAACAACCCTCTTCTGGATTGTATCGATCATTTCTTCACTCAGATGCCTGAACCGACCCTGTATCTTTAAATATTCCTCGACAGGTCTCAATTTTTCTATCTTTCCGGTAAATCGATAGCGCCCATACTCTATCTCATATAAGGGAAATACGCCTGTCTCAACTGCCAGACGACCGGCCTTTATGGAAAGCGCCGGGGGAAGCCTCCACCCCGTAGGGCAGACTGACAGAATATGAATATATGCTGGCCCCTTTATTTTTGCTGCCTTTTTTACCTTTTCTACAAGATCTATAGGATAACTTGGACAGGCTGTTGCAACATAGGGTATACTATGGGCTGCAGCGATTTCAGGCATATTTTTCTTCCAGGTCATCTGACCGGGTATCACCTTTCCTGCAGGAGATGTAGTAGTAGACGCCCCATATGGTGTAGAGGATGAACGCTGAATGCCAGTATTCATATATGCCTCATTATCATAGCATATATAAATAAAATCATGCCCTCTCTCAAGGGCACCGGATAAGGCCTGAACACCAATATCACTGGTTCCTCCATCACCTGCCATGGCAAGAAAGGTTATCTTTTTTTTCGGCACTTTCCCTTTTCTCATCAAGACCTTCATGCCTGCCTCTACGCCTGATGCAACCGCTGCTGCATTTTCAAATGCAACATGTATCCAGGGGACTCTCCAGCTTGTAAAAGGCCAAGGAGATGATATAATCTCCATACAACCGGTAGCAGAGGCAACAATCACATTTCTTCCGAGGGCCTTGGCAACAAGTCTTACAGCCAGGGCCTCCGCGCAACCCTGACATGCCCTGTGGCCCGGCGCAAAATAGTCTTTTTTGGTAATAAGCTTATATGCATATACATTGGTTGGCTCAACTATTTCCATTACTTACCTCTTACTCCATAATATTCAAAATCTTCTTCTCGAGGATTTTCTTTTATCTTTTCCATGGCCTTATGATAAATATTCTTAAAATCATTAATGGTTACATCTCTTCCGGCCAGGCCACAGATAAAATTGGTTATGTTTGGTTGATTTTCTCCCTTATAAAGAGCAGAGCGTATGTCAATGGCCAGCGGGCCACCCTGTCCTCCATAGGATATTGCCCTGTCAATAACAATCAAGTTCTTCGCCTGGCTCGTAGCCTCTCTAAATTCATCAAAGGGAAATGGCCTCCAGAGTCTATCCATAACGAGTCCAACTGATTCCCCTTTGTCTCTCAGGGCATCAACAACCAGTGACACGGTTTCACCAAAACTGCCCTGGGTAACAAATAATGTCTCTGCATCCTCCGTTCTATATGTTTCTATTGGCTTGTAATATCTGCCAACAATATCTCCGAGCTCCTTCCATGCAGTTATGATCTCAGCTTTTGATTGTATTAAAGGCTCATCCTGGGCAACCTTTGCCTCTGAAAATACATACGGCATCCCAACACCCCCCATAGTGACAGGCCTGTCAGGATGTAAGGTATGAATAGGTTTAAAATCCGGAAGATATTGTTCTACCTGTTTTTTCTCCCAGAATTCTACAGGCTCAATCACATGGGTTAATATAAAACCATCAATATTGATTATAAGTGGAAGCATAACCTTTTGGCTTTCCGCCACCCTGTAAGCAAAAAGCACGTTATCAAAGACCTCCTGACCATTATTGGCAAATACCTGTATCCATCCGCAATCCCGTATAGACATAACGTCCGTGTGGTCATTCCAGATACTAATAGGCCCTGACATAGACCTGTTTGCCAGAATCATCACAATGGGCAGCCTCATGGAGGCAACTATATGAACAATTTCATTCATCAAGGCAAGTCCCTGGGAGCTGGTGCAGGTGAAGGCCCTTGCCCCAACAGCAGACACACCGGCGCTTACACTCATGGCAGAGTGTTCGGACTCCACCGGTATAAATTCTGCGTCTAAGTCACCATCATTTACCAGCTCAGAAAGGTGTTCAACAATATGTGTCTGGGGCGTAATGGGATAGGCAGCAATACAATCCACATTTGCCATTCTCACTGCCTCTGCAGCAGATAGTGAAACCTCCAGTCCGATTCTCTTCCCCATTACTCTTCCTCCTCAACCATTTCTATGGCCTGGGTGGGGCATTCATTAGCACAAATCCCGCACCCCTTACAGTAGAACATGTCTGCCTCAAAAAAGCCGTCCTCTGTCTCATAAATTGCGGCATCCGGGCAAAATATATAACAAGTGCCGCATTTTATACATTTTTTCTTATCTACAACCGGTCGTATGGATCTCCAATCACCGCTTTTGTATTCGTCTGAATTGCCCGGTGTAATGATAGTAGCCCCTATTTCGAGTTCCTGCCAGGTTAAGTCCTGTCTTGTCTTGCTCACTTTCATACCCCTCTATATTCAAAACGCAAGTTGTGTCTCTTCAAAGGCCCTTTTAAAGGCCTTAATATTTTTTTCTGCTATCCTGCCGAATCTATCCTTTAATGGTCCAATCAGGGATTCAGGGTCCACAAAAGCTCGAGCCTTTAATAACGCCCCAAGCATGGTTGTATTAGTAATAGGCAGTCCCAATTCCTCTCTGGCGATCCTCGTGGCATTCACCACAGCAATCTTGCATTTTAAGCCCAATTCCTTTCCAATCTCATCGGCCGTATACTTAGTATTGGTTATTAGAATTCCATCGTCCTTTAGCCCTGCCGTAACATTAACAATCCGCAGTATGGATGGATCAAGCACCAGCACAAGGTCTGGATTATTTATTTCCGAGCGAATCTTAATCTGTTTATCATCCACCCTGCAGAATGCTACGACAGGCGCCCCCCGTCTCTCCGGGCCAAAGGAAGGAAATGCCTGCCCATATTTTCCCTCGTTAATAGCTGATAGGGCTAATAGCTCTGCAGAGGTTACAGCACCCTGGCCACCTCTTCCATGAAGCCTTATTTCAAGCATAGTAACTCCTTAAAAAAAACAGAAAACGTATTCCTTGCACAAACCGCTGCTATCAATAACTCCGTTGTTACTAAATTGTCAAATTCTTTTTTGTTTTTTTTCTGTCTCTACATTCGATTATCTACAGATCCAGAAATCCAGTTTTAGCCCTTAAAAATCATAGAAGGATCCGGCCACAATTTCTCCTTTTAAAATTGATAGACTCGTAAAAAGTCCCTCATGTAGTCATTGCGAGTGTAGCGAAGCAATCTCATGGAATGTAACTGGTTGAAATCAGGAGATTGTTTCGTCGTCACGCTTTGGCGTGACTCCTCGCAATGACAGGTAAAACGACTTTTTACGAGTCCATCAAAATTAAATTCCCAAATCTCCTATCTCTGGAAAAAAATCCTTATTGCAATCAGGACAAGCATTATTGCAAATAGCTTTTTAAATATCTCAGTAGGTACCAACTCTGTTATCCTGGCCCCTATCTGTGCGCCAATAATTGCACCTATGGCTAAAAACAAACCCATTTTGTAATCAATGTTCTCAAGCCTGAAATGCGCAAATAATGCTGAAACAGAAAGAAGCAATACACATAAAAATGAAGTTCCCACTGCCTTCTGAGATGAAAAACCTAAAAGCAACAAAGTGGGAACTATAATGATCCCTCCGCCAATACCGGTAAAACCCCCTATAATTCCTACCAGAAACCCAATTAAAACTATCCATACAGGATGCACGAGGACCTCCTATAGACTAATCCATCATTACTGCCCTAAAAACATAATAATTAGCTGAAGATAACTATTCAGACACTAAGACACAAAGGCTATTATAAAGAATAATTCTATAATCTTGGTGACTTTGTGCCTTTGTGGCAAGATACCTGAGTAATTACAGCTGAAGTATCCTTCCTTACCCCCTGGCCTCAGCCCTGGCCTTTTCTATTAATTCATCCTCCCTTTTTACATCCTCCAAGGTCTTTGCCTTGACGCTATCTGGTTTTTCTTCTACCCCGTATTTCCACTTTAAGAACTGCTCACCAGTGGTCGGATACAGCGCATAGGTAAGGAGGTCTTCCTCGGTTTTGGCCAGATCCCCAATCGCTTCTCTGTCTTTGGCAAGCTCCGGCTCAAGAAAATCTGCAGCCCTGCCTGTTATAGGTGTCTCACCCCGTTTATACCCTTTGAGCACCTTTTTCTGTACCTCCGGGTCAACGGGTGTGGGTGTCTTTCCATAGAGACCATACACCAGGTCCTTGACCTGAGTAGTAATCATCTTATATTTTCCAAGCAATACATTTAATACTGCCTGAACCCCAACAATCTGGGATGTAGGGGTGACCAGGGGAGGAGTGCCTAACTCCTTTCTGGTAATCGGTATCTCTTTATGGACCTCAGGGAGCCTATCAAGGGCATTGGCCTCTTTCAGCTGGCTGATGAGGTTAGAGATCATACCACCAGGTATCTGGTGGGCCAGCACCCCTGTATCGATCACTGCCATCCGGTTGGTAGCAAGGTAGTCCCGGTATTTTGGTGCAATGGACTCAAGATAGGTATCTAACTTAAGCAGTTTATTCAGGTCTAACCCGGTATCCCATGAGGTGCCTTGCAGGGTAACAACAAGGGGCTCTATGGCAGGCATAGCAGTTCTCATGGCAAAGGGCGCGAGACAGGTATCAACAATATCAATCCCTGCCTCGATGGCCTTCAAATAGCTCATGGATGCCATGCCGCTGGTATAATGAGTATGCAAATGAAGAGGGACCGTAATCACTTTTTTCAGTTCAGTGACAAGCTCATAGATATCATACGGTGCAACAAGCCCGGCCATATCCTTGATACGTATGCTATCAGCTCCCATGTCCTGGAGCTGTTTGCATTTTGATATGAAATAGTCTAAATTAAATACATCCCCTCCTAAGGTTCTCTCAGTGAGGGAATAACAGATATTACCTGAAAAGTGTTTTCCGTTGGCCTTTATCCTTTCCACAACGGTCTGAAAATTCCTGAAATCATTCAGGGCATCAAAGACCATGAATATATCAATGCCTATTTCACATGCCTTGTCCACAAATGCCCTGGCCACATCGTCTGCATAATTACGATAGCCAACAAGGTTCTGGCCTCTCAGCAACATAGAAAACGGGGTTTTCTTGAGATATTTTTTAAGTGTCCTGGGTCTTTCCCATGGGTCTTCCCCCAAGAAACGGTGCATTGTATCAAAGGTTGCCCCTCCCCAGACCTCCATAGACCAGAAACCGATATCTTCCATTTCTTCAGCAATGGGGATCATATCCTCTGTTCTCATTCTTGTAGCCAGATTAGACTGATGGCCATCCCTGAATGTCATGTCCTGGATTTTAAGGGGTGTCTTAGCGCTATCTGATTTCTTTTCCATATCGTTTCTCCTTTTTTTAATTATTTTGTAACTATTTAGCCACCAAGGCACAAAGACCCAAAGAGAAGATGAATATAAATTGAATAACGGAGTTTTTTCATTAATTTCGATCCCGATAAATCGGGATTAAAAAGTCTATTATAAAGAATAATTTTATAATCTTAGTGTCTTGGTGCCTTTGTGGCAAGATACCTGAGCAGTTACTATTTATTTTACAGATTTTCGTTTACTCTCTAACGTTGCATCTTTATCTCTCCTGTCGTCCACTTTTAAATCAATAACAACCCTTTTGGCTCCTTCATCAAGGTGTGCTTGGTGCACCTTCTTTACAAGGAGAAATAAAGAATCCAAATCCGGAACCTCAACCGCAGTAGAAAAACTACCGATTTCATAATTGAAATTAGACTCTTTGATAATCTTAACACCTTGCTTCACAAACCTACCAACACTTGTACCCTCACCAAGTGGATACACTGAAAGCTGTGCAAGAATCAACTTTATCTCCTTCCTATGATCTCTTTTTTTAGGCTATGGAAATATACACATCCACCCTTTCAGGTATAAAACGAGTCTATAAATCCTTTTAATATTTCTATTCCATGGCCATCATAACAATCTCAGTAAGGTCTAGTACCTTGAGTTTTATCCCCTGCTTCCGTGCCCTTGTACTTATAGTCCTGATGCACTGCTGACATGGGGTTACAACAATATTGGTTCCTGTCCTCTGTATTTCATCTATCTTCATCTGGGCAATTTCAGAGGTAAGGTCCGGGTTTGCCATTTCCACATCTCCTCCTCCACCACAACAGATAGCTTTCTCCCTATTGTGTTCAAGCTCAACGAGCTTAAGTCCTGGGATCATCCTCAAAACCTCCCGCGGGGGTTCGTACACACCACTATTACGGCCCAGATCACAAGGATCATGATAGGTAACCGTAAGGTCTAACTCCTTTAAGGGAATTTTATTCCCCTTGATGAGTTCTTCCAGCAGATGGCTGGAGTGGATAAGTTCCACATCGGTATCATAAAACTCGTTCCATGTCCGATAACAGGAAGGGCAGGAAAATACCACTCTTTTTGCCCCAACTTCCTGTATCTTCGCTAAATTATGTTCCTTTAGCTTTTCAGCTTTCTCGGGCATCCCCGCCTGTATGAGGGGAAAACCACAGCACCACTCCTTACCCCCTAAGATAGTGAAATCTACTCCACCCTTATCCATTATCTGTACGAAGTTCTGTGGTATCTTTTGCACCATAGGAAAGAAAGATGACACACAGCCAACAAAGTATACCACATCGGCCCTGTCTTTCTCATAAATATGTTCAGGCAGGCCTGGGACATCCTCCCTCCATTCAGCACGATCCTCATTATCTTCATCTGATATATTATAATTTGTCTCAAGCGACTGTGCTACAATTTTTATGGATTCAGGATATTGCCCGCTATCCACTAAAAGAGCTCGTTCGGCCCGCACAATCTCTTTTGTCTTTACCTTGGGGAGACATGCTACTTCACAAGCACCACAGCCGAGACAGTTAAACAGAGAATCCGTTACCTCTTTGCTTAGTGATATCTTTCCCTCTATAGAGGCTCTCGTCAAGGCATTTCTCCCGCGCGCATTCTGCCTCTCTGTCTTCATCACATTGTATGTAGGGCATACGGTGAGACAAAAGCCACACCTATTACATTTAGCAACTTCATCATATTCTAGTTCTTTTAATTCAAGGATATCCATGCCTAAATTCCTCCAATAAATCTGCCAGGATTGAGAATACCGGCTGGGTCAATTTGTTTTTTAAGACCTTGCATTATCTTGAAATCATCTCGTAATCTACCCCAGACACTAAGCCTTTCCTTTAATGCAACGGGGGCAAATTCTATCACCAAATTTCCATCCCTCTTTACCGCTTCCTCTGTCATGTCCTTTAAATGGTTTACTAAGGCATCCAGGTGCTCTGTAATACTATCCTTGAGTAAGATATAGGAATAGAGAACACCATTGCCTACTCGTGAGATAAGGGCACAATCCAAGCTATTTTTAATAGCCCTATCCTCCCATAACTTTACCATTTCTGCAGACTTGGAGATTAGGAAGTTCGATTTACATGCAATCCCATAGGGATATCTCTCCGCAACTGCCTTAGGAAAATCACTGAGCGATCCCCAAAAATTTACCTGGTCTTCACCCAAGTACGATCTCATTTCTACAGCCTTGCTGTTCTTACCCATCTCCTCGATATCCTTGAGTTGCCTATCTACCGATTCCTTAACGCCTTCAGCACACATGGCAACAACATATTTCCCTTTATCATGAATATCCATAGACAGTTCATTGATAGTGGTTTTATTTAGGATTTCGATGGATGCAGGAAAAAGATTTGAATTGAGCATACCGCTGGTGAAGTCATGAGTATCTTCAAGAGATGAAAGGATAACAGCTAATGTGGCGCTCTTCTCAGGCAAGGGTAAAAGCTTAAACGTTACGCGTGTTATAATGCCTAAAGTTCCTAAAAAACCTATCAGTAATTTATCCACATCATACCCAGAGACGTTTTTAGCAGTCTTTCCGCCTACCCCGATAATATCCCCATTAGGGGCGATAAAACCAATCCCCAAGATCATGTCTCTCAATGATCCATATAGAAACCTTCTTGGTCCACTCGAATTAGTTGCAACAATACCTCCCAGGGTAGCAAACTTACTAAATGGTGGATCTAAGCGTATAAAATAACCCTTTCCTTTACTAGCCAAGGTCTTTTGAACTTCGTCAAGAGTTATCCCTGCCTGTGCTGTAATAGTCAGATTCCCTAAATCAAGATCTGTAATACTATTAAGCCTGCATAAAGAGATAACAATATCAACCTGCCGGGGTATTCCACCTAGCCCTATCTTCGTCCCTCCACCCCAAGGAATCACGGCCCAATCTTCTTTATTAGCCAGTTTAACGACTTGAGAGATTTCATCTTCATTTCCTGGATAGACTACCGCCTTTGGAACTGTTCCATCTACAGTGAAATCCTTTAACTTGCCAGGATCATTAGTTATATAGCCCCTGCCAACGATCTCTTCTAAATTTGAAATCATCACTATCTCCATGAAAATATTAAAGGTTTCTTGAAATATTTATATAAGTCTATGCCGCCTCTTGAAAAATTTTACCAGGATTTAAAATCTCTTCTGGATCAAAGACAGTCTTTACTTTCTTAAGCAAAGAAATATCCTCATCTGAAAAAATAAAACCCATTTCTTTTATCTTCTCTGCCCCTATTCCATGTTCTCCGCTTATGGTACCACCTGCCTCTGCACATATCTTTAATATCTCAGTGCCTACTAATTTGACTTTTTCTAAGTCTGCCTTATTCCTGTCATCAAACAAAACCAAAGGATGGAGGTTCCCATCCCCTGCATGAAATACGTTAGCAATGCGCAAATTGTATCTCTTTCCTACCGCTACTACCTTTTCTAAAACCTCAGTTAATTTATTCCTGGGAACTGTTCCATCGTTACAAAGGTAGCTGGTCTCAAGCCGAGCAACTGCACCAAATGCACCTTTTCTGCCAGCCCAGAGAAGAGTTCTTTCAGCCTCATCCTTTGCTGCCTTTACATCCCTTACCTCGTTCTGTTTGCAAAGCTCTATTATCCTATCGGCAATCCTCTCCATGCCATCCTTTAGACCATCAAGCTCTATAAGGAGCACGGCCTCTGCATCTAAAGGGTAACCTGCATGCACTGATGCCTCAACCGCCTCTATTGTGAGCTTGTCCAACATCTCCAGAGTGGCTGGGATAATACCATCCTCGATAATGTCTGATACCGTGTTCGCAGCATCTGCCAGAGTATCAAAAATGGCCAAGAGCGTCTTTCTGGTCTCAGGTGCAGGCATAATCCTGACGAGCAATTTAGTGGCAATGGCAAGGGTTCCCTCTGAGCCCACAAGAAGTCCAGTTAAATCATAGCCGGGATTATCAAGGGCCTTACCACCAACCCAGATCACCTCACCATTGTACAGGACCACCTCTGCTCCAAGCATATGATTCGTGGTAACACCATATTTAAAGCACAGGGGCCCGCCTGAATTCTCTGCGAAATTTCCACCCATTGTTGATACCGATTCACTCGCCGGATCCGGCTGATAAACGAATCCATAGGGTGCTAATCTATTTTTAAGGTCTAAGGTAAAGATGCCTGGCTCGACAATTGCCCTTTGATTTTCTGTATCAATCTCTATGACCCTGTCCATCCTTGCCAATCCGATAACAATACCGCCTTTTTCAGAAATCGAGCCACCGGTAAGATTGGTGCCGGAACCCCTTGCTACTACAGGTATCTTTTCCCTGTAGGCAAATTTCATGATCTCAGAAACCTCAGCTGTCGTGTTGGGTAGAACAATCACATCAGGCTTTCCCCTGTAAAGGGATGCATCATACCCGTAGAGCAAAAGGTCTACATCGGAATAAAGAACGTATCTATCATCCTTTATTATCTCTTTTAATGCCGATATCATTTTTTCCTTTTCCATGGGAAACCTCCTTTGTTATACTGCTTCATATCCATAATAAAATGGAGCCTTAGGGTCCAAAGCTCATCCCTGTTTTCAAATTCACCTGCTGGGCAAATTCATCTGCATTCATCTTCTCTCCCCTCGCTCCCTTCATCTTTTCAACCTTTAATGTCCCGCTTTTAAGAGCGATTATGGCTCCCCCTTTATTAATATCGATGAGCTCTCCTGTGGGCCTTTCTACCTCAGATGAGAGGAGTTTTGCCTTGTAGAATCGCACCTTTTCACCCTTAAAGGTAGAGTAAGCACCTGGCTGAGGATCACAGCCCCTGATTAAGTTGTAGATTTCCTGTGCTGGTTTGGTCCAGTTAATGGAGGCAACCTTGTCACCGCAGGGGGGTTCATATGTGGCCAAGGAGTTATCCTGTGCAATCTTAGGCGCCCTGCCATTCTTTATGAGATCAACTGCCTCCATAAGGGCATCGATTCCCAAGGGAAAAAGCTTGTTAAAATACAATGAGCCAGTGGTTTCATCCGGGCCAATGTCGACCTCTTTCTGAAGGAGAATCGGCCCGGTATCAATACCCTTATCTGCCCACAAGATGGTCAGCCCTGTATGTGTCTCCCCTTGGATAACGGCCCAGTTTATACCGTTTGCCCCGCGGTGCCTGGGCAAAAGAGAGGGATGGTAACAAATGGTTCCTGTTGAGGGTATATTGAGAAGCCTTTCCGGAATTATATCGGTTACAAATGCTAAGATAGCTAAATCAGGTTTCAGGCTACTATATGCATCGTAAACCTCGGGATCCTTCATATGACCTGAGCGAAAGAGGTTAATGCCAGATTTTTCAGATAGTTCTCTCATTGCCTCACCCCTTTTATCCGGGGGACAAAAGACTCCGACTAGGTTTTCCCCTCTCTTAATAAGCCCTTCCAACACCTTCTCTCCGAAGGGACCCTGACCGAGCAGAATAATTCTCATTTCCTGTGACATCTAAAACTCATTGAAACGTAAGTAGAAAAGGAGGCACAGAGAATAGCCATTCCTTATGCCTCCCCCCACAAGTTGCCATCTCCTCTCAGGGTTCGAGAGACCGTCTGTGCTCTGTCTCTAACGCTTTGCCTCGGCTTTAGTTATCTCTTTTATAGTAGCGAGAATGGTCAATGCATTCTCATAGACTGGGGTATCTACCATCTTGCCCTTGTAGGCAACCGCTGCAGAGCCCTTTGCAATTCCCTCTTCTTCAAAGACCTTTTTTACACCCTCAGCCCATTCTACATCCTCTGCAGAGGGGGTATAGATCTTGTGAGAGGGTTCAATTTGGCTCGGGTGGATGAGCATTCTTCCTTCGTAGCCCATCTGCCTGCCTTCCCGGGTGCTTTTTTCAAATCCCTCTGTATCCTTGTATGTCACATAGGGGCAATCAATGGCTATGCATCCGGCTGCCCTGGCAGCCACGGCAGCATGGTACCGGGCATACAGCTGCTCTACACCTTCAGGGGTGAGTGTTACCCTCATATCCTTAGTATAGTCTACCGCTCCAAAAATAAGGGAGCTAACGCGCGGGCTGGCTGTAGCTGCAGAATATGCATTGATAACGCCCTTGGCTGTCTCAATCAACAACTGGATGGCAATGCTGCCCACCTCCAGATCTCTCCTCTGCTCCAATTCCTCCAGCTTCCAATCAAGGCGTTGAACATTCTCTGCAGAGCCACACTTGGCCAGGCATACACCTGAAAGGCCTTCATAAACCACTGCCTCGAGGTCATCGTTGGTCATCTTGGTCTCCCAGTTATTTATTCTCACATAAACTGTTGCGCCACCTGTTCCTGCATATTTCAGGTTTTCCCGTATTATTTCCCGGGCCTTTGGTTTTTCTGCGGGGGGCACAGAGTCTTCCAAATCTAGTGTGATAAGGTCTGCGGGAATCTCTGGGGCCTTACCAACCATTTTTTCCTTATTTCCTGGCACATAAAATACCGATCTCATTACTGTCATGATCTACCTCCTCGTTATACGTTAATTAGTTCTTTTATTGTTGGGGCAATCTCCTCCGGGCTATCTACTACATGGGCCCCGGCATCCTTTAAGGCGGCGATCTTGCTCTGAGCAGAACCCCTTCCTCTTTCTACAATGCTGCTTGCATGAGAAAACCTCATTCCCTCAGGTGCCCACGCCCCAGCAATAAATACGACGAGTGGCTTGGTGAACTTCCCTGAGGCAACTGTCGCAGCAGCCTCCTCTTCCAATGTGCCGCCAATCTCACCGAAAACTGCTACCCCTTTTGTCTGTTCATCTTCCTCGAAGAGGGCTAAAATATCACTCATCGACTGCCCCAATACAGGCTCTGTCCCTATATGAAGTGCGGTGCTTATACCAAGGCCGGCTACCTTCAAAACCCATGGAACCGTGCCTGACTGGCCACCACTTCGAGAAATAACCCCGATGGGGCCAGGCTGAAAAAGTATATTCGCCCACTCTGCATTTCCTCCCAGCCAGCCCATAGCAGCCTTACCGGGGCTTATTATACCGAGACATCCAGGCCCTAAAAGCCTCACGTCTTCACTCTGAGCAACGGCCACCATCTCAAGGATATCATGAACAGGGACGCGCTCTACCGGTGATACAATAAACTTTACTCCCGCATCAATAGCCTCGAGTACAGCACCTTTAAGGCCTGGGCCAGGAATAAAGGTAACACTGGCATCAACCGCACCATGGTTTTTGATTGCCTCTTTAACGGTATTGTAAACGGGAATGCCAATAACCGCTTCCCCGCCTCTACCAGGGGTTACCCCGGCAATTATCTGAGTACCATATTCCTTCATAAATGCAGTCCGGAGAGATCCCTCCCGGCCTGTCATTCCCTGAACAATTACCCGAGTGTCTTTATCTAAAAGTATCGACATAGTATATCTCCCCGTTATTCTGTTCCATATTTCTTTCTATATTCTGCTAATCCTTTAATGGGCACCTCAATTGTAATGGCTGAATTCCCTCTGAACCAACATTCATATTCACAGGCCAGGCATTCAGTGCCCCTTCGCGCCAACTCCTCCGGGACTAATTCAACAGCGGGTTTCCCATCCTTTAATACAAGGATACCTCTGCTATACGTCTTACACGCTTCAACACAGGCGTGAGTAGTGCAACCCTCACACTTGGCTTCATCAATAATAACCTTAATTGTCCTTTCAGAAAATTCCATCTCTATCCCCCTCTATAATCCTCTTTCTTTTCTATACTCATCAACCAGTGCCCTTAACCTACCACCAATAAATTTTGCATCGTACACATGTTCTCTGTCGTAAATCTCTATCCTGCCGGGCAATCCCTTCAAGCCCTCTTGTAAAATATCCTGGGACTCCTTCTCCTTGTTGCCGCAAAGGAGGATTACCACGGGAAATCCTGGCCTCTTTGGGATTTCCTCCCTCAGCACCTTAACAAGGCCATGAGCATGATGCCATTGCTCCTGGTTTGCCATCATAAATCCCGCGAGAAAATACCCATCTATATTTGGCATAGAGAGAATAATCTTGGCCACCCGATACACCTTTGATGCTGTGGGATTACCACTGGTATCCGCATAATCTGCTACCTTGAGCCCTACCTTGTTCAATGCATCCACACCAAGGATTGCGGCCCCTCCTCCAATCCCGTGGTAGCCTATGTAGCCACCTTGCTTCAATTCAGACTCGCTGGCCATCTGTGCCACATAGCTTGTTCCACGAAAATCCTCCTCCTCAAACGTCCACGCCATGAGATCAAACTCTGTTGGCTCTTTCAAAAACTCACGGCCTATCCTTATGCCAAGCTCAGGGTGTCTGAATACTCCTGCATCATCAATGGCCATCCGGCAATCAGCAGCGTAAACCTTACCACCCTTTGTCAAAACGAGGGGGTTAATCTCAACTGTTCGGCAGTCATAATTCTTAAAGACATTATAGAGTTTATAGATGACATCCCCCAACTGACGAAGGGCCTTACCGCTAACGCCTACTAATAGGGCCATATTCAAGGTATCATAGGGCTGAATACCCCTGAGCACATCCACGGTAAGCATAGCAATTTTATCCTCAGGCACTGACTCAATGTCAACTCCTCCCTCTGTGCTGAACATTACTACAGGGGCTCTCACCTCACGTGCTGAGTTTATAATCACACCTGCATAAAACTCCTGGGCGATATCGAGTTTTTCCTCAACAAGAACCTGCTTAACCTCAAGGCCCTTTACCTCCATTCCCAGGATCTCTCCTGCAACCTTTGCAGCCTCGTCAGGCGTATCCGCAAAACGTACTGCTCCTGATTTACCTCTACCTCCTACCCAGACCTGGGCCTTAACAACTACCGGCTTTCCTATTCTCTCAGCTTCTTTTTTTGCATCTTCAGGTGTAGTAACTGCCTCTCCCTCAGGGATAGTAATTCCCGATTTTTTAAAGATATCTTTTCCTTGGTACTCATATAACCGTGCCATCTTTCCTCCATTACATGGTTTATACTTCTAATTTCCTATCCTAAACATGCTTATGGTAAGACCTTTTCGTTTCTTATGTATCAATAAATAAAAATCCGTGTCAAGTATTTTTTTTCCATGACAAAGATTTTCTATTTATATTCATTTCAATAAGGTGTAAAAATAGATAATATTCAATATTCTCTAATAGTTAAACAAGTTATATTATGGATTTTGCTTTTCCCTATTTTTTTTCTATATTTTTTTCTTGACAAAAGTATTTTATCCTGTTACGGAAAAAATGTTTGACATTTAAATTAAAAAGGTAATATGGTCAGTCCAGTATTTAAACCTATCAAACAAGAAAAGGTATCTCAAAAAGTAGCCAACCAGATAAAATCGCTTATAGCAGAAGGTAAATTAAGGCCTGGCGATATGCTGCCCCCTGAGAGAGAACTCGTTGGCCTTTTCAACGTGAGTCGCCCATCACTCCGTGAGGCATTGAACTCCCTCGTGGGTATGGGATTCCTTGAGATGACGCAGGGCAACAGGACGGTGGTAAAATCCCTGGCCTCGGGTATAATACGTGAGCCGATCGATCACCTTTTAAAGGACGATATTACCACTGCCTTCGAGCTTATAGAGGTAAGAAAGGCTATTGAGACATGGAATGCCTATTTTGCAGCTAAGAGAGCCACACCTGATGATATAGCCCGTCTTGAGGAAAATATCGAATCAATGGGAAAAGTGATTAAAGGTGAAGGCTCCACTCTTGAAAAGGAAGATGGCCTTGAAAAGGAAGATGCGGATTTTCATCTCGCAATCTCTGAGGCAACCCACAATAAGATCCAGACCCACATAATGTACACCATATATGATATTCTTAAAAAGTTTATTAGAAAGTACTATGAAAATATCAACTATAATGATATATACAATCAGCACGCTAATGTAGTTAAGGCAATAAAGAAAAGGGATTCTGATCTGGCAAGGGTGAGTATCCTCGAACATCTTGATTATGTAGAATCCAGAATTAGAGAGGCAGTGGAATCTAATAAAGGATCTGGAGAAAAGAAAGAAGGCCCACGTGAGACAACTTCAGTTTTCGAAGTCATCGGGAACGATAAAATCTCAATATGAAAGGAGGTGAATTCAGTACTGGTTTAGTGGTTAATTAATTTAACTAATAGGAGGTGTGTTATGAGAAAGGTATCAATAATTGCTGTAGTGGCGCTTTTTATTGGGGTGTTCTCTTTTGTGCAGCCGGCGACTGCTGCCGAGCCCGTCCGCTTAGGCCTTCTTTTGCCGTATACCGGTGTTTGGGCCTGGGTGGCTGCTGGCGCTGACCCAGGTGCTGAGTTGGCAGTCCAGGAGATCAATGCAGACCGAAATCTGTGGCCAATTGGACGTAAGATTAAACTCTATAAAGCGGACACGGAAACGAAATCTAAACCCGCCATTGAAGGTGCAAGAAAGCTCTATGATATCGACAAGGTTGTTGGGATTGTCGGGCCAACATCTGCAACGGTTCGTTCAGTCGTGCCGCTGAGTAAAGAGGCCAGTGCTTTACAGATCTCTCCAACCGCTGGGACGACCAAACTCGATGTGATGGGTGGCGGAATCGATGATGAGCATATCTACCGGACGGTATCCTCCGACGTGGTTATGACTGCTGGCATGGTTTACTATGCAATGAAGACCTTTAAGCCTAAAAAGGCCGCAACCTTTACCGCAGATACTGAGGGATCCAGAAGCATCTTCGGAGGTGTTGTGGATGCATGCAAGGTGGTCGGTTTACCACTGGTTGACAAGATTGAATTCGCGCTCAACCAGGCATCGTATCGCGCCGAGCTCAAAAAACTCTTTAAACAAAAACCGCCGGTTATCTTCTGGGAGGCAAACCCTGAGACAGACGCGACCATCTTTAAACAGTGGTATGAAATGGGCTTGGGGGGTCAGTGGATCGGATCTGACTTTGCAAACCGGACAAGCGCAAAGGCCGCTCTCCCTGCCAGTGAGGGTGCCATCGGGGTAAACCCGGGTGTTCTGGAAAACGAGCGCACCAAGGCCTGGGAGCAGAAATTAAACAAGATATCGGGTAAGTCAGGGGTCACACCCTTTTCTCCAAATACCTATGATGCCTGCTTGATATTCGCCCTTGCCATCGAAAAGGCAAAATCCGCTGATAGACGGGCCATCATAAATGCTGCTCGAGCGGTTGCCCAACCCCCGGGAGAGAAGGTCTATACCTATGCTGATGGGATTAAGGCCCTGCGAGCTGGTAAAGAAATAAACTATGAGGGAATGGCTGGAACACAGGATTGGAACAAATACGGCGACCCTGTCACCTACCTGAAAGTGGAAGTAATGACAACCAAAGATCCATCAGGGATGAAACGAATCGGTACGGTGATTCCAGATGATATCCAGGACATCATCGCTGGTGTTTTGGAGCTCCGTGCTAAAAGGGCTAAATAGTAATTTGCTCAGCCGGGGGTGGTCAATTCCACCCCCGGTAGTTTAATTATAACCTAAAGGTGGACGAAATCATGGAAGACCTTCTCAGTTATGGACTACTTACATTTGCTACTTTAGCCTTACCGTCCCTTGGGCTGTGTCTCGCTATCAAGGTTACAAAATATTTCAATCTGACCTACGGGGATCTTGTAACTTCGGGCACTTTCCTTGCGTTACTCTTTAACCTTTCTTTTGGGATAAATATAGTATGGGCATTGATATTGTCCATGGCATTAACTGCCCTGCTCGGGGTTATTCTCCATAAGGTGATATTTAAACCCCTTATGGATATAAAGGTTGGACCGCTTACCCTTCTTGTTGTCTCCTTGGGGGCAGGATTCGTTATCCGCAATCTCATCCTGATAGCCTGGGGCCCTCAGCCTTACCAGTTTAAGATACCTCTCGCCAGGGCAAAGCATCTCGGACCTTTCTTTTTTACTACGAATCAGATGTTTATTATCCTTGCAGTTATTTTAGTGGCTGTGGCGATCTTCTTGATGCTCCGTTACACACAGTTGGGCCGTCTCATGAGGGCCACATCAGATAACCCAGAGCTTTCTGAGATACGAGGTATTTCTATCGAGCGGGTCTATGTGTACACGTGGATTATTGCCTGCGCCCTTGCCGCCATGGGAGGGGTCTTCATGGGTATCCTGGGAACAATAAGATTTGAAATGGGCATTGGGGTCCTTGTGACCTTATTCGCATGCCTCATCGTGGGTGGCATAGATAATCCATATGGTGCTGTCTTCGGGGCCTTAATCATTGCCTTTGCAATGGAAGCCACGGCAATATGGCTATCCCCACCATATAAGGTAGTTACTGCCTACTTATTAATGGTTATCATACTTCTTATTAAGCCAAGTGGACTTTTAGGAGGGGAGAAAATTCAATGGAAATATTTTCTTGGATTCTTACGATTGCGACAATAGTAGCCATTTATTCTATCTTGGGTTTGGCATTAAATATCCATTTTGGGTATGCCAACCTTCCGAACTTCGGTATTGCAGGTTTTTTCGCGGTTGGGGCATACGCATCCGCAATTCTCACAGTTCCTCATAGATTTCGTCAGATGGAAATCTTTGCTGGATTTCCTGGTGGAATCCCGGGGCGTATTGAAGCTCCATTTATTGTAGGGTTATTAGCGGCTATTGTTTTGGCTGCACTTATTGGCTTCTTGATAGGTGTCCCACTTCTCAGGTTAAGGGAAGATTATCTTGCAGTCGCCTCTATAGGGATTGCTGAGACCATACATTATGTCGCCTTAAACGAGCTCTGGCTCACCACTGGCTCAGCTGGAATCCGTCTCATTCCTATGCCTACAGGCAACCGATATCTCTTTTTTCTTGTTGTGCTCCTGATTTTGGCCATAGCTTATTGGATAACGCAACGCTTTTATCATGCCCCTTTGGGACGTGTGTGGAGAGGTGTAAGAGAGGATGAGCTAATAACCTCCTCGTTAGGGAAATCCGTCTTTAGTGCCAGGATGTCGGCCTGGGTAGTTGGCTGTGCCATAATGGGGGCAGCGGGGAGCCTTTGGGCCCATTATGCAATGGCAATTCAGCCTGGTGAGTTTGTTCCTACTACTACATTTCTTGTATGGATATTCGTTATTGTAGGTGGTTTAAGGAACAATATGGGCATCCTTATAGGTGCGCTCCTTATAATTGGGCTTTTTGAACAGGGGACACGCTTTCTGCCCGCCTTAGGCCCACCTTATGTTATGCCAGCCATGCGTCTTATCATTATTGGCCTGCTCCTTATCGTATTTATTAGATTCAGACCTCAGGGGGCAATACCAGAAAGGGCAACAACCATAGAAAAGCATATTTAATGAAAGGAGATATCTTTTATGGCCAGTATCTTTAATGCCAATCAGATATATTTGTACTTTGGAGGGATTAAGGCCCTCGATGGCCTTTCAATAGAGCTGGAGGAGAAAACCATTACAGCACTCATAGGTCCTAATGGGGCCGGCAAAACCACATTTTTTAATGTGGCAGGGGGTGTCTATCCTCCAGACAGCGGAGAAATTTATTTCAAAGGCGAAAGAATAGATGGTCTAAGGTCTGACCAGATATGCCTTAGGGGTTTGACCAGAACCTTTCAGATTGCCCGTAAACTCGGGGAAATGACCGTCTGGGAGAACATACTGTTGGCCCCAAAAAACCAGGTAGGAGAAGGTGTGTTCGGTGCCTTCAGATTTGGGGCTGTAAAAAAGCAGGAGAAAGAAAACTGGGAAAAGGCTAAAAGTCTTCTCAATGACATGGGAATCTATGATCAACGGAATGAATATGCCAAAAATTTGAGTGCAGGAAAACGAAAAATGCTCGAGATCAGTCGAGCTATCATGACCGAACCGGAACTCCTATTACTTGATGAGCCAACAGCCGGTGCAACAATCGACGAAACCAAAAGCATAATGAGTGGAATCGAGAGGTTGAAGGATGAAAAAGGCCTTACCTTTCTGGTAGTTGAGCACAAGATGGACGTAATCATGAATCTCTGCAACCCCATATATGTCATGTATTACGGCCAGAACCTGGCAAAAGGGGATCCACAGGAAATTCAGACCAACGAACGTGTCCTTGAAGTGTATTTAGGAGGAGGATAAGATGAATATATTGGAAACCAGGGATCTGCAATCAGGATATGGCAAGGCCCTGATCCTGCAGGGCCTCTCTGTAGATGTTGAGGAAGGTGGCTTTACCGCTGTCATAGGGCCCAATGGAGCGGGAAAAACAACATTCCTCAGGTCGGTTTATGGTATCTGTGATTTCTATGGGGGTACCATCACGTATAAGGGTGAAGATATTACGCGGCTCGCTCCTGACAAGATATCCGATAAGGGGGTAAATTACGTTCCACAGGACGACAGTATCTTTCCCACGCTCACGGTATTCGAAAACCTCCGAATGGGTGTCGTCAAGGAGAAATCAAAGGAAACCATTAATACACGCCTGGAGATGGTATATAATCGTTTTCCTGTTTTGAAAGATAGGCGGGGTCAGTTGGGTGGCACATTAAGCGGAGGTGAGCGACAGATGCTGGCCGTTGCTTGTGCCTTGATGACCGATCCTGATCTACTTCTTTTGGATGAGCCAACTGCCGGCCTGCAACCTACTCTGGTACAGGGCCTATTTGATGAAATAACAAGGCTTAACGAAGAGGGAAAATCAATACTCCTTGTGGAGCAAAATGCAAAGATGGCATTAGAGCATGCCCAAAAAGGATATATCCTCGAGGGTGGAAAAATAAAACTATATGATGATGCAGATAAACTATTAAACTCTGAAGAGGTTATGAAGCACTATTTAGCTATATAACTTAAGCAAAAAATAGTGTCTTTCTGGTTTTATATCATTAAAAAAGGGAAAGGGAAAATGCCTCTCCCTTTTTTAATCTTTTATTGAAATGCTCCCTATTCAGGGGCAGCAAGACAACTCAATTGTAATAAGGGATTTTTCAAATGTCCATATATAAGATGGAATATGGGGATCAATTTTTGTCTGTGGAGCTTAGCAGAGGAAAGGTTCTTGGCACTATAGAGGCCAAAAAGGTAGAAAAAATCACGGACCTTCCAGCTATAATTATAGAGCTGTTAAGGAACCCTATAGCCTCTCCCCCTCTTGATAAGATTGTTTATGGAGAAGATACTGTTATAATCCTTGCTCCGGATATAACCAGGCTGTGGGCGGGGCCTGACCAATTCTTACCGCCCCTTGTTGATGAGTTAAACAAAGTCGGGGTAATGGATGATAAGATAACAATCTTGTTGGGGAACGGTGACCACAGGAGGCATACACCAGGGGAAGTAGAGAGACTTGTCGGCAGGGATTTGATGGACAGGATAAATGTTTTCGATCACCTGGCAAGGGAAAAAGAAGAGCTTACCTATCTGGGGGAGACATCCAGAGGAAATAAGACCTGGATAAACCGAAGGGTCATGGAAGCGGATAAGGTTATACTTACAGGAGGCATCGTTTACCACTTTCTAACGGGTTTCGGAGGTGGTCCAAAGGCCCTATCAATTGGAGTGGCTGGGTATGATACCATACAGGTAAATCACCGCTTTGCCCTTGGTAGCCCTGAAGAAGGTATCAACCCAAAGGTTCAATCAGGATATGTTGATGACAACCCCCTTCGGGATGACATTATCGAGATTATGAAGATGGCTAAGGCCCATTTTCTTCTTAATACGATAATAAATCCACAAAAGGAAATTGCCGGTGTTGTTGCAGGAGACCCCCTCGCTGCACACATAGAAGGATGCCGGCTGGCAGAGAAGTTCTTTTCTATTCACACCAACCTGAAAGGGGATATGATTGTTGCAAGTGCTATGGGCTATCCTGAGGATATAAATCTATATCAAGTTTATAAGGCCTTTGATAATATTAGCAGGGTGACCAAACCAGGAGGGGTTATCATCCTGTTTGCAGAATGCAGGGATGGCATGGGTAACGATGATTTTTCGCATATATTAAGCAAGTTTTCATCAAATAGAGATAGGTACAATTTGCTTAAGGATAATTGCACCATTGGTGGCCTGATGGGTTTTGGTATCGCCCTATGGGCTGAAAGGTTTAAGATCGTGCTTTATTCCTCTATTAGTCCAGAAGAGCTACAAAATTCAGGGATTATACCTGCATCTTCGCCACAAGAGGCAATATCAATAGGATATGATTTAGCACCTGATAATCCTGAAATTGTCTTTATGCCGCATAGCTCTGTAACATTTCCTGTCCTTGAGATATAATAATTTATTTCCGCATGTATGGGAGGATTTGATTGTATGAATAATATGCATAAATTTATTGATATTGTCGGGGAAGATAACTTCTCAGATAAAATAGAGGATCTTATCCCATATTCATATGATGCCTCAATAAATGTTTACAGGCCTGATGCCTTGATCTGGCCTGAAACAAAAGAACAGATATCTCAGATAGTTACCATTGCAAACAAAAAAGGGGTACCGATCATCCCCAGGGGTGCTGGAACAAGCCTGAGCGGTGGGGTAATAGCAATTGAGGGAGGCATTGTTATTGATGTTTCAAAAATGAATAAGATCATAGAAATTAAGATCGAAGACAGATATGCCACAGTTCAGCCAGGGGTGATATGTGATGATTTGAACAAAGAACTTTCAAAATATAAATTTATCTTTCCTCCTGATCCGGCCAGCAGTTCTGTATCCACTATTGGGGGAAATGTTGCCACCAATGCCGGCGGAATAAAAGGCGCTAAATACGGCACAACCCGTGACTATGTCCTTGGCCTTGAGGTAGTTATCCCAACAGGGGAAATAATGCACACAGGTGCACACACAATGAAGTGTGTGTCCGGATATGACCTTCCAAAGCTCTTTACTGGTTCTGAAGGGACCCTTGGGGTAATAACGGAGGTTACCCTCAAGATAAACCCTGTTCCGCTCCATGCAATGACAGCCATGGCAACCTTTGATCGTCTGGAAGATGCAGGACATGCTATCTCTGAGACAATGACCGGCAGCAACCTAATACCTAGTGTCATGGAGATATTAGACAAGGTAACACTTAAATCTATCAGGGAAAATACCTCATTGGAATTGCCTGAATGTGAGGCCATGCTCCTAACCGAGACAGATGGGTACACTTGGCAGGAGGTAGAGGCCCAGATGATGGTCATCCTTGAAATATTTAAGAAAAATAATCCCCTAACTATTAAAACTGCAAAGGAAGAAAAAGAACGGATGGAATTATGGGAGGCAAGGAAAGGTGCCTATGCTACCCTTTCAAGGATCAGCACTGGTGTCTTGGATGATGTCACGGTTCCTATTTCAAAATTTACCGATCTTCTGGTAGGGGTACAGGAAATTTCCAAAAAAAGGGGGTTGGTAATTGGGACTTATGGACATGCAGGGGATGGGAACCTTCACCCACAAATACTCTATGATACATATGATCCTGAACAGGTAAAAAAAATGGAGATGGTCGAATCGGATCTGTTTCACCTTGCAGTATCCCTAAACGGCACACTCACCGGTGAACATGGAATCGGTCTATCAAAGGCAGATTATATGGGCCTTGAACATGACAGTGTAGAGATGGAGGTCATGAAAAAAATCAAAAAGGCACTCGACCCAAATAATATTATGAACCCCGGAAAGATGGCCCTGCATTTTTAAAAGGATAGATTATGTCTGAACCACTTGAATTGAGTAAAAAATATCAACATATGGTTACTCAGTGTTCGCGCTGTGGTTTTTGTCGTATGGTTTGCCCTATATTCGACATAACAAAAAACTGGGCGACAAATGCCGGGGGTAAAATGGTCCTCATAAAAGAGATAATAGATGAAAAAACCAAACCCTCAGAGGGCATTGCAAAATCATTACTTAATTGTACTACCTGTATGAATTGCACCATAAATTGCCCATCAGGTGTTGACCCTCCAGAGGTAATCAGGGCCGCACGCAAGGATATGGTAAACCTGGGATATGACAATATGTTTAAGGCTATGTCCGATGTTATTGCAAAGACAGGAAATCTTTACGGCGAGGAGGAAAAACCCGATTGGGGCCATAAACATGAAAAAGCCCCTTATGTCCTTTTTGTGGGCTGCGTAGGGACCTATAGGGAGCGAGAAAGCGTAGAAAAAACGATAAAACTCTTGGATATTCTGGGAGTAAAATTTACCATGATTGATGAGGTTTGCTGCAGTGGGGTGTTAGAGGATGTCGGTTATCAGGCACGCAAGGAGTTGGCAAGGCATAATATCAATGAATTTCATAGAACTGGGGCAAAGACACTTATCACTACATGCCCCTACTGTTATCGGACATTTAAAAACCACCCTTTTTATAAGGATTTAAACCTCGAGTTAAAACACATCACCCAGTTTCTGGCAGAATACGACTTTAAGGTCAAAACTGATAAAAAGGTTACGTACCACGACCCCTGTGATCTTGGTCGCCATGAGGGTATATATGAGGAGCCGAGGCAAATTATCCGTAAGATTGCTCCCAATTTTGTGGAACCAGAGCGAACCAGGGAAAACGCCATGTGTTGTGGTGCAGGAGGAGGAGTTCGTGGTTCATTCCCCAAAGAATCCATAACGATTGCTAGAAACCGGCTAAGGAAGATCATTGAAGAGACAGGGGCAGAAATCCTGCTTACTGAATGCCCTTCGTGCTTGCATAACTTCAGGAACGCCAAGCTTAGAAGGTGGAATATCGAAATCTATAATATTACTGAGTTCATTGCGATACTTTACAAGGAAATGGATGTCCGTGAAACCGTGGCTGCATAAATTTAATTAAAAAAATGGAGGTTTGAAAATGGAGATTGAAGGATTCAATTTTCCCGAAGGGCTTTACTACGAAAAGAACCACTTTTGGGGTCGGGTCGAGGATGATCTCATAGTCATGGGAATGAATGATTATGCTCAACTCATGTCTGGTGAGATCGTGTATATCGGTCTACCCCCACTAGGCAAAAAACTCAAACAAGGAAAGAATTTCACCAAAATGGAATCGGGTAAGTGGCTGGGAAAGGTCTATGCTGTTGTTAGTGGAGAATTGGTGGAAGTAAACGAGGAGTTGGAAGAGAACGCCAAACTTATCAACGACGATCCATTTGGAAAGGGATGGATGTTCAAAATCAAGCCCGATAACCTGGATGAGCTCGACAATCTGATGACCGATCCCGATGAGATAGGAGAGTGGATAAGGGGAGAGATTGTTGAGCACGGAGTTGCTTCTTAATGCCCATAGACATCTCTAAACTATCTTCCAGACACTTACTTGAGATTGATGCATGCACTCGATGCGGAGAATGCCTGAATTCCTGCCCTGTATATGCAGAGTTAGAGGATGAGGAAATTAACCCCAGGGGTAAGATCCAGACCTTAAAGAGGTTTATAAGAAACCAATATGGATTATGGGCACGTATCTTCGGCCCCAGAAAGCTGAATGAAGACACCTTAAAAACCTTTTCTGAGAAGGCATTCCGATGTACACTGTGTGCGGCATGTAATGTAGCCTGCCCTGTATCAATAAACCTAAAAGATTTATCAGTGGCCATGAGGGAGACTCTGGTTGAACTAGGGCATTACCCAAAGACCTTGGAAAATCTTAAAAAAAATCTGCTTTCAGATCACAATATCTCCGCTGATGAAAATGAAGAGAGGGCAGAATGGATAGAGGATCTTGAGGAGATTCCAGAACACAGATACCAGAAAGATAAGGCTGAAATAGTTTATTTTGTTGGCTGTGTGGCTTCCTACTTCCCCATGGTACAGAAGATACCCCAAAATTTTGTTCAAATTTTGGATAAAGGTGGCGTGGACTTTACGATCTTAGCAGGAGAGGAATGGTGCTGTGGCTTTCCCCTTATTGGTGCGGGGATGTCCAAAGAGCTTGAAAAGCTTAAGGCACATAATTTAGATAAAATACAGGAAGTTGGGGCAAAAAGAGTGGTATTTTCCTGCCCTTCTTGTTATCGGACCTGGAATGAGTTTTATGATACCGATGTGGAACTGCTTCACTCCAGCCATCTGCTGGAACAACTCATCAAAGAAAAAAAAATTCCCTTGAAGGAATTAGATCTCACGGTTACATATCATGATCCCTGTGATCTGGGTAGGAATAGTGGTGTGTATGAGCCTCCACGGGAGGTTTTGAGGATGATTCCAGGTCTAAAGCTTGTTGAGCTTGCACACAATAGAGAAAAAGCTATCTGTTGTGGGGGAGGCGGAAATCTTGAGATGGTAGACCCAGAGCTTTCTGCAGCAATTGCCCAGAAAAAAATAGACGAAATACAAAATACAGGGGCTGATATAGTTGTTACCGCCTGCCAGCAATGTATAAGGACTATTAGTACCAGGGCGCGGAAGCAGGGGATAAAGCTCAAGGTTATGGATTTGACGGAAATCGTTATGATGGCCATGAAATAGGCCTTGGGAAATGGCTGAAAGATGGCTCTGGTTATACATGAAATATCAGCTGATCAACTTACATGAATGCATTTCCTGACGCTGGATATGAGAGTTAATCACTTATTATAGCTATATCAATCAGAAAATCTTTATGGAAAAAACTATTATAACTTATTCCTTTTTTATCCTTACTGTCCTTATTTTTCTATGGGGGCTATGGTTTCGGATGAGTATTTATCTTCAGGGCACCATAGAGGGTGCAGAGGAGGGTGCGGGTAAATGGGAAAAATTCATTTTACTATTTAGGAGGGCCTGGAAAACCTTCTGGGGGAATCCCTTCTGGTATATCAAGGTAACTTTTATGGATGTCATCTTCCATAAAAAATTACTGGGTCAATCCTTTTATAGGTGGCTCGCTCACACATTAATCGTTTGGGGTATCATTGTTATTGTAGCAGTTCATATCATTAAACTATTTGGAACCTTTTGCCTGGCAGGCCTGAGCCGGGAAATACCATTGTTCTCATTTGCCTATGTCTTTGAGACGGGTACTTTCTGTCACTCCCTAGAATTTCTTCTATCAACTTTTGGAGTCATTACCTTAATTGGTTGTCTTTTGTCCATTATTCGCCGCTTTTTCCTAAGGCCCAACCAGCTTTTGACAGAAGAAGAAGACATTATATCTATTTTCTTTATTTTCTTTTTAGTGATATCTGGCTTTATTGCTCAGGGCTTACTCATAGCCACCCCAGATATTGTTTCAGCACATGATTATATGGGTGCATTCACTGAAAACTGGGTTAATTCCTGGATGGGTATTCAGAGCAGCCTCTTGAATAAAATCACCATAATAGAAACACTACGCTCAAGGCCTGAAGTATTCTGGTATGTCCACATGATTCCAGGACTTATCTGGTTTATCTATCTGCCTCATAGTAAACTCCTACATATCTTTACCTCATCAGTAACAGTAATTGCCAATAAGGTAAAAGAATAATACTAAAACTTAAAAGAGAGGATATTATGTATCTATTTGATCTTGGTGATATGCCGTGGGAGCAATCTATGCTGATTTTTCACGCCCTTGCAAGATTGGGAGTAGAGGGAATTGATATAGTATCACCAAAAACCCCGTTCGTAAGTATTGGTTACTTTCAGGATGCAAAACAGGAAGTAGACCTTGAATATTGCAAAAAAGAGCATCTTCCAGTTTTCAGGAGAGAAATAGGAGGTGGAACGGTCTATCTTGATAACAATCAGATCTTTTATCATATTATATGGAATAGGGACAATACCCATTTACCTAAAAAAATAAGCGAGATATACCAACATCTCGCAGCTCCTCCTATAGAGACCTACGGGGAATTCGGCATAAAGTCTGAATTCCGTGAAGTGAACGATGTCATAACATCTGAAGGCCGGAAAATTGCAGGTCTTGGAGGTGGTGACATTGCAGACTCAATGGTTTTTGTAGGATCGGTCATTTTAGATTTCGACTACGATAAAATGGTTAAAGCCATAAAGGTGCCTGATGAAAAGTTCCGCGACAAGATATTTAAAACAATGAAGGAGAATGTTACCAGCATGAAACGAGAGCTGGGAATTATTCCGCCTCGGGAAGAGATTATAAGGGTTTTGAAGGAAAAGTACGAGAAGGCATTGGGAAAGCTTGAGCATGTGAATTTAAATGACGAGATTATACGCAAGGTTACAGAACTTGCAGCATGGTTTAATTCTCCGGAGTTTATTTTTAAAAAAACTCCACACATTCCAAAAGGAGTAAAGATCAAGGAAGGTATAGAGATACTCTATGGGATATACAAGGCTAAGGGCGGCCTTATAAGAACCGCACAGGAGGTACAGAAAACGATAATCAAAGATATAGGCATCTCTGGTGACTTCACGTTTTATCCTAAAAAGCAGATTTTCAATCTCGAAGATACCATAAAGGAAACAAAGAGAGAAGAAAAGGAAATAATGCCAAAAATAGAAGAGTTCTATGAAAAACAAAAGGTAGAGGCCCCTGGTGTAGAGCCTGAAGACGTTACTCAGGCAATTCTTGGGGCACGAAACTAATTCGGCTTTTCCCAGCGAGAAGCCAAGAAGGCTCCCGTGTTCAAGCCCTTCAATTTACCTTGCAACTCAATCTTTTTTGCCTCTCCCGGGCTATCATCTTTTTGAAAATGTATTGCCGTCGTGACTATACCCTCAACAGGCATACTGTTCCTTATCTCATCTGGTGACCTGAAGATGGCCTTTTCAAATATGGGGCTTTGCCCCTTTTGGGCCCGAGCTTTTCTGCGGGCCGCCCAAGGGCTAAGGCTGTTCAGTGTGGCCACCACAAGGCACCCTCCCTGCTTGGTCACGCGGAATAATTCTTTGAGAGCTCCTCTTGCATCCTTGATGAACTCAAGTGCGGTCACAGAAATCACCTTGTCAAAGGCATAGTCGGCAAATGGTAGGTTCATCATATTGCCTATGACCTTATAAAAAAGATATCCCTTGGCCTTCTGTCCTGCCCGCATGAGCATGGAAAGGGATGTATCAAGCCCAACAACACGCGCTCCCAAGGCAAGGATATCAAGAGTGAAAACCCCTGTACCGCAACCCGCATCCAATATCCTCTCTTCATTCCTGGGCCTCAATAGCTCTATGATAACCTCTCTCTCATACTCTTTTATCAGTCTCCCGATAGGGGTTGTGAACCACTGGTCGTACCTCTCCGGCCATTCATCGAAAAGCCTTGCCTTGGTCATAGTATCTTCCGCCCCAAGTATCAAATCTAAACAGCTCACTCTGGCTAAGGATAAAAAACCGTCACATCGTTATTAATACGTCCGATTTATTGGTATTATTTCGCACCCGTTTGGCAGCATGGTTCCAGACGTTTTTGGATATTGTATCTTTATCTCTTCTATCACCTACATTTAGATCAATAGTAATCCTTTTAGCTCTCTTTACTCTATGCCTGTTGCATCCTTTCCCCCATCTCCTCCTCTTTTTTAGCAATGGCAAGTCGTGTTTTCACCACTGTATCAGGGATAAGACTGATTGAGTCAATGCCACATTCCACAAGAAAGGTTGCAAATTCTGGGAAATCACTGGGTGCCTGACCACAGATCCCTATCTTTCTTCCCCTTTTTTTTGCCACATCAATGACCTGCTTGACCATGGTCTTGACCGCATCGTTTCTTTCATCAAATATGTGGCTTACCAGGTCACTGTCTCTGTCAAGGCCCAGGGTTAACTGGGTGAGGTCATTTGAACCAATAGAGAATCCATCAAAGATATCTGCGAAGCTCTCTGCAGAGATAACATTACTTGGGATCTCACACATCACATAGATCTCTAAGCCATTGTCACCCTGTATAAGGCCAAACTCCCTCATGGTATCAATGACCTTTTTTCCCTCTTCAGGGGTTCTGCAAAAGGGAACCATCACCTTGATATTAGTCAGTCCCATTTCATCTCTGGCCTTGAGGATTGCTTTACACTCCAGGCCAAAGGCCTCTTTAAACCGCTCATCATAATATCTAGAGGCACCTCTCCATCCTATCATGGGATTGCTCTCGACTGGTTCATAGAGGTGTCCTCCAACGAGATTGGCATACTCATTGGTCTTAAAGTCAGACAGTCTCACAATCACATCATTGGGATAAAAGCCTGCTGCAATCCTGCCAATGCCACGGGCCAGTTTATTGATAAAGAATGCCTTTTTGTCACCCGGGTGCGCTGCAGTCATCTCATTGATCCTTTTCACAATCTCTTTTACTTCAGGGTCATTGCTTTTTTTAAGCTCATTGTAGTGGATAAGGGCAAGGGGATGGATCCCTATATGGGAGTTTATGATAAACTCTTCCCGTGCAAGCCCAACCCCATCATTTGGTATCTGTCCATCCTTAAAGGCATTCTCAGGCATACCCACATTCATCATGATCTTTGTCTTTGTGGGAGGAATAGTGTCCAGGTCAAGGGTATCAATCTCAAATTCAAGCAGTCCCTCATAGACATAGCCGGTCTCTCCCTGGGCACATGAGACAGTAATGGGTTGCCCGTTTGCAATTTGCTCTGTCGCATCCTCGGTTCCAATCACACAGGGGATACCAAGTTCTCTCGAGATGATTGCAGCATGGCAGGTACGGCCTCCCTTGTTGGTGACAATGGCAGTGGCTATCTTCATGATAGGTTCCCAGTCAGGATCGGTCATGGTGGTTACCAGTACCTCACCTTCCCGAAACTCACCAATATGGGCGCTATCTTCTATGATATGGGCCAGGCCTTTTCCGATCTTGGTTCCCACTGCCTGGCCTGTGATAATCACAGGGGCGGTGTCTTTGAGCACATAGGTTTCGATGGTCTTTGTTTTCTGCTGGGAGTGTACGGTCTCAGGACGTGCCTGTACAATAAAGAGCTCACCTTTATCTCCATCCTTTGCCCATTCAATGTCCATGGGTTTTTCGTAGTGATCTTCTATGGTACATGCCCATTGTGCAAGGGTAAGGATCTCATCATCGGTGAGGGTAAAGCCTTCCCTCTCTTTCTTTGTGGTTGCAATATTTTCTACTGGTTTGTCCTGGTTATCTGTATAGATCATCTTTACCTCTTTGCTCCCTACTCGTTTTCCTATGATCGGCCGTTTTCCTTCTCTAAGGGTTGGTTTAAACACATAGTATTCATCAGGGTTCACTGCACCCTGTACTACGTTTTCTCCCAGCCCATAGGAGGCGGTGATAAACACGGCATCTTGAAAGCCTGTCTCTGTATCAATAGAGAATATAACACCGGCAGATGCCTGATCGCTTCTTATCATCTTCTGTATTGCAATCGAGAGATACACATCAAACTGGCCAAAGCCCTTATCGTGTCTATAGGATATAGCGCGGTTGGTAAACAGGGAGGCAAAGCATCGCTTGCATGCATCAATAAGGGGGTCTTCTCCCTGAATATTCAGGAAGGTCTCCTGTTGTCCTGCAAAGGATGCATCAGGAAGATCCTCTGCGGTTGCAGAGGATCGTACTGCTACATCCACTCCTTTTCTATAGTCCTTCTCCATTGTATGGTAGCCATCTATTATTGCCTGGGTAAGATCAGGGGGGAAGTCGGTATTTCTTATTATAGCGCGTACTCTCTGGCCTCGTTCCTTAAGGTTTTCCATATCATGGGTGTTCAGGCCAGCCAGGGCATCCTTAATTGCCTCTTCTATGTGGGCCTCTTTGATAAGGTAACGGTAGGCATAGGCAGTGATGGCAAATCCGCCTGGGATATTGACGCCTTTAGAGGTAAGTTTTTGATACATCTCTCCCAGGGATGCGTTCTTGCCACCTACAAGGGGGACATCTCCTATGCTGATCTCATTAAACCAGAGGATGAGCTTTTTGTCTCTTGTTGATGTCATAACAGTCTCTCCTTTTATTACAGGATAGTATATAGGCATGCTGGATGGTTGTGTCTGTTTTTGTATAGCACCAAAAAGAAGATGTTGTCAATTTGGAAAAAGATGACATTTCTACCTTAGTTAAAAGCCATGACATATTTATAGGTAGCAGCTTTAAAAAATATCGACAAGAATAGCTTTTCTTTTAGGAGAACAGAAGATCAATTAAAGAGGTTGGATAGAAATTAGGGGCTTCGCCACAATTGGAATACTGGCATAATGGCATTATACAAAAGTGGGTATAATTCCATATTGATAGCCGCCTGCCTCGCCTAAGCGAGAGCGATGGCAGGCAGGCATAAATCAAGTACTTCTAAAAGATTTATGATTTACATCAGTTGTAGAAATTCTAAAACGTTTAATTATTACCGCAACCCATCTTCCTTTTTGGCATCTTCCTTTTTGAGACCGCCGATACGTGGCAAGGGCCTTCCAGAGTTTGTGACTACTAATACGATGAGGATTTCATCCTCTCTGGGTGCGTCCTGGACGCTTATGGGCATAGCATCAAAGTGGCTCCTCACAAAGGCAGCATCCTTATAATGGGTAGGAATGTCAAGTTCTGCGCCTGGTCCACCCATCTTCGCTGCCGATGGTATGATCGCCTTACCGCCTCCAAGGGCCTCTCGAAAAGGAGCCCCCAGCTTCGGGTGCAGGATGGCATGACCATGCTCAAGCTCACCATTCATACCAATGATTGCCCCCTTACCGTATCCTTCGCACTCCTCTTTTGCTATTCCGAGGGCTTCCCGTGCCATCGTGCCCAACATATCACCAAGCTTTACGCCATCCTCTGTAAGCTGGGTCAGGTCTTCCTGGTACTTGCCGGCAAAGGGGTTATTGATAACCACTATGGCAGCAGCCTTTTTAACTGGTTTGGGAAGATCTTTCCCCATCTCTTTTCTGGTCTCTTCCACAATGGTAACGATTTTTCTAATTTCCATGTTTTCCTCCTATTCTTTGAATAGATAATATATGCAGTATTACTTGCCATTGCTCATTAGCCATTTACTAAATCCTTAACCTTAGTGGCACTGCCAGTGACAAGTGACTACTGACTAATCACATTCACAATAATTAGTTTGCCCCTATTAATTTTCCTTATCCTATTTATTTTTCAGGGCCGCTTATCACGCATTTTCTTACTGGCGGTGGTGTGTTGCGGCTTACCTGTGCCTTCACTACACCATCTACCATAACCAGTCCTATTCCTGGAATATCTCCACATTCAATTGCGCCGACAGCGTCTTTGCCAACTGACCCCATTGGCGTGTCCATCATTATGAGATCTGCCTCGTATCCCTCCTTAATCAAGCCTCTATTGAGGTTATAACACCGTGCTGTGTTTCCTGTTGCCATGGCTATGGCATCCGGGCCGCTAATTCCACCAAGAGAGGAAATCAGATTCAGCGTTCTTAGTATACCTAGGGGTATTACACCGGTCCCAGACGGCATATCGTTCCCTATAATTACCCTATTTAGTGCATTATTTCCCTTTATCATCTTGATTGCCTCAACAGCTACAAGGGGGTTTCCACACTGGACAATTTCAAGAAACAGATCCGTTTCTTTGACCAGAATTTCTACCTCAGATAAAGGGATGGAGGTCGGACCGCCGTTCAAATGCGCAACAATATCTGGCTTAGTTTTCCTTACCATCTCTGCAGTGACGGTTGAACTGCCTGGAATAGAAGTCCCACCGGTATGCATCATTACGGTCATTCCATATTTTTTTGCCCATTCGACCATTGGGGCAGCGTCTTCTGGCTGCTTAACGCTCCCAAGGCCAATTTCGCCCACATGGGTTACTCCCTCTTTTGCCATTTCCTCAAAGTCACCTTCCGTCAACCCCTTTTCAAGTATCAATCCGCCGCCGATCACCTTTACACCACCTGGTCGGAAATTAGCGAAGGCCTTGGCAGATAAAATAGCCAGGGCCTTTGTTCCAGCTGGATCCTTGGGGCGACCGGGATAATGGCACTCTCCGGCAGAAATAACTGTAGTTACGCCACCGTGAAGCTCCCCCTCAATAAAATTAGTTGCAAACTGGCGTGGCGTGTAGTCACCAACACAGACATGGCAATGGGAGTCAATCAATCCAGGCGCTACCGTCGCACCATTAATGTCGATTATTGTGTCAATATCCTCTTTTTTAATGTCATCCTCCTTTCCTATAGAAGCAATTGAAGATCCATCTATAATTATAGAATCTCCTTCTAAGATTGGATTGTTAATATCTCCCGATAACAAGCACCCAATATTTTTTATTAATACCTTAGACATCTCAATTTCCTCCTTTCGGTAAATGTTAATTACATGCCTTATAAAGATAATTGTTTGTAAAGACAGAGGCAGTAAATGATTTAATCAGTTATTGTTTTCCACTCTCACAGCGGTTTTAAAGCAGCCCACATAATCTACATGATCTTTAACTGAAAAAATGGCGCCATTAATCAATTTTTTTTCCATTAGCTTAGCAGCCTCTTCTTTGCCTTTGTTTATAGCCATTGCTATTTCATTATCATTCAATATGCCTATTGAATGGGTAATTTTTGAACCAGCTATATCGGTTTCAGGGTATATTGATTCTGCCCATACCCTTTTTATTTCCGAGGAATTAACCGTTGTCTTGTTTGCAAGGAAAGTTGCAAAAGCATCTGCTGTAGAAGCCTTGCCAGCTAACACTGTAACCCCATCGGCCACACCAAGGGTAAAGCTTCGCCCCCCGAATCCACTTGTACAGAGACCGCAATCTTTATCGACTAACAGGGTATAATTAAAATCTGGCCTCTTAAGATTCAGACGGAGGCCTACCCTAACATTTTCACCTTCCCTTACCCGAATAGCTATATCGCCTCCATTATCAACAACAATCTTGGTAGCTCCTTGACTTGCAATATAATCTGCCACCATATCAGATGCAGCCCCAGCCACAGAAGCCAGAGGGGTAAGATACGGGTCGTTAACAGATTTAGATGCCAGAATCATCATATTTATTACCTCCGGATAATCCTTGCATACAGAAAGATGGCATGCCCTCTGTTTTATGACAGGCAAGAATTTTGCCTGATTTTCCAAAATCTTAAGGGCAAAGGCTGCTCCTGATCTGGCAAGCCCGGATAGGGGAATCCCTCTGCTCAAGACCTTGATTGACATATATAACGGGCCAAAATCCACCAAAGCTACACCATCTCTTATTAAACTAACTTCGTTCAATCTGCTTTCTGCCAAGATCCCCCCTTATTTTTTTTATCTCCTTGATGGATTCGCGGTGACCTCCTATTTCCAAATATTCTGCAAGCCTCATAGTCACCTCTATAGGTGCCACGGTTGCCGGGGTAGGAATCCAGGCAAAGGCACCAGCCTTTACCTTCTCCACATCCACCAGAAAGTCTATGCCCCCCCCAGGTAAGATATAGGTAGGGGCACCCCCTACCGTGATTATTGCCCGGTTTTCATGTACAGCTCGTGTTAGTTTTATGGGATAGGAGCTTACACCAGCCCTGAAGCTTCCACCAGAATCTCCAACAAAAATTCCCGAAACTCGGGATGGCTCACAGTGATTTTGGATCAACCCTACCAATTCCTGAGCTTTTTGCGATAGAGCGATTTCCTCCAAGGCTCCCTTTTTTGTTAACGTGTACATAGCAACCCTTTGACCTGTTGTTTCAGTGATTAAAATAGTCATTCCGGGATGGGCAATGTGCATGTCAATGGAAGATACAATATCCCGTGGATCTTTAATGGGGGTACCGCCCCATCCATCACCGTGTTCACCAAAGTAACGCCCAGGTGTACTCATTCTAAATTTGAGATGGACACCACTCGGTGTTGCTCCAAGATAGGTCCCTGCGGTATGCTCAGTAAAAAGGCTCGTAATATGGGAATCTATGACAATAACCTCATCTGCCGCCTCCTTCAAAACTGGCGCAAAAAGCCCTGCAGTGGCACTACCGCAACCAACCCTCATTTTTTCAACCAATTCACCATTAATAACAGGCGGCTCGCCAACCTGTACCTTTAATCGTGCACCCCCTTCTATTCTAAGATTGAGGCGGTTTCTATTTGCCAGTTCAGAAATACATCGAGCTGTAGCCATACCGTGTTTGCCAATTAATTGATTTACACCGCCAATCGATAGGATCTTTGACCCATATTCCTCGGTGCACAGATGTCCTACATCCCGCTTTTCAAAGAGGACTGGCGACCTCTCCCTACCGAGGGGAAGATCTGTATCTATCTTAATCTTAATACCGCTATAAGAGAGCGGAACTTCGCTCACTGATGTGACCACATCCACTTCATCCACCTTCTCTTTTCCAATGAAAGGAGCTGGCCTGTAATCAGGATAGGTGGTTCCCGCGCCAATAGCGGTTATTAGAGGTTTTTGAATTGAAGGATCGGAGGGAGGGCCAACAATATCAGAGACATCCTCTGCAAAGTGGAGCTGTAGACCTCGGACGAGTTGGCCATCCTTGTTATGATATCTCTGACAGGCGCCCATTTTGCCAGGCGGGATCTGACAGTTAATAGGGCATGCGCCACAAGTTACACACCCAGGTTTAGGTTTGTCATCAGAAATCGGTGCATCAACTGGACAGACTTTAAGGCAGGCCCCACATTCCACGCACTCATCTCCAACAACCGCCTTTTTGTCCTTGATGGTAATAGCCTTCTTAGGGCAGTCAAGAACACAAAGCCCGCATCCGGTACATTTTTCTGGATCAATTCTCAAGTCATTACCTTTTTTATTTTTTTCAAACCCACCGTGCAATGACCGTCTTTTCGTCCATGAACATCCTCATAGAGGCCATCCTTGATTTGGCGGTGCCCAAAAAGGATTCCCTTCTGGAGCCCAATGGGAAAAAGGCATACGGCTGTGCAACAGCCACGTTTACCGCCACATTTCCTACGTTAACTTCTCTGATGTACTTGCGGGCGTTTTTACCGCTTTGCGTCATGATCGATGCTGAATGTCCAAGATTGGTCTTGGTGTTGATCCATTCAATCGCCTGGTCAAGGCTCTCCCCCCTGATAAGGGCTGACACCGGACCAAAGGCCTCCTCTTTGGCCATGGACATGTCAACATCCACATCTTCCAGGATAGTGGGGCCAAGGAAATAACCCCCTGGATAATCCTTTACCTTCGACGTTCTGCCATCCAGCACAATCTTTGCGCCCTCTGCTAATGATTGCTCAATCCACTGGACAACCTTCTCTTTTCCGGCCAGGGTGGTCAGTGGACCAAGTTCTGCGTCTTCGTCGAGCCCATAGCCAAGCTTCATGGCTGCGGCGGCCTCTTTAAATTTGCTCTTCACCTCATCATAAATGTCTCCAATGATGATCACATTATCAACACCCAGACAGCGCTGTCCCGTCATACCAAAACATGCCCTGAGAAGCCACTCGATTGCCTGATCCACATCAGCGTCTGGCATAATAACGCAATGATTTTTACCATTTCCATTGATGGATGACGTCTTTCCCAGTTTCCCGCACAACTCAAAAAGCTCCCAGCCTGCTCTATTAGATCCTATGAATCCAACTCCCTTTGTTTCAGGTTGCGATAAAATCTCTTTATTGATATTTCTGCCTCCATGAACCAGGTTTATTACCCCAGGAGGAAACCCTGCCTCTTGTGCCACCCGGCAGACTGCCTCTCCAGCTACAGGATCCTGTCTGCTTGGGCTTACCACAACCGTACATCCGGCGGCCAGGGCATAAGGCACAAAGGATGACCAGGCGTGCATGGGGATATTTCCCGGCGTAATAATCAGGAAGGCCCCCAGGGGTTCCCATATCAGGTACTGATCAATGCCGGTAGCCACCTGGTTCATATGTTCATTTCGCTGGGCCAAACCGTATAAAGCAGAGCATGCTGACTCAATATTTTCAATGACCCTGCTCACCGAACCCCTGGCCTCGCCTATCGTCCTTCCATGATCTTGCGTCAGTATGCGGCAAAGTTCATCGTAGTGTTCCACGAATTTTCCCCTCATATTGAAAAGCAAAGTTGCTCTATCTCGTAGAGGGAGCTCCCTCCATTCCTTGAAACCCCTGTGGGCTGCTTCAACGGCAGCATGAGCCTCTTCTGTGGTCGCTGTAGGGAATTCGGCCATCACTTCATCCGTAGCCGGGTTTTTGTCTTTATTGATGGTAGTAGATTGGGAATCCTCCCACCTGCCATCAATGAGAAATTTCAATCTTCCATAATTGCTTTTTACTTCCGGTACCTTCATACAAAACCTCCTTCATCATTTAGTTTGAGTGTGAATCTCTGAACGCTGTTCCTCATCAAGCTCCTTTTGAACCTCTAATCCCTTAACAATATGCTCCTTTGTGAGTCGTTCTGCCAGTATCTTATCCCTTATCTTAATTGCCTCCAGAATCTGTCGATGGTATCTGGACGACGATTTGAGATGTCCTTCTTTAGTAAAAGATCTATAGCTGATTCGCTTTATCTGATTATTCAAAGATTGTACTATCTTTTTCAACCTTCCGTGCTCAGCTATAGCAGCAGTGGTTTCATGAAAAAGATTGTTTAACTCCTCGTATCTGATGATATCAGGGTTGCTATCGTCACTAGCAATCACTTCCATTTGTGTTACAAGCTTCTCCAGTTTCCTGATGTCATTATCAGAGATTCTATCGATTGCAAGGTTCACTGCAAGGCTATAAAGGCCAATCTTCAAGGTATAGACTTCCCAAATGTCATTGCTTGTTACCTCAGATACAAATACGCCCCTTCTTGGCTCTCGCTTTATCAGATCCTCAGCCTCCAGGATCTTAAAGGCCTCTCGCACAGGAGGACGACTTATTCCTAACCGAGATGAAATATCCTGTTCCTTAATCCTCTCACCTGGGCCAAGTTTCCCAGTAATAATCACACTCTCGAGATACTTTACCGTATGGTCAACAATTGATTTTGATTGTATCTTCATATCTTTTCTTTTTAACTCGCAGGAGTTATCAAATACCACCTGATACTGAGCTTCTGAGCACCGTTTTCATTACCCGCTCCAGTTTTGCAGGAAGGTCTATAATCTTAATATTTAAGGCCTGGTTTATAGCACTGATAATCGCAGGGGCTGTGGGAATAAGGGCAGGCTCTCCCACACCTTTTGCACCATATGGGCCACTTGGCTCTGGATCTTCTACGATAATCACCTCCACTGGCGGGACATCCATGCTTGTGGGATAAAGATAATCAGTGAAAGATTGGGTTTTTCCTGGATTGAATTCTTCCATGAGGGCATAACCTATGCCCATAGCTACACCACCAATTATTTGGCCTGCCACATTAGATGGGTTAATTGCCTTTCCAACGTCAACAGCAGCAATAACATACTTCACAGAGACCTCCCCGGTTCCAGTATCCACCTCAACTTCTACATAGTACGTACCAAAGGTATAGGTGGCATAAGGAATTCCGTGTCCGGTTTTTTTATCAAGCATTGTAATAAAAGGATCAAAAAACCCCTCCCCTATGGGTATCTGCCCTTTTTTGTAAAGTTGCCCAGCCAGGCTTTTAATATCTATAGATTTTCCCCTTCCTTTAAATTCGCCTTTTTCGTAAATTATCTCCTCTGAGGGAACATCGAGTTTTCTGGAGGCCTCTTCCGTAAACTTTTGAATGAGATCCTCTGCTGCCAGCTTCACGGCATTTCCGGATATATAGGTCTGGCGACTGGCTGAGGTGGCTCCGGCATTGGTAGTTAAACCTGTATCGGCTCGGACGAGGTTTAATCTTTTATACGGAATCTGCAAGGCCTCTGCTGCAATCTGTGTTAATACAGTGTCCGAACCTTGCCCAATTTCTGCTGCCCCAGTAAAGAGGGTTAGTTGCCCTTCTTTATCTGCTTCAACTCTGGCAGTTGAGGGATTAGACATTCCTGTATTTCCAATGCCATACCAAAAGGATGCTAGCCCCCATCCTTGCTTTATCCAGGGGCTTAGTTTTTTATCATTGCTTTTTAGCTTATTCTCTCTGTTCTCCTTTGCAGTCTTAACTTTTTGCAGTGTTTCTGTGATTCCAACACTGGCATTTAAAACCTGACCTGTAACCGTAGTAGACCCAGCCTTCAGTGCATTGATCATGCGAATTTCAAAGGGATCTATGTCTAAAGCCTTGGCAAGGGAGTCCATCTGTCCCTCATGCGCAAAGCTTACCTGGGGCACACCAAACCCCCTCATTGCGCCGGCCCATATATTGTTTGTATAATATACTTCACCATGAATGTTTACATTTTGAACGTCATAAGGCCCAAGTGCATGAACAGCTGCCCTGGAGATAACAGCCAGTCCATAGGAGGCGTAAGCACCAGTATCAAGGGTAAATTTAACATCAACGGCTGTTATTTTCCCATCTTTCTTGGCACCTGTTTTATAGTGTATTACCATGGCATGCCGCTTACAGGCTGACAACATGGTTTCTTCCAGGGTGTAGCGTAACTTTACCGGTCTTTTTAGGTGTTGAGCTGCAAGGGCAATAAACCCCTGAACAGAAATATCGAGCTTGCCCCCAAAGGCTGCGCCTGTAGGCGCCTGGATTATCCTGATCTGATCAGTATTTAGGTCAAGGGCTGCAGCTACATCACGCTGGTCGTAGTGAGGGTTTTGGGTTGATACCTTAATAACAATTGTCCCCTTTTCATCAAGGAACCCTATGCCTGCCTCTGTTTCCACATAACCATGGGCAATCATAGGAGTGGTATAAGTATCCTCTATTATTATATTTGCCTCATCAAAACCTTTATCAATATCTCCCTTAATGATATCCCTTGTGAAGAGAAGGTTCCCTTTTTCGTGGACTGGCTCGGTATCAGAATTTTTTGCCTCCTCAACTGTCAAAACAGGGGGAATATCCTCATATTCAACTGTCACCGCATCTGCCGCCTGTGCTGCAGCAGATTCACTTTCGGCGGCCACAAGTGCTATGGGATCGCCGACATACCTTGCCTTTCGTTCCACAAGTACTTCCTGATCCTTATTGATTATGCCATACCTATTTGTGCCTCTGATATCCTTAGATGTAAATATCCTTATGACACCTGGGATATGTTCGGCTATTGAGGTATCAATCTTCTTAATTAAGGCATGAGGACGCGTGCTTCGAACTACCTTTAAATGGGCAACGTTTTCCATCTTAATATCGTCTGAATATAATGTTTTTCCTGTGACTGCCTCCAGCGCACCCCTTCTGTCTACGCTTTTCCCCACTGTCCTCATTGAATTTCTCCGCCCTTACTCATTGCATCCTTAATTGTCCTGATGGCCAAACCTTTTATTGCAGGTCTTTTATACTCAGGTATCCAGAGGGTATCGGTCATATCAATTGCCCTTAAGGATATCTCCTCTGACGCCAATTCGATAAGCCGATCAGTCAGCTTTCCGCTCTCCAATATCTTTTCTGCCTCATGAATCCTTACAGGCGTTGGGGTCACAGACCCAGGGGAAATTCTCGCCTCTAAGACACGCTCTTTGTTTTCGTCCATAACAAGCGCCACTGCCACACTCATCTGGGCGATGTCCATGGCCTTTCTCCTGGTAACCCGCTGGAAGGAAAAAAGGGTATCTTCCGCCAATTTTTCCACTTCAATCTTTGCAACTAATTCATTTCCTTTTAAAATGGTCTGGTGTGGGCTTAGAAAAAAATCTTTAAGTGAGGTCCATCGCTCTTCATCATGGCTAACTATTTTAACCCTTGAATTCAAAACCATAAGGGCAGGCACTGTATCTGCTGAAGGCGATGCATTACATATGTTTCCACCTATAGTACCCTGGTTGCGTATTTGAGGCGAACCTATTACACCTGCAGCATCAGAAAGAACTGGGACAAACTTATTTAAAAGGGATGAATTTATTAATTCTGTGTGTGTAACTATAGGCCCAATGGATATGTTGCCATTATTATCTTTCACATAATTTAGGTCTTCACATCTTGAAAGGTTTACTATATACTTTGGTGCTATCTCACCGCTTTTAAGCTTAATCATCAAGTCCGTGCCGCCGGCAATCAGCTTTGACTCATCACTATGTCGATATAGAAAACTTAGTGTTTCTTCTAAGGTATTAAAGGTTACAAAATCAAATTCCGGTAAAATCACTTTTCGCTCCTCGCTTTAAATGCAGTATCAGCAGCCTCTATTATCTGCTGATAACCTGTGCAGCGACACAGATTTCCAGATATAGCACGCTTAATCTCTTCTCGACCCGCCTTAGCTTTTTCATCATACAATGCCTTTAATGACATCAACATTCCTGGGGTACAAAATCCACACTGAACCGCCCCCTTTTCTACAAATGCCCTTTGCAACGGATGAAGCGATGACTCTGTACCGACACCTTCAATAGTTTGAATTTCTTTTCCGTTAATCTGGGGCGCAAGCACAATGCAGGAATTAACCGCCTTTCCATTCATAAGAACGGTGCAGGCGCCACATTCCCCAGTTTCACACCCCTTTTTAGCTCCGGTAAGGCCAAGGTGATCCCTTAGCAAATCAAGTAAAGAAATATTGGGTAGAATCTCCATGGTCATCTTTTTCCCATTAAGAACAAAGGTAATTATTACATTTTTCATCTGAAAATATCCTTTATTCCTGCTGCCTCCTCCCACAAAAGAGAGGGGTACATCAACTTACCGCATCATCATGTTGGGAAGGAACAGGGCAAGTTTGGGGAATATCGTGATGAGAATGACTATCGCGAATATTGACAACAAAAACGGAAGTGTACCGCGAAAGATCTCCTCTACCGGCACATCCTTCACCACACCAGCAACAGTAAAGATATTGAGGCCCATTGGCGGGGTAATCAGTCCTGCCTCCATCATAAGCACAGCGATGACACCAAACCAGATGGGATCGAAGCCGAGGGCTAAGATTATCGGGAAAATAACCGGCAGTGTCAGAACCATCATTGATATTGCATCCAAAAAACATCCCAAAAACAGATAGATAGTCACAATGATTGCGTGAATCAGGTATGGAGACACCGGGAGACCGCCTGCCCAAGCTGCCACCTTCACTGGGATCATAGACAATGCCAAGAAGTAACTGAAAACATTGGCTCCGGCCACAAGGAACAGAACCATTACTGAAATACGGACTGCCTCCTGCAAGGCCTTTGCCAGATTCTGCCGGTTCAGTTTCCTCTTGATAAGAGCCACCAGAAACAGGAGCGTTGCACCTATTGCACCAGCCTCTGTGGGGGTAAAAAAGCCCAGGTATATGCCCCCCATTACCACCAAAAAGATCGCCAGGGGCTCCCATATACCTTTAAGCGCTGTAAATTTCTCTCCCCAGCTAACCAGTTCAGGCCTGGCTGGGGCTAAACTCGGGTTCAGCTTAACCCTCACCACAACAATAGCTATATATGCTGCTGCCAGAATCAGCCCAGGAATCATGCCAGCAATCAAGAGCTTGCCAATAGACTGCTCCGTCATCATACCGTAGACGATAAACCCAATGCTCGGCGGGATCAGAAAACCCAGCGTACCACCTGCGGCAATACTCCCTGTAGCGAGCCTCGGGTGATAGTTAAACCGCTTCATTTCCGGAAAAGCGATGGTCCCCATTGTGGCTGCCGTAGCCACAGAAGACCCCGAGACTGCGGCAAACCCTGCACAAGCACCAATCGTTGCAATCGCCAGTCCACCGGGCAACTTCCGAAACCACTTGTCAAAGGTGCTGTACAACTCTTGAGTCATCCCGGAGCTACCGGCGAATCCACCCATAACAATAAATAGTGGAATGACCGTATAGGGGTAAAAAGCAGAAACCTCATAGACTGTCCTTGCAACTACCGGTAACGCTGCCCCTATGGACGCCAAATAACTAATTCCCGCGAAACCCACGAGCATCAACGCAAAGGCAATAGGCATTCCCAGGAATAATAGAAAAAATACTAAAATCGTTCCGATGACACCTACAATTACAGGGTCCAAGTTTATCTCCTCACCAGTTTTCTAAGGCAATCCGCCAGGTCAATCAAGAGTTCCAGGCAGAGCAAAACACCTGCTACCGAGACAAGTAGCCTGAAGGGCCACTGGGGGATTCTGAGCATGTCTGAAACTGTTCGTTCTTCGATTCCTACCACCCAGCCCTGCCATGCTAGTATCGAGATTATAAACAGGCTCAAAAGGATGGTCATAGCGTCCAGGAGGAGCCCCCACCGTTCCGGAAGTCGAGATACAAGCATGGATACGCGAACATGCCCTTTCACCTGGTGCGTGTATGCAACACCAAGGAGTATAAAAACGGCCAACATGTAACTGGACAGCTCAACTGCACCAGGAATAGGCCGGGCCCACACGGCCCGGCCTATTATATCACCAGCGGTAAGCAACATCATCGGGATAAGCAGGACCATACCAACTGAACATATATAGAAGTCTGCGCGTTGTATCCCTTTTTTGATTGTAGTCAACCATCCCATTGCTTAATTTTATCTTGATCAGTTGGTAGCTATTTCCATTCGGGCGGAAATGCAACGCATTTCACGCCTCTCTTTTCGCATTCCTTGTTGTACATGATCACGGTCTTTTTTGCCGGAAGTCCCTTCGCCTCCAGCCCTTTCACCCACTTCCTGGTCTCATCCTGAAATCCTGCGTACCAGCGATTCTCCTCTTTCTTAGGAAGGTAATAGAGTTCCACGCCTTTCGCAGCGATCTCTTTCATCATGACTTTGTAAACGTCCACCGTTAACCCCCCAGTGGTGCGGAAGGGATTTGAGCATACTTCCTCTATAATAGGCTTAAGGTCATCCGGTGTCCTGTCCCAGCTCTTCTGGTTCATTATGACGCCCTCGGTGACACAACCGAAGGTGGCGATCGTCCCCTGTTTTGCTACTTCAAAAAGCTTGAAGGCGAGGACCAAGGGTGGGCAGGTAACGAGCCCGTCAATGGTACCTGTCTCCATAGCCAGATAGACATCCCCAAGGGGCATGAATACCGGTTCTGCGCCTAATGACTTAATGTAATTGGTCTGGTGACCCCCAGGAGTCCTTATTCTGAGTCCTTTGCAGTCCTCAAGGGTACGCACGGGCTTAGTAGTCCATAATGAGGCCTTGATGCAACCGTTCAGTTCGATCATTTTCACGCCGGGGAATTCCCGGTTCAGGATGCGCTTATACATAGCATTCCCAATGTCGGTACCAACGTCTTTACCATTAACCCAGACAGCCAGGGAGAGCACATCGCTGAGAGGAAAACGGCCCGGTGTCCATGTGGCGGTAAAATAGCCCATATCAGAGAGTCCCTTGGCCACTATATCGTAATGCTCCGGCCCTTTACCCAGCGCGCCACCCGCATACATGGTGTAAGTTATCCGGCCATTACTCTTCGCTTTCAGTTTTTCAAGCATGGGCATCCATACAGTTTTTACCTCTCTGGACATAGGTGGATGCCAGGTGCTGAATTTAATATGCATCTTAGACTGTGCTGCTGAATTATTGCTAACAACTACTAATAGACTGACTGCCAGCACAGCTACTAAAGAAATCAGAAACATCTTCTTTTTCATCGCTTCTCCTCCCTTAAAAAAGTTTATGTCATTAACCTCAACCTGTTCATGTCTTTCCTATGCTATCACCCCCTTTCAAATAGCTTATTGGAGTTTGCACTTAGCTGGTTTTTGATTGATTTGACTTTCATGATTTTTAGAAGCTCCTTATCTTTTGAAGATCAAGTTTTTTCAATATTATTATCCTCTTGTCTTTCATCTCTTTCAAAGCCTTTGCCGAGCTTTCAGGCGCCACTCCCTTGCACAAACCATCTATAACGAAGACCTTGTATCCTGCACCAGCCGCATCTATAGCCGTTGCCTTTACACAGTAATCGGTTGCGATCCCATACACAATGAGCTTCTGGATTCCATTTCTCTTCAGGATCTGGTCCATTTCAGTCTTTTGCCCTCCATCATCCTTAAATCCAGAGTAACAGTCATATCTTTTGTCCATACCCTTATGTACAATTGCCAGGAAAAGATTATTATCTACAAGTACTCTTGCATTCTCCGTTCCTTGCACACAATGAGGAGGCCAGAGGACCTGGGTCCTTCCCTCGATCTTGATAACCTCAAAAGCCTTCTTCCCAGGATGATTGGTATAAAAAGATATATGGTCTGCAGGATGCCAGTCCTGGGTGCCGAAGATGGGATAGCCATCTTTGCTGAGGATTTCGGTAGCCTTCTGAATCTTCTCAATAAAGGCCTTATCCGTGCCATTGACTGCTAAAGAGCCGTTCTTCCAGGTAGTAAAATCTCCCTGGACATCCACCACAATGACCCCTATCTTTCCCTCAGCAATGGCCATAGTTGCAGGGATAAAGATTAAGGTGGCTAAGCCGATAACTAAAAAACTCAAAACTATTAGCAAATTATTCGATTTCATTTCCATCCTCCTTTTAATTATAAAACAATTAAAATAAACTCACCCCATGAAAAAGACTTTCCTCATATATCATATATCACCCCCTTTCCTTACAATTTTATCTCCCTTATGGCAAACATAGGAAGGAGAATCACAATCTTGAAAAACACCTTCCTATAACTTGAATAAATTTTTTTCTTCTCAGTTTTGAATAAAGAGCCATCTTTGAAAATTTTAAAGCACTATACATCAAAGAAACACGCCTATTTTCCTTGGTTGTTTATATGGAAGATAAAAATAACAACAACATACCCAATCCTACTGATAAAAGACATTTAACTGTGCTTTTCTGTTTAAAGGGAAATTTATTTTCATTTTTTTTAAATTTTGTACAAAGAATAATAAATCTCTGATAAAACTTCTGAAAAGTATAAGATGAATATTCCATGCCTATCCGGTTGACACAGGTCGGCGTTTTGGGGTATGATCCTACGC
>CAZSWT010000009.1:0-72805 GCA_964611035.1 uncultured Desulfobacteraceae bacterium
AATTATGACTGGTATTATTGGTAATATTTGAAGGTCCAAAATCCAAGACTGCTATGTGAATACTGAAATAAAGTCAGATTTATAGTGGTACCCCAATTTGGCACAAAGTGTGCAGCCAGAGGATGCTCTCAGATACCACAATACACAGGAATTAAAGGTGAATGGATTGTGGGTAGGGAAGCCTTTTTCCTTGACCTGGTAAGTTTAGGGGAGTATGAACTATGATGAAAGGGTATTCCCATTGTTTAACCTCATGTGAAGGTCACTCCTTTGGAAAACCCTTCATGTTGTATCAACGTAATCCCTGTTTCTTGTTTTTTTGAGTAAGCTCGCCTTTTTCAATGCATCTAGAGTGAGAAGAAGGATTTCCCATAATTCCTTGGTAAAGGAGTATTATTGAAAGCCCTTTTAATCTACCCTGAATTCCCGGACACATTTTGGAGTTTCAAACACCCCCTTAAATTTATTCGGAAAAAATTGGCCTACCCTCCTATCGGCCTAGAGTCGTTCGACCTAGAGGCTCTCGACAGGCTCGAGGCTGAAAGACTCGGCCATGAGCCCCTCGGCCTGAGCTGTTCGGCCCTGAGCTCACAGCCGAAGGGCTCGCCGACATGTCTCAGGGTCGAAGACAATCGCAAAGATTATACTCATTAGAATATGTTATAGTATTTGCGAATCAAAGCACTTAGCTACGGGTACCGTATAGAATTTTGAAAAAAGAAGGAGGTCAGAATGAATATCTATGTAGGCAATTTGTCGCACGAGGTAACCGAAGAGGATTTAAGACAGGCCTTTGAGGGCTTTGGGCAGGTCGAAACTGTCAAAATCATTAAGGACAGGTACAGCGGTGAATCAAGAGGATTCGGTTTCGTGGAGATGCCTGCTAAAGGTGAAGCCGAGTCCGCGATAAACGACCTGAACGGCAAAGACTTGAAGGGACAAGCTCTTAACGTCAGTGAAGCTCGCCCTCGCGCCCAAGATCGTCGAGGTGGAGGAAGAAGCGGTGGTCAGCGCTCCTATTAAGCGGCACCAGGACCAAATAGAGTAATAATAGAACCTTCCTGCTCACCAAGATGACGATGACAAGTCCTTTTTTACTCTATGAACACAAAGGAAGAGGATATATACCTTAAAGAGCCACTGGGGCAAAAGACCATTCATGGCGAAAGATCATTATCAGAGGATGGAAGCTATAATGTCAAATTTGTGGATGTTGGCGGTGGCTATCGAAAGAAGCAAGGGTTACTGAGATTTCCTTCAATGGCAAATTGAAATGACATAGTTCTGAAATCAAAAATGGAGGTGAGTTGAGATGAAAGAGCTGATTGAATACATTGCAAAGTTACTTGTTGACAATCCGGAAGAAGTGAGTGTAACTGAAATTGAGGGAGAGCAGACCTCTGTGATTGAGCTGAAAGTAGCTAAGGAAGATCTTGGAAAGGTAATTGGCAAGCAAGGAAGAACAGCCAGGGCGATGAGAACTATACTTGGTGCTGCCTCGATGAAGTTGAAAAAGAGATCTGTTCTGGAGATTTTAGAGTAGTGTAATAGGAGATGGGCTTAAATAATTCAATACCTTTTGAAATTGAAGGATAAAGGGTAGTTGAGCGAGAATATTATGATGTAACGATTTTGCTATAAACCTATTCTGCTTGGGATCCACCTAAAAATCTTACAATACGATTACTAATCAGAGGTTCTCACTGCCTTTGAGAATATAGCTTCATCTAATCATATCTTCATCTTTCCTTATGCAAAAAATCAAAATCAGACTCGTGATATCTTGCCAGTACCTTAAATTCTTAATAAGTTCAGCTATGTTATGGCTATCAAAACTCGAATAGATGGCTTGCAAGAACCCATTGGCCCCTCTAAATGAATATTTAGTACTAACTTAACTTATCAATTCAGACAGCCCCAATCTATTACATATTTCAATCGCAATTCATTAAAAAGAGGGGATCGTAGATCCAAACAAAATGTTGTTTGATTCCCGCAAAGCCCATGTTGTAAAATTGTATGATCGAGTCTCATTTGTTACACTTAGAGGCGAAATTATATTGTTTTTGAGTGAATTTCCTGATAGAAGAAAGACTCTATTGTCAGTTAAAAATTATTGTCAAAGATAAAGAGACCTCATAGAGTAGTTTAACCCTGGATATAAAAGGGCAAAGCTGCGATAGAGGTGGGCAATTTATCAGAGGTGTGCAAAAAGTTTCATATTTATTATTGGTTAGATTCTATTGGAGGAGGTAGGAAATGCAGAAAAAAAGAAAACTTGGAAGAGGCGTAGCAGTAGTAGGCGCCGGGATGTCAAAATTCGGGATGTTTAAAAACAAAGACTCAAAGGACCTATTCGCTGAGGCCTTTAGGGAGATGCTTGAGTCAGTGGATAAGGGCTTTGATCCGAATGATATCGATGCCCTTTATCTGGGTAACTTTTCAAACGACTTTTTTATGCATCAGGGACATTGGGGACCGATCATCTCCGATTTGATCGGTCTTGCACCAAAACCGGCTACAAGAACAGAGGGGGCATGTGCTTCGAGTGCTCTCGCATTCAGAGAGGGTGTGTTTGCCATTGCCTCAGGGTTTTATGATATCGTGCTGGTCGGTGGGGTAGAGGAGATGTCGAAACGCACTACCGAGGAGGTGGCTGAGGGTTTAGCATTAGCGGAAGTTCCTTATGAAGCCAGAGTGGGATTTACTTTCCCAGGGGTATTCGGTGCACTTGCGACAGCGTATTTCGCAAAATACGGCGCTAATCGTGAGCACCTTATGAATGTGACTATTAAAAGCCACAGTAACGCCCGGCTCAACCCTAAGGCTCAATTCCCCTATTCGATTAAAGATATGATGAACCTCAAGATTGAAAGTGCAAAAAAGAAGGGAAAACCCCTTCCCCATTGGGAGGATGAAAAGGCATTTTTGCGTGATCCTAATGCTAATCCTGTTGTTGCATGGCCCATGCTCCTTTATGACTGCTGTCCCATCAGTGACGGGGGAGCCTGTATGCTGCTGGTCGGAGAGGAGATTGCCAAAAATTTCACCGATGATCCACTCTATGTCATTGGTATAGGTCAGGGCAGTGGAAAAGGATTGCACGCTGCGAAGGATCTCACGACCATGGAGGCCACAAAAAATGCGGCAGATGAGGCGTATGGCATGTCAGGGCTGAAGCCATCGGACATTCAGTTCTCTGAGGTTCATGACTGTTTCTCAATCGCAGAGCTTATTCATATAGAAGATCTCGGTTTCTTTAAACCGGGCGAAGGCTACAAGGCTGTGGCAGAAGGGCTCACAAAAAGAGACGGCCCTATGCCGATTAACACCTCAGGTGGCCTGAAGTGTAAAGGACACCCAGTCGGTGCCACAGGCATAGGTCAACTGTTTGAGGTCTGGAAACAGCTGCGAGGTGAAGCAGGGGAACGACAGGTGCCCAAGAAAGATCTGCGAATCGGAGCTGCGCACAACCTGGGAGGCACAGGTGGAACCTGCACCTTCACCATTCTTGAAAGGAGATAATGTCATGGAGGAAAGGCCTTTTAGTGATATATCGTATGAGCAGTATCTTAAGGAAGAAAAACTTATGGGATCGCGGTGCAAGAAGTGTGGAGCCCTTTTTGTTCCTCCCAGATCGATATGTATAAAATGCTATAGCTCAGAGATGGAGTGGGTTGAGATGAAGGGTGATGGCCGGCTCCATGCGTTCACGTGCATAACGGTCGCACCGCCCTTTATGATTGAGCAAGGATATGATCGGAAACACCCCTATTGCGCAGGCGTGGTTGACCTGGAAGAGGGAGTAAAGGTTGATGCACGCATAGAAGGCGTAGATGCAACCAAACCTGAAGAGATAACAATTGGGATGCCTTTGAAGGTTACGTTTTTGCATTGGGGTGAGGGGGAAAACCAGGAAACATTCCTGGCATTTCAGCCCGTGTAACTATTATACAGCGAGAATTACTTTTTTATTCGGTTGAGACAGTATCCCATACTTTCTGTAAGTCGTATTATGCGATTACAGAAGGGTAAATTCCCCCACAGTGTGGCTGAATCTTTCCCCGAGGATTAAAGGATACTTTTCACACAAGAGAAGAGAGTGTTACCTGATTTATTTCAGTATTCACACACAATACTTAAAAACTTTGGCTTAAGGTTATTCAAGGAGTATAGCAGAATACTGGATTATTTGAAGCACAGGAGATATCATACAATATGGCAACCAGGACAAAGGTCCTCTCTTGTTTCCCCATTCTTGGGCTTGTAGAATTCGGTTTCTTTAGAAGAATGACTTCTCAGGCCTCTTTCCTATCTGCGTAACGATCAAAGCGACTTGAGAGAATAAAAAACGTTGGTGCCCAAAGACCAACAAAAATCCCGAATCGTTCAGCATGTGCCAGAGCTTCCGAAGACAAATCTCCCCTGGTAATATACCACATGAATATTGAACCAAGAATCGAGATAAAACCCAAAATAAAGCATAGATTCGATATCAACTGTAACTGTATCTGTGACAGTTTCAACATAACGTTTCTCATAATGTGCCCCCCTTTTTTATAAAATTCTTATACGTTTTAACCTGCTTCTTCTTCAAGGCCATGCTAAGCCATGCTATATTGCAAGCCTCATAGCGTTTAAATGAATCAATAAGACTGATCTCTTCCGATGCTACGGGGTAAGGTTTGTTTTTTCCGTTTTCTGCTTGTTTCAGTCCAGTGCCATGATATTTCAAATCATGAGACCATGATGTAGAGATTCACCAGATTTGGGACTTGAGGTGTATAGTCTTGTTCACATGATACCTGCCAGATTCATGTAATAAATTCTATCTTATTTTATTTCGGCATTCAAACACAATCCTTAAAAGTTTCGGCTCAAATATTTTCCACAACATTTCTGTATGGTAAGTTATATAGTAAATAGGAGCGTTTGCACTTTACTTTTACTCTTAACATGGTAAAATTTAATATGTCATGTCTGCTTGGAATCGAGTTTGAAGGCGCTATTTACCATTAATACTATTTATATAACAAAATAGGTTAACTATCATGAAAAATAACACTGAAATTTCAGAGGCTATGACTATTAAACTGGATACCGAGCTTCCAGAAATGCCAGAATTTGTGGCCGGCATAAGAAGGGCTCCCGATAGGGGATTCAGGCTCGAGCAGAAACAAACCGAAATTGCCTTAAAAAATGCGCTTCGGTATATTCCAGAAGAATTACATGAAAAATTGGCACCTGAGTTTTTAAGCGAGCTTCTTACTCAAGGAAGAATCTATGGATACCGTTACCGGCCTGAAGGGCATATTAAAGCAAAGCCTATAGATGAGTACAGGGGAAACTGTATTGCAGGAAAGGCCTTTCAAGTACAGATAGACAATAACCTTGATTTTGATGTTGCCCTGTATCCTTATGAACTTGTCACATATGGAGAAACGGGAAGTGTTTGCCAGAACTGGATGCAGTACAGATTGTTAAAAAAATATCTTGAGATTCTGACAGAGCAGCAAACCTTGGTTGTGGAATCTGGCCATCCTCTTGGTCTTTTTGAATCAAAATCGGACAGCCCAAGAGTAATTATAACAAATGCTTTAATGGTTGGAATGTTTGATAATGAAAATGATTGGGAAATTGCAGAGGAGATGGGCGTTGCTAATTATGGGCAGATGACTGCCGGTGGATGGATGTATATTGGTCCCCAGGGTATTGTACATGGAACATATAATACAATACTAAATGCAGGAAGGCTAAAATTAGGAGTAGGTCAGAAAGAAGACTTAAAAGGTCATTTGTTTATATCGTCCGGTCTCGGCGGTATGAGTGGCGCTCAAGGAAAGGCAGTTGAAATAGCTGGTGGTGTTGGGGTTTTTGCCGAGGTTGATATATCGAGGGTGAAAACAAGGTACGAACAGGGATGGGTACGTGAGGTATTGTTTGATTTAAAAGAAGTCTTTGATATGGCCAACAAATATTTAAAAAAGAAAGAGCCTATGTCAATTGCATATATTGGCAATATTGTTGATTTATTAGAATATGTTGAAAGGAATAATATAAAGGTAGAATTGCTTTCTGACCAGACGTCATGTCATGCACCGTATAATGGAGGATATTGTCCTCAGGGTATTAGTTTTGAGAAAAGGACCCAATTACTTAAAACAGACAGAGTTACATTCAAACAGCTCGTTGACAAGAGTTTCAGGCGCCATTTTGAATTGATAAAAACCTTGGTGGATAAAGGGGCATATTTCTTTGATTATGGTAATTCTTTTATGAAGGCGGTTTATGATGCAGGTGTTAGGGGGATATCTAAAAACGGGATAGATGAAAAGGATGGGTTTATTTTCCCGTCATATGTTGAAGATATAATGGGGCCACAAATTTTTGACTTTGGCTATGGTCCATTTAGATGGGTTTGTTTAAGTGGAGATCATGGAGATTTAATAAAAACGGACAGGGCTGCGATGGAATGCATCGATCCAGATAGAAGGTCTCAGGACAGAGATAACTATGTATGGATTAGAGATGCAGAAAAGAATAAACTGGTTGTTGGAACACAGGCGAGAATATTGTACCAAGATGCAGTAGGGAGAGTAACTATTGCCCTTAGGTTTAATGAAATGGTTCGAAATGGAGAGGTTGGCCCCATTCTGCTTGGGAGAGATCATCATGATACCGGCGGGACAGACTCACCGTTTAGAGAGACTGCCAATATATACGATGGAAGCAATGTAATGGCAGATATGGCAACTCAGTGTTTTGCTGGCAATGCTGCCAGAGGCATGACCCTTGTTGCATTACATAATGGTGGTGGTGTTGGCGTTGGTAAGGCCATAAATGGTGGATTTGGATTAGTTCTTGACGGTCGAGAAGAAGTTGATGCCATCATAAAATCGGCTATGCGGTGGGATGTTATTGGGGGTGTTGCACGGCGCGCATGGGCCAGAAATGAGAATTCCATTGCAACCTGTATTGAGCATAACAAGGTAAATAAAGGCATAGATCATATCACTCTTCCGTATATACCCAAAGAGGATTTAGTGAAAAACCTCGTTTCAGATGCCTTTAAAAAGAGCGGTTAATTGCAATGGCATTGGCAAAAATTTAGTAACATTTTAGCTCTTTGAAATTACCTGGTGAATGAGCATGGGGATGTCTTTTTTTACATCATGCCCGCCTGCGAAGCTGCGGGCAGGCCCTCAAGGTTATGGATTTCATAAGGAGCACGTGTATGTCTTTTTTTATCTATGCCCTAAAACACGGGGCCTCACAGGATCCCGATAATCGGGATGTAGAGCAACTCGGCCTTATCCGCTTATGCGGACAGTGCTCAGCCTGGCACATCCCGATTATCGGGATCACGCCGATGCATTTATTATAAGGCATGAGTAAAAAAAGACATACACGTGCTCCTTGACTGGCAGGAGTAAAAAAAGACATCCCTATGCTCATGCGTCTCATCAAGGATAACTATGTGGCCTTTAATAAAGGCCAGGGGGAGTTTTTAAAGAGCTGAAATGTTACGAAAATTGGTTTTTAAGTGAGGATTGTTGTTGATTGATAAAAGGATCAGGACATTATGACTAAACAATTGATAGAATGTGTTCCAAATTTCAGCGAAGGTCGCAGAAACGAGATCATTGAAGCCATTGTGGAACCGTTCCGAAAGAGAAAGGGATGTGCCCTTTTTGACTACCGGGCGGACAAAGATCACAACCGGCTTGTGGTGAGCCTTGGGGGTGAACCGGATTCTATTCAGGAAGCGCTTTTGGAAGCGGCTAAGGTTGCTATTTCCAATATTAATTTGGCACAGCATCAGGGCAGTCATCCCAGGATAGGGGCTGTGGATGTTATTCCTTTTGTGCCACTTCAGAACATAACCATGAAGGAGTGCGTGGACCTGGCTCATCGGTTTGGGCAGAGGTATTATAAAGAAACAGGGGTTCCCGTTTATTTTTATGAAGAGGCAGCGCTGAGATCTGAACGAAAGCACCTCGAGGTTATTCGAAAGGGGCAGTACGAAGCCCTGAAGAGAGAAGTAATAAATCCGGAGAGGCATCCAGACGTGGGAGAACCCACACTACATCCTTCTGCTGGCGCCACGGTCATCGGCGCGAGAAAGTTTCTCATTGCCTTCAATGTGAACCTTGGAACAGATGACGTGAACGTCGCCAGAGAAATCGCTAAGGTGGTTCGCTCTTCAAGCGGTGGATTATGTCATGTAAAATGTATCGGTCTTCCTCTTAAGGAGCGTGGATTAGTGCAAGTGAGTACAAATATAGTTGATTACGAAAAGAATGCACTTTACCGCGTATTGGAACTCATACGCATGGAGGCCAAAAGATGGAACGTTCCTATAAAGGAAACTGAAATCTACGGGATGATTCCTGCTGCAGCTATTGCGGATAGCATGTCCTACTATATGCAGACTTCAGGATTTGATCCCAGCCAGGTGATAGAGCTCCGCCTGCTTCAGATGTTAGGGGATACCAACACATGATCCGGAAGCTATTTACTAATGCACGTATAGTAACGCCATATGATTCTGGTGTTCCTATGGCAGGGAAGGGGCAGGGGGAGGTGCGCCATTTTGGGAAAGGAGCCCTCCTGTGCAAGGATGGTATGATAGAAGCAGTAGGGAATGAAGATGAGATAAAGGCATCTCTCGTGCCTCGTGACGTGGATTTAGAGGTAGATTGTGGCGGATTGTGTCTCATTCCCGGATTTGTAGACCCCCATACCCACATGTGCTTTGCGAAAAGAAGGGAGGAGGAGTTCACCCTTCGCCTCGAAGGGAAAGAGTACCTTGATATACTGCGCCGGGGAGGAGGAATTCTTTCTTCAGTCCGGGAAGTGAGGGCTGCCTCTGAGGAAGAACTATTTTCTGCGACCCTGCAACATGCCCTGTCCGCGCTTCAGTTAGGAACCACCACTCTTGAGATTAAGAGTGGGTACGGGCTTGACACAGAAACAGAAATAACAATGCTTCGTGTTATTGACCGGATTGGCAGGGAAACGTCTTTGGACGTGGTTCCTACTTTCCTTGGGGCACATGCAGTGCCGGAAGAGTATGCCCAATCACCTGATAAGTATACTGATCTTGTTATTCGAGAAATGATTCCCGCGGTTTCCAAGCAGGGCATTGCTCGTTTTTGCGATGTTTTTTGCGAAAAGAACGTCTTTTCTATTGATCAAAGTCGTCGAATCTTACAGGCCGCCCGGAAAGCTGGCTTAGGGCTTAAGATTCATGCCGATGAAGTGCACGATCTTGGGGGAGCAGGCCTTGCAGCGGAACTCAATGCTACGTCCGCCGAGCACCTTCTGGCAGCCAGCGATGAAAACCTTTATGCTATGGCCCAAAAGGGCGTTATCGGGGTGCTTCTTCCAGGAACTGCATACAGCTTGCGAAAAGGATACGCACCTGCCCGGAAAATGGTAGACCTGGGTGTTCCACTGGCACTTGCCACCGATTGTAACCCCGGATCAAGCTATACGGAATCCATACCTTTCATCTTCGGTCTGGCTGTCCTTAACATGAATCTTTCAATATCAGAATCCTTGGTGGCGGCAACATTGAATGCGGCCTATTCTGTGAGAATGGAGAAAAAGGTGGGCAGTCTTGATATAGGAAAATTCGCCGACTTTCTTATACTGGATGGAGAGAGCCCTGCTATCCTGGCATATCACGCAGGTGTCTCTCCGGTTGCGGAAGTCTACAAGAGGGGAGAGCTTGTAGGAAGGAAACTGGAAACTCTGGCTCAGACCCGCCTGCCAGATGGCGGGCAGGCCTGGCATGCAAGAATTAGTTATAAAAGCTAAGCTCCAGTGTTAATACCCAAGCAGGCTTATGTCCCTGCTATGTCGCGCCAGGGCAGGCTTGAAATTTGAAACCAGAAACCCATGCATTGTTATTTGTGTGAGCAGATACAGGTAATTCAAATTAAATCGACCGCAGAAAGTGAGGAATGATTTTTTATGAAAGAGATTCTTCTCGGTATGGACGGAATGAGCTTGGAGGATCTGGTAGCTATTGCACGAGAGGGATACAAGGTTCGATTGACAAAGGAATCAGAAGACCGGATCATAAATGCCAGGAAAATGATTGAAAAGTGGGTCAAGGAAGAGAGAGCTATTTATGGTGTCACCACTGGGTTCGGGGCTCTGAGCGATGTGACCATCTCAAAGGAGGACACTCGACGTCTTCAGGAAAACATTCTTATGAGCCATGCAGCGGGAGTAGGAAACATTCTGGATAACGAAACTGTTCGCGCGGTCATGGCACTCCGCATCAAGGATCTGGCACGGGGACATTCGGGCATTTGCCTGGAAACGGTCAGCCACCTTATAGATCTTCTCAACCGGGGTGTTTGGCCTGTTGTTCCGGAGAAGGGATCAGTTGGGGCGAGTGGTGATCTTGCACCTTTGGCGCACCTTTGCTTGGTGCTTATAGGCAAAGGGGAGGCCTTCTACGAAGGTCAACGGATATCCGGGATTGAAGGTTTAAAGAAATGTGGCCTCAAGCCTCTCCAGTTGAAGGCAGGAGAGGGGCTTGCACTGGTGAACGGTACACAGGTAATGACCGCCATAGGCGGTCTTTCTGTCTATGATGCTATAAATCTTTCCAAAATGACAGATATCGCAGCTGCTATGAGCCTTGAAGTGCTCATGGGAAGCAAAACGGAATTCGATCAAAGGATTCACCAGGTGCGACCACACCCGGGGCAGGCCGCGGCCGCTGACAACATGGACAGGATTACAAGAGACAGTGAAATCATCACCTCCCACAAGGACTGTTCCCGCATTCAGGATGCCTACACCCTGAGGTGCTCCCCTCAAGTACACGGTGCAAGCAAGGATGCCATCACGTACGCCAGGAAAGTGGTGGAGACGGAGATGAACTCTTCTACAAATAATCCCCTTATTTTTTCGGAATCGCAGGAATTCCTGCTCGGAGGAAATTTTCATGGACAACCAGTAGCCCTTGCCCTGGATTTTCTCTGCATGGCTATCTCTGAATTTGCGAACATTTCAGAGCGACGTATTGAAAGGCTGGTGAACCCTCAACTTAGTGGACTCCCGGCCTTTCTTGTCAGCGATGGAGGACTTAATTCAGGATTTATGCTTGCCCAGTATACGGCTGCATCCCTGGTTTCGGAAAATAAAGTTCTTTCCCATCCCGCGTGTGTGGATTCCATCCCCACTTCAGCCAACAAGGAAGATCATGTATCCATGGGCACCATTTCTGCACGAAAATTGAGAGAGATAGTAAGAAATACAGAACATGTCATTGCTATCGAGCTTTTATGTGGTGCCCAGGCAATGGATCTTTTCACCAACATGAAACCAGGGGAAGGGACCCTGATAGCATACAAGATTATCCGCGATGAAGTTCCCCATCTCGAAAAAGACCGCATTATCTCAAAGGACATAGAAACAATGGTGCATTTAATGCGAAGTGAAAAAATCATAGAAGAGATTGAAAGAGTGGTCGGAAAGCTTCACTAGAGCGACCCTTAGCGTATTATCCCTCTCAAGATAACCTTCGGCCTCATGATTTAGCCAGTCTATAAAGGCACTGTGCAATTTCCAACTCTCATAAATATTTTAGATGGCGTTTTTTGTGGAATATGTTGCCAGAGACAGCCATTCTTTAAATACCTTGACCACTATACAATTATAGTTTGAATTAACCTTGACTTTTATACATTATTCTTTTATATTATCCCTGACTTTATGAGATATTAAACAATGTTTTCACGATCCATCTTGTTAAAATTCAATCAATGGGCCGGTCAAAGCAATCGCAAGCCCCTAGTCCTGCGTGGTGCCAGGCAGGTTGGGAAAACCACTGCCGTGGATCTTTGGGCGGATCAATTTGATCAGTATCTCTATTTGAATCTGGAGCTTCCGGAGGATAGAGCCCTATTCGAGCGGAAGTTAGGATTTGAAGAGCGCGTGGAATCTATCTTATTCTATAAAAACGCTATTCGAGATAGGGGGAAGACTCTCCTCTTTATTGACGAGATACAAAACGCACCGCAAGCTGTAACAGAGTTGAGATATTTTTATGAAAAAGCGGGAAATATTTTTGTCATTGCGGCAGGTTCCCTGCTGGAATCTTTGATAGATCGGCATATAAGTTTCCCTGTCGGGAGGGTCGAATATCAGGTTATGCGTCCGCTATCGTTTCGTGAATTTTTAGAAGCCAGTGATGAAACTCAGGCAATACGAATCTTCGATCAAATACCGATGCCAAATTATGCCCACGAAAGGCTGCTGAAATTATTCCACCGATTTGCGTTCATTGGGGGGATGCCAGAAATCGTTAAGGTCTACCTTGATACCAAAGATCTGAACCGACTAAAGCCTGTTTATGAAAGCCTTATCGTTTCCTATCTTGATGATGTCGAGAAATATGCGTCCAATAAAACCCAGTCTGCTGTGCTTCGGCATATTATCCGAAACGCTTTCTTCAAAGCTGGCTCCCGCATTACCTTTCAAGGTTTTGGTAGATCCAATTATCGCTCGCGGGAGATGGGTGAAGCGTTTGCTGTTCTTGAGAAAGCTATGCTTTTACATCTTATATATCCCACTACGCATACCAAACCACCTTTATTGGCTGACCGAAAAAGATCGCCCAAACTACAGCTTCTGGACACTGGCTTGGTAAATTATTTTGCAGGATTACAGAAGGATCTGTTTCAATCCGCTGATCTCAACAATGTATATAAGGGCAAGATCGCCGAACATATCGTGGGCCAGGAATTGCTGGCAGTGAATACGTCGGTTCTGCATGGGCTCCATTTTTGGGTTAGGGAGAAAAAGCAGTCCAATGCAGAGGTGGATTTTATAGTGCCCTTCGGTGATTATTTCATACCCATCGAAGTCAAGTCCGGCGCCGCAGGACGCTTGCGTTCTCTGCACCAGTTTATCGACCAAGCCCCTCACCCATATGCTGTGCGGTTTTATTCAGAGGAGGTATGTATCGATACTGTCAAAACCATCGGCGGAAAGCCTTTCTTCCTGCTAAATCTGCCGTACTATCTTGTCAACAGGCTCGATGATTATTTGGATTGGTTTTTAAATGAGGTGAAAAAGAAATCACTTCACTGACTTAAATTACTTAGTTCTTGACCGAAAACCTCGGAATAATGATTTTATATTTCACTAAGGTAATTTCAACAGGTTAAAATTACTTAATGTTTTCAATCTAAAATCCGCAATCCCTGGCCCAGACCTGGCTTGAATGGCCACATTTCTATAGTTGGCTCTTATGAAACATCACCCCGAAATAGGTGTCTTCATATCAAGTCGCACCCCTGGCCCAGACCCGCCCGCCTCGCCTGAGGCGAAGCCGATGGCGGGCAGGCCTGGCATGCAATGCTTAGGCTGTATTGCCAGGACTTATAAATAATATAGAAATTGCAATATTTGCCAAGGAAATCGCGCCAGGGCACGCAGGGCAATCCGAAATCCAAAATCGTGCCTGAATGGACTTTTCGTTCAGGCACTACTCAGGTTGCCATCTTGAATAAGGCCTTGGCGGCGTAAGATGGATTTACAATCAAATTGGAAATGACAAAGATTGGCGAAATTTCCAGCTCTCATATAATCTTTTGGATGTCATTATATGCGGAATAAGATATAATGCTTTTCCGAATATTACACTCATTATTGGACAACACATTTTACTTATTTGATAATTGCAATCTGAAATTTATGGTGCATTAATATAAAGTTGCATAGGCAGTGTAGTCTTTAATGATGGGCATCCAGAAAGATAACTCACCTCTGCCTTAAAAAAACTTGACTTGTATATTCTTGTCATATACATTTGTGTTTAATGGAAAACGAATTTGAACATTTTTTAGGTTTCCAGTGGGACCAAGGGAATATTGATAAAAACCTCATCAAACATGAGGTCGAAAACTGGGAGTGTGAGCAGGTATTTTTTAACAAACCGCTTCTTGTTATCGACGATCCAAAACATTCTATATCTGAAAAACGGTGGGCTGCATTTGGCAAAACGGATGCAGATCGTTTTCTCATCGTGGTATTCACAAAGAGAGGCGACCTGATTAGAGTAATTTCCGGCAGGGATATGAATAAGAGAGAAAGGGAGTTTTATAATGAAAAAGGATAAAAAAACTATTCCTAAATTTAAAAACGAAGACGAAGAACGAGAATTCTGGGCTACTCATTCTCCGCTTGATTATTTTGATACAAAAGATTTCAAAAGGGCTTCTTTTCCCAAACTAAAGCCATCATTAAAATCAATCTCAATTCGCCTCCCGGTGGGCATGCTGGCTGAACTAAAAACTCTCGCAAACAAGAAAGATGTGCCTTACCAGAGCCTGGCAAAAATCTATCTTGCCAGACAAATTTCCTTAGAGCGTGGATCTTTCCGCACTGCTCCTTGAAGAGAGAGGGTCGCATATTAAATATTAGTTTTTTAAACTACTTTTCCTAACGTATTTTTTTCTTACAATTTTTAGCTACAAATTCTTAACGATGGGGGAAAGTGAAACTCTTTCTCGAATAACCTTCCCTCCTCCTCTTTTAAAATCATTATGTGCTTTTTTCTTTGGAATAAGATATAATGCCTTTCCAGATATTCCACTCACTATTGGACAACACATTTTACTTATTGGCTAATTGCAACATGAAATTATTGTTGCAGTAATATAATACTGCATATAGGCAGTATAATCTGGCGTGCCAGAAGAATCATGAGGAAAGGAATCACTTTTCAAACCTTGTCGTTTTCATCTTTATCAGCTATATTGGTAATTGGAGTAATTGCCATGACCATTATTCCAAGATTTGCCAAATAAACGAAGGATAAAACAAAAAAAGAAGAAGGAGGTTAGAGTATGCATGCAATTGACCTTCCAGAGATTTCGCAGTTGAGTACTCCGGAGAAGATTCTTCTTATTGAGGATTTGTGGGACAGTATCGCATCTGATGACTCTCATATCCCTGTACCTGAAAGCCACAAAGCAGAGCTGGACAGAAGACTTGAGCGACATATCAATTCCCCCGGTGAACTTCTCTCACTCGAAGAACTCCAGGTGCGGATTGAGACGAGAAAATGACCCATGTTTTGTCATTTCGACCAGAAGTTGAAGAGGATGCTGTAGGCGGCTATGGATGGTATGAGGAAAAAGCGACAGGATTAGGTGATGAATTTCTTAGAGTTTTTTTCGCCTGTGCACAAAAGATACCACGGAATCCGTTTTTATACCGCAAAATTTACAAGGATTTCAGACGCACACTTCTAAGACGATTCCCGTACGCAATCTACTTCAGGATCGAAGATGATAAGGTAGTTGTGTTCGGCTTATTTCATTGCGCAAGAAATCCTGTAATTATTCAAAATATACTTCGAGACCGTCAGCAAACCAGCCCCTAATGAAAGGGGGCTTAAATAATGCAATAATTCATCCAGGATTAATAAAGGCGTTTAAAGATATCTTTCTTTAATCGCCTTTTTCCTTTTTAAAGGTCGGTTGGTTCTGCCATAGGCAGACAGGCGGGGGTCTTGGGTTTCTGGCTGTCTGATAATCACTCAATGTTATTAAGTATGGTGCCTCCCGGAACCTCGTAGATCTTTTGGGTGGCATTTCCTTCAGAATAAGATATAATCCTTTTCCGAATATTACACTCATTATTGGACAACGCATTTTACTTATTGGATAATCACAATATGGTAATTGTGCTACAGTAATATAAACCTGCATAGGCAGTATAATCTGAGGCAATAAATATAGATAAGTATTATTGTTGACATGTGTGCGAGTTTGTATATAAATAGAAACGCTCTTTAGCGTAATAAGCTTGATCAAATTAGCTTTGTCCGGCGTTCCGCAGGACTTGCACGAATTGATGGCATTTATTGGCACGGAAGCCCGCTTTGGCTCACCGGCCTCCTGCCGATAAGCCAAAGCGGGCTTCCGTGCCGCGCTCAAAGTAAAGAGCATTATCTTGAAAACAAAGAATATTTATGCAGAATGGATATCCTCAATTGATTTGACGAAAACTAGAATTGTCAAATTTCCCTCCTTCATATTCCTTTGTGGCGGCCCTATTTCTAAAGATCAGAAAAATTTTTTATCCTGTCGCGACCTTTTTTATTCCTACATAAATAAAAATAAATCTTCCTTTCGCGAAAACATCATTCGGGCTGAAGAGGTGTTCGAATATTTTGAACATTCTGAATATAAAGATCTGCTACGTTTTGAGAGAGACTTAGCAGAACTTTCCTCTTTAACAGTTCTTTTCTCTGAAAGCCCTGGCTCAATTGCAGAACTTGGCTCCTTTGCCGTTCTCAACACTATCCAAGAAAGACTTCTAGTTATTATGCATCAAGATGATGCATATCAAAAATCTTTTATATGGCGAGGGCCTGTTCTATTTCTTAAAAACCTCGCTAAGACAAATAGAAAAGAAGATCCGATAACAATCTATAACTGGCAGAAAAAGAAAGGTGATAAAAATTATTTTAACATGGATGATTTTTCTGATGCTGAAGATTTGGCAGAAACTATTGAGTCAATAGTTAACAAGCGGCCAAAGACCGTTAGTTTTAACAAAAACCAATTAGGACATATAATGCTTCTTATAATCAGTTTGTTGAAAATTGTTCAGCTAGCAACTCTAGAGGAAATTGTTTTTTTATTAAAAAATTTTGGAATTAACCAAGAACAAAAAACAGTTAAACAACATTTAAGTTTGCTTAAATCTCTCGGACTCATTGCCTTGCAACCCTATCGAAATTACGAATTTTACCTTGCTGCTCCACAAAACGATTGGCTTTTGTGGGCTTATGATGTGAAAACGGCAAAAATTCGCGATCCAGACCGCTGGACAACTCAATTTATTGATTTTTATGATCGCAACCAAAAAGAAAAGATCAGAGCACTTCGTTCTTACCTGAAAACTACTGGTCAAATTGGAGATTAGATATGGCAATCTCATTATTGGGCAAAATGTCTGCCGATCTACTTTTACCAAAAGAGAGGTTGGACTATCTAATCCGAAGTGCACCTTACCGATATAAGGTGTATCAAATCCCAAAGAGATCAGGGACAGGCTTGAGAACAATTGCTCAGCCAGCAAAGGAGGTCAAAAAGCTGCAATATTGGGTAATTAATAATATTTATCCAAACTTGCCTATTCATCCCTGTGCAACGGCTTATGTTTCAGGGAAAAATATTTTAATTAATTCAGAAAAACATGCTGATAAACCATATTTATTAAAACTCGATTTCAAGGATTTTTTTCCATCTATTAAAGGAGATGACTTCATACAATATTCTCAAAACAACGCCAACCTTCCCTTGATAGAAACTGATTTACAGAGGCTTGTCAGATTATTATTCTGGCTTCCAAAGAGGAATAATGATTTTCAGCTCTCTATTGGCGCACCATCTTCTCCATTTCTATCAAATGCAATATTGTATAGCTTCGATAGCGAAATTTCTGGATATTGTTCTGAAAATAGTATTGCCTATACTAGATATGCAGATGACATGTCATTTTCAATGCACAACAAAAAAATGAGGGGCGAAGTACTTCAAAAAGTTCAGAGTGTATTAGCTACTCAACCTTTTCCATCACTACAGCTAAATAATAAAAAAACAGTATTCGGTTCAAAAGCTCACCGCCGTATGGTGACAGGTTTAATTCTATCAAATGACGGGACGGTTTCTCTTGGCCGAGCAAGAAAGCGGCGAATTCGAGCACAAATTCACCATCTAATCCAAGATAAATTAAATGACAAAGAAAAGAGTAAATTACGTGGTATGCTTGCTTTTGTCCATGACATTGAGCCAGATTTTATTGAGCGTATGGTAAAGAAATATGGTCAGGAAGTCATCAGGAATCTCTAGAAAAATTATTGCCGAACCCGGCGTTGCACTTGACAAGCTGCCCTGCGATCACCTTGCAAGTGAACTTTCTGTTATTGCTATTTATGGAAATTTGCTATGCCGATCTTCAAGCTGAAAAGAAGAGGGAACGATATATCTGACGCTGAATTAGTTGAGGCGTCGAAGACCAACTTAGATTTAGAGAAATATTTAGAAAGCTGGCTTGAGCAAAGCCCATGGGCAATCGCGCAGGAACCTATCCTGTTGATTGGAAGACAGGCTTCAGCGTATCTTGATGACACCACAGTTTTTCCAGACCTGCTCGGAATTGACAAAGACGGCAATATAGTCATTGTTGAGATGAAAAGGGGAAAGACCCCGCGTGAGGTGATTGCGCAACTCTTAGAGTACGCTGCGTGGGCCAGTGAACTTTCTGATGAATCTATTCAAGAGCTTGCTTCTGATTACTTTTCGACACACACTGACCTAAAATATAAGCAATTCAGTGAGGCTTTTCTTGAAACATTCGAAGTGGAAGAAGTCCCACCCTTAAATCAAAGAATAAGATTGTTTATTGCTGCGGAGGATATATCTCCGGCAATTTCTCGCGTATGCCGTTTTCTCAGGATGTCTCATGGTGTTGATGTGAATTGTATAGAGTTCTCGATCTACCAAACTGGATCCGGTGAAATCTTGGTTAGTTCTCAGGCAATTGTGGGACAGGAGGAAGTCACTCCGCCTAAAAAGGTAGTGACACAACGCTGGTCTGGCGAAAAGCCAGTCAAACAAATTGTCTGGGAAGCTGTGAAGGAACTTACACAAGGCAATGAGGACTATATATTTTCACCAAAAGATGTAACCCAAGTTGTTATAAAGAAATACCCGAGCTTTAATAAGACTACAGTTAGCTGCCAGATAATTTCCGATTGCTTAAATCACACATCGAGGCATCATTATCCTGGAGGCGAAGATCGCTACTGGTGGGTAGAAAAAGGTAAGTACAGGCTTTTTAATCCGGATAAAGATAAAGTGCCGAATGAAAGCATTACTTCTTAGTGCTATCTGAGGGCATCCCAAAGCTCTAATAAATGGATGAACTCTGCAAAACCTCTGTGCTCTTTTACCAGACGGTTAGAAAGCGATAAATTTACAAAGAAAGGTGGATTTTATAAAATGCAGAATCTACAAAAAACACTCATCGAAATTTTGAGGGAAGACCCAACCTATTTCAGTGAAGAGAAACTCCTGAAAAACAAACTTACTGAAGACGCCTTCAAATTAGAACCCAAACTCATCAAATATATTCTGTCTGATAACAGGCTGAAAATACATTTCTTTATTGATATTGATGGCGTGCTTGTTTTTGATAAAGACAAGTTCACCCAGTTTGTAAATGACAAACAGTTTCTGCCAGATTCCTACACCAGTTTCAAAAACACCATTGGATTGGTGGATGAAAACGGCGATTACTTTAAAGAGAAGAAAGATGTGGTTTTAGCCTGGCCTTACAAAGATTGTGTTCTGGAAGGTGGGCAGGACAAAGAAGAACAGAAACGGGACGAAATATTTTACAATGAAATTCTTGCTCCAGACGAAATTGACCGCCTGTTTGACCCCAAAGTATTGACCAATTTCAAACGCTATAATAGAAGCGGCGATCGCTCTAACCCCAAAGACATAAGCCGAAACGACAACCTCATTATCAAAGGCAATAATCTGTTAGCCCTTCATTCCCTGAAAAAACTATATCGGGGAAAAGTTAAACTTATTTACATCGATCCGCCTTACAACACAGGTAATGATGAGTTTAAGTATAATGATCGTTTTAATCACTCAACATGGCTGACATTTATGGAAAATAGACTTAGGGTTGCAAAAGAATTTTTATCAAATGATGGAATTATTTTTATTCAAATTGATGATAGAGAGCACCATTATCTGAAGGTTTTAACTGATGAAATATTTGGGCGAGAAAATAAAATTTCTACAGTTACAGTAAAAGTTAAAGACCCGGCAGGTGTAGGTCAGCAAAGCCCAATTTTTGATGTATGTGAGAACTTATTGGTTTACGCAAAAAACCTTGAAGGTTTCAAAAACTCATATCAAGAATATGTAGAATTGATCCCTACTACTGAAAAAGTTTCTAACTATAAAAACCATATAGTTGATTATGGCAAACCTGTTTTAGTAAATGAAATAGAGCGTGGTGGGGTAGGAAAAATTAAAATATACACTTGTGAAGGTTACAATGTCAAAAATACCAATGATATGTCCTTTGATGAATACGTAAAGAATATGAATAATATTGCAGCAGATTATAATCCAAGTGGTGGAATGATTTTAGCAATAAGGGATAAAATACCAAGGTCTGGTTTATCCTATATTGAATATACACCGATCAAAGGTAGAAATGCGGGTAAAATCTCAAAAGTTTATTTCCTAAACCAAAGAATACTTTCATTCTTATCAACAATTTTGGTTAAAAGAGATAATAGAATTTTCAAGAGATCAAAATTTACAAATCTTTGGGTGGTGCCAAATGCAAGCTTACATTTAGAAGGTGGGGTAGAATTACGAGCCGGTAAGAAACCGGAATTATTAATTAAAAAAACAATTGAATTTGGAACTTCTGAAGGTGATTTAGTTTTTGATTATCACTTAGGCAGTGGCACCACAGCTGCTGTAGCGCATAAAATGGGACGGCGTTATATAGGCATTGAACAGTTGGATTATGGAGAAAATGATTCGGTTGTTCGCTTGAATAATGTAATCAACGGTGATCAAACCGGCATTTCAAAATCTGTCGGTTGGGAAGGTGGTGGTTCATTTGTCTATGCTGAACTGAAAAAATGGAACCTTAACTATATTGATGAAATTGAAACTGCCAAAACCACCAAAGACCTGTTGGCTATTTATGAGAAAATGAAAGCTGAAGCCTTTTTTCGCTATGATGTGGATTTATCAAAATTTGATGAACAGGAATTTGAGAAATTGGAATTGGGTCAGCAGAAGGAAGTATTGATGAAATGCCTTGATAAAAATCATCTCTATGTGAATCTATCCGAAATGGACGACGCCACGTATGAGATTTCCGATGAAGATAAAGAAATGAACCGCAAGTTTTATGGTCTTTAAAAAATGCCGGAACAAACTCTGTTACAACAATTTGACACACTTGAAGATTTAGAGATATTTCAATACGAACCGAAAACGTTTATGGTTGAAAATCTCAACCCTAATCTTGTTCTTCGTCCCTATCAGGAAAAAGCGATTTCGCGTTTTGAGTATTATTTAGATGGTTATCTTAAAAGGCAAAACCCCATCCACCTTCTTTTTCATATGGCAACGGGTAGCGGGAAAACGGTTTTGATGGCAACCAATATTCTCTATCTCTTCAAACAGGGATACCACAACTTCATTTTCTTTGTCAATTCTACAAACATTATTGAAAAGACTAAAGCCAATTTTTTAACGCAGGATTCTTCCAAATACTTGTTTAACCAGAAAATCATTTTTGATCATCAGGAAATTCAGATGAATGAAGTCCAGAATTTTGAAGCCGCCAATCCAGATGACATCAATATCCTGTTTACCACCATTCAGGGTTTACACTCGCGTTTGAATAATCCCAGTGAGAATGCCATCACCTTTGAAGAACTGGCGAATATAAAACTGGCGCTAATTTCTGATGAAGCCCATCACATTAACACCCTGACAAAGAGAAAAAGTGAAATGGGGAAAACAGAAGCGGAGCTGGAATACAGTTGGGAATACACTGTCGACCGAATTTTCCAATCGAGCCCTGAAAATATAATGCTGGAATATACCGCCACAGTTGAATTGCGCAACGAGAGAATTCGAGAAAAATACAAAGATAAAATTCTGGTGGAATATACATTGAAACAATTCCGATTGGACCGCTATTCTAAAGAGATTAAGGTCTTACAGTCGGATGTTTCCCCTTCCACCCGCATATTGCATGCCATTATATTGAGCCAGTATCGTCGGAAAGTTGCCACTGAGAAAGGAATGCACCTAAAACCGGTTGTGCTCATCAAATCCCGCACCATAGCCGAATCTGTGCAGGCAGAGCAGGTCTTTTACGAACAGGTGAAGAATTTGAAACTGTCCGATATCGCAGACGTTAGAAAACATTCCCGAAATACTCTACTGGCAAAGGCATTTAGCTTTTTTGATTCAGAAGTGATTACAGATGAAATTTTGGTCCGGGAACTCAAGGAAGATTTTCGACCCGAAAAGTGTATTGGCATTAATTCGGAAACTACATATACCCATGAAGATCAATTAACGCTGAATTCATTGGAAGATTATGATAACGAATTACGATTGATCTTTACGGTAAATATGCTCAATGAAGGCTGGGATGTTCTCAATCTGTTTGATATTGTCCGCATTGACGAGAGCAGAGGCACAAAATCCACCACCATTTCCGAGGCCCAGTTGATTGGCAGGGGCGCCAGATATTTTCCGTTTCAATTGGACGATACCCAGGAATTATACAAGCGGAAATATGACGAAGATGTTGATAAGGATGTCCGCTGTCTGGAAGAACTATATTACCACAGCATCAATAATTCTGAATATATCCGCAATCTTACTGATGAACTGGTGAAAAGCGGGATTATGGAAAAGGAATCTAACCAGCTCGAATTATTTTTCAAAGTGAAGCCAGCAATCAAAAGTACAAAATTCTGGAAAGAGGGATACATTTTTCACAATGAGCGTATAAAGTTTGACCGTAGCAGAATTAGGTCATTTTCTGACCTTGGGTTAGACAAAAAGATTTACCCTTATGATTTTGGCACAGGGACCGTGATCGAAACCGCCATTTTTATAGAAGAACAGTTAAGCGAAGAGGAAAAGAAAAGTTCACTGATTAGAATTGCCGATTTAGGCGTCACGGTTTGTCGTAAGGCATTAGATAAAATCCCTTTTTATCGGTTCGATAATCTTAAACTCTATTTCCCAAAACTATCGTCAATCCTTGAATTTCTGAGTTCAGCTTCTTATGCAAAAGATTTGAAGATTTATCTTAAAGGGTCAAAGGAAAGGGTGAGCAATCTTTCACCAAAAGAAAAACTGATTGTGTCACTCAAAGTGTTTACGTCAGTTTCTAATGATATTGTAATCAGAAGCCCAGGATACAAAGGCACAAAGGAATTCACGGGATACCCCGTTTACTCACTCGTAGAAGATAAAATGAGTCATATTGCAGTAAGAGAGGGCGGAGATCAGCAATATGGTGTTTCTATGAAAAGCACAACTAATGATGATTTGCGCCTGAACCTGTCTGAAAAAGATTGGTATGTTTATGATGATAACTTCGGCACTTCAGAAGAAAAACATCTGATTCGATTTATTAATGATGTAATGGATAAGATACGGCAGAAATTTGACGATGTTTATTTGTTGCGGAATGAAAGTGTTTTTAAGTTATTCCGTTTCGCTGATGGCGCGGCAATTGAGCCGGATTTTGTGTTGTTTATGACGGAAAAGAATACCAAAGAGAAAATGTCTCTCCAGATATTTATTGAACCTAAAGGTGAATATTTGATGAAAGAGGACAAATGGAAAGAAGACTTTTTACAAAAAGTGAAAGAAGACTTTTATATAAATCCGTCAACAATTTATGAAAGCGCTAAATTTCGATTAATTGGCCTTCCCTTCTTTAATAACAAAGATGAATATCTTTTGAAATACAAGGAATCATTTGAAGGTGCTCTTGGGATTGAAGGCAATGAATAAATTGAAGGAACTAAAGGGCTTTCTAACCCATCGCTTAACACGGTCAAAAGCTTGCGCTTTTCCAAGCCGGTTAGCTCTCTCTATTTTACCATCCAGCAGGTTTGTGGATCGTTGTACCGGGGATGGGATCAGGTAATTGAGATGCGGCCAAAACGCCTTTTCTGACTCGTTTAGTGAAATCTGAGTATTTCAAGAGCTCTCTTGATGGGTGTGTTTTCCCTGGAGTGATTAGCCCTATTTTCTTTTTATGCTGTTCCTTTACGAGCTTTAGTGATTCTGATAGATCGCTATCATTGGATACAATTACGGCACAATCATGAAGGTTAAGCCAAGCGTCATTTAATAGGTGCACTGCAAGATTAACATCAGATCCTTTTTCCTCGGTCTTGATAACCTTTACAAATTTGATATCTTTTCCGAAAAGGTTTTTATTTATTGGGTACGCCAGTGGCTTAAAAACATTGTGGCTTAGAAACTTGCCGTAATAAACTGAAATTTCTGGGATATACTTTTTAAGCGCTCTTATATACGTTTTTTGTCTTATGGGTTGGTCGGGGTCAATTTTCCCAGTAACCATCGCTGTGAAATATTTGATGGAAAGGATTTGATGTGATGAGTCGAGTAAATATTCGAATACTTTTTTAAAATTCAACCATTTATATGGCGTATCTTTTACAGCTCCATAATAAAAATTGAACCCGTCAATATAAATGTAAGTTCGCATACTTGTAAGCTATAAATAAGCAGAGGCCACCGAAGTGGCCCCGCGCCCTGGGTCGAAACCTCAGGGGAAGTTTATTGTTGAGTCAATTATTAATTACAATTTACCAATATGTCAAGAAAGAATAACCATGGCATGTGAATAGGGTCAGGCAATTTTAATAATGTATTGTACAAATACCATGTCTACACTCTTTCTAAAATAGAAGCCGGTTGAAAGTGTAATCGGCGTTTGGCACTTACATCGGAAAGCAATATTCAATTGGGCTGAATAAAAAAGAAAAAAGTAATAGACGGTGTTCTATCTGCCTCAAGTCGGGACCTAATCCCAATTCCATTAACAAGGAAATTGCCGACATACTGGCAGAGAGAAGGGAATGAGCAAGAAAACCTCCTATAAAAAGAGCTCAGTTCTCGGCGCTGGGCGGCCAGCCAAGGCCCAAGCAAAAGGTTTGCCCAATGAGGGTATGAAGGAACCAGTTTCACTTCCTTCGGGTCTTCTTGATGACCTGCGAGAGATTATTGAGAGTACAAGACGTCAGGTAGCCACCGCTGTCAATGTCGCCTTGGTTATGTTGAATTGGAATCTAGGGCAACGGATCTGGCGAGAAATAATGGAAGAAAAGCGGGCCGCTTACGGTGAACAGATTGTCGACGCAGTGAGTAGACAATTGGCGGCAGAATATGTGAATAGGATGATTGATGACTACTTTTGGATACATGGGCAAGATTCTTCATGTAGATCTTAGCTCAGAACAATTTGAGATAAAAGATCTTGATCTGGATGCTGCCCGGAACTATTTGGGTGGTCTTGGTTTGAATGCCTGGCTCATGGAGCAGACATATTTGTCCGGTACAGACCCGCTTTCTCCAGACAATCCTATCATTCTCGGGGCAGGTCCGCTGGTTGCCACCGGAACCCCGGGATCTTCCAAAATAGTTGCCACTACCCGCTTTCCTTTAAATGGAACAATCTCGGAATCAGTAGGCTCCATGCGTTTTGCCTTAAATCTCAAAGGAGCGGGATTCGATCACATAATAATAACCGGTCAGGCCAAAAAGCCCGTTGTACTGATACTTAACCATAACACCCGTTCTTTGATCGATGCCAGGGATTTATGGGGTCGTGATGTCACAGAAACCACAGATATGCTTAAAAAGTCTCATGGAGGGCCCAGAGCCAGTGTAATTGCTATAGGACCTGCCGGAGAAAACAGGGTAGTTTTTTCCCTGGCTCTGGTAGATAAAGCATCAACCCTGGGACGCTGTGGACTGGGTGCTGTTATGGGCTCAAAAAATCTCAAGGCGATAGTTGCTACAGGAGATAAGCGCCCAAAGATATATAATCCCAATGAATTAAAAACTCTCCTTGCCGGGATCCGTGAAAGGCTCAAGAGATTTACAAATTACCCCCGTGTTTTGGAGTTGGGCATCATGGAGAATTGGGACAACTACATTAAACAGTTCTCAGCGTGTAGAAATTTCAGCCACGTCTTTCCACACGATAAGGCTCATGAACTCTATGGTCTGGACGTATATCGCAGCTTTAAGATAAAACGGTTCGGCTGCCCATCCTGCTTTACACCTGACAAAGATGATCTGGAGGTGAAGGATGGAACCTTTCAGGGATTCAGGACCACAACTACGTCTTACTTTAATAGTTTTCTCCTGGGGCATCTCTTTGATCTGAATAACCTAATAGACAAAACAGTTAGTCTCCGCCTGACCGATAGATTGGATCGACAGGGATTAGACATGCTCACTTTTGGAAGCATGCTGGATTTTCTTGTCACGGAGTGCGAATTGGGGAACCTGGATCCAGCCCGTTTTGATCTACCATTAAAGCGGGATATAAATACATTAAACCTGTGGGCCGAGGCTATTGCAGAGAGGAGGGGTTCTGCCAATATATTATCTGAAGGCTGGCGGTCCATTCTGGAATATCTTGGTGAAGAATATGCAGCTCATGCCCCGATTATCAAGAACTGTGATGTCATCTGGGAACCCCGCCTTGTGGGCCTGGGAACTAATGAGTTTGAGCAAATTGTATCTCTGAAAGGCCCTCGCTCTGCAAGCGGGGGTTCTCCCACCTATCTTCCAGGGCAGACAGAGGAAAACTTGCCTCTCTTTTATCGGCATCTGGATCGGATGGGCGCCAGCAAAGAGGCCATCGATCGGATCATGGACTCTCCTCACGGATTCAATGTGGGTCGCATGACCCGCTATTCAGAGGACTGGTACACATTACTGAGCAGTCTGGGAATATGCAATCGGCATTTCAACAATCGATTTTACAGCTATGAACTCTGCAAGAGATTGTTTGAGGCTGTTACAGGTTTTAAGATTGATGACGAGCATCTGAGACAGTCTGCAGTGCGGATCTGGAATACAATTAAAAGATTAAACATCAAAGAAGGCTTTACCGTAACCGATGACAAAGCTCCAGAGATATGGTTTAAGCCAATGATAGGAGCTGACAATCAACCTCTGATCCTCCGTGACTATTTTGGCAAGACCGAGCTCGGCAAGAAAGATATATCTCGACTGGTTGAAGATTACTACGATGAGAGAGGGTGGAGAGTCAAGGGGTTAGTTCTTGAGTAACGTAGTTTGAGGGACCCAGTTTTATAATAAGATTTCCCTGTCCCATCCTCTTACCATTTTATCAGTTTTCGAAATCCTATTTTTTGCTTTACCTTTTTATATAATCACGTTTCGGACCCGCATAGAGCAGTTCCATAAACAAGAAAGCCACTCATCTACTTCCTTAATGCGCCCAAGATGCATAAATACGCCCAAGGCGCATAAATGCGCCAGAGGCGTATGAAGATTTTGAGCAGATACCTTAAAACCCTGCTTGAGGAAGTTAGGTGGTTATGGTACAAGACACCCAGAAATATGGCTAATTGGATGATATGCATATAGGTAGTACGAGACAGGGAGTAGATGATGAGTAAAGTTGATCATTTTTTAGAGCGTTTTTTTCACCCACAATCGGTTGCTATTGTTGGGGCAACCAACAATCCTTTTAAGATGAATTTTCGCCTGACTCAGAATCTGGTGGATCTTAATTTCCAGGGTAAAATTTATCCAGTTAATCCTCGTGAGAAAAAGATATCAGGGATAAAGGCATATGCGAGATTACAAGATATACCGGAAGGTATAGATCTCGTTGTTATCGCTGTTCCAGCGCCAAAGGCCCTGGATATTGTAAAGGACTGCGATAAAAAAGGAGTAAAACAGGTGGTTATAGTGACAGGCGGATTTTCAGAGGGAGGAAAGCAGGGGCTAAAACTTCATCAGGAAATTGCCAGATTTGTCAAAGGGAAGGATATAAGGAGCATTGGACCGAATACCTTAGGCCCCATCAATACATCCAATAATCTGGCGATTAGCTTTAATTCTATAAAAGAAATGAGGCAGGGGGGTATCTCTTTTGCCTTTCAGTCGGGTTTTTATGATCCTAAAATAAACTGGCTATTTTCCCATCTGGGTATAAACAAGCTAATTGATCTGGGAAACAAGATGGACGTAAATGAGGTAGATGTCCTGGAGTATTTTTTCCAGGATCCTGGCACAAAAGTTATAGCCATGCACATAGAAAGCCTGCACGGAAACGGAAGAGATTTTTTTAACCTGCTTAAAAAAGGTTCGGTAAAAAAGCCAGCTATAATCCTGAAATCTGGAAGAACCCCTGCCGGATCTCTGGCAGCAGCATCTCACACAGGCGCAATTGCAAGAGAAAATGATGTGATCTTTGATAGCATGATAAGGCAGACAGCGGCTATCAGGGCCGGGAATATTGAGGAGTTTTTTGACCTGGCAAAGGCATTTGAATGCCTTATTCTACCAAAAGGAAATAGACTATCCATCATTACACTATCAGGCGGAGAGGGAGTTATGGCTACAGATACCTGCGATATGAATGGCCTTACAATGGCCGAGCTGGGAGACCACACCTATCAGAGGCTGAAAAAAATTTTTCCCCCATGGGAAATTCCTTTAAACCCGATTGATGGGGGTGTCTGCCTGGAGTTCACACTCTCTGATATATTGAGAGTTTTTAATACGCTTATTGCCATACCGGAAGATGAGAATGTGGATTGTATCGTTATGCAGATGCCACCAGATTTCTTTAATTTGGCACCAAAAAATGAAAATCCCTCTGCGAAGGCATCTGATTCTTTAAAAGAACAATGCGCCCAAGCCCTCTTAAATATGAAAAGGGTTGGAAAGCCATTTGCTCTGTGGCGTACCTCAATGGATAGAAATGAAGATGAATTGGTTGAGAGACTTGAGTCCAATTACCTTCCGGTATTTCCATCCTCAGAAAGGGCAATAAAAGCCCTGTCATCGCTCTATAGATATAAGGCATTCTGTATGAGGGAAGCTGCTGAAGGTTTTTCTGAACCAAAAAGAGATAGAGATTTTAAGAAAAAGGAGGAATAGATCATGTCAAAAAAAGTAGGTATTGTCGGTGCGGGTGTTACCCCTTTTAAGGGAACATGGAGAGAAAAGACCTATTATGAGTTAGCGCAGATGGCAACAAGGGAGGCGGTGAAGGATGCAAACATCCCTATTCAGGATGTAGATGCGGCCTTTTATGCGATTTATAACGACATCTTTGAGCGAACGGCTATTCCTGAGCATGCCATACACGGCCTTTTGGGTATGCAAAACAAGTTTGGCATACGCATTACCAATGGAGGGGCAACCGGTGCCTACACTATGTCAGCGGCCCATGCATACCTTGCAGCTGGAAGGTTTAAGACCGCCCTGGTATTGGGAGTAGAAAAAGCGACTGATTGCTTTGATTTTTCATCTATGTCTGCCACACCGGAGGTGATAAAGGCAATAGGCTGGTCTGGGGATAGTTTTTTTGAACAGCCTATCGGATGGACTGCCTCTGACAGCTATGCCGAGGTGGTCCTGGCCTATTTAGATGAGCATCCTGGGGATCTGAAAGCGGAAATAACAGCCCAGATCTCAGCCCAATTAAGCCAGCAGGTTAGAAGCAATAACTATGCCCAGAGGCAGTTTGACCAGGTAACGCCTGAGGAGGTTATGAACTCACGCCTCGTGGTTTATCCATTCAAGGAGCTTGAAATCTGCGTGTATAGTGAAGGGGCAGCGGCCCTTATTATGGCTGAGGAAGAGACGGCAAAGGCGATATCCAGAAATAGTGGTAACCCTGTTGTCTGGATAACCGGTGTAGGAGAGGCTAATGAACATTCATTTGCCGGTAAAAACCAAAAGGATATGTCCCGGATCATGTCTGATTATTATGCATCTCACCGGGCCTATGAGATGGCAGGCATTAAAGATCCTACAAAAACAATAAATATCGTTGAACTCCATGATGCCTTTGTGCATCAATTAGAGATTAGCATGGCTGAGTTTGGGCTTGTTCCATTGGGCAACGCCGATTCATTAATAGAAGACGGGCTTATGACACCAGGAGGGAAATATGTAGTCAATCCCTGCGGTGGTTTGATCTACTGTGGTCATCCTGTTGGTGCAAGCAATATCATGTCTGCCTGGTCAGCCAGAAATGAGCTGATAAAAAGAGGGCTTAAAACAGCCCTGGTGCATGGAACTGGCAGCACTGTTGCCCAGTACACAGCATGCTTGATATTTGAACATGGATAAGAAGTCATGGACTTGAGCCTGTTTATTTGTTTAGAGATAAACATTATAGAGAGGAGAGAAAAAGATGATTAAAAAGAAAAAAGTTATTGATGAGATATATATACCAGATGTGGGATCACAGGTAGAGACAATCGATGGTAAGGAATACCTGATTACAAACGACGCCATGTATACCTTTTTCAGGAGGACAAAAGGGGAATTTTCAGCATTTTTCCTTGCACTTAAAAATGAGAAAAGACTCTTAGGATGTAAATGCACAAAATGCGGGATAGTCAGGGTACCACCCTTTTTAACGCATTGTCCTGATTGTAACTTTGCACCTACAGAGTTGATTGAGGTTGAACAGGTGGGGATTATGAACAGTACTCCTCCCATTACCTACTTTGCAACATCCCTTTTTCAGCATATGGCACCCTATGGAAGGGGGAGGGTTATATTCAAAGGGGCTGACACAGCTATGAGTATCAATCTCTATACCACAACCGGTATTCTTGTACCTGGGATAATAAAGAAAGGAACAGAGGTAAAGCTTATCTTCAGGGACGAACGGATTGGTGAGATGACTGATGTTTTCTGTGTCCCCACAGCAGAGCTGACTCAGGAGAAGATAAACAAAAATGGCCTGCAGGAATCAGAGATTGATTGGGAAACACCTCAAGAGCCATCTTTGCCTGTTGCCTCTGAGGAGGATAGTAATCAATACAGAAAGGCCCTGGATGAGATGAAAGACCTTATTGAGGATATGAACAGAAATGAGTCGGTACGAAAGGCCATAGCTGGCTGGAAGCGGGATATCCAGGTTAAAACAAGAGGCGGACAATTTGCAATCATGATTGATGACGGAGATATAAAGCTTACGGAGTCAGTATTATCATCCCCTGATTTTATAATGGTCTGCGATGACATAAATGCCCTTCTTGATGGCCTGGCGTATAGGGGTGCGATTACTGACTCGGTAATCAATAAAAAGATTTGGATCAGTAAAAATATGGAGTTTAATACGATTTTCAAGTTAGACAGGATGGCTCGTTTCCTGGTGAGATCGAAAAAGGTTTAACGTTTGAGTAATTATTCTGCTTGACGAAATCTCCTTAAATTACTTAAAAATTACTTAATGTGTAGCATATTTACTACCTGAGAATAGCGATATGAAGGAAAAGTTTACACTGGAAATAGAAAAGAAAGCTGATGATGCGAGCCCTAATGTTGGCATATCCGTGAATGTTGATGTAACTGATGGTAAAGGATCAACTTTGAGTGGATCAGTGTTACTTGTAGAAAAATGTAGCTCCTATGAAATTTTACAAAAAGAGGTATCGCGGATTAAAGAAGAACTCGATGTCTTATTGGAAAAATCAAGGAGGCTATTTGAGGCGGAGGTTGGAGAAGAAGAAGGTCAGGATGTGGATGAAGATGTGAGCGCAAAAGAGATATGGAATCTTTTATCTATGATCAAGGACCCCGAGGTGTTATTAGTGAAATTTAATAGCATGAGTCGTCAAAAAAGACTTGAGGTGGCAGATTATGTGTTATCAAATTGCAATGTTTTTTCCGGGCCAGCCTCAATTTTTTCTATGAGATATAATAGTGAAGAAGGTGTAATAGAGTAGCGCATCCTGTGTTTGGAAGGATCACTTCCGTGGGGGAATATGAGGATCATAATGTTTGCAGGTAAGGGCGGTGTGGGCAAAACAAGCATTGCAAGTGCAACGGGCCTAAAAACGGCTGGCATAGGCTATAAGACCTTGATAATGTCTTTAGATATTGCTCATAGCCTGAGTGACATCTTTTCCCTTAATAAGGGATTAATGGATAAGAATAAAGGGATGCCAGTTAAGATAGAAGATAAGCTGTGGATTCAGGAACTGGATATTCAGGAAGAGATACAAAGAAACTGGGGAGATGTTCATAAATATATAGCCAGTTTATTTCATACAGCAGGCCTCGATGAAATATTGGCAGAAGAGCTGGCTATTTTACCGGGTATGGAGGAAGTCAGCTCCCTCCTGTATATAAACCAATATGTAAAGGAAGATGATTTTGATGTAATTATTCTCGACTGTGCACCAACAGGTGAATCTTTAAGGTTTATCAGCATTCCCGCAACACTTGAATGGTATATCAGCAAGATATTCAAGATAGAGCGCAAGGTAGTAAGCTATATCAGACCAGTGGCCAAACGCTTTTACGATGTGCCTCTCCCGGAAGACGATTATTTTAAGGCGCTTGAAAGTCTTTTTGTCCGGCTTGAGGGTGTAGACAACATTCTCACTGATCCCACCATAACCACTGTAAGGCTGGTGACCAATCCAGAGAAGATAGTCTTGAAAGAAACACAGAGGAGTTTCTTATATTTTTCTCTCTATAAGATGTGCATTGATGCAATAGTGATGAACAGGATTTTGCCGGGTAACATTGAAGATACATACTTTGATGACTGGAAGGAATCTCAGAGAAGGTATTTGGACTTGGCAGAGGAGTATTTTAGTCCTGTCCCCATATTCCCTGTAGTCCTTTTTCAAAATGAGCCTCTGGGAAAGGAGAGACTGAAAAGATTTGGGAAAGATATATATGGTGAGCATGATCCAACGGAGCATTTTTATACAGAACGGCCCTATGAATTTACACAGAAAGACGGCCAATTTTTTATAAAGATTAAACTTCCATTTATCACGAAAGAAGAGGTAGAATTAAACAGACTTCCAGAGGAAATGGTGATTAGGATAGGAGGCTTCAAGAGGCATATACTTTTGCCTCGATATGTTTCTATGTATAAGGATGTCACTGCAAAAATAGATGGCAACTTCTTAAATATTATTTTTGGAGGGAAAAGCGATGGAAAAGAAAAGACCCAAAGATGAAGAGGGGATAGGCATAGAGGAGGCCTTTCGGTCATTGGGGAAATTTTTTTCGTGGCTGGATGGAAGGATCAGTCCCAGTTCTGAGTTTCGAGAACACATGGCTAAATCCAGGGTAGAGTGTTTAAAGGGAATCAGGGTTTTGATTGATAAAAGGATTGATGATTTAGAGAAAAGGCATCCAAAAAAGGCAGATAAAAAGGCCACCCGGGTAAAGGTAGAGTAAAGGAAATATCAAATGACAAAACCCAAAAAAATTTTCTGCTTACTTGTCTGAAGATGTCCAAATCACCTGTTCATATCCCTATTAATGGGGTGATAGATCTCCATACCTTTGCACCAAATGAGGCTGGCCAAGTCGTGGATGAATATATCAATGTATGCTCTCAAAAAGGTATATTGGAAGTTAAGATAATTCATGGTAAGGGCAGGGGCGTGTTACGTCGTACGGTGGAGTCTGTCTTAAAGAGGCATCCCCTGGTTTTATCCTTCAAGCAAGATAGAGGCCCTTCAGGTTGGGGCGCAACCGTTGTTTTTTTAAAGGGGATGGGAAGGGATAAGCATGAAAGAAAAATTTAGACCATCCAAGGTAGTATTATTTGTAGTTCTGATTTTTTTTATCGCCCTCCCCATATCCCTTGATTTTTTACTGGGGACCCGATTAGGCAAGTATTTTTCCTGGCTTGAAAGCGGTATCAGTATCGGCGGGACAAAAGTCACCATAATAAACGTAGCCTATCTCATTATTTTTCTCATTTTTTTCACTTTTCTCTCCAGGATCATCAGGGAGGCATTGAAAAACAGGGTTCTTCCTCGAACCAAGCTGGATATTGGGGCACGGGCATCATTTGTAAATGTTGTTATTTACACCTTTTGGATTCTGGCTATCTATACAGGGATAAATATTTTAGGAATTAACCTTTCGTCCCTTGCATTTATGGCAGGCGCCCTTGGGATTGGGATTGGTTTTGGGTTGCAGAATATTGTCAATAATTTTATAAGCGGAATCATCCTTCTCTTTGATCCCTCTATCCAGGTAGGTGATATGGTCCAGATAGGTGAGGATTGGGGGACAGTAAATAGAATAAATATACGGACTACCATAGTCCAAACCTTTGATAATGCATCCCTGATTATCCCCAACTCTCAAATGCTTTCAAACAGGGTTACCAACTGGTCTTTTAAGGATCCAAAAGTCAGGCGCCAGGTGGATGTTGGCGTGGCTTATGGCTCTGATGTTCAGAAGGTGCGCGCAATTCTGTTACAGATTGTTAATGATATGCCTGAGATGATGGATGATCCTGCCCCCCGGGTAGATTTCACTGATTTTGGTGACAGTGCACTTATATTCAGGATTAGGTTCTGGATTACCTCGCCGGAGTTCTGGTTAGCCGCACCAACAGAGCTCAGGTTTAGAATTGATGAGGAATTCAAGAAAAATGGTGTAGAGATCGCCTTCCCTCAACAGGATATTCATATCAGAAGTGCCTCTGGTCTGGAGGAAATCTTTAATAGGAGAGATTATTCACAGAAGATACCGAAAGATCAAAAGTGAGTTTCAGGTTTGAAAAAATGTTATTCCTTGTCTTGCATTTTATTTCTAAAAGGTAACTACACAGGTTCAAAGTTCCAGGTTCACGCCTGCCCGCACCCCGATAAATCGGGGGACAGGCGGGGTTCAATGGTTATTTGTTGAACCATTAATCCCGATTTCATCGGGAAACTGTGAACGTTGAACCTGACAACCTGGTTAGTTACGATTTATCTTCTATTATGTAGCATCGACAATAAGCGGACAGAAGGGAAAGTTGATATACAGTAAATCATGGAAAATGAGGTAGGTGATTATGAAAATTCACGAATTTCAGGCAAAGGATCTGTTTCGAAATTTTGGGATACCGGTTCCATCCGGCACATTAGCTACAACACCAGGCCAGGCAGTGGAAAATGCAAAGAGCATTCCCGGTCCTCCATGGGTAGTGAAGGCCCAGATCCATGCTGGTGGGCGAGGAAAAGGTGGTGGAGTAAGATTGGTGAGGAGTCTTGAGGAAATAAACAAAGCAGCTGATGAGATTCTCTCTAATCCTCTAATCACACCACAGACCGGTCCTGCGGGGCAAAAGGTTCGGCAGGTATTAATAGAGGAAGGATTGGATATTGATAGGGAGTTCTATCTTGGTATTGTTATTGATCGAAAGCTGGAATCTCCTGTGATGATATTCAGCCAGGCAGGTGGAATGGAGATTGAAGAGGTCTCTGCTAAGCATCCGGAATTAGTTTTAATTGAAACCATAGATAGCAACCATGGGTTTATGCCATATCAGGCAAGAAATTTTTTCTATGCCCTTGACCCAATGCCCGATAAAAAGGTGTTTAAAGAATTTTCTGCAATAATGACCAGGTTGTATAAATTATTTCTATCCAAAGATTGTTCACTAGTTGAGATCAATCCCCTAATTCTTACAAAATCAGGCAATGTGGTTGCCCTGGATGCAAAAATCAACTTTGATGACAATGCCCTATTCAGACAAAAGGAAATTGCGCAACTCCATGATCCCCAGGAAATGGATGAGCTGGAGGTAAAGGCTACCGAGTCTAATTTGAACTACATTAGACTGGATGGCAATATTGGTGCCATGGTAAATGGAGCAGGACTGGCAATGGCTACTATGGATGTTATTAAACTGGCAGGTGCTGAACCAGCCAATTTTTTGGATGTTGGTGGCGGTGCAAGCGAGGAGATGGTTACAAACGGGTTAAAAATTATACTGAGTGACGAAAGAGTCAAGGCAATCTTGATCAATATATTTGGCGGCATAATGAGATGTGATGTCCTGGCGCGAGGTGTGGTAAAGGCTGCTAAAGAGGTGGAAATCAATGTTCCCCTTATAGTGAGGTTAGAAGGGACAAATGTAGAGGAGGGAAGAGAGATCTTAAAAAATTCAGATCTTGATTTTTCAGTTGCTCAAGATATTGAAGAGGCCGCCAGAATGATAGCCAAGCAAGTGAGTTAGGTAGCTGTCATGTAACTTTTCAGCCACTAAGTCACCAAGGCACAAAGGAAAAAATAAATTATATTACTCTATTAATAGGGTAAGATTTCATTGCAATGTATAGATCATTATACCCGGGATTAACAATAATCTTCGTGACTTTGTGTCTTTGTGGCAACAAAATGGGGTAATATAAATAGAAATGGGGTAATCGTATGGGTATCTTAGTTGATAAGAATACAAAGGTTGTTGTCCAGGGTATTACAGGAAACGAAGGGACATTCCATACAAAACAAATGCTGGCTTATGGCACCAATATTGTGGCAGGGGTGACACCTGGTAAAGGTGGAGAAGGGGTTGAAGGTATACCGGTTTTAAATAGGGTAAAGGATGCGGTGGATATTTACAGTGCCAATACCTCATGCATTTTTGTGCCACCACCATTTGCCGCTGACGCCATGATCGAAGCCGCTGATGCAGGAATAGATGTCATTGTGTGCATTACTGAGGGGATTCCCACGCTTGATATGATTAAGGCAGTTACCTTTATTAGAAAGTGTGGCGCCGTCCTGATCGGCCCAAACACTCCGGGAATTATCTCACCAGGGAAGACAAAGGTGGGGATAATGCCAGGTCAAGTACACAAACAGGGAGGTATTGGTGTGCTTTCCAGGAGTGGGACCCTTACCTATGAGGTTGTGGACCAATTGACACGGGTTGGGTTGGGGCAATCTACCTGTATTGGTTTAGGTGGAGATCCAATCGTCGGAGCTTCCTTTGTAGATCATTTAAGACGATTTAAAGAGGATACAGAAACAAAGGGCGTTGTCCTTATCGGGGAGATAGGTGGCACGGCTGAGGAAGAGGCCGCAGAGTACATAGAAGAAGAATTTGATAAGCCTGTAGCTGCCTTTATTGCCGGACAAACAGCGCCCCCTGGAAGACGGATGGGCCATGCCGGGGCTATAATTTCTGGGGGTAAGGGAAAGGCCGAGGATAAGATAAATGCCCTTAAATCTCATGGAATAACTGTGGTTCTCAATCTTGGGCAATTGGGAAAGACGGCCTTACAGGTCTTTAAGTGATGTCAGTGGTCCGTTGTAGGTTGTCAGTAGTAACAAAGATGGAGAGATATGGCAGTAGACAATTATTAAAAGATATTACCCTATTTTCAAATCCCTTGTTAAAGATTAGGTGCTGTAGGTTGCCTGTTGTATCTATATTTTCAGAAAATAAGCAACTTATGAGATAGGCTGACGCTTATTTACTATCCCTCTGAGTTAACTAATTTTATGTTCTACACTACGGACAACCGACAACTTTCAACGGACACCATCAAAGATTGATTGACTTGTTTAAATAAAATTATTATAAAGAGGATAAACAGGTTATTTCTTAAAGAGGTGTATAAATGTTTGGTCTTGGCATGCCAGAATTGCTTATAATTCTTGTTATTATCCTGGTAATTTTCGGTGCAGGGAAACTTCCTCAAATTGGAAAAGGTCTCGGTCAGGGGATAAAAAATTTCAAGGACTCAACCAAGTCCACCAAGGAAAGCCCTGAAGAAATACCTGAGGATGCGGGTGATAATAAGAAGAATGAGACTTAAAGACTAAATGATATCCCTCCCCAGGCAGATTATTAATAAGCTTCTGGCTTATTAAAATGGTATATCGTCTTCAGGTTCTTCTGGCCCTGCCGTAGGAGTGGCCTCTGCTGGCTCTTCAGTGGGAAAACGTTCCTCGGTAGATTCAGCCTCTGCTGTTTTGCCTGCCCTATCCAGCATCTGCATTCTCCAGGCAATAATCTCTGTTGTATACCTTTTATTTCCATCCCGATCTTCCCAGTCTCTCGTTTGTAAACTACCTTCTATATAAACGAGGCTGCCTTTATGCAAGTATTCACCACAGATCTCCCCCAGTCTTCTCCAGGCCACGATTCTATGCCATTCAGTCCTCTCTTGCTTTTCACCTTCTTTATTTGTCCATTGATCCTTTGTGGCTATCCTAAAGTTAGCAACAGCCGCTCCGCTTGGTGTGTATCGTAATTCAGGATCGGCACCAAGGTTACCAATTAACATTACCTTATTTAAACTCGCCATAACTATCCCCCTCTTATAGAAAGTGTATAGAAAAGATTTATCACATTAGAGAAAATTTTCAAACAAAATATCGTAACTTCTCAATAAGTTCGGGTTCTGTCATTGCGAGCAAAGCGAAGCAATCTCTATTATAGCAATGAGATTGCCACGTCGCTCCACTCCTCGCAATGACGGCAAATGGCATTGGCAAGGAATTATCCAAACTTATTGAAAAGGTACAAAATATCTAATTCATAACCAATAAGCTTACCGTACGTTTATATTAAATACGAAATAACAATCTATGCCCTTGTTGTTGATCTAATCGTTTCAGGCCTGCATTGTGAGCCCATTTCAGGGCCGTTGAATATTCCTCTACTGAGATCCTGTTATTAAGATATTCATCCTGATATGCGGTACCACACGGCCTATATTGATCCATAACATTTACATATGTATTATCTGATATCTCTTTAGAGAGAAATTCCATGATATCCCTGGTTCCGGCAATCCCATGAGGCATTACAAGGTGCCGCACCAGCAATCCTCTTTCAGCAATACCGTTCTTGTCTATTTTTAAATCACCCACCTGGGCATACATTTCTTTAAAGGCCCTAATGGCAATTTCTCTGTAATCCGATGCGCTGCAATATCTATCTGCCCATTTTTTATCCCAGAACTTAAAATCAGGCATATAGATATCAATAATGCCTTCCAGGAGCTTAAGGGTTTCCACCCTCTCATAACCACCACTATTATATACTATTGGAATATGTAGACCATGCTCTACAGCCAGTAAAAGAGCTTCCAGTATCTGAGGAACAACATGGGTAGGAGTAACCAGGTTTATGTTATGACAACCCTTGTTTTGCAACGCTATCATTATTGCTGCTAAATCCTTTGCTTCCATCTCTATCCCCTCACCGAGATGGCTTATCTCGTAGTTCTGACAAAAAGAGCAGCGGAGATTGCAAAAGGAAAAAAAGATGGTACCTGAGCCGAATCTGCCAACGAGAGGTGCCTCTTCTCCAAAATGGGCATTATAACTTGCAACCTTTGCCCTTCTACCAGTTTGGCAGACCCCTTTTTCGTTATTTAAACGGTCAACTGCACACTGTCTGGGGCAAAGGCTACATTCCTTTAACAAATCAGTAGCCTCTTTCACCCTTTTTAGAAGTTGACCTTCTTTGTATAGTTGAAGATAAGAGGGCACGTACATAATAAATAAGTATCTAAAATACCTAAATTGTTTGGAACAGTTTAATTAGTTGAATTAGTTAACCAATAAAGCCAACTAAACCAATAAAACTAATTAAACAGATCAAATTCTATTGCTTTGGAACCCTCAAATTTGTTCGCTCTATTATCCTCTTTTTTATCTCTTTTTCAAATCCCCTATCACCAGGATGATAGAATATCCTTTTTTTGATTTTTTCAGGTAGGTACTCCTGTTTTACATGATTTTCCGGGTAATCATGAGGATAAATATAGCCTTGAGAGTACCCTATCTCTTTCATCAGTTTTGTTGGAGCATTCCTCAAGTGCATGGGTACTGACTGAGGGCCTGATTCTTCAATTTCCTTTATTACGGATTTCTCTGCTGAATACAGTGTGTTGCTCTTTGGGGCTGTTGCTAAATAAACGACTGCCTGGGCAAGGGAGAGTTTTGCTTCTGGTGGGCCTATTCTTTCCCAGGCTTGATAGGCTGTGAGTGCTATTGTAAAAGCATTAGGATCAGCAAGGCCAACATCCTCAGATGCAAATCGAATCAGCCTCCTGCCTATAAAAAGTGGATCTTCACCTGCTTCCAGCATTCTATAGAGCCAGTAAATAGAGGCCTGAGGATCACTTCCCCTCATGCTCTTATGAAGTGCTGATATAAGATTGTAATGTTCCTCACCGTTTTTATCATAGGTGAGGGGTTTTTTATTCAAGGCACGTGCAACAGTAGCCAGGTTTAATGCCCTTTTATTATTTGTATCCGGGTTAAGAAAATAGGTGGCAGACTCCAAGTTGTTAAGCGCACATCTCACATCTCCATGTGAGACACTTATGATATATTTTAAGGCATTTTCTTCAATTGTAATATTTAGGTTCCCGAGTCCCCTCTTTTTATCTTTAAGGGCCCTGTTCAAAATAATGGCCATATCCTTAAATCCTAAAGCTTTCAAGGTCATAACCCTGGTTCTTGAAAGCAGTGGTGGTATAATTTCAAATGAGGGATTCTGTGTGGTAGCTCCAATGAGAATAATCAGGCCATTTTCGACATGGGGCAAAAAGGCATCCTGTTGTGCCTTATTAAAGCGATGAATCTCATCGACAAAGAGGATAGTCGATTTTAGCTCATACCTAAATGTCTTTTTTGCTGATTCAATGACTTTTCTTAACTCATTAACCCCAGAGAGGACTGCCGAAAATGATTGAAAAGGGCAATTACTGTATTGTGCTATCAACCTTGCAATAGTTGTTTTGCCTGAACCTGGTGGTCCCCAGAATATTATTGAAAACAGGTTACCTGTCTCGAGTGACCTTCTTAATGCCCTTGAAGGACCGAGAATGTGATCCTGCCCTAAGACCTCTTCAATCCTTTCCGGTCGCATCCTGGTTGCGAGGGGTATTGTTTTGAGATCCATTATTTTATCCTGCCGGCATTATAATTGAACAAGATCGTTCACAAGATTTATTGTTTTATCTATGTAAAGAGGTGCGCTCAAAACGAGATCTACACCAGCGTTCTTAGCCTCCTTAGTACTCAGTTCCCGATCCCATCCTTTAATAAGCAAAATAGGTGTTCTTTGACTGATTTTCTTGATTCTTTTTGCTACACTCAAACTGCCTGTACCAGGCAGGGGAATATCCATTATAACCAGGTCAAATTTTCCCTTGCCCTTTTCAAATTTTTTTATCCCGTCAAAACCGACTGAACAGGTAACTACAGTATGTCCTTTAGCCCTCAGTATCCTGGCCAATATATCCCTGATAACATACTCATAGACGATAACAAGGATGGTGGTCTCTTTTGATTTCCTTTTTGCTAACTCTTTCATGAATAGATTCTCACGATGCTCCACTTTAAAAAAATCAGAAAATTTTTTATATAAAAAAGCTTGAAGCTATTCTTCCTTTACCATATGATAACGTTAGCCTGCTATAGAAACTTCCATCATAATAAAAGAGTGTAAATTTAGACAAAGATTTTTTATATTGGAAGTTGATTATAATAAGGAAAACTTAATGAAACAATTAGCATTATTTGAAAAAGAAGATATAACTCAAAAGAATAATCATAAGGCAGAATCTTATAAAGGCATTTATGCTCTTCATAAGTATTGGTCAAAAAAACCATATAATATAATTCGAAATTTTATAACAAAATATACCGAAGAAGGTGAAATAGTCCTTGATCCGTTCTGTGGTTCTGGTATTTCAATAACAGAAGCGATAATAACCAATAGAAAAGCAATTGGCATTGATATTAATCCAATTTCAATTTTTATTACCGAGCAATTAATAAACAAAATTCCGCCACAAAAAACATTACATGAATATGAAAAATTGAAGTCAGAAGTAAAAAGCCAGATAGATGGTTTTTACAAAGTTAAAAGGGCTTCAGAAGAATACATTGGGACTCATTTTATCTGGAAAGAAAATGAATTGATTGAACTTTGGTATAACAAATTTAATGGTAAAAAAGGTAAAATAATTGATACACCCTCTCCAGAAGATATAGAATTTGCAAAGAGTTTCTCATACAAAAATATTCCATATCATTACCCCCAAAGGAAATTCTTCCATAATACAAGAATAAATGCATATCGTAACAAGCATGTTTACGAATTATTTACACCTAGAAATTTACATGCGCTTTCAATTCTTCTAAATAAAATCGAAAACATTGAAAATGATAAGATAAGCAACCTTTTAAAATTTGTTTTTACATCATCAGTCGGACAAGCCAGTAAGATGGTATTTGTTGTTAAAAGAAGGGGAAAATATACAGGTGATGATGATAAAAAAATTGAAAGGAAAGAAGTTGGCAGTTGGGTTATTGGCTATTGGGTCCCGAAAGAAAATTTTGAAATAAATGTTTGGAATTGCTTTGAAAATAAATTTAGAAAAACCTTAAAAGCAAAAAGTGAACAGTATAGTAGATCTTTCGAAGTCAAAAAAGCGGAAAATTTTAATGAATTAACCAATGATAAAAATTTATTATTGATAAATTTGCCATCACAAAAAGTATTAAAAAATTTCCCTGATGAATCCGTTGATTACATAATTACTGACCCACCTCATGGCAATAGACAACCCTATCTTGAATTGAGTATGATGTGGAATGAATGGCTAAAATTTAATGTAGATTATAGTGATGAAATTATTATAAGTGAATCAAAAGATAGAAATAAAGACGTAAAAGACTATTTCAAACTTTTAAATATTGCTCTTGAAGAAATTGTAAGAGTATTAAAACCAAACAAATATTTTTCTCTGATATTTAATAGTCTTGATGATGAAACATGGATTAATCTTATTAAGAAAATGAATGAATTAAATTTGGATCTGCATAAGGTTGAAACACTGGGTTATTCTGCAAACTCCGTCGTTCAAGACACAAGAGAAAAAGGATTAAAAACAGATTTTATTATTACATTTAAAAAAGTGAAAAATAAAATATCTAAAAATCTACAATTAGTCTATTTAAATTCTGAAAGAAGTCATATCGTTAAATTAATAAATGAATATCTTTCTCAATCAATATATGGACAGTTAGAAACTTATCAAATTTTAAATTTATTATTTTCGGATTTATTGCATTCGAACAAATTCATGAAATTAACTGATATACTCAAGATACTGGAAAAGGATTTTCGAAAAGATAATAAATGGAAAAAGGGAAATTTGTATGGAATTGCCTGAAGAGTTTGTCAAATTAAAAAATTTCTATCGAGACAACAGATTTGAAGAAATACTTATTCATGATCTGGGTATTTATTTTTTAAAAATGCGCTCTGTTTCACGCAAGGCTCTTTTAGAAGAATTAGCAGAAAAGGCTAAAATTGAGTTACCAGAAATTTCTGGTCGTGGTGATAAATTGTTTGAATTTTTATTTTGTAAGAGCATTCCAGAAAATATACTGGATGAATTTATAAATGAAGTTTATTTAAAAGAGAGAAAATTAAGGCTCAAAAATGAGGATCAACTTTATTCCCAACTTTATAAATTACGAGTTTTCGATTGGGGTGGCTTTTATCAAAACGCTGTTGAGCAAACGATTGTAAATAACTATATAAAGAAAATCCAAGATTACGATGAGTTATGTAATAAAATCGAAGATGATATTAACCCAAAATTAAAAGGCTATATTCTTTGTTCGTGGTATAATCATTGGACTTCCATTTTAATTGAAGACATGTTTAAAGACCATCCTAATATTTTACCTGCCGTAGGTCTTATAAAGAAAGTCGATTTTTTTTGGATAAATTTTCCTTTTGATTTAAAGGTTACCTATTTCCCTGATGAATATATGAAATTGAAAAGACAAGAAAAAGGTTTAAGACCTGAACTTACTGAAATAAAAGAATATGCCAGAAAAAACAATATCTATTTTAATAAAAAATCTAGCAATAATGAGATATTCACAGAACTATATACTAAAATATCAGAAGACACATCTAAAGAATCACGAAAATTTTTTAATAACTTTTTGAAAATTCGGAAAGAAATAATTAAAGAGACTATTGAAAATCCTTTGTCTTTGACAAAATGGTTCTATGAAAATCAAGGTGTCCGAAGATTTGATGCTGCAAATAGATTCTTTGTAGTTTTAATTGATTTGCGCAATTTTGAAGAAAGTTGGAAACTAAAGAGAAATAAAAAATTGCTTAAAGAAATGGTGGGTAATTATTTAAACAATACCAAACCTTTGAACTTTGAAGGCCTTAAGTTATGCTTTACTTGGGATGATAGAGAATATACTACTTATGCTACCACGATATTCATTATCAAAGAGTGATCACAAAACTACACGCTAACCAATGAATTAACCTGCCCTCAGGGGCCGTGCGGTTTTTTAAATTTTTGTTGTCCACATTGAGTTATTTGGTTTATGAAAGTCTGTGCCCCGCAAGCCTCCGGCAGGTTGTGCAAAACGTTAGGCTTCGTTAAAATGTATCTAATTTAATAAAATCCGTCAAACATATATGGCAAAGAAAGAAAAAAATAAATCCATACCAAAAGATCAGATCCCATTTGTTCACCTGCACGTTCACACTGAATTCAGTTTGCTCGATGGGGCAATACGAATAAGTGAAATGCTAAAAAAGGCCGCCAGCCTTGGCATGGATTCGGTGGCAATTACTGATCATGGGAACATGTTTGGGGCGGTGGAGTTTTATTCAAAGGCCACTGAGGCCGGCATCAAGCCAATCATAGGATGTGAGACATATATAGCACCTGGGAGCAGGAAGAATAAATCACCGTCGACAGACGGACAGCCAAATGCATATCACCTGGTTCTTCTTGCCATGGATGAGACTGGTTATAGGAATCTGAGCAGGCTTGTCACCTTGGGCAATCTGGAGGGTTTTTATTATCATCCCAGGATCGATATGGAGCTGTTAAAGAAATATAATACAGGATTAATTGCCCTTTCAGCATGTCTCAAGGGACATATTCCCTATTCTCTAAGGAACGGTAGAGTGGAAAATGCCAAAAAGTATGCACTCGAGCTGGCATCGATATTTGACCATGACAGATTCTATTTAGAGATAATGGCCAATAAAATGCCTGAGCAGATTGCTGTTAATAAAGCGTTAAAAGAGTTAGCACAAGATCTGTCTCTTCCTCTGCTTGCCACCAATGATTGTCATTATCTCAATAAGGAAGACGCTGAGGCACATGATATCCTTTTATGCATCCAAACAGGCAAGAGTGTTGATGATCCAGGAAGGTTAAAATTTTCTAATAATGAGTTTTATTTTAAATCGCAAGCAGAAATGGCTCTTGATTTAAATGAATTTCCCGAAGCACTAAGCAATACCCTGAACGTGGCTAAAAGGTGCAACTATGAGATGGAATTTGGCCACTATAAATACCCTGTTTTTCAGGTGTCAGGTAATCTTAGGCTGGACGAAAGATTCGCCAAAGAGGCACAGAATGGTTTGGAGAACAGATTGGTTCGAAAAGAGGCCCTTGAAGGATCGATATCTGCTGAATTAAAAAATGAATATGAGAAGAGATTGGCCTATGAGCTAAAAACCATTAATGAAATGGGTTTTGCAGGTTATTTCTTGATAGTGGCAGATTTTATAGACTATGCAAGAAAATCAGGCATTCCTGTTGGTCCGGGAAGGGGATCTGCTGCCGGTTCCCTTACAGCGTATGCATTAAAAATAACAGATATTGATCCAATCAAATATGATCTCCTGTTTGAGCGTTTTCTAAACCCTGGCCGAATAAGTATGCCTGATATTGATATCGACTTTTGCATTAAGAACAGGGATAGAGTGATTGATTATGTCAGTAACAAGTATGGAAGAGAAAATGTCTCTCAGATAATAACCTTTGGAAAAATGAAGGCCCGGGCTGTGATAAGAGATGTTGGCCGATCTCTTAATATGTCGTATGCAGAGGCTGATAGAATTGCCAAACTTATTCCAGAAGGAATTAATATTACATTAGATGAGGCAGTAGATGCTGAGCCACAGCTTAAGGCCATGGAAGAGGGAACCGATGATGAACGAAGACTTTTGAGGATTAGTAGATCCTTAGAAGGTTTAACCAGACATGCCTCCACCCATGCCTCCGGTATAGTGATATCTGATAGGCCTTTAGTTGAATATCTACCCCTGTTTAAAGGACCAAATGGGGAGATTATGACCCAATATACCATGGATCAGGTAGCACAGCTCGGTCTCATCAAATTTGATTTTTTAGGGCTTAAGACCTTGACCGTTATTCAGGATACATTAAACCTCGTAGAGAAGACAACAGGCCAGGCCCTTACGTTAGATGAATTAAAAATGGGGGATAATGAAACCTTTCAGTTAATCAGTAGGGGAAAAACTACCGGTGTATTTCAACTTGAAAGTACTGGCATGAAAGAACTCCTAAGGAATCTCAAACCTGGTGTTTTTGAAGACATAGTTGCATCAGTTGCTCTTTATCGTCCGGGTCCCCTGGGCAGCAACATGGTTGATGATTTTATTAAAAGAAAACATGGAGAAATTAAAAAGACGTATCTTTTGCCTCAATTGGAAGAGATTCTGAATGAGACATACGGGGTTATTGTGTATCAGGAACAGGTTATGCGAATTGCCCAGGTACTCGCCAACTATAGCCTTGCAGAGGCAGACTTATTGCGCAAGGTTATAAGTAAAAAAAAGGCTGATGAGATGGCCCAGCAAAAAGAACGTTTTTTAGCAGGGACAGGCCAGAATGGATTAAATAGTAATAAGGCCGGGCATGTTTTTGATTTGATAGAAAAATTTGGAGGTTATGGTTTTAATAAATCCCATTCAGTAGCCTATGCTATGATAGCGTATTTTACGGCCTATCTAAAGGCCCATTATCCAGTGCAGTTCATGGCCGCTTTGCTTACAGAGGATATGGGAAGCCAGGATAAAACTATTAAAAATATCGCTGAGTGCAAGGAAATGGATATACCTATACTTCCTCCTGATATAAACGAGAGTCAAGTAGACTTTTCTGTTGTTGGGGAGAGTATTCGCTTTGGTCTGGCTGCAGTAAAAAATGTTGGGTTTAAGGCCGTAGAAGCGATTGTTCATGAGAGAGAAAGAAAAGGGCCTTTTGTGTCGCTGAGAGATTTTTGCAAGAGGGTAGATAAATCAAAGGTGAATAAGAGGGTATTAGAAGGTTTGATTCAGTGTGGTGCCTTTGACTTTACACGTGTATTTAGATCAAGACTTTTTGCATCCCTGAATGATGCCATTGCCTTTGGCGGGATTAGTGAAGATCCGAATCAGCTGAATATGTTTGACCTCTTTTTATCCAAGGAAGAAGAAGATAGTTCATTTGAACCCATAGATGTTGACGAATGGGCGGATGATGAAAAGTTACGGAAAGAAAAGGAATCTCTCGGGTTTTATATCACTGGTCATCCCTTAGATAGATTTGCAGATGTGATAAACCAGTTTGCAACTACAACAACACAGGATCTTGTTGGAGTTAAAGACAAATCTACTGTTAAGTTAGCCGGTCTCGTTAATACCATACGGATAAAGAGGACAAGAAAAGGGGAAAAGATGGCAATCATTAATGTGGAAGACAAGAAAGGCTTCACTGAGGTTGTAGTGTTTCCGGATGTCTTCGCTCGATGTGCCACCTTACTAAATGATGACAGACCTCTTTTAATAACAGGAGATGCCGAAGTTAGCGATAACACGGCAAAGATTAGGGCCCAGGATATAGTTACCCTGGAAACAGTAAAACAAAGAACCATTAATTCAATAGTAATACCAGTTTCACAGGGAGGACTTAATCGCTCCAGCCTCATGAAGTTAAAAGACCTCATCTTTAGATATCCAGGAGAATGCCAGCTTAAGTTTAGGGTCAAGCTTGATGATAACCACAAGGCAACGGTCGCTACCCATAATCGGTATAGCATTATGCCTGAAGAGAATCTGATTAAAGAGATTGAGTCTCTCATAGGAGCGAAAGTGATATGTGAAGTGTAAACTGGACCGGTAAACCTCGGACGCAACATAAAACGAAAAAAGCTAACATGTTACGAAAAAAGGAATTTTTCTATGGAACGAAAGATACAAAGCTTGGCAAGTTTAGGAACAAAGAGTTTTACTGCATATCTCGATGAGGTGAGCCTAAGAAATGGAAGAATAAGTAAGCGTATTCGAATTGATCACCCGCAGGCTGCAGCGATTGTTCCCTTTGTTTCAGATGAAGAAATTATAATGGTAAGGCAGTACAGGTACGCCTTAAAAAGGGAGACGCTTGAGATTCCTGCAGGTAAGATTGATAAAGGTGAGAGCCCTGAGGAATGTATCAAAAGAGAACTTATAGAAGAGACAGGCTTTGAGGTGAAATATATCGAATGGCTTTATACCTATGCCCCTGCTATTGGATACTCTAATGAGCTTATCCACCTTTATTCAGGTAGGGATCTCAAGAAGGTAGAGACAAAAATTGATGAAGATGAAATATCATCCCTTGAGATCTTGACCCTTGATGAGGTGATGGGGATGATCAGGAGCCATAAGATAATTGATGGCAAGACTATAATAGCTCTGTCTTTTATCAGGTCTCTAATTTAAAGGGATTTCTTTTTTGGACGCAGCCTGCCCTGGCGCGACCTCCTTGGCATATATTGCAACCTCTGTGGTATCTATGGACTCAGACTATATAGCCTAAACATTGTATGCCAGGTCTGGGCCAGGGATAAACGCAGATTATCAAGATTTTTTAAATATGGTTCTTCTCCAAATTAGTTGGTAGAAAAATGATTTACCAAAATACAACATATTGAAATTAAATGTAATTTCACCATTAACCTTTTTGATTAATTAGGCCATATTGTTAGGTGATAATGTTACTCCAGAAATTAAGTATTAACAGGAAATTACTTTTATAGGCAACTGCTATGATGAGCCTGGTAGGTACCCATTATCGGAGTTGCTTTTAAAAGCTATACCTACTGAAATCATTAATCAAATAAGATTTAAGCCTTAATCTTGACCAACTAATTTGGAGAAGATCCTTAAATATAAAGAACGAATAGAATAATTATCTGCGGCTATCTGCGAAGATCTGCGTCCTAATTGAAAACTATTTCTTTTTTTCTTTTGGGATTTTGTCAGGAGGGTAGATATATTTAGGATCTATATCATAGGTCCAGGGCAGGCCCCACCACTGCCATCCGTAATAGCGGCGATGATTGTAACCGTGGATCTTGTTTCTATGAGCTAGTTGTCTATAAAATTTATGCCTATTTTTATCTTCAAAAAATGGAAACAAAGGACCCTCAAATCCATCCTTTACGTTATAAACATGTTTAAAGGCATGTTTTATGAGCTTTTTGGCTGCCAGGATACTCCTGGTACCATCTCTGCATAGTATTAGGAGGTTGTTAGTTTTTTGAAACTTCTTACTTATCTCTTCTACAAAGGCTTTATTATTATTGCTGAATTGATATATCCAGCTTTCTCCTTTTTTTACAATTTTATCGGTTAAAAAAGAGTAGGGGAAAAGATACGCCATTGGTGGGTGTCCTATCAATTGATATTCCGCTCTCGTCCTGACATCAATCAGATATGTATTAGGAACAGTATTGAGCATGTCATAGGCCTCAATGGATAAGATATCTTTAGGTTCTCCCGCCCAGATGGGTACTTGAAAAAAGGTAATTAACCATATGAATGCTCCTAACAAAATAATAAGTAATTTTTTCATGTTAATCGATTTTCTCCTTAGCTATTTTTATCTGACTCATGTAGGATTACGATTGAATTAAACAAAGTTACATCTTTTTGTCAATAGTAAATCTTTTTAAAGTAGCTATTAGTATAGCAGGAAACTTTTTTTGACATTAACAACGTTTATATATACCATAATAAGAAAAAGGCAACCGTTCACCCCGATTTATCGGGATTATCCGTTGTCCGAAAGGGGAGATATTCCTGTGGAGCAACTCATTGTTTGACCTGTTGATGGTGTGGCAAGGATGTTAATGGAAGAAATGCTCAATTATATGAAAAGGGTAGGTGTCGATACGGTATGCACCTTTGTAAACTGGCGGGAATGAGGCCTTCTTCAATTTTTTGATGCCATGGGATTCAGAAGAGGTGATATGATCAACCTTGAATTTAAGATTGAGGATTGATCAGTTGAATTCCTTTGATAGTCCAGAAATTCTGGACATTCGTCTTTAAAAGGACATTTTTTCTGACATATTCGAACATCTATTCGGGGATTATTCTTTTTCCTCATGCAAAATATATAATCTGCCATCAGGTTTCCTTTCTCAAGTTGTTTACAATTAAATATAGTTATATTATAATTTTTATATTTAATAATATAAAGAAATTAATATGTCAACTATTTTTAACAAAAAACGTAACTATTCTGCCACCAAGACTCAAATCTGCCCGCCATCTGGCAGGCGGGGAAGATAAATATAAATTTCACTCTCGATTTATTGGGATTAAAAAGGCTATTATCAATAATTCTCTATAATTTTGGTGTCTTGGTGACTTTGTGGCAAGATACCTGAGTCATTATCAAAAACGATAAGAAGAGGTTTAATGAATTGATCTTTCAGATGGGTGAGGTATGGCAAAAAGATTAAACTTCCTGATTTTACTATCTTTACTCATTATCCCTATTTTAGCGACAATTGTATTGGCTTATATACTCCCTTCATCTCAGATTATTGAGTTTATGACCAATAAATTTGCTCCTATCAAAACATTAACTATAACCCAACATACAAAAATTAAGGACTTACATCATGAAAAGGCTTTTGGTGAGATTGTCTCTTTGAGTTCCCCGTATCTCTACAGGTCGGAGATGCCAGGTCAACCTGGTAAACGCCTCATAATCCATAACAATTCAAAAACCTTAAGAATTATCGACAGAAAGATTACCTATCATGAGGAAAGTTATGATTTTAGTTATCGTTTTTTTCTTCTATCACATGATCCAGAGCGATTATTAGCAATGCTTAATGAAGTGGGCATAAACACCGATAAGGTATCCCTCACGAGGTTTGAGGGCACTATAGCATACCTGATTGGGGAGAAAAATGAGGGAAGCGCCAGGCTTCTTGTTGATAAGGAACTATTTTTACCCCTCCTTCTCAAATATGGTGATTACCGATTTCGTTTTTCCAACTATATTGAGTTTATGGAGCATGCCTGGTATCCGTTCCAGATTATCTATTCATATAAAGGAGAAATAATAGAAGAATATACTGTAATGGACATTCAAGCAAACCTACCCATTAATGTATCTCTTTTTGATATACCACTGATTAGAACCCAATTCAGTAAAAGTGATTAATTACTTCATAGCCTGTGGACTTATAAGTACTAAAATCTAAATTCGAAATACTAAACAAACCCAAATATCAAAACCCAAATGACGAAAACGTGTTAGGAGTTTGAATCTCAAGAAGTTATTTAATGGTTTTTGATTTGGAACATTTTAATTTTGTGCTTGTTTAGGATTTAGAAATTAGGATTTAGGATTTTTTCCATATCTTATTGTGCATATTCAAAACAAAAATAAGGCAGAAAATTGATCGCTCATGCCTGAATCCTTGCAAAAGTTATATATTCAGGTCGCTGTTGCCCTTCCGATCAGCGGAACATTCACCTATACAGTAACCGGAGAGCTTGTAGGGAAAGTAGCAGTTGGCAAAAGGGTCCTTGTTCCCTTCTCAGGACGAAAGGTAACCGCGTATATTCTTAGGATTATCCCGCCTGAAAAAAGGAAAGGTTTAAAGGATATAATCACCGTCATTGACACGCACCCACTTTTCCCTCCACAGATGGTTGAATTCTTCGAATGGCTGTCTAACTATTACCTATACCCAATTGGCCTGGTAATAAAAGGTGCCCTTCCAACAGGGTTAAATGTGCGAACCCCTGATGGCACAAGGATGCACTCCAAGGGATGGCTGGACAGGGTTGGCCTTTTAAAAATGGTGTTCATTACAGTAAAGAAAGGGGCAACTATTGACAGATCACTTTTTGATCGGAAAAGGCTTCCCAGAAATGAAGATGGATTTTTAGCGATGATGATCAAAAAGAAAGAGGTTTCCTTGCGTGAGATAAAAAATGCCTTTAGCAATGGGGCCTATCTCGTGGATAAATGGGTGACGAGTGGATTTTTAAAAAAAACCCACAGACCGGTTGTGAGAGATGTAGCAGATGAAACCCTTTTTATTTCACTTGGCCCACCTCCTCTCAATTCAAAACAAAAGGAGGTGGTAGAAAGGATAAGTGAAAAACTTAAGGGCGATGCCTTTTTTACCTATCTATTACATGGCATAACTGACAGCGGTAAAACAGAGGTCTATTATCATGCTGTTAGGGCTGCCAAAGAATTAGGAAAGCAATCCATAATAATGGTGCCAGAGATTGCCCTGACTGTTTCTATGGCGTCTCTTTTCAAGGCTCGCTTTAAAGATAGGGTGGCCATCCTTCACAGCGCTCTTTCAAAAGGGGAACGATATGATCAATGGATCAGGATAGCAAAGGGAGATGCCGATGTTGTTATAGGCGCCAGATCAGCTCTTTTCGCCCCTCTTTCCAGGCTCGGTCTCATTATTGTTGATGAGGAACATGATCTCTCCTATAAGCAGGAAGAGAAATTCCGCTACCAGGCAAGGGATGCTGCCATTGTAAGGGCGAAACTCTCAGATGCCGTTGTTATACTTGGTTCCGGAACCCCATCCGTTCAATCTTACCAGAATGCCGCAATAGGAAAATATGGCTTTCTCACCATGCCAAAAAGGATCCTCAGAAAGGAGCTACCAGATATAAAAGTCATAGATATGGCAAAATTTGAGAGGAGTTACACTGCACAGGGCGAGAGTATTATGAGCCCGCCCTTAAAGGAGGCTATCCAGGAAAATCTGACTCAGAAAAAACAGACTATTCTGTTTTTAAACAGAAGGGGATTCAGCTCCCTTTACCTTTGCAGATTTTGCGGAGAGACTATCCGATGCCCGAACTGTGAGGTAAGTTTGACCTATCATAAATACGGAGGCAATCTGCTCTGTCATTACTGTGGCTTTTCCATAAAACCACCGAATAGGTGCCCGGCCTGTAACAGTGAAGACTTAAAACCATATGGGTTTGGTACACAAAGGGTGGTGGAGGTATTGGGGGATTTGTTTCCAGAGGCACGGGTAGAGAGAATGGATAGAGATACTATGAGACATAAAGGGGAGGTACAACAGGTTTTGAAGCGGTTTATGCAGCACGAAACGGATATCCTTGTTGGGACACAGATGGTTACCAAGGGCCACGATTTTCCTGATGTAACACTTGTTGGGGTAATCTCTGCTGATCTGTCACTCAATTACCCGGATTTTCGTGCCGGAGAGGTTACCTTTCAACTGCTTTCCCAGGTGGCAGGCAGGACTGGTAGAGGCAGCATACCAGGAAAGGTTATCATCCAGACATTCAATCCATCACACTATGCAATAACTGCCACAAAGGATCACAACTATAAGAGGTTTTTTTCCCAGGAAATAGCCCTCAGGCGGCAGGTTAACTACCCGCCATTTTCCTTAATAGCCACTGTGCGCTTTCTTGGAAATAGCAAGTCAAAAACAGAAAAAATAGCGACCCATATTGGAATGAAGATCCGCAATACCATAAAAAAGCAGGCAAAAAGAAAAAGCGCTGTAGAGATTCTTGGACCTGTTGAGGCCCCTATGGCAAAGCTAAAAGGAAAATACCGGCAGCAGATTCTCATCAAATCCCGCACCTCCAGATACCTCAACCAACTATTAAAAGAGGTGGAAACATTCTCTACCCAGATCCTGAGTTCAAGTGGAGTAAGAATGATAATTGATGTTGATCCGTATCAAATGATGTGAGATTTTCGGTGAACCCCGCCTACCATCCCTGCCCGCAGTACGGCAGGCGGGCGTCGGGCGGGCCTGAACCTGTGAACACTTAACCTATTTTTAACAGAGATGCAGCATTCTCCCCGCATATCTTTCCTATGGCATCTTTGGATAGACCTGCAGCTTTCATCTCCTTGAAGTAACGGCTCGGTTTGATAAGGGGAAAATCGCTGCCAAATAGTATCTTATCTAAACCCACTATCTTTGTGGAGATAGAGTAAATCTCTTTATCATAAAGATACGGGGAAGCAGCGGTATCAAACCATGTGTTTTTTAATACCGCTTTGACCACCTTTTTCATTAGATAGTAAAACAAAATGCCTCCTCCCCAGTGTGCAAGGATGATTTTATTATCTGGAAAGTAGTGCAGAAAATCGTATATTTCTTTTAGCGTCATAGGGGTCTTTCCAGGGTAGTAATGGCCAAGAGATTCATTTGTGTGGAGAAGAATGGGTAGATCAAATTTTTTTGCTATTTCAGCAATGGGCCCAAAGGCCTTAATGGTATCTTCTGAGATAGCTGATGTATAGAATGCCAGCTCTCCTACCCCGGAAAGACCTGATTTCAGGCACCTTTCAAGTTCTTTTTCAGCGTCTTTGGCCAGGGGGAAAAATGTGCTAAAGCCTATCAGTCTATCCTTGTATCTTTCAACTACATTGAGTATATAGTCATTATTCCGTTTGAAATAATCCTTGGTTTTCCATGGGAAGCCAAATACAACCGATTTATCTACTCCCTCATTATCCATATTCCTGATAAGCTCTTCTGCCCCAGCAAGTTTTGACCCAGGAACACTATAAAGCAACTTGAAAGCTGCCTCACCGTCAAAAAAATCTTCCCTTTTATCTCTGATTTCAACTGGAAAGATGTGGGTATGAAAGTCTATTATCATTAGATTATTTCTCGCAGAGCTCCACTAATATGCCGTGTGACTCTTTGGGATGGATAAAGGCGATCCTGGCTCCTCCGGCACCATTACGGGGTTCCTGATCAATGAGCCGGACTCCCTTTTTTTTGAGCTCTTTCAGGGCCTCATCAATATTTTCTACCCTGAATGCAATATGCTGCACTCCCTCACCTCGGGAGGCAATGTATTTTGCCACAGGACCATCCGGTGATGTTGATTCAAGCAATTCCAGCTCACTATCAGTAATGGGGAAAAAGCCTGTCTTTACCTTTTGCTCTTCAATGATCTCTTCTTTTTGAAGTTTTAATCCCAGTATATCAGTAAAAAATTTTCCTCCCTCCTCAATGCTGTTTACAGCTATTCCTATATGGTCAATGTGTTTTATTTTCATACCCTTCTCCTTTTTATTGATGTACGTTGTGTGTTGTAGGTAGTTTTCTGATATAATATCTCACCGCTGAGGCGCAAAGTACTCTGCCCTTCGGGGCTACTCCTCTAATTCATTTACAATTCGCACTATACCATCCCGCATTACCGGCACATTAAAATTTAGAAGCAATCCTAAATTGAGGCCAGACAATTTGAGATATGTCAAAAGTTGTGCCTTATGGATTGGCTCGATCTTCTCGCATGATTTCAATTCAAGTATGATTGCCTTTTCAACAACGGTATCCAACCTATAACCACAATCCAGTTTCTTTCCCTTATACTTTACGGGTAAGGGCTTCTGCCTTTCAACTGATAAACCTTGGAGACTCAGCTCATAGCATAAGCATTCTTCATATGCTGATTCAAGTAAACCAGGTCCAAGGGTTTTATGTACCTCTATAGCTGCACCTATGATTTTACTGCTTAATTTATTAATATCCATTATCAATCCAATTTCACAAAAGGATGCGAAGCTTTTCCCTTGCCGGCCTCTCAACGGCAAGGGAAAAATCTTTTTTCTCTGCGTACTTTGCGGCTCTGCGGTGAAACATAAACTTTTCTTAAGTCAATGCTTGCATTTTCTCTCTCTCTTTGTAAAATATAGGTGACTGGTATCTTGCCACAAAGGCACCAAGGCACCAAGACTATAGAATTATTCCTTATTATAGCCTTTTCAATCCCGATAAATCGGGATTGAAATAAATGAGAAAACTCCGTTATTCAATTTATATTTATCTTCCCCGCCTGCCAGATGGCGGGCAGGTCTTTGGGTCTTTGTGCCTTGGTGGCTGAATACAAATATAGAAGCTATTAACACAATCAGAGAAAAAAGGGAATTATTTATGAATATGCAGGGACCATTTAGATATTCTTCTGTAAACAAGAAGGGACAAGATCAATCAAGTTATGGTGAATTCGAGGCCATAGAACTTTACTGCCCCAAATGTGGAAAAGCAGTGCCAGTAATAAAATCCCTTCTTTTGATCTTACCTGAAGGTGACAAATATGAATACCGCTGCAGATTTTGCGGCACTACAGTAGGAGACAAAATTGACCGGCATGGTCAGTATTATTCTATTTTAAAGATGTAATTATTAGTCAGTTGTTAGTTGTATGTGGTCGGTTGATAATTCTATTTTCAGAGGGATCGTATGCTGCATATTTTTATTGTCTCTTAGTACCAGGTTCTACTCAATTACCGAAAAATAATAGATCATTTTGCGCAAAAAAGCCTTGACATTTTTATCTTTAAGTGTTAGTGAGTGTAAAATGTTTTTATTTCCAGCAAGAAAGGAGGTGAAGGAGGTTTATTTTTTTTAATTTTTTTTATTTTTTTTAAACAAAAACAATTAGGAGGAAAGAGTTATGCGAAAATTATTAGTTTTACTTGCAGCGGTTGCATTTGTTGTTGCATTTACTGTACCTGCCATTGCCGCTGATAAATCGGTTAGTTTTTATGGTCAGGTGTGGTTTGACACCTTTCTTGAAGATGACTCAAAAGAATATAATACTGGATATACTTTCGATGATTCAGATCTACGTTGGGATTTGAATGATAATGGTACCAGCCGCTTTGGTGCAAAGTTCAAGTGGGACAGTATGACTGCTAATATTGAAATAAGGCCTTTAAGCGCAAGTATGTACAGACAGTGGTGGGGTTCATGGAACTTTGGTGGCGGAAGCCTCCTTGTTGGCCATACATGGTCGCCTCTTTATGCTAATGCCACTATCACGAATCAGTCTCACGCGGGCGGTACCGCGGGTGGTTACGGTTTTTGGGTTGGAAGTCTCCGACAGGCCCAGATAAGGTTGACCATGGGAGGCCTTACAGTGGCCTTGGTGGAACCAAGTGCTAGTAGTGCAGTTCTTCCTGCATATGCGGCAGCTTCGACTACAATTCTTACACCTGCAGCACGTGATAAAGCAGATCCAAAAGGTAAATGGACCGATCTAGGACCAGTCACAATTGGCTATAATCTTTATGGGATACCAGCATCTGGTTACAAAACAGAGTTCGACACCACCTTACCCAAATTAGAGGTAACCTATGCGCTAAAACTTGGTCAGATAGCCCTTGTACCATTTCTTGGGTGGCAGAGCTATGATGTGGTCGCTTTGTCTAATGACAAGAGCTACAGTATAGACGGTATGGTATATGGTATCACTGCAAAGGCCGCCTTTGGGGCTGGTTATGTTAATGCCCAAGTCTGGATGACGAAGAACGGCAAAGAGTGGGGAGATTTATATTACACAGGTGGATTTGGCGCATTCTATGATGCTGCTTCAGATAGCATAAAAGATGAGGATGGTATGGGCTATGGAATAACCGCTGGCATGAAGCTGAGCGATACGATGAAGTTTGAGGTAGGCTATGGTTCCGTTGAGTATGAACTTGACAGAGCTGGAACCTATGAAGACACTGCCTCTGCTATGTATGCCCAGATGACAATCGCGCTTGCAAAAGGTTTTTTTCTATGTCCTGAAATCGGTGTAATAGACAAAGGGGATCACACAGTCGCAGGAGTAAAGACAGAGCAAGGTGATATGACCTATTACGGAGCTGCTTGGAAGATTTACTTCTAAGATGTATATTTAACAAGTTGTAGAATCAAACTACCCGGGGTTTTAATTATGCCCCGGGTTTTTTTATTGACCGGATCGTTACTTGTTACTACCTGGATAGCTGTCGTTGGGCAGCTCAAAGGCAGGGTGGGTTTGAAAACTCTGTAATTTTCCGGATTTACGACTGAAAATTATTGAATTAGGGGAAAATATAATGTATTAGTGGGATGATTATAAAGAAGGATAAATTTTTAGTTCAAGGGCGCCTACAATGGCTTTTACTCTCCAGCCAGCAACCAGAGATGATTTTATCAACCGGGAAGATATCATGCTGGAAATGCTTTCCTCACTGGAAGATGAAAGGATAAGGATGGGGTATGCCCTTGTTGGCCCGAGAAGGATCGGTAAGACCTCTATCTTAAAAGAGCTTATAAGAAGGCTGCACGATAAAAAGAATATTTTTCCTGTCTATTTCTCCCTGTGGGACCTTGTTGAAAATACACTCCCTGAGTTTTGCGCCAAAGTTACTTTCTCCATCATAGAGTCCTTCAAGCCCTATCTCTCTTTAAAATTGAAGATAAAGAAACTTCTTAAGGTACCAGCATTGAAGTTCTTTGACGTCTTACATTCTCTGGATATCAAGATGTCCCTATTTGATGAGATAGAGATAGCCTTAAAGATGGGAAGAAAAGGCGAGATCGATGCCGATGCTTTAATTGAGAAGCTATTCTCATTTGGAGAGAAGATGGCAGGCGAAAGTGGGGTGAGGCTTATCCTGATGTTTGACGAATTTCCCTCGATAATGGATATAAAGAACAAAACAAGGTTAGGAGAAGGCATAGTAAAGAAGATAAGAACCATCTATGAAGATCTGGAAAATACCATTTTCTGTATTTCCGGTTCCATAAGAAGGACCATGGAGATAGCTGCCCTCTCTCCTTCATCTGCCTTCTACAGGCAGTTTATAGTTAAAAATATCGAGCCTTTCGACCTTGAATCTACAAGAGAGATTCTCGAAAAAAATCTTGGCGCCACAATAACCGAAGACGCTGTAAACAAGTTTTATGAATTTACCGGAGGCATACCTTTTTATCTCCAATTTCTTGGGAGAGAACTTGTAAGATCAGCTCCTGGGCGGGTTGAAATAAGGGTAATAAAAGAGATCTTTGAGGAATTTATATTTCAGGAGGGCGATATCCTCTTTTCTGAGCAGATAAAATCATTCAGCGATAAAGAAAAGATGATCCTTTCGAGGATGGCCTGTTATGATTTTAAGACACCTGCAGAAATCCAAAAATCTATTTATGAAAGTTCCAATGTAATAAGCAGGTACATAGAGTATTTTCTTTTAAAAGGTGTCCTTGAGAGGGAGAGAAAAGGTACTTATCGATTTATAGATCCGGTATTCAAAGAATGGCTGAAAAGGAAATTTATACCAACAGATTTGTAGGCTACAAATTTGTAGGGGAAAACACTTGGTTTTTGGTTCATGATTGAAATCAGCTATGAGTAAGCCAATAGAAATTATCTTGACACCTTTTGGATTATCATTATAGTTTAATAGTGCTAGCGAAGCTCTGCCTCAAACCGACAAGTTGCTGGGGCAAATATAACATTGCTTGAGGCGAAGCGCTACTGGATGCTCGATGCTGGATAAAATGGAGTGAACATTATATGAAATACATCCGAGCTTGCGTGGCATCAAGTCTGATATCTGTTGTCCGGCATTAATTCCCTCCCTAATATATTTCCTTCTTTGATGGCCTGATCCTTACCAACATCTCCCTTTGGTGGGAGGGGGAAGGCGTGCATCAGAGCTGAAATAAATATCGATTGATATTTGAGATTTCCGTTATTATACTATTCAGCAGCAGTTTGATAACGATTTAAAACTCTGTAATTGAGGTGATTGAATTATGAAGTATGTGGGTTTCAAAGAGTATGTAAGAGAGATACTTAAAACGGCAGAATATAAAAAGGACTCTGAAATTGGCTGTGTTGTGGCAATAGCTCCAGTTTTGCCAGGCTGTATGACTCAGGGTGATAATATTGAAGAGGCCAGAGATAATCTCATAGATGCTATTGAGCTTTGGATTACAGTAGGGCTCAGAGAAGGAGAAGAAATGCCGCTTATTAATGGGGTCAAGTTGGTAACTGCTGCCGAGCGTATAGAAAAGTCCGCGAATACGGAAAGCACTACTTATGCCTAAAATACCTCCTTGTTCGAGAGGCGAATTAGTACGGAAGCTTCGGAAGTTAGGTTTTACAGGTCCGTTCACTGGAGGTAAGCACAGCTATATGAAACGAGGCGGATATAGACAGATTATCCCAAATCCTCATGGCAAAGATGTATCATCCGACTTAGTCAAGGAAATCTTGAAACAAGCTAACATCTCTGTGAATGAATGGCTGGTTGCCTAACAGAATCCTTCAACAGACCGCTCAATTCGATAGACTACATAGATGCGCTTGAAGATCCAGATGAAATCCGAGGGGGTCCTAATACGTCATACGATGTTTATGTGCAGTCGCAAAGCGACTTAATAATTAAGGATTCCTCATTAGATCCTGTCTGGTGGCTGAGCGAAAAGCAATGTTCACTGCGAGGAGTCCGGAAGGCTTTCGGGACAACATAACATTCTCGAAGCAAATAGATTGCTTCCCTTTGCTCGCAATGACGAAGAGGAATGTGCCTTCGACGGAACTCTGTAGCATGGTGCAAGGAATTATCGCGTTTAACTAATAAAACCAATAAAACAAAAAACAATTGTGAGAGACAAATATGAATATCAATTCTCAACAAAAAAAGCACCAAATCTTGCGACTAAGGCAGTATAATATTTTTCTTTGTAAAATATTTCCTGTTATTTTATTATCCATCATTTTTTTCCTTCCTTTGACGGCCCGTTCATCCACTAAGACCCTTGTGCTTTTTCCACTGGCTATCTATGCTGATCAATCTAAGGCATATCTTGGTCAGGGGATTAAAAGTATGCTCATTTCCCGCATCTCCGGAGCGGGGATAGAGATTGTGCCTGATGAGAAATATACCTCTCTGTTGAGTGAAAAAGAAGGAAAGGGAATAACTTCTCAAAAAAGAGCAGAGGAGCTGGCCAGGAGACTTGAGGCAGATTATGTTATCTTTGGCAGCATCACAACCATAGGTGGTGGCTATAGCCTGGATCTATCCCTACTTGAGTTAGAGAAGGATGGGTCCAAATTGACAAGGCTCTCTAAGGCAGTGGATGAAGATCAATTAATTCCACAATTGTCTGATGTGGCCTATAGATTAAGAGCACTCATAGAAGGAAAGGAAATGCCCGCCACACAAACGGCGGGTAAACCTGCCAGAAAAATAGCAGAAAAGGCCACTGTTTTACCAAAATCGCTGACAGCGAAGGGTATCTTTTCACAAATAGAGGGTGATAAGAAGGAGCCAAAAGCCACAGAAAAAGGTCTCTTTTTTAAGCCCACGAAGGAATACCAGGGTTTTAAACCAACAGGTAAGATCTCAGTAAATATGTCTGTGATGGCCTTTGACATAGGAGACCTGGATGGAAAAGGAGGAGTAGAGCTGGTTGTGTTAGGAAGAAAAAAATTGCTCCTTTATACAATGCACGGGGCCTCATATGCTCTCAAGGAAAGCCTTAATGCTAGTATTGGCGAGGATTTTTTTAAGGTGAGTGTCGGCGATGTGGACAATAATGGGAGGGCAGAAATCTATCTGGTAAGCCGCTATGGTGTAAGGGCCAGAAGCACTGTGTTTGCATGGGCTGGTGGGTTTAAAAGGCTTGATAGACTTACAGGCCATATGCAGGCAGTAAAGGATCCTGTCTCAGGCAAAGCATTACTACTTTTTCAGGACTCCAAGGTTGATGAGTTCTTTAGCGGCAGGATATATGTTATGAAGTATGGTGAAGGAGGAAAATTAACAAAAGGTGAAAAACTGCCTGAGCTCGAGGGAGGCCAGTTTTATACGTTAGCCCTTTTTGACCTTGATAAGGATCAAGAAGCGGAATGGCTTGGATTAGGAGAACCTGATTTAGGAGAACAATCCAATCTCTCTGTATGGGACCAGGAGGGTGACATCATATGGAGCGGGAAAAAGGGACTTGGAGGCACTAACAATGCCATCAGGTTAGAAGAAGGACGTCCTGAAGGGGATCTGCCACCCATGATTTCATTTAACAGCAGATTTGTAATAACAGATATTGACGGAGATGGAGAAAGGGAAATTTTAGCCATAAAAAATATTAACCCTGTAAAATATCTGCAAAATATAAAGTTCTATACTAAAGCAAACCTGATCGCTTACCGGAGAGAAGGCCAGAAACTTTCTCCGGCATGGACAACCAGGGATATTGATTGGTGCTTAACTGATATAACGGTACAAGGCAACACCCTGTTTCTGGCTGCGCAAAAAAGTAAAATATTGAATATAGGTAAAGGCTCCAGTCAAATTATGTGGTTTGAATAAATTAGGCCGCAGACCCGCCTGCCAGACGGCGGGCAGGTTTTCGCAGATACCCGCAGATAATTATTCTATTACTTCTTTATATTTAATAAATCTTGATAATCTGTGTTTATCTGCGTCCTTCACTTCTTTCTCTCCTCGAATTCCTTAAGAGATTCCTGCCGTTCTTTTGTAAAGACACAGGCCAAACAGGCCTCAATTTCATAGTCCATTAACGCCTCGAGGCTCACCTCACCCCGTGCCATATTAAGACCTTTTTTAATTATTTTAATAGAAAAGGCAGAGTTTTCTGCAATTTTTTTGGCCATTTCACTTGTTTTTTCCATAAGCTGATCCAGGGGAACAGCCTTATTAACCAGACCTATTCTTTCAGCTTCCTTTCCATCGATATATTCTGAGGTAAATAGAAGCTCTTTGGCCTTTCCAGGGCCTATCAGATCCTGCACCAATCTCATTGCTCCTCCGGTAACTGATGATGTAACTCTGGCCTCTGGGGAGCCAATCTTTGCCTCTTCTGCAGCTAACCGGATATCACATGCAAGGGCCAGTTCGTAGCCTGATCCTAATGCATAGCCATTGATCGCTGCGATTATCGGCTTTTCAAAACGGATAATCTTTCGTGAAGTCTCCTGAAGCTCAACAAGGTAATCTCGATAGTCCTCTATACTCCTGTCCTTTGAATCCTTTAGATCCGCCCCGGTGGAAAATGCCCTTCCCTCTCCTGTGATAATCAAGACCTTTATTTCAGGATCATTCTTCACATCCTCTAAGGCTACCTGAAAATCGAGCCAGAGTTGCTTGTTCATGGCATTCAATACCTGTGGTCTATTCAGTTTAATTGTAGCAATCCCTTCATCCTTTTCATAAATTATACATTCAAAGTCCATTGGTCACTCCTTTCTTAATTCTCAGCCACTAAGGCACCAAGGCACCAAGATTATAGAATTATTCTTTTAATACCCTTTTTAATTAGGGGCACATTAAAATTAATAAGAAAACCAAGTCGTTTACCAGTCAATTTCAGATGGCTGAGTAGCTGTGCTTCCCATACAGGATTCATCTCGTCCACAGCTTTCAGTTCACAAATGATAAGCTCTTCCACCAAAACATCCAATCGTAGGCCTTCGTTAAAGACTATTCCATCATATATTATTGGGATATCTACTTGTCTTTGATATTTTAACCCCCGCTTAGAAAGCTCATGACAAAAACAAACTTCATAAACCTTTTCAAGCAAACCTGGTCCTAATATTTTATGTACAGCATAGGCCGCATCTACTATCTTTCTTGCAATACATTCTTCCTTTTCAGATAAGGGGGTAAAACCCATATTTATCCTTCGTGTCTTAGTGCCTTAGTGGCTGAACAGTTACAAAAGGCGAAGAATCACCCGGGAGTCCACAATGGATGCACCCTTTTCATGGACAATCACCGGGTTTAAATCGATTTCTTTAATTTCAGGGTTGTCAATGACAATCTCAGAGAGCCTAACAAGAATATCTTTTATAGCCGCAATATCCTTTGGCTTTTCCCCTCTTATTCCGGTTAAGATTTTATACCCTTTTATTTCTTTGACCATTTCATCAATATCTTCCGCTGCAAGCGGGGCTACCCTAAAGGAAACATCCTTTAGAACCTCAACAAATATCCCACCTAAACCAAACATGATAACCGGGCCAAATTGTGCATCCCGGATCATCCCGATGATGCACTCCTGGCCCTTTTTTGCCATAGGTGAAATAAGGGTTCCTAAAATTTTCTCTTTTGTTACTACCTTCTCAGCATTCTCTACTATTTCTTTAAAGGCCCTCTTTATGTCCTCTTGATTGTTTAAACCCAGCTTTATACCCCCTGCATCGGATTTATGGATAATGTCTGGGCTGACTACCTTCATTGCCAGCGGATATCCTATTGCATTGCCTATCTCAATCGCCTTCTCTATACTATCCGCTAATTCCGCTTCTGGTAAAGAAATGTGATATTCCTTAAGTAACTCTCTTGATTCTGTCTCCAGCAGATTATGCCTTTTTTCTTCCCCCACCTTTTTAAAGAGCTTTTTCACAGCAGGGCGTTCTTTAGCTGCTCCTGTGGGTATTTGCATCCGGCTGATTTTTTTCTGATTGATGGAAAAGTGCATCAGTGCACTCAGGCACTGGGCGGTCCTTTCAGAAGATTCAATAACAGGCACTCCGGCAGCCTTTAATATATCAAGGGATTTTATCGGGTCTCTGGCAAAACTGGTGTGCACAAAAAGAGGCTTTGTATATTTTTGTACTAAATCAACCATATCTTTTGAGGCCTTCTCCTCTAATTCGGCCACATGAGGTGCAATGATATCCTTAAAACCTCCAAAAAAGCCTGTGAGAAATATACCATCTACCTGATCATCTTCCATGCAAACCTTCACACATTCGGTTATCATATGAGGGTTTTCTTCTGCTGTTCCCCCATAATCAATAGGATTACTGGCTGGCATACCTTCAAGCAAAAAAGGCTTCATTTTTTCCTGGGTTTCCGTGCTCAAAACAGGAACATCCATTCCATACTTTTCAGCATTATCTGCCGCTATGGAATTATCGCCACCTCCCTCTGATAAAATCGCTACCTTATTACCCTTAGGAAGAGGACAACTCGCAAATACTTCTGCCATATCAAACAGCTCATCTGCATTGGATACCCTTACAATACCCGCCTGCCTGAAGGCGGCATCCACAATGACCTCATCGCCTGCAAGAGAGCCGGTATGAGATGCAGCGGCCCGTGCCCCGGCGCTTGATCTTCCCACCTTAAGGGCAATAACCGGTTTTTTCTTTGCGGTCTCTCGAACAACTCTGACAAGATTATTTCCATCTTTAATGCCTTCAAGATAGGTCATGATAACCTTTGTGTCAGGGTCGTCTTTCAGATAATCTATGTATTCATGAAAATTAACCCCTATGGCATTTCCAACACTAATTATTTTGCTAAAACCCACGCCTCTCATCCTGGCATAGTGTGTCAATGAATCGATCACATTGCCACTCTGTGCAAGAACCGAGATCGACCCTTTTTCTATCTGGGGAACTCCTAAAAAATTGATATCTGCTGAGGAGCTGAACATGCCGCTACAATTAGGGCCAATAACAAATGCACCGGTCCTGGCTGCCTCCTCTAAAATCTCTGACTCGATCTTCTTTCCCTCTTCTCCGCTTTCTCCAAGCCCGGCGGTAATAATGATGATCCCTTTAGCGCCCATTTTTACACTATCTGCTACAGCAGAGGTGAGAAATCTGGGTGCAACAACAATCATAACCAGGTCAACCTCACCATCGATCTCTGTAATGCTCGGATAGGCCTTTCGCCCAAAAAGTTCTGACCTTTTCGGGTTAATCAGATAAATATCACCCTTGTATCCTCCTTCAATTAAACTCCTTGTTCTCCTCTCAGATGCCTTTCCCGGGACCTCGGAGGCGCCGATTACAGCCACTGATCTGGGGTTAAATACATTTTCTAACGATCTTTCCATAAATTATTCTCCTAACGTGGACAAGCTGAAGCCAAAAATCTATTTGCCACAAAGTCGCAAAGACACAAAAAATTGAAAATTTGCAATTGAAAATTGACAATTGGAATTGGTGCCTTAGTGGCGATAAGGAAAAATTATCTGCCCCAATAATGCTACCTAACATCTTTGGATTTTCACTTCACAGTTCTGACGGGTAGTGCTCGGAAACTCTTTTTATTTAGTTGGAGGGTCATGTATTGGTATCCCTTTCTAAAGCTAAAGGCATAGGATGAAATAGCCCTGCTCTCAGAAGACCAGACCCATGCACAGCTTAAAGTAATTGCAGGATGAATCCTCACATTTAACCCACAATCAGTCTCATAGCCTTCTAAACCCTTATTATATAACGTCTTAAGCTCGTGGATGGTCGGCAAACGCCAATCCGAGTATTTATATCCGGCTATTGGAGGGTTCTCACAATAGACCTTTGCATCATGCCAGGTGATGTCCCCCATATTGTCCGATGAGGCCCACATTAGACTGGTAAGTGTATCAGTGACGGTTCCATCGTCATTGTCTATGAAGCGTTCATCGGCCTGGACCGTGCTAACAAGAAAAACCATAAGTAGGCAAAACATTACTGATATGGTAAAAAATTTTCTAATCACTTCTTCCCTCCATCTAAGAGTCCCTTAGTTTGAAGATTGGCAGCATAATGCAGTTATAGGTCAGAATCGGTGGCCCCCTTTGGAATGGGAACCACAAGCACAGGTCGCATGCTCCGCCTCAGTATCTTTTCAGAGACCGATCCCAGGAAGGTATGACTCAGTATTCCCTTGCCATGAGCCCCCAGAATAATAATGTCGCTATCTATCTTCTCAGCGGTTTTCAAGATTTCATCCACTGCATCTCCTTCATGAACCAGGATGGAGGAAACCAGGTCACTTTCACCTTGGAGACCCTTGAGTTCTTTTTGGCTAAAGTCATGTAACTTTGTTCTTATGCCCTCAATGACCTCTCTGGATCTCTCTCCCCGCAGCTGATAATACCGGTCTTCCCCCATCTGTGTAATGATGGGGACCTCCATAGCTGAATCTATTTTGGGTAAAATATATAGGATTGTTATTTTTACATTCAATGCCTCTGCCAAGGTCATGGCATAACGGAATGCAAATGCAGAATTTTTTGAAAGGTCTGTGGCGTATAAGATGTTTTTTATTGATGGGAGCATTTTTTTCTCCTCTCTTTCATCCCCTAAACTGTTTCTCTAGCCAAAGCCCGGGATCGTGGTAATTGGATTAGATAGAGGAATCCGATCAAACCTATCCCGATAAGAGGCCAAACAAATTTATTCCCAAAATGCAGGTATTCCATAAATACTTGTGGTCGAAGTCCCATAAGCACTATCGCAGCTAAAAGAACAGATTCGTAGATCCTGTTTTTGGCTATGAAATAGTTTTGGGTCAAGGAGGCAAAGGCAAACATGGCTAAGACTCCAGTTACAAATACAAATACAATATGCAACCATGAGGTTATGCCAATCAGGAGCAGATCGGAATTAAAGACAAACATAAAAGGAAGAATGGCTGTCCGGATGTCATAGGTAAATCCCTGAATACCTGTGCGAATGGGGTCTGATTTTGCAATAGCCGAGGCCGCATATGCAGCCAGGCCCACTGGCGGTGTATCATCAGCCAGGATACCAAAAAAGAAGCAAAAGAGATGCGCTGCTATAACAGGGATTACCAGACCGTAATCTGCTCCAAGTTGTAAAATGACCGGCACTGTTAAGGAGGCCATGACAATATAATTGGCTGTTGTAGGAAGCCCCATCCCCAGAATAAGGCTGGCAATGGCAGTAATGATGAGCAAGAATACCAGATTGCCCCCGGCAATGGTGTCAATCACCTCAACAATCAGTCCTCCCAATCCCATGGCAACCACACCAACTATGATGCCAGCGGTAGCCACGGCAACGCCTATTCCCATCATGTTTTTCCCCCCTGCAACCAACGCATCCCAGATCTGGTGAAGGCTGAGCTTAAAGGCGCCCCAGAGAGACTCCTTAGCGATATATGCCTTGATAAAATTCTGCACCACAATCAATATAGCCAACACCTGAATTGCCCGATAAGCGGCAAGTTGCGGTGTATGGCGGAGGATCATCAATTCGTAAATAAGGTAAAACATGGGGATCAGAAAATGGAGTCCCTTCAAAAGAGTTCTAAAAAACTGAGGTAACTGCGCTTTTTTAAGACCCTTTAACCCAAGCTTTGAGGCCTCTAAATGGGTGATATAAATCAGAGCGATATAAGAGATTATAGCCGGTATGAAGGCGGCCTTCACCACCTGAAAGTATGGAAGATTACAGTACTCAGCAATGATAAAGGCAGCCGCACCCATAATGGGAGGCATGAGCTGGCCGTTGGTGCTCGCAGCTACTTCAACTGCCCCTGCTTTGTAGTCTGGATAGCCCACACTTTTCATAAGGGGAATGGTGAATGTCCCGGTGGTCACGGTGTTGGCAATACTCGATCCTGAGACCAGACCGGTCATACCACTCGCCAGAACCGCAGCCTTTGCCGGACCCCCTTTAAATCGTCCCAAAAGAGAGAAGGCAAGATCAATAAAAAACTTCCCACCGCCGGCCTTGTCCAGCATTGAGCCAAACAGAACAAAAAGAAAAACAATCATGGCTGAAACATCCAAAGGGATACCATAAATCCCTTCGGTAGAGATAGTCATCTGGCTCATAAAGCGACGAAATGAAACCCCCTTAAAGGCGATAACATCTGGCATATAGGGGCCGAAGAAAGCGTAAAAAATAAAGCCACATGCAACGATAAGCAGAAATGGCCCGAGCGATCGTCGTGCCGCCTCTAAGAGCAAAATGACAAGTACAACTCCTACAATAATATCCATGAGGATTGGTGCCCCTTGCCTTTCTGCCAATTCCACGTAATTTATGGCAAGGTAGAGCGCTGCAAGGGCTCCAATAATGCCAAACCCCCAATCAATAAACGAAATCCTGTTTTTGACCGACAAAAAGGAAAATATGCCTTTGAATTCTCTCTTTTTAAAGGCGGGATAACTTAAATAGACCAGCAGGATTGCAAAGCCCAAATGAATGGATCGGACATAGATTGAATCGAGGATAATAACCTCGGGAAGAGATAATTGAAATAACGACCAGGCAGCCGCAATACAGGGAATGATGTATCTGGTTACCCCTGAAAGCCTTCTCGAGCCAAATTCTGCCTCTTCAGCAATCTTCTCGGCGATTTTAGCCCCTTCATCAACCTCTTTGCTTTGATGTATGTCAGGTTTTTCCATACTCATAATTCCTCGATTAGTAATATCGTTTTCTCTATGATCTTTTTTCGACCAGACAAATCTTAATGAAAATCGTTATCTTGATATATGTGGGGAAATTCTCTGCGTGAGAACATATCAAAAAGGGCGTGGTAAATGCCACGCCCTTTTTGGACTTATTTCAGGCCTACCTCTTTATAATATTTCATGGCGCCCGGATGTATGGGCGCGCTTAATGCCTCCAGCATATTCTTTTTAGTGAGAACACCGTAAGCCGGGTGCAGCTTTTTGAAGGCATCCAGATTGTCGAAAACCTCCTTGGTAATCGCGTAGACGATATCATCAGGGATGTCAGCATTCGTACAGAATGTTGTTTTTACAGCAAAGGTATCAACATTTTCCTTGTTTCTCGCCATAGGATAAAATTTTATCGGAATGTAGGCCTTCGCATAGAAAGGCCACTTGGCAACAAGCTTATCAATGCATGCACCTGTTACAGGAACAAAATGCACCTTTCTTCTTCCACTGGTTGCCTCTTTGATGGAGCCATTAGGATGACCCACTGTGTAGAAAAAGGCGTCGATTCGGCCATCCTGGAGGAACTTGGCGGACTCATCAGCCTTGAGACCCTCAGCCCTCATATCCTTCTTCAAATCTATGCCACAGGCGGCAAGTGCATCTGTGGAGTTACCTCTCTGGCCGGAACCGGGGTTTCCAATATTGACATGCTTTCCCCTGAGATCCATGAATTTCTCAATCCCGGTGTCATTTCCGGCCACCAGCACGATAGATTCAGGGTGGAAACTACAAATCGCCCTGAGGTTTTTTTGTGGCCCCTTATCTTTCCAGTCTTTGATGCCATTCCATGCCTGGTACTGCCGGTCAGACTGAATTAAGCCAAATTCTAGGTCACCGGCCATGACTGCATTGACATTAAATACCGAACCCCCCGTGGACTCGACAGTTACCCGGAGATTATATTGTTTTCTTTTCTTATTGACAATCTTGCCAATAGCACCACCAGTGGGGTAATAGATACCGGTTACACCACCTGTTCCGATGGTAACGTATGTAACTTTGGCCGGGCAGGTTTCTACATGAACAAATGAGAACACCATAACCACTGCCACTGCTAAACCGAGTAAAAATATCTTTTTCATTACTTCCTCCTTACTAATAATAATTGTTTATTGTACGTTATTCCTTGGCCCTAAAAATTGATAGACTCACCTCCTTTCTTATATAATTTTGCCACCAAGACCCAAAGCCACCAAGATGATAGCATTATTCTTTTAAAACTGGATTTGCTGACCGTCATATTATAATGAAATTTTCACTTGCTGATGAAAAAAAATAACTCATATTTCTTCTTTGTGTCTTGGTGACTTAGTGGCTGAGTATTTACAAATTTTTTACGAAATATAGGTCTGGAATTCCTCAAATGTGTTTTCAAGTTTATTAAGTGCAGATATAGCCTTATCTTTTTTCCTTAGAGCTATTTCAGCAATTAAGGCATTTATCAGGCTCATTGGAGCAGCGTAGGATTCTATGTACGTTGGAATCTTTGTGTTTGCAATAAGTGTTACATTGGCTAATTTGGCGATAGGAGATAGCTCGCTATTGGTTATGGCAATAACAGAGGCCTCTTTTTTCTTAATCTTTGCAGCAAGATCGAACGACTCTCGGGTGTATCGTCTAAAACTGATAACCACCAGAGCGTCATCTTTTCTTACCCCAAGGACCTGTTCAGGTATATCACCAATTCCTGGTTTAAGCAGTATGACTTTATTTAAAAAAAACCTAAGGTCAAAGGCTAAATAAAAGGCCAATGCATAACTGGACCTTAAACCCAGGACATATATAGACCTGGCTGAGCATAGTTTTTTTACTGCCTCTTCAAACAATTGATCAGAGATGGTGGCCCTCAATGTTCGGATATTTTCGACATCGCCATTTAAAATTTCTGCAAAGATATTCCCTGGACCCTCTAAGCTATCTGCCGAGTCAGCCAACCTTTTTGTAGTAGAAAAGTCTTTTACCACCCGCTGGGCAATTTCTTTTTTAAACTCTGAGAAACCAGAAAACCCGAGGTTACTTATAAGTCGTGTGACTGTAGCCTCTGATACATTGGCTTTCTTTGCGATCTGAAAAGAGTTTAGAAGAAAGGCCTCGTTAATATTGTCATGGAGATAGTAAGCAACTTTCTTCTGGCTTGGTGTTAGTTTCGGGTAATGAGAAGAGATTTGATCAAGGATATTTTTCATTACTTATTGATGAAAATGTTTCATCTAAAATATTTTAATGAAATCTTTTCTTTTTATTTATTTATTTATTTATTTTGTCAAGTTTTTTATTTTTTTTATTTTTTTTAATTTGTAGGCTTGAAAATCTTATTGACAAAGCAAAGGGATAAAAATTATAAATTAGCCACATAAAAAAGTAGGTATCTGCTTAATAAATAGGGGCAAGTGCCTTTGGATACTGATGGATACACACCTATTGGATTCCCGCTTACGCGGGAATGACAGGCACTTATCTTATCTCCTCATTCCCGCGTAAGCGGGAATCCATGAGTTATTACCCCTAAATATCGAACTGTTACAAAAATACTGTCTCTGGCATTTTGCCTATTATAGTTAAAGCTATATAAAGAGATTATAAGCTATTATGTGAGGTCACTGCTGTCCCAACGTTGGGAAAAAACAGACTTTTAATAGCCTAACTTGCTGATTTTACTAAACCATGTTTTTCAAATGAGTTTCAAGTCGATAACATCTAAAAGAGCTAGTAAACCTTTATCTGGTAAAGCTTTAAGGGATTATTATTGTCCAACATTGGGACACTACTGATTTGAGGTATAAATGAAGAAAGGCAATATAGGCTCAGTGATGGTGGTAGGCGGCGGCATCACCGGTATGCAGACTGCTCTGGATTTAGCTGATTCAGGCTACTATGTATATCTTATTGAAAGATCCCCGTCCATAGGTGGTGTGATGTCCCAGCTAGACAAGACATTCCCCACCAATGACTGTGCCATGTGAATTATTTCACCCAAACTGGTCGAGGTCGGCCGGCATATAAACATTGAGCTTCTTACACTCTCTAAAATTGAAGCCATAAAGGGTGAGGAGGGAGACTTCCAGGTCACTGTTGTACAGCATCCCAGATATGTCGATTTGAACAAGTGCATCGCCTGCGGGCTGTGTGCGGAAAAGTGCCCCAGAAAGGTTGATGATGAATACAATGAGGCCCTAAATAAAAGGAAGGCCATCTATGTCCAATACCCCCAGGCGGTACCCCTCAAATACAGTATAGATGCCCAACACTGTATCTTCTTTGAGAAGGGAAAGTGTAGGGCATGCGAGAAGTTCTGTCCCAGTGGTGCGATCAACTTTGAGGACACTGAAAAAGAGATCAATCTCCATGTGGGTTCAGTGATACTTGCTCCCGGCTTTGAGACGTTTGATCCGGCTATCCGTGATACCTACGGATACAAAAGATCGCCCAATATTTTAACCAGTCTTGAATTTGAAAGAATTCTTTCCTCATCCGGCCCCTTCGGAGGACGTTTAACAAGACCATCTGACAATAAAGAGCCGGAGAGAATAGCATGGCTTCAATGTATAGGTTCAAGGGATCTGCATGATGGTGCGCATCCTTACTGCTCAGCAGTGTGTTGCACCTATGCCATAAAAGAGGCTATGGTCGCCAAAGAACATATGAAAGGAGCCCTTGATACCACTATATTCTATATTGATATCCGGACATCTGGCAAGGATTTTGAGGGATATTATAACCGGGCCAGGGATAAAGAAGGGGTTCGCTTCATAAAATCGAAGATCACAAACATTGTTGAGACAAATGGCACTCAAAATCTCGTTATACATTATATTGATGAAACGGGAAGAAGAGTTGAAGAAGAGTTTGATATAGTGGTCTTATCTGTGGGCCTCTTTGTGTCAGAGGAATCAGTAGACCTTTCCAGAAAATTCGGTATCGATCTTGATTCCCATAATTTTGTAGCGACTAATAGCTTTTCCCCTGTCAACACCTCCACCCCAGGCATCTTTGTCTCAGGCTGTTTCCAT
>CAZSWT010000010.1:0-3557 GCA_964611035.1 uncultured Desulfobacteraceae bacterium
GGGAAGGCGGTAAAACAGTTGGTGCTGGAGTAATAAGTGAGATAGTGGAATAAGGCGAAACCGTTATGAATAATCAGAAGATTAGGATAAGGTTAAAGGCGTATGATCATAAACTTTTAGATCAATCTGTTTCAGAGATTGTGGATACTGCTCAGAGCACCGGAGCAAAGATTGCTGGCCCGATACCACTTCCAACAGAGATTAATAAATATTGTGTTTTACGGTCACCTCACGTGGATAAAAAATCAAGAGAACAATTTGAGATAAGAACACATAAGAGGTTGATAGATATTTTAGAGCCAACGCAGCAGACAGTGGATGCCCTTATGAAATTGGATCTTGCCGCTGGAGTGGATGTGGAGATAAAGCTTTAGGGAAACAGAAACTATGGTCAAAGGAATTCTGGGAAAAAAGATTGGCATGACACGTGTGTTTCGAGATAACGGAGAGTCTGTACCTGTCTCTGTGTTGGAGGTTGGCCCATGTTATATCATTCAGATTAAGAGGGTTGACAAAGAGGGATATAATGCTATTCAGATAGGCTTTCAGCCAAAAAAAGATAAACGAATAAATAAGCCTCTGTCCGGTCACCTGAAGGCAGCAGGAAAAGGTGGATTCAACTTTTTACGGGAAATAAATGTTGATGATATTGATGGATTTGAACTCGGGCAGGAGATTAGTAGTGAAATATTCAATGTTGGAGATTTAGTAACTGTAAGAGGCACGAGCAAAGGGAGGGGTTTCAGCGGAGTTGTGAAAAGATGGGGATTCAGCGGAGGAGGTAAAACTCATGGTTGTCGATCCCATAAGGTTCCTGGTTCTCTTGGTGCGAGTGCAACTCCAAGCAGGGTGATGAAAGGAAAAAAACTTCCTGGTAGGATGGGTAACGAAAAAGTGACAGTTAAAAATTTAAGGGTATTTGATGTTGTGAAAGAAAAAAATTTAATCTTGCTTAAAGGTTCGGTTCCTGGTAGTAGAGGGAGCTTCTTAGAGGTAAAAATTAGCAATTATTAAATGTGGAGCAAGGCGACAGTGGCTCTTATAGATGTACATAATGTAAAAGGTGAGAAGATTCATGAGCGGAATATAAAGGATGAAATCTTCAATGTTTCTGTCAGAGAAGATATAATTCATCAGGTGGTAAGGGGTCAATTGGCAAGCTCTCGCTCCGGAAGTGCATCGACTAAAAATAGATCTAAAGTAAAAGCGAGTAGTAAAAAACTATGGCGACAGAAAGGCACAGGTCGAGCAAGGGTAGGAGCAGCGTCTTCACCTATAAGAAGGGGTGGCGGTGTAGCCTTTGGGCCTGTACCAAGAGATTATTCATTTAAGGTTAACAAGAAAATCAGAAAGGAAGCATTACGGATGGCCTTAGCCGATAAATTCAAGACAGGACAACTCTTTGTGGTTGATAATATTCATCTTGAAGAAATAAGCACAGGAAAATTTTTTGATGTTTTAAAGAACTTTGATTTAGACAATGCCCTCATAGTTACGGAAAGGGCGGATGAGAACCTTGAAAAATCCTCTAGAAATATTAAAAAGGTTAAACTCTTAAGGGCTGAAGGACTCAATGTATACGATATTTTACGTCACAAATATCTCTTATTTGTTGAAGCAGCTTTAGGAATAGTAGAGGAGGCCCTCGCTCGGTGATGGATTTTTATCAGATAATTAAAAAACCGCTTATAACAGAAAAAGCTACGAAGCAAAAGGAACACGTGAATCAACTTACATTCGAGGTGGATAGACACGCCAACAAGATATTAGTGAGGAATGCCATTGAGAATATATTTAAGGTGAAGGTTTTAAGTGTAACTGTCATTAATGTTAAAGGAAAGAAACGTATGGTAGGAAGGAATGTAGGAAGAAAGCCAGACTGGAAAAAGGCAATTGTAAGACTTGCACCAGGTGAAAATATCGAATTTTTTGAGGGTGTTTAAAGGAAAGAGATATGGCGCTTAAAAAGAATAATCCAACCTCACCTGGAAGACGATTTCAGACGGTATCAAGTTTCGAAGAGATTACAACGAGTAAGCCGGAAAAGAGTTTATTAAAACCAACAAAGAGATCTGGCGGAAGGAATTCTCAAGGAAGAGTCACTGTAAGGCACAGGGGAGAAGGACACAAGAGGAGATATAGGATCATTGATTTTAAAAGGAAGAAAGATAATATTCCAGCCACTGTTGCTTCTATTGAATATGATCCTAATAGGTCTGCAAGGATTGCACTCCTTCACTATTTAGATGGGGAGAAGTCCTATATATTGGCACCAGATAAATTACAAGTTGCTGATAGGGTAGAATCTGGAGAGAATGTGGAGATAAAAATAGGTAACACCATGCCTTTGGCAAATATTCCCATGGGTACACATATACATAATATAGAATTACATGTCGGTTACGGAGGACAGCTCGCAAGAAGTGCAGGCGGGTATGCCCAATTAATGGCTAAGGAAGGAAAGTACGCACAGGTGAAACTTCCCTCAGGCGAGGTACGGATGATTTTATTAGGCTGCCGGGCTACCATTGGTGAGATAGGGAATTTAGATCATGAAAATATCTCCCTTGGTAAGGCAGGAAGATCAAGGCATTTAGGAAGAAGACCGCATGTAAGGGGTGTAGCTATGAACCCAGTTGATCATCCTCTTGGGGGTGGAGAAGGAAGATCATCAGGGGGTAGACATCCAGTTACGCCGTGGGGTGTACCCACTAAGGGTTTCAGAACAAAACGTACCAAGACAAGTGATAGATTGATTATCAAAAGAAGAAAATAGGAAAGGAGAGAGGATTGCCACGTTCAGTAAAGAAGGGACCTTTTGTGGATGATAGTCTCATGAAGAAGGTAAATAGAGCCATAAAGGAAAACAGTCATCAGGTTATTAAGACATGGTCTCGGCGATCTGTTATTTTTCCAGAGTTTATAGGTTTAACCTTTGCTGTGCATAACGGGAAGAAATTTGTTCCGGTATTTATCACTGAAGATATGGTAGGACATAAATTAGGTGAATTTTCACCAACAAGGATATTTTATGCCCATGCCGGAGGGGATAAGAAATCTCGTTTGAAAGGGAAGAAATAATAAGTTGTCATTTGTTATTTGTCAGTGGTCAGTTGTATTATCTCTTCGAACGACAACTGACAAATAACAACGGACTCTTTCCAAATCGGGAATTATTTACGGTTTATTTAAGACATGGAAATCAAGGCTATTGCAAAGTACATACGGGTATCTCCAAGGAAGATACGACTACTTATGAGGGAGATAAGAGGGAAAAAGGTTGAAGAAGCATTAAACATATTAACCTTTGCTCCACAAAAAGGGGCCCCTATTTTACGTAAGTTAGTCAATTCTGCTATTGCTAATGCGAGCCAACGTCCTGATACAGATGTGGACAGCCTGTTTATCAAGCATATATTTGCTGATGAGGGGCCAATGTTAAAACGATTTAGACCAAGGGCTATGGGGAGGGCAACGAGGATAAGAAAAAGAACCAGTCACTTGACGATTATTCTCGATGAGAGATAACCCTATAAAAAGTGCCTAAAGTCCGTAAA
>CAZSWT010000010.1:3657-66037 GCA_964611035.1 uncultured Desulfobacteraceae bacterium
TGACGATTATTCTCGATGAGAGATAACCCTATAAAAAGTGCCTAAAGTCCGTAAATGAACTAAAGTGCCTAAAATTATCGATTAAAACTTCCAAACTAACAGATTAGAAGGAGAATTCAGTGGGTCAAAAGGTACATCCAGTAGGATTAAGGCTAGGCATTAATAGGACATGGAATAGCAGGTGGTTTGCTGGTTCTGAGTTTGCCTCACTCGTTATAGAAGACGAGGAAATTCGGAGATTTTTAAAAAAGCGGCTGTATCAGGCTGGTGTATCTAAGATAGAGATCGAGAGAGCTGCTAACAAGGTAAGGCTAAGGATTTATACATCGAGACCTGGGATTATAATTGGTAAGAGAGGGGCAGAGATAGAAAATTTAAAAAAGGAAATAGAGAAAAAAATAAAAAGGGAATTTTTTATTGATATCAAAGAGGTAAGAAGGCCGGAATTGGAAGCTCAACTAGTTGCAGAGAATACAGCTATACAATTAGTTCGTCGGGTGGCATTTCGCAGGGCAATGAAGAAGAGTGTTAATTTGGCTATGAGATTTGGTGCGAAGGGTATAAAGATTTCCTGTAGTGGTAGGCTCGGTGGAGCAGAGATGGCAAGGAGAGAATGGTATAGGGAGGGCAGGGTACCATTGCATACCCTCAGGGCAGACATAGATTATGGATTTACTGAAGCATTTACAACGTATGGGGTGATAGGAGTAAAGGTAGCCATCTTTAAAGGCGAAATTTGGCCTAATAAGGAGGAATAGAAAGGTCGCGTTATGTTAAGCCCAAAAAAGGTTAAGCATAGAAACATTCAAAAGGGACGAATGAGAAGGAAGGCCTATAGAGGCTCAGATCTTGAGTTTGGTTATTTTGGCTTGCAGGCAAAGGAGTGCGGCTTTATGTCAGCCAGACAGATAGAGGCAGCAAGGATAGCTATCACAAGAGCCGTGAAGAAGGGTGGCAAAATATGGATAAAGGTTTTCCCCGACAAACCAATGACTAAGAAGCCTGCTGAAACAAGAATGGGGAAAGGCAAGGGTAATTTTGAAGGATGGGTAGCAGTAATAAAACCCGGTAAGATTTTATATGAAATTGAAGGTGTTGATAAAGAGGTAGCTAAAGAGGCGTTTCGATTGGCTGGTCATAAATTGCCATTTGCGACTAAATTCTTAAGTAGGAGTGAATAACACATTGAAAGTAGGGGAATTACGGGAATTGAGTACCCAAGAATTAATACAACGCGAAAAGGAGTTGGCAATGGAATTGTTTAACCTTCGATTCCAAATGGCCACTGGCCAGTTAAGTAACCATACTGCTATAAGAAAGACAAAAAAGGACATTGCCAGGATTAAAACTGTATTAAATGAGAAAGATAACAGGAAAGATAATGCTGGGTCATGATATGGACATACGTAGCAAAAGAAAAGAGATGACAGGTGTTGTGTTAAATAACACGATGGATAAGAGTGTAAAGGTCCTAGTTGAACGCTTGGCCAAGCATAAAAAATATAAAAAGTATATTAAGTACCGGGCAAAATACCTGGTCCATGATTCACATAATATATGTCAGATAGGTGATAAAGTAAGAATCATTGAAAGTCGCCCGATAAGTAAGATGAAAAGATGGAGAGTGCTAAAAGTTATAAGTTAACTTTTTAAAACGCCTATCATTTTAATAGGTTGATAAGAGCACATAGCGCCTTATAAACTTAATAGTTTTATTTAAGCAGGTCGCGCCCCTGGCCCAGCCCTGGCATGCAATGCTTAGGCTGTAGTGCCAGGACTTATAAATAATATAGAAATTGCAATATTTGCCAAGGAAGTCGCGCCAGGGCGGGCAGGGCAGGCTTTCGTTCACTTAGTAATTACTATGATACAGGCCGAGACAATATTAAATGCTGCTGATAATTCAGGTGCTAGGAAACTTTATTGCATAAAGGTTCTTGGCGGTACAAGGAGAAGATACGCAAGGGTGGGAGATGTCATCGTAGTATCTGTTAGAGAATCTTTGCCTAATAGCAAGGTGAAAAAAGGTGATGTTTTAAGAGCAGTTATAGTAAGGACAGTGAAAGAGATTAGGCGGGATGATGGCTCATACATAAAATTTGATGATAACTCAGCTGTATTAATCAATCAACAAAGGGAGCCAATTGGAACACGAATTTTTGGTCCTGTAGCCAGGGAGCTGAGGTCGAAAAGATTTATGAAAATTATATCTCTTGCCCCTGAGGTACTTTAACCACAAGAGCATCTATTATGCCTAAGAAGAAGTTTTACATAAGAAAAAATGATAAGGTAATGGTAATAGCCGGCAAGGAAAAAGGAAAGATTGGCACAGTGTTGAAAGCTATTCCCCAGAAGGAAGGGATTATAGTAGAAAAACTAAATATGGTAAAGAGGCATACCAGGCCTGGAGGTAAAAGTGCCAAAGGTGGGATTATCGAAAAAGAGGCCCCTATTAATATATCTAATCTTATGCTTGTCTGTGGAAAGTGCGCTGAGATAACAAGGATTGGAAAAAAGGTCCTCGAGGATGGTAGTAAGGTAAGATTTTGCAAAAAGTGTGGGGAGATATTAGATAAGTAAAGAATATGTTCCATTTGTTTTATTAGTTCAATTAGTTCGGTTGGTTAGATTTTATTCAATGAAAACCAATGGAACCAATCAAACAAATTAAACCAATTATTTGTTATGTCTCGATTAAAAGAAAAATATCTTAGAGAGATTGTGCCGGTTATGATCAAGGAGTTTGGTTATCGAAACGTAATGGAGGTACCGAAACTTGAAAAGGTGGTTCTCAACATGGGCCTTGGTGAGGCAATACATAATATTAAAGTCCTGGATTCAGCGGTAGAGGAATTAGCCCTCATTAGTGCACAAAAACCTGTTATTACAAGAGCTAAGAGGTCCATTGCGAGCTTTAAGCTGAGGGAAGGAATGCCTATAGGATGTATGGTCACATTAAGAAGTGAGAGGATGTATTATTTTTTAGATAAGCTTTTTAATGTAGCTCTTCCCAGGGTGAGAGATTTTCGAGGTTTATCAGATAAGGCCTTTGATGGTCGCGGGAATTATACATTAGGCATTAAGGAGCAGATTATTTTTCCAGAGATCAATTATGATAAGATTGACAAGGTCAAGGGCCTTAATATTACTATTGTTACTACTACCACGAATGATGCTGAGGGTCGCTTTTTGCTTGAGAAAATGGGATTGTTATTTCGGAGATAAGAAGGGGGTTTTGCTTTGGCAAGAAAATCTTTGATTATAAAGGCAAAGAGAAATCAAAAATTTTCCACTCGTACGTATAATAGATGTCCTATTTGTGGCAGAAGTAGGGCTTTTTTAAGGAAATTTGGGATTTGTAGGATTTGTTTTAGAAATTTGGCCTTAAGGGGTGATATACCAGGTGTCACTAAATCAAGTTGGTAGGTAAGTAAAAACGGAGATGCATAATGACCATGACTGACCCCATTGCGGATTTGATCGTGAGGATAAAAAATGCGATTATGGTCTCATATGATAAAGTGGAGGTTCCCTCCTCCAAGATTAAAATCAATATCGTTAAGATATTAAAATTTGAAGGGTATATAAGGAATTACAAGATAATTAAAGACAGCAAACAAGGCATTCTAGTGATTTATCTAAAATATAATGAGGATAAAAGTTCTGTCATTAAAGATCTTAAGAGAATAAGTAAGCCAAGCTGTAGGGTGTATTCAAGGCATAAGAAGATACCCAGAGTATTGAATGGGCTTGGCATTAATATTGTTTCAACATCTAAAGGCGTGCTGACTGATAGGGAAGCGAGAAAAATAGGCATAGGGGGAGAGATAATTTGCTCGGTTTGGTAATTAGGCCGCTGATTCTCGCAGATATTCGCAGAAAGCTATATATTTAAAATCTTGCTTCCGAGTTCCGAATGACGGAATCCGGAATTCGGAAATAAGCAGTGTAAACCTGTGTCTCAAAGGAGTTTTTAATACATTGATAGAGCATAGATCATGTCAAGAATAGGTAAAAAGACGATTATTGTACCGAAAGAGGTAGAGATTACGTTTGATGGCAGAACGTTGTCCGCGAAAGGTCCAAAAGGGGAATTAAGCCGCCTTATTCATCCTAAAGTAGGATTAAATATAGATAATTCGCAGATAGCAGTGTCAATTTCTGATAACTCGAAAGAATCTAAATCACTTTCAGGCCTTTTCCGCTCGTTGATAGCCAATATGGTTTTAGGCGTGAGCGAGGGGTTTAAAAAGACCCTTGAGATAATTGGTGTAGGATATAAGGTTGAACTTTCAGGAAATCAATTGGTATTTAACCTGGGTTATTCAAATCCTATTAAATATGATATTCCACGTGGTATAGAAGTACAGCTTGATCAAAAGAATAAGGTGATTTTAAGCGGGGCAGACAAGGAACTTTTAGGGATTACCGCAGCCGAGATTAGAAGTTTTAGAGTCCCAGAGCCGTATAAAGGAAAAGGTGTTAAATATTTAGAAGAAAAGGTGAGACGTAAGGCAGGAAAAACAGGGGCAAAAGCCTAAAATTATTTTTTTAATTTATGTATTCATTATGATTTGTATTAAAGAAAATAGATTGGCTCGTTTGAAAAGAAAGAAGAGGGTAAGAAGGAAAATTCAAGGGAAACCTGAAAGACCACGTTTGACTGTTTTTAAATCAGCGAGGCATATATATGCCCAAATCATAGACGACACTGCAGGGAGGACTTTGTTAACAGCCTCAACAATATCTAAGGATCTTAAGTCGAACACCAAAGGTATTAGCGGTAACACAAAAGGTGCGATATTGGTTGGCGAGGCTATTGGAAAGATAGGGGTAAAAAAGGGTATTACAGAGGTTGTTTTTGACAGGAATGGCTTTCTCTTTCATGGGCGCGTGAAGGCGCTTGCTGATGCGGCAAGAGAGAATGGTTTGAAATTTTAGTTATGTGAAACCCTGGCCCAAGACCCGCCTGCCGGATGGCGGGCAGGCCTGGCATGCAATAACGGAGTTAAATAGCTCCAACTTATAATTAATAAAGCAGCATTAGCTTGTTACAATCATGTCGCACCAGGGCAGGCTTGAAACGGGATAGATGAAATACGACAACAAGGAAGCAGGGAGAAGTATCAAGTTCAAATTTCTAATTTCCCCGCCTGCCTCGCCTGAGCTCGCGATGGTGGGCGGGCATTTTCAAAGTAAAAGGAGAAGTAATTGATTACAGAAGATGAAGATGTCCAATTAATCGAAAAGGTTGTGCATATTAATAGAGTGGCAAAAGTTGTAAAAGGGGGCCGCAGGTTTTCCTTCAGTGCTATAGTAGTTGTTGGCGATGGGAAAGGTATGGTAGGCACTGGACTTGGAAAGGCAAATGAAGTACCAGAGGCAATAAGAAAAGGAGGGGAAAAGGCCAAGAAGGATATGAGGCCAGTTTCACTTCTCAAAGATTCTATTTCATATGAGGTAATTGGCGTCTGCGGCGCGAGTTCTGTTCTGCTTAAGCCAGCTCGCCCTGGAACTGGTATTATAGCTGGAGGAGCTGTCAGGGCAGTTTTAGAGGTGGCTGGTGTGAGGAACATTGTGAGCAAATGCTTACGTTCACATAATCCCCATAATTTGGTCAAGGCCACCCTTAATGGACTGATGTCTTTGAGAACTCCACAGGAGATAGCGAGATCAAGGGGGAAGACTGCAGAAGAAATATTGACCTGAGCGCGGATAGTTTTGCAGGAGTCTATATGAAGTTGAATGAATTGACATTGCCAAAAGGTTCTCGGAAAAAGAGAAAAAGAATCGGGAGAGGAAAAGGCACAGGAAGTGGAGAAACCGCAGGTAAAGGAACAAAAGGACAAAACTCACGTTCTGGCGGAGGGGTCCATTTAGGATTTGAAGGTGGACAAATGCCTCTCCAGAGAAGAATTCCGAAACGAGGCTTTACAAATATCTTTAAGAAACAGTATGAGATTATAAATATAAAAGATCTCAAATATTTTAAGCCGGGTGAATTAATTAACGATGAGGCATTGCGCAAGAGCGGTTTGTTAAAAAAGGCCTATGCAGTGAAACTTTTGGGGGAAGGGGAAATATCTTACCCAATAAAGATAAAGGTTAATAAAGCCAGCCAGACAGCGAAAAAGAAGATTGAATCTGCTGGTGGCGAGATAGAGATAGTCTCATGGTAATTGGCGGTTTTCAAAATATCACAAAGATTCCTGAGTTAAAAAAGAGGATAATTATTTCCTTTTTATTGCTGGCCGTGTACAGGCTTGGGTGCCATGTTCCAACGCCTGGTATTGATTCAGCAGCTTTGGCTGCTTTCTTCAGCAGCAAACAGGGAACCTTGTTCGGTCTCTTTGATATGTTTTCAGGTGGGGCTTTACGAAGGCTGTCAGTTATGGCCTTAGGTATAATGCCGTACATAAGCGCAGCCATTATCCTCGAACTCCTCACAGTTGTAGTTCCCTATTTAGAGAAATTGAAAAAGGAGGGAGAAGCTGGGCGGAAAAAGATTACACGATATACACGCTATGGGACGGTAATACTTAGTCTTATACAAGGTTTTGGCATATCAGTTGGCCTTGAAAGCATGACAAGCCCTGAAGGAGCCTTGATTGTTCCTTTAGGAGGGTGGGGCTTTAGGTTGATGACTATGATAACATTGTCTGCTGGTACAACTTTTTTGATGTGGCTTGGTGAGCAGATAACAGAGAGGGGAATTGGAAACGGTATTTCATTAATCATTTTTGCAGGGATTGTAGCTAGGTTACCTTCTGCTGTTGGCAATACATTTCGCCTGATGAGTACTGGGGAGATGAGCCCTTTCTTTGGTCTTATTTTAGTCGTTTTTATGATAGCAATTGTTGCTGTTATTGTTTTTGTTGAAAGAGGTCAGAGACGGATCCCAGTTCAGTATGCAAAAAGGGTTATAGGCCGAAAGATGTATGGAGGACAAAGCACCCATCTTCCGTTAAAAGTTAATACTGCTGGCGTTATTCCCCCAATATTTGCCTCTTCCATTATTATGTTTCCAGCAACAATAGCAGGTTTCTTAAATGTTAAACAGATTGGTTGGCTTCAGACTATTGTGAACTCTGTGTCGCCAGGTCATCTAATATATTCCATACTTTATGTAGGTTTTATAATTTTCTTTTGCTATTTTTATACGGCCATTCATTTTAATCCTACTGAGGTTGCAGATAACATGAAAAAGTATGGAGGATTTGTCCCTGGCATTAGGCCTGGGAGAAGTACGGCCGAGTATATTGACCGAGTACTCACAAGGATAACATTCAGTGGAGCCATTTACGTATCCATTATCTGTCTTTTGCCTGGACTCTTAGTTTACAGGCTAAATGTTCCTTTTTATTTTGGCGGAACGGCCCTTTTGATTGTGGTTGGGGTAGGTATGGATACTATTACCCAGATTGAGAGCCATTTATTGACCAGGAATTATGAGGGTTTTATGAAAAAGGGATTAAGGAGCGTGAGATAGATTATGAAGGTGAGGTCATCCATAAAAAAAAGATGTAAGAATTGCAAGATAGTTAAGAGAAAAGGTGTGCTGAGGGTGATCTGTGATAATCCTCGACACAAACAGAGGCAAGGCTAATAAGGTTTCTTGTGTACGTTAAGTTTATTGTGTTTGTTGAGTTGATAAGATTTTAACCCAAAAGACCCAATAAACGCAAGAAACTCAAGAAACTATTAAAGGAGACCATATTGACCAGAATCGCTGGTGTTGATTTACCAAAGAGAAAGAGAGTCGAGATAGCGTTGACCTATATCTATGGTATAGGCAGAAGTAATTCTCAGAAAATTTTGAAGATGGCCGGAGTGGATTGGGGTGCCAAATCAGATGAACTGAATGAAGAGGAAGTAACAAAAATAAGAAACGTTATTAATGAATCCTATAAGGTTGAAGGAGACTTAAGACGTGAAATATCCATGAATATCAAGCGCCTGATGGATATGGGATGCTATAGGGGATTACGGCATAGAAAAGGTCTTCCAGCAAGGGGCCAGAGAACTCATACGAATGCGCGAACAAGGAAGGGACCGAGAAGGATAATTGGAAGACGTAGAAAATAAAGCTGCGGAGGAATAATGGCCAAGGAGAGGGGAAAAGCCGGCAAAGGTAAAAAAGAAAAGAAGATTGTCTCTACTGGGGTTGTCCATATTCAATCTACCTTTAATAATACGATTGTTACCATCACTGATATGAATGGTAATGTAATAGCCTCATCAAGTCCAGGACAGGTAGGTTTTAAAGGTTCGAGAAAGAGCACTCCTTTTGCTGCCCAATTAGCAGCGCAGAGTGCATTAAAAAAGGCAATGACAATGGGGTTAAAAACTGCCGAGGTTCGAGTTAAGGGTCCTGGAGTGGGAAGGGAGGCGGCCTTACGGGCATTGCAAATGGATGGGTTTTCCGTTACCATGATTAGGGATGTGACTCCAATTCCTCATAATGGTTGCAGACCACCAAAAAGGAGAAGGGTGTAAGGAGGGAAAATATTGGCTCGATATATTGAGGCTGCATGCCGGTTGTGCAGGCGTGAAAAACTTAAACTATTCCTAAAAGGTGATAGGTGTTATACCGACAAATGTGGCTTTGAACGGCGTTCCTATGCCCCGGGTCAGCATGGACAAAGGAGAGGTGGAAAGATCTCTGATTACGGGATACAGTTGCGAGAAAAACAAAAAGCAAAGAGAATCTATGGGATATTAGAAAAGCAGTTTCGAAGGTATTATGTAAAGGCTGATAGGCAGAAGGGCATTACAGGTACAAATCTTTTGGTATTATTAGAACGTCGATTGGATAATATTGTATATCGGATGGGATTTGCCTCCTCCAGGAATCAAGCACGGCAGCTGGTTAGACATAATCATTTCACTGTGAATGGAAGTAAGGTAAATATACCCTCTTTTCAAGTAAGACAAGGGGATGTAATAGCGGTAAAAGAAAAGAGTTGGAAGATTCCTGTCATTCTGGAGGCAAAGGAGACATTTGTGAGGCGAGAAATGCCTTCATGGTTAGAGATTGATGGAGATAATTTTCGTGGGACAGTTAAGGCCTTTCCCAATCGTGAAGAGTTGACCATGCCTATTAATGAGCAACTTATAGTTGAGCTCTACTCTAAATAAGTGAACTTAAGTGTCTAAAATGAACTAAAGTGCCTAAAATTTCAGGCACTTTAGTTCACTTTCCGTGAGGTAATGTATATTTATGAAAAAGCTATTTCAGAGAAATTGGAGAGATTTAATTAAACCCAAGACGATAGAAATTGCAACCGAAACATCCACTGATTTCTATGGAAAATTTGTGTGTGAGCCATTGGAGAGAGGTTTCGGGATTACTTTGGGTAATTCATTGAGACGAATTCTCCTTTCTTCTCTTCAGGGAGCAGCAATTGTTTCTATAAAATTTGATGGTGTGCCGCATGAGTTTACCACTATTCCTGGAGTAAAAGAAGATGTAACTGATATCATCTTAAATTTAAAGGGAGTAAACCTTAATGTAATTGATGAGGAAGAAGAAATTAAAATTTTTCTGGATAATAAGGGGGAAAAGGTAGTAACAGCTGGCGATATAATATGTGACGGAGCAGTGGAGGTGATGAATCCAGATCAACACATAGCCACCCTCAATAAAGATGCTTTTTTACATGCAGAGATGACTGTTAAAACCGGGCGGGGTTATGTTCCTGCAGAAAAGAATGCAACAGAAGATCAATCAATCGGCGTAATATTTATAGATGCTCTTTTTTCACCCATCAGGAGGGTTACATATGTAGTTGGGAATGCAAGGGTCGGGCAGAGGACTGATTATGATAAGTTGACCTTAGAGATCTGGACAGATGGAACAGTGATCCCGCAAGATGCATTAGCTTTTGCTGCAAAAATTTTAAAGGAACAGGTTACCCCTTTTATCAATTTTGAGGAAGAAGAAGAGGAAGAAGTAGAAAAAGAGGAAAAAGAAGAGGAAGAGAAGATAAATGAAAATCTCTTTAGATCTGTAAGCGAGCTCGAACTTTCTGTACGCTCATCCAATTGTCTGAAGAATGCCAATATAAAGCATATTTACGAGTTGGTCCAGAAGACAGAAAGTGAAATGCTAAAGACCAAGAATTTTGGGAGAAAGTCCCTGAATGAGATAAAGGGAATCCTGGAGGAAATGGATCTGGAGTTTGGCATGGAACTGGAAGATTTTCCCTTCCCTCAACAGGAAGAAGAGGAAGAAGGGGGAGAGAAGAAAGAGGATCAGGATTAATGAGACACAGAAAGGCAGGAAAAAAATTGGGCCGTGACTCAGGTCATCGAAGAGCTGTTTTAAGAAACTTGGTCACTTCTCTTTTCCAACATGAGGAAATTTCAACAACACATGCTAAAGCAATGGCGTTACGGCCTATCGCTGAAAAGATGATTACCTTAGCCAAAAGAGGGGATCTTCATGCGCGACGTCAGGCGCTTTCCTATATTATGGATAAATCAGTTGCCCATAAATTATTTGATCAGATAAAAGATCGTCTTGTAGACCATCAGGGTGGGTATACCCGAATTTTAAAGACAGGTCATAGGAGTGGTGATAATGCACCTTTAGCAATTATCCAGTTATTAATGGCACATGAGGAGAAGAAGCCAAGAAAAACGACCGGAAAAAAAGATATAAAGGGTGAAAAGAAGATTACCGAGAAGGTTTCAGATAAAAAGGTTACCTCGAAAGGAAAAAAGAAGGTTCCTGAAGATGAAAAGGAGAAGGTAGAGAAACCATAAATAGAAAATGTTGAGCAGAAAAGAGAAGAAAGTGAAGCTCAAAAGAATATTTGCTATTTTTTTAAAAAAGCCTCCTTACCAATGTATTGGGAAGGGGGCTTTTTTTTAAAACGATAGTCATTGTTTGTTGTCCAAAAGATACTCATATAATCATAGGGGGAACAATTAACTACTGACAACTTTCAACGGTCATTTGTTGATGTATAAATTTAATCATAAAAACCTATTGGGAATGGATCAACTGTCAGTGAGCGATATAAATCTTATATTGGATACTGCTGATTCATTGATGGAGATCTCCTCACGAGATATAAAAAAGGTCCCCACATTAAGGGGTAAAAGTATTGTCAATTTTTTTTATGAACCAAGCACCAGAACAAAGGCATCGTTTGAAATGGCTGCAAAAAGACTCAGTGCAGACACATTAAGTCTTTCAGCAACAGACAGCAGTATGGTAAAGGGAGAGACACTTATTGATACCGCTCGGAATCTTCAGGCGATGAATCCAGATATTATTATCCTTAGACACTCTTCCAGTGGTGCTCCGCATCTTTTAGCTCAATATGTGAATGCAGGGGTAATAAATGCGGGAGATGGAATTCATGAGCATCCCACTCAGGCATTGCTTGATCTATTTACTATTAAGAAAAAGAAGGGCAGGATAAAGGGATTACGCGTCGTTATCATTGGCGATATAGCTCACAGCAGGGTAGCAAGATCCGATATAATAGGCTTAAGGAAAATGGGTGCAGAGGTGACAATATCGGGCCCTCCAACCATGATTCCAGTTGATGTCGAATCATTAGGGGTAAAAGTAATCTTCGATCCAGTAAAGGCAGTAAAAAATAAAGATGTTATCATGCTATTGCGGATTCAACTCGAAAGGCAAGATAAGGTTCTATTTCCAAGCCTGAGAGAGTATGCTATTTTTTTTGGATTAAATACGCAGCTCATCAAAGGGGCAAAAAAGGATGTCATCATAATGCATCCAGGTCCTATCAATAGGGGTGTTGAGATAACAGGAGATTTGGCTGATGGTCCCTTTTCTGTGATTCTTGATCAGGTGAGCAATGGTGTAGCCATAAGAATGGCCCTTCTTTACCTATTAATTGGAGGAGGGTAGTTACTCAATTATCAATTATCAATTTTACATTGCTAATTTTACATTTATCTGCTCAAAATCCAGAAGAATTTTGAGCAGATACGGAGGAGGTAAGGGTGATAACCTGGATTAAGGACGGAGAATTAGTAGATCCTCGTTCTGGAACAAAGAAGAAACTGGATGTTGTTATAAAAAAGGGAAAGATTGAAAGCATCATTCCCCCAGGGAAATATAATCCTCCTAATGATAGGGATGTAAAGACAATAGATTCATCTGGAATGATAATTACTCCTGGTCTCATTGATATGCATGTGCATTTCAGGGAGCCAGGTGAGGAGTACAAAGAGACAATTGCCACCGGAAGCCGCGCAGCTGCTGCAGGAGGATTTACTGCTGTGGCATGTATGCCGAATACACGTCCGATCAATGATTCACGGTCCGTTACAGAATTCATAGTGGAGAGGGCACGAAAGGCTAACTTGATAAGGGTTTATCCAATTGCAGCTATAAGCATGGGTTCGAGGAGCGAGGTATTAACTGAATTTGGTGATCTTAAACAGGCAGGTGCTGTGGCGATATCTGATGACGGGAGGCCAGTAACCAGCAGTGAACTCATGAGAAGGGCAATTGAATACGCAGGGTTTTTTCATTTGCCGGTTATTTCACATTGTCAAGATCTTGATCTGTCAAATAAGGGCGTTATGCATGAGGGGACTATTTCTACAAAGCTTGGTTTAATTGGGATTCCAGCGGCATCAGAGGAGATAATGGTGGTGCGGGAGATACTTTTAGCAAAGTTAACGGGATATCCTGTTCATATTGCCCATGTGAGTACCGAAGGATCGGTTGAATTTATTAGACAGGCCAAAGAGCAAGGAATTGCTGTAACGGCTGAGACAGCTCCACATTATTTTAGTCTTGACCACACAGCTGTGATTGGCTTTAATACTAATGCCAAGATGTATCCTCCATTGAGAGAACCCAAGGATGTAGAGGCCATAAAAAGAGGACTTTCTGATGGCGTAATAGATGTTATTGCAACCGATCATGCCCCCCACAGCCCTATTGAGAAAGATATAGAGTTTGATAAGGCAGCATTTGGAATAATAGGCCTGGAGACGGCTTTACCCCTTACCTTAGCCTTAGTAAGGGAAGGGGTGATGGATCTCACTACAGCTATAGCAAAACTTTCCTATAACCCTGCCTCTATTCTTAGCATAAAAGGTGGTACGCTTGAAGAAGGAAAAGAAGCAGATTTAACAATAATAGATCCAAACAATGAATATGTGCTACGCAAAGACAGCTTTCAATCAAAGAGTCATAATTCACCTTTCATTGGCTGGAAGATGAAAGGCAAGGCCATACTTACGATGGTTGGAGGAAGGATTGTTAATGATAAATTAAAAATTAGCAATTAATAATTGGCAGTAGCTATTCAGCCACAGGTTCACACAGATAAACTCAGATAGGTTTAAATACAAAGAAATCACAGACTATTAAATTTTGGCCGAAAACCAAAATTCAAAAGGTTTGCATATATGATAATAAAAAAATATCAGCGATAATCAGCGTAGACGTGCCCGCCGTCTGGCAGGCGGGTCGGCGGCTGAAAAATGGCAAAGTTAAAATGAACTCAATCTTGGTAGTTGATGATGAATTAAGCATGAGGGAATTCCTTGAGATTTTATTGGCCAAGGAAGGCTACACTGTACGTTGTGCATCTAATGGTGAGGAGGCATGTAGTATTCTGGATAAAGGCACATTTGATTTGATCATCACTGATATTCGTATGGATGTTGTAGATGGCTTAGGGGTGCTGAGAAAGGCAAAAGAGGTTAATTCAGAAGCCCCGGTGATAATGATATCGGCATTTGCCACAGCAGAGACAGCTGTTGAGGCCATGAAAGACGGGGCTTACGATTATATACCAAAACCCTTTGAGGTTGATGAATTTAAAAAGATTGTCCGAGATGCCCTTCGTAAAAAGACTGTTTCAAGGGTTGAGGATGAGGATCAATTAAAAAAAGGGTACCATTTTGGTTGTTTAATCGGTGAGAGTCCTCAAATGAAGAGGATTTATGACCTGATCAGACGGGTTGCGGCTACAAAGACAAACATCCTTATTTCTGGGGAATCCGGTACAGGCAAGGAGCTTGTAGCGAGGGCTATACATGAACAGAGCCTGAGGCGTGATAAGCCCTTTGTTGTTATTAACTGTGCGGGTATTCCTGAGACATTAATTGAAAGTGAACTTTTTGGGTATAAGAAGGGAGCATTTACCGGGGCAAGCACAGATAAGGCTGGTCTCTTTGAGGCAGCGGATGGGGGAACGGTATTTTTTGATGAGATAGGTGAGTTAACTCCAGCTATTCAGGTGAAGCTTCTAAGGGTGATTCAAGAAAAGACCTTTACAAGGATTGGAGAAACTCAGGAGAGAACGGTAGATGTAAGATTCATATCTGCTACAAATAAGAGTCTTGAAAAAGAGGTAATGTCAGGAGGTTTTAGGGAGGATCTTTTCTTTAGAGTGAATGTTATTGAGATTCCCGTCCCACCTTTAAGAGAAAGAGAGGGGGATTTGGCTCTTCTATCTCACCATTTTTTAGTGAAATACTCAAAGGAGTTGGATAAGGATATAAACAAGGTATCTGCCTATGCAATGGATATATTGAGCAAATACCCTTTTCCAGGCAATGTAAGGGAGTTGGAGAACATAATTGAGCGGAGTGTGGCACTCGAGACATCCAATATTGTGCTACCTCAGAGCCTGACACTTTCTAATTTTAACAAGGTTAGAATAAAGGAAGATAGACGCCGTACTGACATAGGCCCTGATGGAATTGAGCTTGATACAGTCATGGCTGATATAGAAAGGGATTATATCCTCAAGGCCATGGAAATGGCTCAAGGGTCGAAACGAAATATGGCTGAGCTTCTTGGTATCAACATGCGATCTTTAAGATATAGATTGGATAAGTTAGGGCTCCACGCCTTATCTGATGAAACATCTTAGTTTTGGAAAGGAGATAGACTCAAGGCATAAGGTGTGAGGCACAACGTGAAACTATTTTAAATAATGCATAGAAGGTTTTGACAAAAATTGACATATATATTACAAAAATTGTCAGTGGTGAATAAAAACAGGCATGTAAAAATAGGATACACGAAAATACTCAGGAAAAAAGATAGGGTCTAAGTGTCTGTAAATAAAAGAAATATTATAATAAAGGTATAATATCCTATTTTATGGCATGTTATTTGCTCTCTAATGTATCAAAACTATAAGGCTAACCAAGAAAGGAGGTGATTTCCGGGCCTACACGTAATTTACTTTGTAGTAGTTAATTTTATTAAATAGAATATAGGAGGTTAAAAATGTTAACAAAATTAATTAATAAAAATGAAAAAGGTTTTACGCTGATTGAGTTGATGATCGTTATTGCCATCATCGGAATCTTGGCTGCTATCGCTATCCCGCAGTTCAGTGCATACAGGATAAGGGCATTTAACTCGGCGGCCACTGCTGACCTGAGAAATGCTGCGACAGCCCAGGAGGCCTATTTTGTGGATGAGCAGGAATATACCGCAACGACAGGTACTCTTATAGGAGCCACCTATGGTCTTTACCTTTCCGAAAATGTTGTTTTCGGTATAACAGCAGCAACTGTGAGTGGTTATACAATGACTGCTTCTCATCCAAAGGGAAACAAGACCTTTACACTTTCAGGTCCTGGAGGCAAGATTTCTCCGTAAGGCGACATAGATTATCTAAGGGATCGGTGACTTATTTAATTTAGCACCGATCCCTTTTTATAAACTAGCCTCCCTTTTTGATTTCTCTAGACTCAAATGAATAATGTCACCTGATTGATATAGAAGGGAGAATCGGGAGATGGGAGAGATGGTAATGTGTTTAAGAAAAAAAGATGAAAGAGGCTTTACACTTATTGAGTTAATGATAGTTATCGCCATCATAGGTATCCTGGCTGCTATTGCTATCCCTCAGTTCAGTGCATACAGGATAAGGGCATTTCACGCAGCGGCCACTGCTGACCTGAGAAATGCAGCCACAGCCCAGGAAGCCTATTTTGTGGATACGGGGGAATATACCGCAACGACAGGTACTCTTATAGGAGCCACATATAATCTTTTTCTTTCCGAAAATGTTGTTTTCGCTATAACAGCAGTGACTACGAGTGGTTACACAATGACTTCTTATCATCCCAAGGGGAACAAGACCTTTACAATTACAGGTCCTGGAGGAACAATTACTTCGTAGGCTGTAATCTTCAAAAAGTATTGGTGACTTATTTGACGCAGCCCCTGATGCTTTCCCATTTAGTTTAGGGAATCACCTCTCCCTCGCCTGTGCCATTAATGTTCTTATCCAGGTATGCTTTTAGTGAAGAGATAAGAGGTTTTTTCTTGAGATATACTTTTGATAGAAGCCTTAGAAGAACCTTCTTATCAACCTGTATTTTGTCGAATTTCTCTCCTTTTTCTATTATTTCTTCCAACAACACACGAAGGTCAGTGTCTTTTGATATCTCTATGAACTGTTCGAGTGATCTGTCTGCTTGCACATTCATTCCTTTTATTAAGTATATTTCGGAAAGATAAAGCAATACCCTTGCGTCGTGAGGGGCTAGTTCTTGAGCTCTTTTATATTGGATGAAAGCCTTACCATATACCCCTTTTTTTCTATAAGCATATCCCAGCCTTAATAGAGTGGAGACATTGTCAGGCTTTAATTTAAGCCCCATCTCCAATTGCTGGATCGCCTCTTCAATTCGTTCCATTTTTAACAGTAAAAACCCAAGGTTACTATAGGCCTGATATAAATTCTTATCATTTCGAATGGCCTCATTAAATTCGTATATAGCTTCTTCACCACGTCCCTTTTCTGCCAATATTACCCCTTTATTATTGTGCATGTTTGGTAAAGAGGGATATATTTGTTCAGTCTTGAGATAGTATAAGAAGGCTTTATCTTTTTGTCCCATTTTGTGATACTCTACGCCGATATTATAAAGGGTCAGGTGTTTATCTAGCGGATTAATGATGATCTTTTTTCTTAAAGCGGTAAGATAATGAGCCAATGCCTCTTTGTGCATGTTTTTATCGCCATAATATTTTCCGAGATTGTGCCAGGGACGCCAGAGCTCATATGCTTTTTCTGTCGCAGCCATCCAAAGGCTTTCTTCAGTTTTCCAAAGGGCATTCCGTATAAAAGTAGAATGCCCCTGGCTAACAATTACGCAAACAATAAAGATTATAATTACTATTTGAAGTGGTTTTTTTGAAGAGTAATACTTGATTGCTTTTAGCAACAGGACGACCACAGGGATAAAGAGCAACATGGAAGGGATATAGTTTCTGTGTTCAAATACTAATTCAAGGGGAACAAAAGAAGATTCAATGAGATGGTTTAAGAAAAAGAAGATTATGCTAAATGCAATAAAAGGACGTCTCCTTGATAGATAAAACGCAAAGAACAATATTACGACTATGAATAAAATAGAGAATAAAGTAGTGGGCGGGCTTAGTAATGTTTTCGAAATGGTTACGTCATGGTCTATAGATAACCTCGTAGGCATAGGATAATATATGAGGGAGAGATAAAAGAGGATAATCCTGGGTTCTGAAAGCAATCTTTCCTTTAAGTTAAAGGCCCTTTCTCTATAGCTTAGTACGGATAGGTCTTGATCAGAGAGAAAATAATAGGTTATACCTATGCATATGATCAGAAAAAAAATTAAAGAAGCAGGTTTAACATTTTTTTTCAAAGTTTCTTTTGTGAGACCTTGGATAAGAAAAAGATCAAAAAGATATATACTTACAGGAAGCATGAATGCATTTTCTTTGCTTCCCATTGCCATAAGTCCTGCGATGACACACAAACTAAGGAAGATGATTTTTATGTGGGGTATTTCGGCTATTCTCGCCTTTATGTAAAAGTATATAGAGATGATATAAAACATACCGGCCATGCTCGCCATACGCTGAATAATGTACGTTACTGCCTGTGTTTGTATAGGGTTAGATGCCCAAAAGAGAGATGCCAGAAGTGCTATAGAAAAGGAGTGATTACTATATTTTTCTTTTATGATAGGGAGGTTTAAGGAATTGTATATAAAGAGAAATAGAAAAACGGCTGTGATATAGTGGATAATTACGTTAACTAAATGGTAACCAAATACTTTACCCTTGCTGAAGTAATAATTAAGGGCTAAACTAAAGCATGAAATAGGCCGATACAGTTTCCCTGGTTGCTTAGGTAAGGAAAAAAATGTCTTTTTAATGTTTTGCCAGTTAAGCTCGGTAAGGTGCAGCTGGTCATTCTTAAGGATTTTTTCATCGTCAAAGTGCCACGAGGAATGAAATGTGTTGGAATATGTAGTGAGAATTACGATAGACAAAGCAATAAAGGCAAAAACATACTTACGGCAACTTGATAGATTTCCTTCTGGTTGGAGATTTAGAATTCCCATAATTGCCTCTTATTCAGTAAAGGGATAATGCAAGTTTGTTTCAACCAAGCACGCAATATAAGAATAGAATACTTCCATTTCTTGTCCTCTGTGTATTAATAACAGCCTCCTATCTACCCACCTGTTCAGGTGAGTTTATACTGGATGACAGACCTCTGGTCAAGGATAACCTTTTTATTAGAGAATTTAGCAGGCCAGCTTTTTATCTTTCCCATGAGGACGGTGTGAGTGGTGAGAGTATTCCTGGCTATCATACCGGCTATTATCGCCCCCTTATAAACCTATTTTATACGATCGATTATAAAATATGGGGAATGAAGCCTTCAGGGTTTAGAACAACAAACCTCATGCTGCATCTATTAACCTGTATAATGCTTTACCAATTCCTCAGGAAAATGTTGGGCAAAAGTTTTATACCCTTTTCAGTCACACTTCTGTTTGGTCTTCACCCAGTAAATACAGAGTCAGTAGCTTTCGTTAGCGCAAGAAACAACATCCTGGTTACCCTCTTTTCTCTGATATCATTATATTACTACCTGAAGAATTCTAAAGAGAAAAAGATTTGGGCTGGATTGTTTTCATATTTTTCATTTGCGATGGCACTTTTGTGTAAAGAATTTGCAATCATGCTTTTGCCTATATTCTTTTTATACAATAGACTTGTGGTAGAAAACAGAAAGATTCTTAAGGATGAAATTTTAAGCTATATCCCCTTTATTCTTATGCTATTCTTCTATTTTATACTGAGAGCTAATGTTATTGGATCTGCGTTGACACCTGTTTCTACAACTGATCCTTGGAAGAGTCTTTATTTTGTCCCACTTTTGATGATATATAACTTGAAACTGATTCTCATTCCGTACAGTTTACACAGTTATATCATTCAGTATCCTGATAATTATTTGAGTTGGAAGGCCCTTGCTGGTTTTATTTGCCTTGGTTTTTTAGCCTTTTTTTTGTGGAGAGAGAGAAAAAATAAGATTTTCTTATTCTCTTTTGTTGCTTTTTTTGTAGCACTGTTTCCAGTTCTTAATATCCTTCATACCTCAGCAGTGACAAAGGTATCCATGAGGTGGCTTTATTTCCCTATGATATTTTTATCTTTTTCTTGTGTCTGGTATCTTGAAAAATTAATAAAGGTAAATCGTCTCTTTGTCATGATTGGCCTCAGTACAATAATAATTTATTATGGAACATATTCTTATCTTTTAAACCAAAATCTCTGGCACGATGAGAATACCTTTTTTACACAGGAGATACTGCATTTTAATAATATGTTTTATATTGGTGGATTTGCCGAAAGCCTTTTAGATGAGGGAAATATAAGGGAGGCCGAGAAATATTTTCAGATAGCTATCAAAAAATACCCTCGGGATGCCAACAATTACATAAATTACTCAGCACTATTAATTGATACCAGCAGGCCGGATGATGCTCTATCGTATCTTGATAAGGCAAAAGCATTGGCCATGACCCATAATGAGCGTGGTGAATGGTTCAATAACATGGGAATGGCCTATTTTCAATTAAAAGAACAAGATAAGGCATTAGAACATTTTCTGAAAGCCGTTCACTTTAACCCTAAAGAACACCAGTTCTGGGCTAATCTCGGAGGAGCGTATGGGTCAGTGGGTAATTATGAAAACTCTATTTCTGCATTGAGAAAGGGTCTGGATATTTCAGAAGATTCCATTCAATTGAGGAAGAACCTCGCAGTTACTTATATGAAAATGGAAGATTATGAGAAGGCAGTTATAACTCTTGAAGAAATTCCAGATCCTGAAATAAGAAAAAACAGGGATATACAAGGATTATTACGCAAGGCTCGTAATAAATTACTGAGCAAGGATTATTGATTTTTGTGCTACCAAGCAGACCATAAACGCATCTGCATTAGAGAAGCACTATGAGGAGGCAGAGGTTTACTGAATAGTATATGCTAAATGGAAAAAGGATTTTTGTTGTCCTTCCAGCATATAATGCTGAAAGGACATTGAAACAGACATATCAGGAAATTCCTCTGGATATTGTGGATAGCGTGTTACTGGTGGACGATGGAAGCGCCGACAGAACGGTATCCTTAGCAAAAAGACTCGGTATTGAAACTATCTTACACGACAGAAACTATGGTTATGGTCGCAACCAGAAGACTTGTTATAAAGATGCATTAAGGCGTAATGCTGATATTGTAATTATGGTCCACCCCGATTATCAATATACACCAAAATTGATTACGGCTATGGCCAGCATGATCGCCTTTGAGGTCTATGATGTCGTTTTAGGTTCTCGCATTATTGGAGGTAGGGCTCTTAAAGGTGGAATGCCCAAATACAAATATATCGCTAACCGATTCTTGACTGCCTGTGAAAATATAATTCTTGGAAGCAAATTATCGGAATTTCATACGGGTTATCGAGCATTTTCCAGAGAGGTCCTCGAGAATTTACCCTTGGGTAATAATTCTGATGACTTTGTATTTGACAATGAAATGTTGGTTCAGATTATTTATTTTGGCTACAGGATTGGTGAGATTTCCTGTCCCACTCGATATTCTACTGAGGCCTCCTCAATTGGTTTAATAAAGGCTACAAAATATGGAGTTGGGGTGCTAATAACCACATTAAAATACCTACTTCATAGACTGAAACTCCGAGAAGACCCCCTTTTTGATACTGAGGGCCATCGACTTACTTCCAATAGTGGAGTAGACATATGAACAATAAGGTCTTTGGCCCCTGCCCTTTGTGTCATGGCTTAGAGGCGAAAGTTTTATTTTCGGCAAGAACAACTTTTTCAGAGTTTCATCTTGTTCAATGTAACATGTGTGAATTGACCCGCACGTCTCCTCTACCCAATGATGAAATTCTCCGTGTCCATGATATTTATTCCTACTACGGAAGGAATGTGCATAAGTTCAACAGTTGTGTCCAAAAAATCAGAAACCTCATAATGCGTATGAGAGCAAAGCATTATCTGTCTCTGATTCCAGATTCGGTTCAACCACCAAAAATCTTGGATGTAGGCTGTGCGGAAGGGCGTCTTTTGAAATCATTTCTTGAGTATGGCTGCCAATGTTGGGGCATTGAACATACTTTTTATCCTGCTCAGAGATTCCTTGATAGTGACCGGATAGTTTACCTGCAAGGTGATTTGAACGCTATGCATCTGCCAGAAGGTGCGTTTGATCTAATTTTTTTATGGCATGCACTGGAACACATGGAGAATCCCCATTTAATTATGAGTCAATTACATAAATTGCTCGCCCCAAAGGGGGCCATAATTATTGCTGTGCCAAATTTTTCAAGTATGGAGTCTCGAAGGTTCAAGAAATTCTGGTTTCACTTAGATATTCCATGGCACAAGTATCACTTCAATGAGAAATCAATTAGACATCTCATGACAGAAACCCACCTCAGGATTATTAACATAAGCAGTTTTTGTTCTGAACAGGGGCCGTATGGTCTACTTCAGAGCATCTTAAACGCTATGGGTTGGCCTAAAAATGAATTTTATGAAGCCCTCAAGGGAAATTTGCCCCAGCGAAGATCTATTTATATTATTATTCAGTTGTTTATCGGGCTATTTTTACTAATCCCTGTGTTTTTTGTTAGCTTTCTTGTTTCAATTAAGGGAAGAGGCCCAGTAATAAAATTGATCTTAAAAAAAGGAAAACGGTAACTTTTTGAAACCACACGAAAAAATAACAAAAGACATAGAAATTGATTATTTGTTGTTTATTGTTTTGTGTGGTTTAGTATTCTTATTAATCATTTCTATCACTATTTTAGCTTCTGTTCCCCCTGTTAGCAAAGATGCGCTTGTTCACCATTTGGCCGTCCCTAAGCTTTATCTCGAGCATGGCGGTATGTATGAAATCCCCTCAATGGTTTTTTCTTACTACCCCATGAATTTGGATTTGCTCTATTTGATCCCACTCTATTTTGAAAATGACATAGTTCCTAAATTTATCCATTTCAGTTTCGCCTTGCTCACGGCCTGGTTCATATTCAATTATCTAAGGCGTCGAATTAATGCAATCTATGCGTTGCTTGGGGTAATCTTTTTCCTTTCTATTCCCATTATTATAAAGCTTTCCATTACTGTATACGTTGATTTGGGTCTTATATTTTTTTCTGCAGCATCGCTCCTATTATTGTTTAAGTGGATTGAAAAAGGTTTTTCTCTAAAACTTTTAATACTATCTGCCTCTTTCTGTGGTCTGGCAGTAGGCACAAAATATAATGGCTTGGTTACGCTTTTCCTCTTAACATTATTTGTTCCATTTCTATATTTAAGACACCAACAAGATAAAAACCCAAACTTTTTGAAGGCTGCCGGATATGGGATACTTTTTCTGTTTATAGCTTTTATCTTTTTTTCTCCCTGGATGATAAGAAATTACTTGTGGACAACCAACCCAATAGTTCCTCTTTATGATCATTGGTTTAATCCACAAGATGTCACGGATCGACAATCTATCGGTCTTTTTGCCTATAGAAGCTTAGTCTATCATGAGACCTGGTGGCAAATGGCACTTCTACCAGTAAGGATCTTTTTCCAGGGCCAGGATGGCATTCCTCAATATTTTGATGGAAGACTTAATCCATTCCTTTTCTTCCTCCCATTTTTTGCATTTTATGGAATAAGAAGAGATCCTGCAATTGTCAGGAATGAGAAAAAGATCATGCTAACTTTTGTGGTCTTATTTTTCGCTTTTGCTTTTTTCAGCAGTAGCCTGAGGATTCGGTATATCTCCCCAGTTATTCCTCCATTAGTTATATTATCTATATTTGGTGTAAGGAAAACGGTTGAGGCGATAAGGAAATTCAACTCTCGATCTGCGCGAAGCATAGGGTTGGCTATTATTTTTGTTATCTTATCCTTTGCACTTTGGTTGAATGCAAACTATGTTTTACATCAATATAAATATGTTAATCCTTTTAATTATCTTGATGGTACCTTGACTCGTGATGAGTACATAGCAAAATACCGTTTTGAATATCCGACTCTGAGATATATAAACAAGAATCTTCCCGAGGATACCAGGATATTATTTATTTTTCTGGGCAACAGAGGATATTATTGCAATAGAGAATATATTTTTGATATGAACAACAACAAGAGCATGCTGCGCCAGTTTCTAAAAATGTCAGATTCAGCTGAAGATTTGTTGCTAAGGCTAAAAAGGATGGAGATAACCCATTTACTTATATCCCATGATATATTTAATCGGTGGAAAAAAAATAGTTTTACAATTAAGGAGCAGGAATTGCTAAAACGATTTTTTGAGAAACATGTTAGATTGCTTTATTTCAAGTGGGGATATGGAGTATCTCGATTAGAGTATTCTTCCCTTTAACTTGGAATTCCCAGCTTCTTTGAACGTGAGATGAATTAATAGACTGATATTAAAGATAGAATATACCTTAGCAGGAAAATGCTTCTTATACCAAAAAATCTTATATTATCAGGTAATTAAACCAAAATAAGTTGGAGTGGTTAAATAATGTACCTACAAAAAACTATTGCAGTAGTTGTCCCTGCCTATAATGAATCGAAACTAATAGCTCACACATTAACGACAATACCCTCGCTTGTGGATACGATTATTGTTGTGGATGATAAAAGTAATGATACTACGGCAGAGATTGTTAAGGAAATAGCGGAGGGAGATAGAAGAGTAATCTTGATTCAACATGAAGTGAATCAAGGGGTGGGAGGGGCTATTGTCACAGGATACAAAAAGGCAGTAGAGTTGGAAATAGATGTTACCGCTGTCATGGCCGGTGATGGACAGATGGATCCAAATGATCTCACAAATATTTTAGATCCCGTTGCTAATGGGGATGCGGATTATACCAAAGGAAATAGGCTGTTTCAGGGTGATGCCTGGAATATGATTCCGCATTATCGGTATTTTGGTAATTCGTTTCTTTCCCTTTTAACCAAAATCGCGTCCGGTTACTGGCACATTGCTGATTCTCAGACTGGGTATACAGCCGTTTCCTTAAAGGTACTTAAAAAGTTACATTTGGATACGATTTATAAGCGGTATGGAATGCCAAATGACATGCTTATCAAGCTAAATCAATATGATTTTAGAGTGAGAGATATACATGTAAGACCTGTGTATAATATTGGAGAAAAATCGGAGATAAAATTATTTAAGGTTATCCCCAAGATAAGTTGGCTCTTAATCAAAGGGTTCTGGAAACGGTTATTTTTTAAATATGTCATTAAAGATTTTCATCCCTTAATATTTTTTTATATCCTCTCCTTTTTGCTCTTAATCGCTAGTTTTCCTTTGACCATAAGACTTTTTTATATTTGGGTTGTGAAGGGATATATACCCGGTATTAATGCCATGGCCCTTGTCTTTACAGTCATTAGCGGATTGCAGACTCTTTTCTTTGGTATGTGGTTTGATATGGAGTACAATAAACTTTTAAGGTGAGGGAATAATGTTGCATAGTATTAGGATTTTGGGACAACAATATTCTCAAAACCGAAAAGTCGGGTATCGTTTCACTGATCAGATTTGTCATCTGGGATAGAAGAGCTGCCATATCTCTCGTGATAAGCAAGACAAGAGACCTTGGACAAAAAAGGTAACAAAGCTTTTGAGATCCTAAAGGAATATGCCTTTAAATATCTATTTTTTGGGGAGAATGATAAATGTATATGATCCCAGCCTTAGCCGGTGGTACACCTATTAAGAAGGATTATCTCATTTTTGGATAAAAGGTTACTGTGTCGATACCGTATGGCTATATTTAGAGATTATACGGAAATATGGCAAGTACCAAGGTGATAGTGATAAGGATAAAGAGTAAATTAACATAAGGTCAATTTAATTCAAACAACATGGGCAGCTCAACCTTGCCCCCTGCGGGGGGAAAGGCATTTTCATCCCCATCCAGGGGTTAAACCAAAACCGGCCCCTCTGGGGTCGGATTCTTTATTTCCTAAGAAATACGCTGGGATATCTTTCATCATATTTATGTTGCTTTTGGCTTTGATATCGAAGTCTCAGATCGATGTCTGTTCACCGATGATATTGCGATACCATTCGGCGAGGGTTCAGGCTGCATTGTGGACAAAGGATAATTTGCCGGAGGATTCAATTTACGGATGTTTCTGGCCGGGGACATTCTCATTTTTCTCGCAAAGGCGGGTGGTAAATCTCGATGGTATTGTCAACAATGCCGATTTCTTTGAGAACTACTTGAAAAAAGACCGTATCGACGAATATGTTCGAGAAGAGAATATCCAATTTATCGCCTACCGGTATTACGAGCTTAAGATCGATTCTCTGGGAAAAATTGTTGTGGCTGATCCCCGGCCCCGGCAATGGCAATATTATGCGAAAAATGCCACAGTCGATAGATTATAGCATTCTCTTGATATCGTCAAAGAATTATCTAACTGCTATTACATTTTTGCTGTATCTCCCGAAAGAGACAGACTCGTCAACGATTGATTTTTTCAAGTATTACAGAAATTCCGGCCAGCGAGAGTTCGACAGCAGTCATCACGAGGCGGATGAGAATGACGCCGACTATTACCACCGGCTCGTGAATGAACGCGGGCAAAATCAGCATCATAATCCCCTCTCGCACACCGATACCCGCCGGTGCGAAGACGGCAAAAAAGCCGATTAGTCCGGCTGCGTAATATACGCTCGTAATTGTGAGATAATATGAAAACGAAATCTCCGATAGCGAATACAGCGCAAAATAAAGCCCCAGCCCATGGAAAAGCCCGACGAGCATGAAGGCGATAATGAATTTCAGGGTCGCACCGTAGGTTGGCGATTTTACAAGGGGCTGCCTTTTGATCAACTGGAAGCCGGTGTTCACGATGCGTAGAAATAGTGGGGGATAGAGAAATACCAGTATCGCAAGAATCCCCGAGGCGGAGACCCATACGGCGTATGAAGGGAGCATATCGGAAATCGAAAATACGCCAGCGAGAATCAAAAGGCACACCGAGGCAAGCGAGCATATCACTTCAAAACCTGTCGCGACTGATACCTGTTTTTTGGAATATCCGCGGTATGCATTGATACGCACCAGCGCAAGCCCGACCTTTCCAGGAAGATACTTGCCGAGAATTGATAGAAAAAATCCCTTCGAGGCCTTCAGGAACGGCGCCTTCACCCCATAATCGCCGGAGATGGAAAGCCATATGCAGAATTGGATCAGATATGCCAGAGCCTCTGCAAAGAATGCCATAGCCAGGAAAGACCATCGATAGCTGAACTCATATTGCCGGATCTCGCCTGTGTTTTTGATAATTACATAAACAACAGCCGCTATTACAAGGGCGAATAGGAGCCAGCTGTACCTGGGGCGTTTTTTATTCATTTTCCGGTTTTTTAAGAAGCCAAATCGAGCTGAGCGCAAACAGTTGCGGACGAACGGTTTTCAATAATTCTCCCAGGGGATGCAATAGCCTCCATCTTGGTGGAATCAAAGGTGCGTATTTCAATCCGGCAATTTTCAGGCCTGCGTTTTCGATTTATTTTCTTGCCGATTTTATATCGAAGAATCTTAGATGATAGTACTCGTGGCCTCCAATACCCTGTCTGCCAATCAATATCGCGAGTCTTCGATAGAGATTGACCTCATTGGGGAGGGAAATAATCAGTTGGACAGATGGCGATAGGGCATCGGCAAGATTTTTAAGCGCCTTGAGCGGATTAGTCACATGCTCGAGAACTTCCATGCAGAATATGAAGTCGTAGCCGCACCTTTCCAAAGGTTCCGAAATATCGGCGGCAAATGCTGCGTAACCCTTTTCGTGTGCCTTTGCAACCGCTTTTGGTGATAAATCGCAGATTTCTATATCGAAACCAGCTTTTTTGATGCAATCGGCCTCGCCGAAATTCCCGGCGCCAACCGAAAGCGCTCTGCCACGGCTGTTGCAGGTCAATTCGATGGCTTTTTCTGTGCGGTATACAGTCTGGCCTGAATCGGACTGGTATTCAGTAAAGTACCTGTCGTAGGCCTCTGCGGTCATATCCGCCGACCGACCGAGCTGTTTCGCAAATGTCTTAGTCGTTTTCATGATAATGATTCAGGTTATTTAACGCCATTTCGTAGATTCCGATCTTTTGCAATGCAATTTCCCGTGATGAATATATCATAAGAACTTCATTGCGGCCATTTTTCTTCATTTTCTCCAATGATTCTTTATTTTTGAAAATCTCGATTATACTTTTGGCAATCTTTTCAGGTGTTAAAGGTTCGTCGATAATTATTCCGCCGCCGGTTTCTTTGGCGATTTCCGGTGCTGCGCCGCAAGGTGCGGAAAGAAATGGGCATCCGCAGGCGAGCGATTCCACAAGCGGCATCCCAAATCCCTCTTTCATGCTAGGCAAAACAGTCAGCCATCCTTGCCCGATTTCCTCCCATAATTCTTTCTGCGAAACAAGCCCTCGGAACTCGATATTGTTCTCAATTCTCTTATCGCGGCAAATGGCCTTACACTTTTGAAGAAGTGGGCCATCGCCGAATACAATCAGCTTTGCTGCCGGGAAATGGCTTACAACGCTGGCCCATCCAGTCACCAGCATATCGATTCGCTTGAGCGCGATAAGCCGCGATGCGTAAATCGCCGCCGGCTCATCACGCCAGGGGCGCTCGTATTCAAAGGCCTCGTCCGGCACTGCATCGGGTACCTCGATTGGCGAAATTTCCGCAAAATGCGATGTTACTTTACTCGCCAGATGTCGAGAAACAACAGTTACAGCATCGTATTTGCGAATCATATTGTAGAAATATCTTCGATAATATGCCGAGTTCTCGAGGAGATGAATATCGCTGCCATGTCCGGCGTATACTATAGCCTGTCCGGGGCGGCGTGCCTTTATGAGGGCCTTTCCTGCCGCAGTGAAAAGCGCTTCGATTATATCCCTGTCGCCAAACTCGCGTTGAATGGTCCGTTCGAATGATTTGAGAAATCCGGGCATCGCAAAAAAAAGAAGTGGATTTTTCCTGAGGTTAGGCCAGATACCGCTTCCATAGGTTATTTTCCGCGCTGCCCGGGGCCTGAATTTCACGCGGATTACACCGGCCTGCAGTTCACCGCCTGTATCGCCATCGAACTCGGGAGCGATGACCTTTACATCGTGGCCAAGTTTGCGGAGCGATTCGACTTGGTTGGCAAGAAAAACACCTGCACCGTCGCCCTCATAGCGGGGATAGGTAGTTGTCACGAACCCGATTTTCAATGATTACCCCTTAAGCTCTTTATTTGCCTCCATATCAAACAGCATCGCAAAAAGGATTGCCTGAAGGCCTGTAATAGTGCAAAAAAAATAGTCAGCGCATTGATCGCATAGATATGACCCGTCTCTATGTACTTATATAACAGCCGTACTGCCACCGGGATATCCAGAAACAGCAGCAAAGCGCCCAAGAGATAGAAGAAGATAAGCGGATGGAAATCCCGGATGATAATTTATTCACCATTCGCTTGACAAATAGACGCATGAAGTGAAGTGATAGAAACTATGTTAGATTTTAGATTGTAAGGAAGTTCCTCTTGGCATAGTATGCCTAATTTGAAAAATCTTTAACAAAGGAGGAACTTCCCATGGCTACTAAAGTAAAAAGAAATAAAATTAATTTCAAGGGGAAAATGGTTTCAATCGGTATAGACATGCACAAGCGTTCATGGCACATTACGGCCCTGGCCGACGGAGAAATCGTGTTGACCGTTAGCCTATCTAGGCCAAACCATGATGCCTTCGAGAAGGTCCTTTCTCAGTTCAAAGGCAATTACGTAAATGTAAATGTAAATGGGGTTAGGCATAATTAAATAAGTATTTATTGAATCCTTTTAGAATAAGAGCTTACTCTATTCCTTTAATCGCCTTTGTGAATAAGATACCGAGGTTCTATTATAGTCAGGACTTTCTATAGATCGTATGACCAGTAAAGATGGATGCCTTGTTCCCTAACGTATTCTTCGATATTAGGGACGACATTATGCACAACAATTACCTGGCAAATATCATTTAATGAGATATTTTCTACCTGTGCAGCCCTTTGGACCATTTTTTGAAAACGACCGATTTCTCCGCGGGAGATAGTAGTTTTTGCCTCTCCTAAGATCGATACTTTATGACCGTTTTTTGCCCCAACCATGGATATTTACCTGGAGGTATTGACCTTCTTCTCTCCTGGCAGGTAGCGCCTAATGAGCCTGCCATCAACCTCAATTCCTAAATCTCTTTGAAGAAGTGGTGGCAAACCCCTATAACTCTGATTTTCCAGGTTATACCCAACAGCATCTGACATACTTTCCAAGCTCTCTCTCGTTTGGCGATGATCCTGAATTAGCCGGTTAACCGATCTTTCGGTCTTCTCCTGCGCTTGGGCCAGATCGCCAATGATTTCTTTCAGTTCATTGAATTCTTTTTTTGTAACTATCTGGGCAACCTCTTCGTAGACTTGTCATAATATCTCGGAAATTTTCCGCGCCGCTTGGCGGTCAATATGACGGCTGAGATCTTCGAATATGGCTAATGTATTTAACAAATTTATTTATTATCATAAATGAAATCATTGGGCAAATTTAAAATTTTTTTCAACAGAATTTTTTTAGAATCCTATAGTTGATTTAATTTTTTGACTTTTTCCTGTCAGAAAGCTATATTTTTCAGGTGAGTAAATCTTTTAGATTTTAAGATTATGAATTCCAATCCACTGAACTATCATATTATTGACCATACAGCAGACCTGGGGATACTTGTCAAAGGCCCGAATGTAAAAAACCTTTTTATCCGGGCTGCCCAAGCCATGGCTGATCTTATGGTGGAGGGTGATATCAGCAAGAAAACAGTTATTAAGGATGTTTCCCTTCAGGGTGAAGATTTTCCCGATCTTATGGTACGATGGCTCGGGGAGATCCTTTATCTTTTTGATGGGGAGAAATTAATAGTAAATTCAATAGAGATTAAATCTATCAGTCCGATCAAGCTGAAATCTACACTTACTCTCAGCAGTTTTGAGCCGGAACATCATCAGGTCAAAAGAGAAATAAAGGCCGTGACCTACCATCAGATTTCAGTTGAAAACGTCAATGATGGGTGGGAGGCACGAGTTATATTTGATATTTAGGCTTAATGATTAAGTGCCTAAAGTGAGCTAAAGTGCCTAAAGTACTTAAAGTTGAAAGTGCCCGCCCGCCTCGCAAGCGAGAGCGTTGCGGGCAGGATTAAAGTTATTATGATTCCTTAATTCCTCAATCCACAATCCCTGAATCGTAACGGTTTACAAGTTATGGATTTTACAATAAAAAAGATAGACGAATGGCGTTTCCTCATACCAAAAACTGGTGCTATGAGGGTGCCAGGGCTTATCTTTTCCAGCTCTGAGTTAATGCCAAATATAAAAGATGATCAAAGCCTTCAACAGGTAGTTAATGTGGCCACGCTCCCTGGTATTGTCAAACATTCGCTTGCTATGCCAGATATACATTGGGGGTATGGATTCCCTATAGGAGGGGTGGCGGCCTTTAATATGGAAGAAGGGATAATTTCACCAGGGGGAGTTGGCTACGACATAAACTGCGGTGTCAGGCTTCTGGCTACCTCTCTTGTGGCACATGAGATCAGGCCTCGGATAAAAGAGCTTGTTTTAGCCCTCTTTAAAAATATCCCTACAGGCGTTGGCTCCAGAGGAAGGATACGGCTATCAAAAAAGGAGGAGAGAAAGGTAGCTGTTGAGGGCGCTTCCTGGGCGATTAGTCAAGGCATGGGAGAAAAAGAGGATTTAGAAAGAACAGAGGATCATGGGGTCATGAAAGGGGCTGATCCCGGGGTGATAAGTGACAGGGCATTTAAACGGGGGCACGATGAACTCGGAACGCTTGGCTCTGGTAATCATTTTTTGGAGATACAGGTAGTTGATGAGATATATGATCCAAAAATAGCGAATGTTTTTAATCTTTTTGAAGGTCAGCTCACCGTACTTATTCATACAGGATCACGGGGATTTGGTCATCAGGTCTGCGATGATTTCTTAAAGGATATGGTAACCCATGTGAGAGAGTCAGGATTTACTCTGCCTGATCGACAGTTAGCCTGTGCGTATATTACATCTGACATGGGGAAAAGATATCTCTCGGGTATGGCCTGCGCAGCAAACTATGCCTGGGCAAACAGGCAGATAATCATGCACTGGACAAAAGAGACATTTGAGAAGGTCTTACAAATAAGCCCCGATGACCTGAAGATGGAGCTTCTCTATGATGTTTGCCACAACATTGCCAAATTAGAGACACATGTAGTAGATGGCAAAAAGGTTACCCTGTGCGTTCACCGAAAAGGAGCTACCCGATCCCTTCCACCTGGCCACCCAGATGTCCCCCAAAGATATAGGAAGGTAGGGCAGCCGGTCCTCATACCTGGTGACATGGGCACTTACTCCTATGTATTGGCAGGCTCTCAAAAGGCTATGGAAGAGTCCTTTGGCTCGACCTGCCATGGGGCAGGCAGGCTTTTAAGCAGAAGGCAGGCCATTAAGCTGGCAAAAGGTAGGTCCATAAACCGAGAACTGGAAGACAAGGGCATCTTTGTTCAATCCAGAGGTCGGACGACTTTAAAAGAGGAGATCTCCGAGGCCTATAAGGATGTCTCTTTAGTGGTTGAGGCTGTCCATATGGCCGGGTTGGCAAAAAAGGTAGCCCGCTTAAGGCCACTTGGTGTGATAAAAGGCTAAGAGTAGTTGTGCAAAAGGTGGGTACCAAACTTTTTCATCTAACCGTTCTTGTGTGCCCAGAGATCCAAACCCCAGAGAACCAGAATACCAATAAACATAAAGAGCAGCGCAAGACCAACCTCTATGGTAAAAGAAGAAGGGATGATATTGCTTTGGAGAGAAGGAATTTCCTTTCCATGACTGTCGATAAAAGTGGTTATGGTCTCTTTCCACGGCCATATTTTTCTCAACGAGCCAAGCATGAGACCAATCAGGATTGCCATGGTCAGATCATGGTATTTTTTAAGAAGCCATCCTAATATCTGAGCAAAGCTTATAAGTCCCGTTAGGGCGCCAGCTCCTATAATGAAAAGGGTAAAAAAATCTTTGTTGTTTAATGCCTCAAGGATGTAGCGATATTTTCCCAGCAGCACCAGGATATAGGCGCCTGATATCCCGGGCAGAATCATTGCGCAGATGGCAATAAAACCGCTTGCAAAGATAAACCACGGGGCATTCGGTGTAGCTACAGGTATTACACCAAACAAAAAATAGGCGGCAATTGTCCCGAATGCTATCGCAACAATGGTAGTTATTCTCCATTTTTTTACCACTCTGCTGACTGTAATTACAGAGGATAAAATCAATCCAAAGAAAAAGGACCAGACAATAACTGGATAACTGTCTAAAAGCCAACCCAGTACCCCTGCCAGAGAGAAGGTAGCCAGTAAAATACCCAGGCCCACAGGTACAAGAAAATGCCAGGAAACAGATAAGAGTGCCTCTTTGATGTTAAAGTTGGTGATAAGCCGCAAGAATTTGAGATTAATTGAACGGATTGCATTAATGAGTTCTTCATATATGCCAAGGATGAGTGCCATGGTTCCCCCTGATACACCAGGAATAACATTTGCTGCACCCATTAAAAATCCTTTAATTGTAAGAATAATAAAATTAAGGTACGATTGTGATGACATAATTTGCTATTTTTTCCTATGTTATAATATAATTCACCGCAGAGCCGCAGAGATCGCTGAGGGTTATTTGCTGAGTAGTTACTATATTTTTAACATTAACAATTTATACTGATCAACCCATCAGGGCAACAGTTACCTAAGGGATCGTTAAAAAATAACTATAACATTTATCATACTCGAGGTGAAAGCGTATAGTTCCATTCACCATGGAATTCGTGAGGAGTGATTTGAAGCTTTTTCATTTCTTGGTCTGTAACCTTTAGCCCTTTTGGATATTTGTTGACGTCGAGTTCACATTGAACTCTTAATCCTGACTTTGTGCCGGTGGACGCAATAAGATTGATAATCACCTCATGGCTGATCAATGGCTTGCCTCGCCAATTCATTGTTATAAAGGAAAAGAGTCGATGTTCGATCTTATTCCATTTGCTTGTTCCAGGTGGAAAATGACACACCGTTATAATCAGTCCGGTTTCATCAGACAGCCTTTGCAGCTCCTTTTTCCACAACCTGACTCGATATCCATTGCTCCCACCACTGTCGGCGGTAATCAAAAGTCTGGTCGCTTTTGGATACACCTCCTTGCCCATCTTATGCCACCAGCGACGAATACTTTCCACAGCAAAAGCGGATGTGTCATGGTCGGTCCCAAGGTTAACCCAGCCAGCATTCTCGGTCACATCGTAGACGCCGTATGGTGCAACCTTTCCAGATTCCAGGGCAAAATCATGGACTCGCACCCTCTCCGGCTTTCCCTTCGGCCGCCACTGGTGCCCAGCATTCTTGAAATCACCAACCAGTTCTTTTTTCTTTGTATCAACAGATATTATCGGTTGATGATCTTCTTGGAATATCTCCACCTGTTCATAAATGTATGTAAACTGAGCATCGCGGTCAGGATGAAAACTGCCCTCTTTCACTTTTTGGTTGGCCTGGAGGCTGTATCCCATATCTTTCAACAGAGCAGCTACTGCAACATGACTGACTTGGATCCCCATTTTCTCCAGCTCATTAGCGAGCACCCTTACACTCTTACAGGTCCATCTCAAAGGCGATTCCGGATCACCTCGGGTGACAGGCTCTACCAGGGACTCAAGTCTATCTCTTATATCCGGATACTTATCCTCAAGGCGCTTTCTCCCGCCGCCAGGACGGCGGACAGCGGAAGGCATAGGGGTTGGCTTTGCCTCCCGGAGTTCTTTACAACCTTCAGTAATGGCCCTGCGAGAGATGCCAGTTGCCCGGGAAGTGGCGGTAATGCCACCATGCTCTGAAACAATTGCTTCTGCTGCCGCCCAAAGCCGACGGGTACGTTCATCAAGAATGGGCGACAGAAGATCAAAACGTTTTCGGATTGGTTCCAATGGCATGTAAACATCATACTATACCTTTAAGGAAAAAGCAATCAATTTGTTACAGTTATTTTTTAACGACGCCTAAGCCTGTTATTGTATCTCTGCGGTGAAATTTTTTTTGGTAATCAAGCAATAAGAATGGCTGCAATGCCTGCCAGAAAACAATATGGTGAAAAGTAATAGAGATTCCCCTTTTTTACCATATTCATGGTTATCTTCAGGGCTATAAGGCCTACCAGGAAAGAGACAAAAATCCCTGCAAAAAAAGGTATAAAGCCGATTTCAGTTATCTCTGTTATGTCAAATTTTAATATTGTTGCCCCTATAATAGCAGGGATTGAGAGCAGGAAGGAAAACCGTCCAGCGAGTTCCCGCTTGAGACCGCAGAAAAGGCCGCATACTATGGTTGCCCCAGACCTACTAATGCCGGGAATAATAGCGGCTCCCTGTGCTATACCTATGCCAAGGGATACAATGAGACCAACGTTGCTTTTTTTTGTGAAATAATCAGGGATAAATCTACTTGCTCCCAGAATTGCCCCGGTAACTATTAACATAAAACCAACAAAGAAGGGTGATCCAAACATTTTTTGAAAGAAGGGGCCAAAGAGTATCCCTATAAGTCCTGTAGGAATTGTGCCTATCACAATCCATAAGATAAGAGCTGCATAAGGGAATTGTTGGATTTTACTGCTGGGGTTTTGTTTTCGAAAAACTGTTCCAATAAGGCCTATACCTTCATAGATCATCATTTTTATGTCAGCCCGGAAGAATATTAAAACCGCCAGGAGGGTGCCTATATGGAGAGATATATCTAACAGCACCTCAGGATTTTTTAACCCAATGAGGTTCTGAAATATAACCAGATGGCCAGAACTGCTGATAGGCAAAAATTCTGTTAGTCCCTGAATGATCCCTAAAAAAATAGTTTGTTCAATATCCATCTAAAATAAATCTCATCTTTCAAAAATATCCTTATTTTTCTATACGTTAATTAAGGAAATAGCAAACGCTAAATAGCAGTTACTAATAGACAAACAGTTATTATTGTTGTATTTAATTATAAGTAACGATTTTTTCCATCGTATAAAAAAACCTTAATTAAGGAGGGTACTCATGGTTGATAACATTTATAAGCTTTTAGGCAAAGAAAAGGCAGAATATCTACTCAGTCATACCTGTACTACTATCAGCAAGGGAAGATTAAAAACCCCTTCCCCTGATTTCATTGATCAGGTATTTATTGACACAGACAGACCAAATAGTGTTTTAAGAAACCTACAGTCAGTTTTCAGTCATGGCCGCTTAAAGGATACTGGTTATCTTTCTATCCTCCCGGTTGATCAAGGTATAGAGCACTCTGGCGGAGCCTCCTTTGCGCCTAACCCGGATTACTTTGATCCCGCTAATATCGTAAAGCTTGCTCTTGAGGCAGGATGTAATGCGGTTACATCAACACTTGGTGTGCTCGGCGCTGTAAGCAGGAGATATGCCCATAAAATCCCCTTTATTATGAAGTTCAATCATAATGAATTGCTGACATACCCCAATAAATATGACCAGATCTTTTTTGCTCAGATTGAACAGGCATTTGATTTGGGCGCTGTGGGTGCAGGGGCAACCATATACTTTGGATCGGAAGAGTCAGATAGACAGATTACCGAGGTAAGCGAGGCATTTAAGTTAGCGCATGAATTGGGAATGTTTACGGTTCTCTGGTGTTACCTGAGAAATAATGCCTTTAAAAAGGATGGCACGGACTATCATGTGAGCGCTGATCTTACTGGTCAGGCAAACCATCTCGGCGCTACTATCGAGGCTGATATCATAAAGCAAAAACTGCCGGAAAATAATGGCGGCTTTACTGCCTTGAACTTTGGCAAGACCCATGAAAAGGTTTATACGGAACTGACATCTGAACATCCCATAGACCTTGTCAGGTATCAGGTAGCTAACAATTATATGGGGAGGGTTGGCCTGATAAATTCTGGAGGTCCTTCCGGAGAAAACGATCTTGCCGATGCAGTTTACACTGCGGTTGTCAACAAAAGAGGCGGAGGAATGGGGCTAATAACAGGAAGGAAGACCTTTCAGAAGCCCTTAAAAGAGGGGATAGAAATATTTCATGCTGTGCAGGATGTGTATCTGAGCAAAGAAATAACAATTGCATGAGGTGTGCATCAGCGTTCAGCTAATAGCTATCAGCTATCAGCTTTCTTATGCCAATAACGGCTAAGCTTCTCAGCTAACTCGAGTACTGTGTTAGCATAATAAATGCTGTTATTGTATTTGAGGATGATCTTTTTTTTCTTTGTGTAATTATTATCCTCTCTCCATTTATGGGCTTTAAGGTAAGAAGCGATGCTGGCAATGGCATCGTCATGTTCAAAAAGATTAACCTCATTATCGCCATTTCCATCAGATCCGTATTTTTTGATATTTGAAGGAAGGAACTGCGGCAGCCCAATAGCACCTTCTGTTGAGCCCTTTATAGTAAAAGGATCAATATTGCGTTCCTTGGCATAGGCGAGAAGGGCCTTTAGTTCCCTGTAGGCTCTGGCACTCTTTTTCTTGAGCTTTATTTTAATCTGGTTGGGAGTCAGGGTTGACTTCTCTTTTACGGGAATTTGGTTAACAATCTGTTGGTAAATTTCTGCTTGTAAGGAAAGTGACTGTGTTACCAAAATATTTACTGTGTTAACGTAACCGGTATAATTTCCAAATGCAGTCTCTACCGAAAGGATTGCTACCACCACAGGGGCGGAGACACCGAAATGGTTTTCTGCCTTTTTAAGGGTTGTATCATGGGTTTTGAGGTAGGAGACAGCCTTGTTTACTGAGTCTTGTGTGAGAAACTGGGCATAGTTGAGATTGGCCTCTTTTCTGATCAGGCTTAGAGCTACTACTTCGTACATCAGCTCAAGCTCCGGATGAGTAAAAAAAGTGTGGAGATATTTTTCCTCTATGCCATCCATCTGTAAACGCGTAAGTAAATTTTCAAAGACCGGATTAACATCATTGGCATAGGCAGGATTCAAAAATAGCAGCTGCGCTGTAAGCAGAAAAATAAAAAGAATATATGTGGTTAGATATTTCATAAGATTATCATAGGTGGTAAATAGGCCAAAATTTCGATCGATTATAGTATCTAATCAGGTATCTTGCCACAAAGACACAAAGGCACCAAGATTAGAGAATTATTCTTTATTATAGCCTGAGAAAACTCCGGTATTCAATCTATATTTATCTCCTCTTTGGGTCCCCGCCTGCCGGATGGCGGGCAGGTTTGTGCTTGGTGGCTGAATAGTTATCGATTATAAAGATAGCAGATTAAACTATAGTGAACTTCATTGGTCAATTATTTCCGATGTTAATTGTAACAAGATAGACCTTGGATAGATCCTTTGAATATTTTTCCAGATTAGTTCAAGAGAAAAAAATTTGATTTCACCTAAAAGATTTTGATTTCCTTGAGAGATCGTTCTTTTGTTTCTAAGGATACGCCATCTTTTAAGGCCTTATCAGCTATATCTTTTCCGAGCAAGGCGGCACCAATAGCACCGGTCAGCAGAGGTTCAGGTGGGACGGCTAAGGTATAACCCAATTTATCGGAAAGTGCCTTCACCAGGCCCACATTTTTTGCTCCACCGCCTGTAACAACAACTTCTTCTGTCACATGGAGTCTATTTACCATCCTTGAGACCCTGTTAGCCAGTGATTCATGAATGCCGGCAACTAAATCATTAAGAGGAATACCTTCTGACAACCTGGCTACGACCTCCTGCTCGGCAAATACAGTGCAGATATTGCTTATTTTTGCAGGATTGTTGCCCTCTAAACCTATTTCACCCATTTCTTCTATTTTAATCCCTAATGCATCACCAATAATCTCTAAGAATCTCCCGGTACCAGCAGCACACTTGTCATTCATAACAAAATCTACGGGCTTGCCATTGTTGATCTTTATCCCTTTACAATCCTGACCCCCAACATCAATAATTGTCTGAGCCTCAGGGAAAAAATGTGCCACTCCTTTGGCATGACAACTAATTTCCGTTATCTGTTTGTCAGCAAACGGGACATTGAGTCTTCCATACCCCGTTGCCACTACATAGGTGATCGCCTCAAAAGGGAGATCACTTTCCTTTAATGCCTTTTCCATTACCTTATTGGCCAATCTTCTCTGCTCCGGACCGGTAGGCCCTATATTAGAGGCGATGATCCCTTTGTTCATGATCACCACCTTTGTCATAGTGGAGCCTATATCAACGCCAGCAAAATACTGTGTCATGCCTGTTACCTTGGTAAACAATATTTACTATTTAGTGTCTGAACGAAAACCTAGAAATATAGTTGTCAAGTTTTGGCCTTAAATCTTCAATGCTTTGAAATTGCATTATTCTTTAATCCAAAATCCGCAATCCCTGGCCCAGACCTGGCTTGAATGGCCACATTTTTATAGCCTGCTCTTATAAAACATCACAACGAAATAGATTCTTAATATCAAGTCGCACCAGGGCAGGCCAAAATCCAAAATCGTGCCTGAACTGGCTTTTCGTTCAGGCACTATTTAAGCCGTGTAAAGAGCGATGGCTTCTGTATTACACCTTATTTTTCTTTGTTTGCTCCAGGGTTTCAATAAATGCGTCAATCCTGTTTCTTGTATCGACCTCAGAGTAAGAACTTATATCTATTATATCACTTTCTAAAATTAAGGAGGGGAGTTCCCTTTTTTTCTCTTTTTTTCTTCCATCTTTCCTTAATATCAATACAGGTATAGGCCTGTATATCTTTTTTAACTGATTGAGCTGCCAGATCAGTCCAAGATGCCACGTTCTACATGAAAAAGCCTCATGCATCACAACACCATCGATCTGATAGTCTTCGATATATTGTATTAAACGTTCCACATCCGGCTCTGATCCAGGCCGTTTTTTTGCCTTGTCATACCAGTACGTCCAGTATCTAAGCCATCTCCAGGCGAGTCGTTCAATGGGGTCATTGGTATCAGGTATGTTCAACCTGTACATGGGTTCGATCATGCGATATGTTGTCTCAACTGGAAAAACCGCGCCTTTGCTATTAAAATAATTAAAGTCAGTGAGGGCAAACCAGGACGGTAACCCACCAGCCCAAAGGAGCCTATATTTTTCATCCTTAACAACGCCCTCACCTCTGGCAATCTTATCTTTAAGTTCTCTGTTTAATCCAACAAAAAAATCATACCCTTCCTGTGTGCCAAGCATAAACACCATAGGCACCATAGTATTCATAGCATCGCCTGTGCCCATTGGTGTAGGAACAGCCCTTCTAAGTTCATAGGTTTCCCAGATTAGACTCCATGTCCTCTCGCCTAAATCAACAAGCTCACTCAATCTATCCCAATCCATTTTTCTTCCGGTTTGCCGTTCTAAGAATTTGATCAGGCCCCGTAATTCCTCAACAATGTATTTTATATAATAATCTTCAACTTCGGCTACCTCAATGTCATCTTCATATAGGGGCCATGGTAACCCAACATTGTAGATAGGAACCTCGGGCATATATTGCTGCACTGCCTGATACCACTTGTTTCTCGGGTCACACAGAATCTGGCCGCTGGATAACATAAAATCAGGTTTTGCCTGTCCTCCCCATGGGGCATCAGGAGGCATCTCCCCTAAGTCTTCCCTCCACTGGTCAAAGCCGAGCCCACAGAGTGCATATGTGCAAAGAGAACGAGAAAAGCTAAGAGATTCTGCCTTTTCAAGGAATCTCGTGGCATCCCTTTTTGCACCGCAAATGCCAGCATAATTCTCGGTCCAGACTGGCACTATATCCATTGCCCTTATGATTTCATCATAGCTGCAGACAATAAATGCATAAGCTATTGATTTTCCCTCCTCCCGTGCCTTTACAGTGCCACCAATAGTGGCCTTTACCATGGGCCCAATTTTTCCGGCGGCTTCAGTTGCATGCCTTCTTCTTTTTCTTTCTTCCTTTTTTTGTTCTTCAGCCATTTGTAGATACCTCCTTATCGTTCATCGTTTTCCGCCGGCCTCCGAGTTCACGAATTCCTTGGAATTCGGAAACAACGGACAACGGACAACTGACAACGGACGTTACCATCATCCAATCATCTCAAGAAATGCCTGGATTCTTGTGCGTAATCGGCCAATAGTACCCGCCGAGTATTCATCCTCAAGATAGAGGACCGGCATTTTTAGGGAATCAAGGTATGCCTTTCGTGCAGGAACCTCAAAACCAAATGGATCACAATATTTATAGAGATAAAGGATAACACCATCCACATTAAATTCCTTAATTAAGGAGCCAACATCACCAAATCTTGACTCAAGATCTTCCTGATAGGTTTCCCCCACCTTTTCCCTGTAGGTCCTGGGGCAATTAATTTTATCCAGATAACGGTGGGCGAGTGCATCCACAGGATTATCCCCGACATCAGTTTTAGGCCAGCAGTCTCTGGTGCCGATGCAAAGGCTATCAGCAACCACATTGGCGCCACTATCCTCAATAAGCTTGAAAAAATCAACATTATCCACGCAGGCGCCGTCAATCAGTATTCGAGGAGCCTTTTTAAAAGGAGCTTCTTTTCTCTGCTTGAGTTTTTCTAAAACCTCATCGAATAAGTTATTGGCCTCCTTAACTGGCAGACTTATCCCAACGGTCAATATTTTTGCTATTTCCGTGCCTGAGACAAGAGGTGGATCGGACTTCCTTAATTCATAGAGCGCCCGTGCCTTGTCCCTGTTTTCATTGTACAGATCAATTGATTCAGCGAGGTCACCATCTGAAATCTCTTTTCCGGCAAACCTTCCCAGGCTTTTTCTAAATGTCTCTAACTCTGCCTTAAAGAAATCCATAGAAGGACCTCTTGCTGTGTGAGGGAGATTAATAAAATGGGAATATGGAAAATCCAGTGAATACCTCCACACACTGTAGGTTCTTGTAATGCTGTCACAGGCGTGAGGCAGAACAAGACCCTCACAAAAATCATATCTTCCCTTTAATGAAACATCAAAGCAACTCCGCATAAAAGGGCATGCGATGGTCTCCATCTGTGTATCGCCTTTTGTGATAGGCTCATGGACATCTCCCCTTATCCTGAATGGCAGAAATCCAGCTGCCGAAATAAACTCCACTGGAACAAGCGAGCAAAGATAGGCAATTACCTTCTGGCCCTGATCTTTCAGTTGCCTTGCCCTGAGCCCGTAGTCCTGATAATAGTTTTCAACCTGAGACAGAATGTCACTATTTTTTTCATTCATCGGCTTTATCTCCTTTTTAATTTCTACATACACTATTCGTTTATCGGACTAAACTCCTTTTCGATTTGGCGAAAGGCATATCTGTTTAAAACATTTGGATTTTAATCATTTAAATTTATTTAAGATTTCGATATTCGGATTTCGGATTTTCACAACGTGTGGCTACTTTGTAGCTACAAAGTAACTAAATTATTATGGCTTGTCAATGTTCTTCCGCTTTTATAGATGCCCTTTTTTTATTCTATTTAGTTAACAGTTCCAGGGCTGAATGCTGACCGCTGATTGATTGCAAAAAAACACGGTGAGATTATTGTATTGAGAAAAAATCTGTTGTTTTTCTTTTCAAATTATATATTTTACTTTTGTGAGGAGGTAAGAGATGATGACAGAGAAGACAGAGATAATAGCCAGCTACGATCAGGACTCAAAAAGGTATCACAGGTATGTGATTGACGAAGGCCAGGGGATTGTTGGAAATATTTATGTCCCAAAAGGGAAAGATATTCCAAAGGAATTAAAAATTACGCTTCGGGTTAAAGATTAAAAACACCCCCCCCTCCAAAAAAAGCCCTTATGGATATAAAAGAAATTCATAGGGGTTTTTTCTGCACAAGCCATTGTAAGCTATAAACTTATAAATGTCTGATGCGGATGTTATCATTGGGTCCTATTTCGTTTATTGCAAAATATATTGCATTTATTGCAAATATATGTTATTAACTATTTCCTCTGACTGAGGATTTTAGAGAAACGGATATCAAAAAATGCCGACAGATCTTAACAAGACCCAAATCCTCGAGAACTTGGAGGTCCTTTCAGAATGGCTAAGTGTAAAATATCCGGATGATACTTTCGAACTTGTTGTCGTGGGCGGAGCCGCTATGGCACTTGATGAGTTCAAAGACCAGACCAGGGACATTGATCTCCTATTGCCGGAAATATTGCCTGCTGCTCTTAAAGAGGGGATCGCTCATGTCAGCAGGGCCAAAAAACTACCCCCGGAATGGATTAATACCAATGCGGCCAACATTCTAAAGAAATTAAAACCAACAAAAGGATTACCGGAGTACTTCAATGAAATTTCCAGGACGATTGACATCGGTGACAACCTGAAGATCACATTGATTGGAAGGCAGGCCTTGATTGGTATGAAACTCCTTGCATCTACACCGTCATACACCAAGCATACAGATGATATAAGAAGCCTGAACCCGAGAAAAGAGGAAATTGAAGAGGCAGTACGATTTGTGTTAAGCATCGATAACGATGAATTAAGAAAAGAAGATTTGCGAATTGTTCTTAAGGCCATAGGATTCGATTTTGATGAATTTACCGGAAACGATAAAAGATAGGGCGCGCTTTATGATCCGATGTGCCTGGGTGACCATGGGCATCCCTTTTGACGTCCCAATAGTTAACGAAAAAAGAGAGGGCATTATAGATGTGGAGGCCCTGTTCATGGCCACATTTTTGTTTATGGAGCAGGACAGAATGGTTACGGATCTACCGGCATGGATCATTCGCTTTAAGGACATCATTAATCACCAGAAATTAAAATCAATGTTCAAGTCTTGTCCTGAAAAACACAAGCGGACAATTTTTAAAAACCTGAATCATGATCCTTTTGGCGCAACGCCGGAGTCTTTTAAAAGGATCTTTGGCCTTAAAAACATTCCCACAAAAGAATCAGTTCAAACCATTGAGAGAAGATCATTAAAACTTAATTCGCTAAATCATGTAGCCCGGTCCTCGGTTATGATAAGGAATAGGCTGCTTTATGGTACGGGCTTCCGAGCGGATTTAATATCAATCACCCAAATCAAGAATATTAAGATGAACGGAAAGCAACTGGCGACCTTATTGTGCACCGCTGATTCAACGATATCACGCATTCTGAATGACCTGAGGTCCTGCAAATTTCTGGACCAGGATAACGAGAGGATAAAGCTTGCAAATCCTTATCCGGGCATGTTTCTATCGAGTCAAACCATCTTGAATCTGTATGAAATAATTGATGCCGAGGAATTTCGATCAAAGGAACTCAAGAAAGAAGCCTATGAAAACATCAGCTTCAAAAACGATAGATTTTGCATGCAGCTTCTTCCTTCTTCCGCCCCTGGGTCATAATATGGAATTAATCAGCCTGGAAAAGGTCCTTCGAACTGCTGGATATCATGAAAAAAGAATCTGAAATTTGCGATTAAAGAGGTGGCACTTACTTCATTAGAAAAAGTATCGAGGGAAGAGGTAATACCCCATTTTGAGTACGTTCCGCACATACGTCCCGGTTGACGGTTGATTTTCTAGGCCAACGTTATACTTCGACCATCTACACAACTAAACTTCTGATAAAATTTTACAATTGATATTTCACATTAATACGTGATATACGTATTAATGTGATCTTTTATAAAGGAGTATATCCATGGAGAGACAGAATGTAACGTTATCCTTGCCCAAATTATTATTGAAGAAGGCTAAGGTGCTCGCCGCAGGCAGAGAAAAATCTCTGAGTGAACTCTTAAGAGAATCACTTGAGGAGAAGGTCAGAGAAGCAAACGGTTATAAGAAGGCGCGACAAAGGCAATTGAAGCTTCTCAAAGAAGGCCTTGACCTTGGAACAAAAGGAGATATTGAAACCACAAGGGATGAAGTTCATGAAAGGCGATAAAGTATTTCTTGACACCAATATCATCATTTATGCCTATGATGCGGGCGCAGGGGAAAAACACCACATAGCCAAGAAAATCATTGTTGAGTTATGGGATTCAGGGCTTGGAGTGATCAGCACCCAGGTACTCCAAGAATTTTTTGTAAACGTCACCCAAAAGATACCAAAAAAATTAGACAAACGACTGGCCAAGGATATTGTGAGTGATCTTTTGAAATGGGATGTTGTAGTCAATGATGGGGAATCTATTATTGAAGCGATTGAAATTCTTTTACGATACGGTTATTCCTTTTGGGATTCGCTGATTATTGAGGCAGCTATAAGAAGTGGCGCAACAGTATTGCTGTCTGAAGACCTGTCTCATGGACAGATAATTCATGGCGTAACCATCAAAAATCCTTTTAAAGCTGAGCCATTCCCACTTTAAACTTTGATTTATCAACTATGTGGGAGCATATAAAAATAAGCAGTCAAGTGGAGCCCCAAGGGCAAGCCCTTGGCATCACTTAGTTTCGCCGATTTTCTTCGCGAACGGCGGGACTTAGTGGCACGACATCCCGATCTTAATCCCGACCACAAAAGGCCGAGACTAAAGCCGTGGCTTTCTGCGGTCGGGGCAAAGGAAACTGCTGAAAAGATAATAAACGATATATGTTGGTGTGACCCCCATTTTTTCATACATGTGATATAAAAGCCATGCTTGGCCCCCGGAAAAAGAATTTGAGGCTTGCAATTAAAGAGGTGGCACTTACTTCATCAGCAAAAGTGTTGATCGAAAAGGCAATATTAAGTTTGTGCGCGTTCTGCACGAACGGTTGATGAAAAAGCATACCTTTATAACCTATTTAACATTTGTATTGACAACGTGTTAATTTTGAGATACATTGTATAGCAAATATGGATTCAATTTTTTATAACTTAAATATTTATATAAGGCTATGAATTATGGCTAAAAGTACAAGTGTAAATGTTAGAACGACTGAGGATATTAAAAAGGGCGCAGAGGTTGTTCTTAATGGCCTCGGATTAAATATCTCCTCGGCTGTTAATCTTTTTTTGAAGCAAGTTATCAATTACCGAGGTATCCCGTTTGATTTGCGACTGCCTAACAAGGAAACGTTACATGCTATGGATGATATCGAAAATAATCGTAATCTTGAGTCCGCAGATACCGTTGAAGAAATGTTCAAAAAAAATACAAACCTCATCCCTTAAAAGGCAAATACTCAGGTTATATGGAATGTCATATTGAATCTGATTGGTTGCTAATCTGGAAGGCAGATAGTAAAGCCGTTTATCTAACACGAACCGGCACACATTCAGACCTTTTTGGATAATATAGCCACTACTTTTTAGATGTCTGCATTTGTGATCAAGCAGCAATTAAACTTATCGCCTATATGGAGCTTGAGCAAAAATCAATTAGCCTGGAAAAGTCCCTTCGATCCGCCGGGTATCATGGTAAAAAGCTATATCCGAGACATCTTGAGAAGACCTTCAAGGAAAGCGTTAAGGAGGGAAAAACGCTGAGGATTCAATTCAAAAGGCTTGTACAGTTTTGATATTAAAAGTTATGCCTGGTTCCTCGGAAAAGACATTTAATGCTTGCGACTAAAAAGATAAAGAAATTGCACTTGCTCATCAGGAAAAGTGTTGAGGGAAGAGGCAATATTCAGTCTTGTACAAATTCTTCACTGCCTGATTTCGGAATCTTTTTAACCAGTTAGAGCAATTATCCTTTCAAGAAATAATGGGTATGACCTCTACCTATTCCATATCCATTAAAATCATCCTTGATTTTTTTTAAGAATTTGTGCATGTCTTATAAAAAGGAAATTTTTTAGCATGGGTTCGGGAAAATTCGGCTCCGACTCACAAAAAAGCCAATTCCGTGATATAATATTACATATTTTTCCCATTCTGCCAGGCCGATTTTAGACGGATTACGTGTCTGTGTCAGGGATTTGATAAAAAGATAATAAATAATGAAATATCCTATACATTTTTAGATAAAATGATTAAGCACCCAGAGGTATTTAAAAAATTCGAAGATGACTTTATCAGGGATGATGGAAAACTCTCTTTCGGCTCTGCCATAAAGCTCTTTACATATATGTGGAATGAGGCATCAAATCTTGGCGCTTTCCCTCCTAAAGATCCATTAGAAGGCATAGAAGTAGATATAAGAATTGCTAAGACGCTTAATTCATGTTTGAAAAAATCCTTTCCCGGATAGGGGTCTCTCTCAAAAAACATAACCTTCCTTACATGGTTGTCGGAGGACAGGCGGTATTGCTTTATGGAGAACCCCGCCTTACAAGAGATATAGACATTACCCTTGGTGTGGATATCGATCATCTTGGAGAGGTTCTTGCTGTGGTTCAAGAACTCAACCTTAAACCCCTGCCTAAAGAGATAGAACCATTTGCCAGAGAAACGATGGTGCTGCCTGCACTGGATGAACATACGGGTATCAGAGTAGATTTCATCTTCTCATATACTCCATATGAAACAGAGGCCATAAAGAGGGCAAGAAAGATAAAGATAATAGATCAGGAGGTTAATTTTACCTCTCCGGAAGACCTTATAATTCATAAAATCTTTGCAGGCCGGCCAAGAGATATAGAAGATGTAAGGACTGTTCTCCTCAAAAATCCTGATGTTGACTTACAGTACATAAGGGGATGGCTGAAGGAATTCGATGAAGCTTCTAAGGAAAAGGATTTTTTAAAAACATTTGAAGGAATAGTGAAAGAGGCATGAAGCTTTCGACTAAAGGGATAAAGAAATTGCGCTTGCTTTATTAGGAAAAGTGTTGAGGGAAGAGGCAATATTCAATCTTGTGCACGATCTGCACACACGTCCCGGTTGACAGCACTTAAAAGGATCTGCGTGTTTTCCTTGACCATTCACCTGATTTTAGGTAATTATCATTAAGCTTAGAATAATTGGTTTTAACCTCGATCAGGAGGTAACATGGATTGATCTGACCAAGACCCTGTTTCTCAAAATGAGAACAGGGTCTTGTTTTTAGTGCCTGCTCAACGTGGCTGGCTGCATTAATAAGAGTCAAACAAAGACCCTTTTACAAGACATGCGAAAAGATGTGGGCGTGGATGGTGACGCCCGCCGGATCGGGCAGATCGTATGGATGATCCAAGGAAAAAGAATTTGAGGCTTGCGATTAAAGTTATGGCACTTGTTTCATCAGGAAAAGTGTTGAGGGAAGAGGCAATATTCAATCTTGTGCATGTTCTGCAATAAGTTTTCGGTTGACGCGGTTTGAGGGGATGAATAAGATTGTCGCTTATTTAGTTTCTTAACTTCCCTAAATCTACCCAGTCCCCTAACTTCGACCTGAAGTTAACAGCGGCCCGTAAGTTTAATACGGTATAGAGCCAGATTAAGAGATAAAATGAGAGGAAATAAATTAACCGCTATAGACATTTTTGCCGGGGGAGGAGGCCTTTCCGAGGGATTCTGGAGGGCTGGTTTTGATATTATAAATCATATTGAGAAAGACAGAAATGCTGCCGATACTATGAGAACAAGGGTCATGTTTTTCTGGCTCAAAGAATCGGGCCTGATGAAAGAATATTATGCATATCTTTATGGCCGGATACACCGTCAGGATTTGATTTCTAAATATAACCTGAACAATATTATTAATAATAATGTAATTCAGGAAGAAATATCAGAGAGAACTATTAATGGTATTATTCAACGAGTTAAATTGTCCATGAAAATGCGTGGCATTAAAAACATTGATGTATTAATTGGTGGTCCCCCCTGCCAGGCTTATTCCCTGGTAGGAAGAGCAAGGGACCCATATAAAATGGAGCATGATAGAAGAAATCATCTTTATAAATATTATGTTGAATTTCTAAAAAAATTAAGTCCTGAAATATTTGTATTTGAAAATGTTCCCGGGCTTCTCTCAGCAGGAAATGGAAAGCTGTTCAATGATATTCAAAAGTATATGGATAATGGCGGATATGAGATAAACTATCGAATCTTAAACAGTGCTGATTTTATGGTGCTACAGAATCGGAAGAGAGTTATCCTGATTGGATGGAAAAAGGGTAATAACTTTGAATATCCTCCCTTCGAAAGAATGGAACATAATTACAGGATTAAGGATGTCCTGGATGATATACCTTATTTGAAAGCCGGAGAGGGAAACGAAGATGCGCAGGACTATAGAATAAACGACATTAATGACTATTTGAGAAAAACCAATATCAGAACACATTATGATAAAGTAATTAACCATGTTGCCAGGCCCCACAGAAAAGAAGATTTAGAAATTTATAAATATGCGATCAATAAATATTTAAAGGGCGAGAGGATTAAATATAACGATCTTCCCAAAAAGCTACAATTCCACAAAAATAGAAAAAGCTTTCTTGATAGATTTAAGGTTCTTGATCGGAATGCTTCAGCTTCCCATACCGTTGTGGCTCATATCGCTAAAGATGGACATTATTATATCCATCCGGATATTAATCAGCTCCGATCTCTTACAGTAAGAGAAGTCGCTAGGTTGCAGTCTTTTCCGGACAATTATAAATTTGAGGGTCCCAGGACAGCTCAATTTATTCAGGTGGGAAATGCTGTACCGCCACTTATGGCTGAGGTGATTGGGCGAAAGATAAAGGAGATTCTGGAATGAAGGGTGTTTATAAATTCAGACCATCAGCAAGATTAATCCGAACCATTGGTGACGACATTATCAAAGACGTATATGCTGCGGTAATTGAATTGATAAAAAATGCATACGATGCCGATGCAAACAATGTGAAATTGAAATTTATTGATCTGGCAAATGCCGAAAAGTCAAAAATAATAATTAAAGATGATGGTCATGGAATGAATTATGAAACGGTAGTTAACAACTGGATGGTCCCTGCAACAGGGGATAAATTAACCAGAAGAAAGAGTCCGGCTGGGCGATATATGCAGGGTAGAAAAGGGATAGGAAGGTTTGCCACTTCCATACTCGGAAATTCTCTGCTCATGGAAACAACGGAGGAATCAGGAATCACTACTACGGTTTTGATTGACTGGAGTATATTTAGCGCTGAAAAATATCTTGATGAAATAGAACTTCTGGTGGAATCAGGAAGTTCAGGAGAAAAATCGGGAACAAAGCTAATAATAGAACCTGGGGAAAGGGCATCCGAATGGACAGAGAAGGAGATGGAACTTCTGACAAAAGAATTAAGAAAGCTTGTATCACCGATTATTGAAAAAGAAAATTTTAATATTGCAATTGAATTCAACAAAACAGGTATCGAGAATTATGATAGCATAGAAATGGAGATAGAACCTTTTCCGCTATTAGAACTATTCGATTACAGATTATCAGGAAAAATAGATGAGAAGGGGAATGTCTCTCTGGATTATGAAAATCAGGTTGAAAAAAATATTCCCCCGGAGAAGATAAACTTTCATGTTAATCTTGATAAAGGAAAGTTATGCGGTCCCCTTGCATTGGATTTTAGAGTGTTTGATCGGGAGGTCAAGGCGATAGAAGATATAATAAAAAGAGGCCTGAAAGACCCGGATACGGGAAAGTACCTTGGTAAGTTGGAGACGAGAAAATTACTAAATGAACTCTGTGGCGTTGGTGTTTATCGTAACGGTTTTCGTATCAGACCCTATGGCGAACCCGGGTACGACTGGTTACTGCTCGATAAGGAAAGAGTACAGAATCCATCTCTTAGAATCGGCAGTGATCAGATTGCAGGCTTCATAACAATTACCGACGAAGATATATCACATCTTGAAGAAAAGAGTTCCCGTGAAGGATTAAAAGAAAATAATTATTATACAGGATTGGTGGAGATAGCTAATGAATGTCTTGGAGGGCTCGAGGAACGAAGGTTTGACTTTAGAAAAAAAACAGGACGAGGCAGGAAAATTGTAAAACTGGAGCAAGAGCTTAATGCTCTTTTTGATTTTGATACGCTCAAAAATTCTATCAAAAGGGAGTTAAGAAAGTCGAATGTAGCACCGCCAGTATTAATGAATGTAGAAAGTATCATCGCAAAAACGGAAAAGCGGAAATCTGATACCCTTGAACAGATAAAGGATACAGTAGCCATGTATCAGGGCCAGGTAACACTTGGTAAAATAATAATGGTTATTATGCATGAAGGGCGTAAGCCTCTAAAATATCTAAAAGAACAATCGCCTCGTATCGCCAGATGGATAAAGGAGTTACAGGAAGAATATAATACATATCTCCTTGAAAAAATAATTGATCGCCTTGGGGACACAAAGAAAGAGGCTCTCCTTTTAATCGATCTTTTTAATCGCCTTGATCCTCTGGCCGTCAGGAAGCGGGGAAAGAGGAAAAATATTAATATCTATAATGTCATAAAAAGGTCAGAAGAACTATTCCGGGCTGAACTTCTGGGGAAAAAGATAGCATTTAAAAACGAAATAAATACAGATATGACTTTCTTCGGATGGGAACAGGATCTTTCCATTGCTCTGACAAACCTCATTGAAAATAGTTTATACTGGTTGGCAGTGTTAGATAATACAAAGGAAAGGCGAATTATAGTTTCCTCGCAGTATGACGGTGAATTGGCAATTATTGATTATAGGGATAACGGCCCTGGTATAGCAAAGAAATATATTGAGGATTGTCTCATTTTTGAGCCTGGATTTTCCACCAAACCGGAAGGTACTGGCCTGGGGCTGGCTATTGCAGGCGAGACAATAGAAAGAAATATGGGCGTTCTTCGGGCACTTTATGATCCTGAAGGTGCATACTTTAGAATTGAGCTCCCATCAGAGGAATGAAAAAATGGGTAAAAATAGAATGCTAAATCTGCTTATTGTTGAGGATGATGAAAACCAGATAAAACTCTATAAGGATGCAATAGAAGAATTTAACTCAAGATCAGACATAAAAATTGAGATTAAAGCCAGCAGCAATCTTGAAGAGGGCCTTAAGCAGATCAGAAATAATGATTTTGATGCTGCAATTATAGACCTGAGACTTGGTAGCGGCGATATGGAAGGTAAGGGCAAAGAAATAATCAAGGAAATAAAAGGCAATTTGCGTTTTCCTGTTTTCGTATTGACCGGCTACCCTGGAGACCTTGATGAGGATCTAAAGGAAGAAAATATTTTTTATAAAGTTTATAAACAGACAGAAAAAAATACGAATGAGCTATTAGATGAAATATCCAGGATTTACAAAACCGGCATAACTAATATTATGGGGAGAAAAGGAATTATTGATAAGACGCTTCAGAAGGTTTTCTGGGAAAATTTCTCAGAAAACATAGTGTACTGGATAACTGAAATCGAAGATGAAAATAAAATTGAAAAGGTTCTTTCGAGGCATATACTTGCCCATTTATCTGAAAGTTTAAAGCTCACCGAAGAGGGTGAATTTGAGAGATGTCACCCCGCTGAAGTTTACATTATGCCTCCAATAAAAAAAGATTTTTTTACTGGTGACATTTTGAAAAACATAACTTCGGGAGAATATTTTTTGATCCTTACACCTGCATGCGACATGGTATTGAGAAAGCAAAAAAATGGTGAAGGTTGGGTGACATATAGAAGTGCTGATAAAATAATAGTCGCGAAATTGGTTGAGTTTACCAGAGTCGAAGAAGTTAGTAAGTACATCGAAATTCCTAGTAAAACAAAGAAGGGAGAGGTGGAAAAGTATATAAGGAACACGAAAAGGGAGAGATACCACTATTTACCCTCATTTGGTTCCAGGATACAAGGATTCCTGGTTGATTTCCAGGACATAAATCGAATTAAACCGGAAGAACTTACCATCTATGAACGTGTTGCCTCAGTTGATGAACCATTTTTAAAAGACATCATAGCAAGATTTACATCGTATTATGCCAGGCAGGGATCTCCGGATATTGATATGGATATCATATTGAAAAAGTTGATAAATGGTTGAAAAATATATCCGCCGTAAATTGTTTATGTGGCATAATGACAATTACCGGGATTTCCCATGGCGACATACAAAAGATCCATACAGAATTATGATTGCAGAGTTTATGCTGCATAGAACAAAGGCCGAGCAGGTTGAACCGGTTTATCAGGATTTCATAAGAAAATATCCTGATGTTGATTCTCTTGCAGGTGCGAATCCTGTCGAGACCAATAAAGTTACAAGAAGACTCGGCCTTCACTGGCGTGGAAAGCATTTTATTAATGCGGCAATATTTATTAAGGATAGGTTTAGGGGCAGAATACCGGACTCCAGGGATGAATTATTATCCATCCCTGGTATTGGTGAATATGTTGCCGGAGCAATTTTAACTGTTATATTTAACAAAAAAGAATGGGTGGTTGATAGTAATATTGCAAGGTTTTTGAATAGATTTCTTGGTCTTAATTTAAGCGGTGAGATTAGAAGAAAGAGAGAGCTTATTGAAATTTCAAAAAGTCTTTATCAAACAACCCGTTCAGGATACCTTACGTTTGCTTTACTCGATTTCTCTTCACTGGTTTGCAAGCCTGTGAAGCCTGTCTGTGACTACTGCATTCTTAAGATGAAATGTAACTACAGGAAACGCCACCTTTAATAATAATTGTGTCTATTGGCGAAAGGCATTATGAACTAAAATATGATCTGATTGTACGGAAATGGAGAAATACTATGGCGCAAATCCAGTTTAAAGGCAAATCCTTCGTGCAAAATCATCATCTGCTTGTTAAATACCATGAGCTGATTCCCGAAAAGGACAAAAGCCTTACTGACAAGGTCAGCCTGCATGATAATCTTATTATTCATGGGGACAACCTAAAGTCCCTCAAAGCATTGCTTCCGCTCTATGCCGGAAAAATCATCAGAGATTTAAATGTCCGCAATCCATTAATTTAATAAAGTATGGAGATTAAGCTATGCAGAAGTGGTCTCATCCAGGAGGAAAATTAAGAGAACTGGGACCGGAGTCCCTGTCGGATACTGAATTGCTTTCCATATTGATATCATCTGGCATTAAAGGAAAGCCAGCGGAGAAAATAGCAGAAGAGGTTTTAGAAAAATTTAACTCATTCAAAGGTATGGCTAATCAGCCGCTGGAAAAGTTTCTTGAGATAAAAGGGCTCTCTGATGTGAAAATTATTCGGATAGCAGCAGCATTTGAGATAGCAAGGAGAATCGTTAATCAGGTCTTAGAAGAGAATGATTAAGAAAAAATCCAAGTTATCAGGCAAAGCCATTAGCGTTTCCAGCCCCTTTGATAGTACAGTCCATAAAACCGAGTGGACTGGGGCTGCGAAGGTTACTGCATGGATTGATGACCTTGTGAGAGAAAAAGGTCTCCCTTTTGGAAAAGCTGAAGTTGAAACAACCCAGAAAGTGACTCGAAAAAGGGCAGATGTAAATATTTTTGAATCCCCTCAAAGCTCTAATACACTGTGTGTTATCGAGTTTAAACGCCCATATTTCGATCCCTTTGCATACGAGCTAAAAACAGATGCTCAACAGAAAGCTAATAGAAGAAAAGCCAAATATTTTGCCACTTCCAATTTCCAGAAGCTGATCTGGTATAAGACAGAAGCGGTAAACCGGAATGCCCATGAATCAGAACAGATTGCCGGCATCTATGACCTTTCCAGAATAGAAGACCTCGACAGCATTGAAGAGCCGCGATTTAAAAACAGCATTATCAAGGGATTGGAAAAGTTCCTTTTTGAACTTTCAGAAGTTCATACTGGTAAGAAAACAGAACCTCTACTCCCTATAGATGAACTCCTCATCTATCTCCTTCATGAAAAAATATATCGCCTTTCAAGGCATTATAAGGAAATTATAAGAGATAGATTCCATAAAGAACCGAAATTTAGAAAACAGATTTCAAGATGGTTTATTGAACAACAATGGCATTTCACCGGGCATGAGAATGATTTTGAAAAGGCTGCCAGGCAGACAGGCTATCTTTTAACCAATAAGATACTATTCTATCAGGTCCTGAAATCAAAACAGACTATATTGGCATCTTTGAGCATTCCTGATGACCTGGTGGCCGGTGGGCAGCTTCAAAAATTACTCCAATCGTATTTCGACACGGTTATACAGCAAATAGATTATGAGACCATCTATTCTGCGGATTTCATAGATCAGATCGCCTTCCCGGAGCATAAAGAGGTTGTCAGGGATATTAAAGATATCGTTGATATTTTAAAAAGGTATGACTTTTCAAGGATCGGTTTTGACACTATTGGGCGGATCTTCGAGAGACTCATTCCGTCTGAGGAAAGACATAACCTCGGTCAATATTTCACCAATGCCGATGTGGTGGACATCATTCTTAGATTTTGTCATAAAAGTGATTCAGATAAAGTGATTGACCCATCCTGCGGTGCGGGAACCTTTCTTGTCAGGGCGTATCAACATAAAAAATTGATGAATCACACAATCCCCCACCAGCATATCCTGCAAACCCTGTGGGGCGTTGATATTGCCAAGTTTCCCGCGCACCTTTCCATGATCAATCTGGCCATCAATGATCTGGGAGTAACAGAGAATTACCCTAACATTGCTCAATACGATTTTTTTGATCTTATGGCAGATCAAGATGGGTTCCACCTGCCTGAAAAATGGAGAAAAGTCATAACCAAAACCCTCGGAAAAGAAAAGAAGGAGATTACCTATCCACGCTGGTATGACTGTATTGTGGGCAATCCCCCTTATACAAGACAGGAAGAAATGTCAGAAATTACAGGGCAGATTAAATATAAAGATGAACTCATAAAAAAGGCTCTTTACATAGGTAATAAAAAGTTAGCCATTATCTCCAAGAGGGCTGGTATACATGCATATTTCTTTGTCCACGGTACCAAATTTCTTAAAAATGGTGGGAAGTTTGGCTTTATTGTTTCTAACTCATGGATGGATGTGGACTATGGTAAGGGACTTCAGGAACTTTTTTTGAATAACTACAAGATTATTGCCATAATTGAATCAAAAGTGGAAAGGTGGTTTGAGGAAGCTGATATAAATACTTGCATTATTATTTTAGAAAAATGTAACGATACAAAGGAAAGAGATGAAAACATGGTGAGGTTTGTATATCTTTTCAAACCCCTCCGGCATTTCATCCCACCAGCCCAGGACATCTGGGAAAAGGAAAAAGAACGGCTTCACGCCATCGATAAACTTATAGAGACCATTCTCTTTCACGATGATTTCTACCAGACGGATGACTTCAGAATCTTTCCAAAGAAGCAGAAGGAGTTATGGGAGGAGGGCCTTGATAAAGAGTCAGGAAAATATGAAGGGGCGAAGTGGGGGAAATATATAAGGGCACCAGAGATATTTTTCAAGATCCTTGAGAAGGGTAGAGGAAAGCTAGTGCCCTTGAAAAATTTGGCGGATGTGAGGTTTGGGATAAAAACTGGTGCTAATGAATTTTTTTACTTAACAGAAGACGAGATTCAGGCCAAGGGAATAGAGAAAGAATTCTGTATGCATAAAGACGAGAAAGGCAATTGGGTGCCCAATTATGTAATTAAATCACCACGTGAGTGCAAATCAGTTTTTGTTAAACCAAGAGATTTGAAATATCGGATCTTGATGATTCACAAGGATAAGAGAGGCTTGAAGGGGAAAAATGTTCTGAAATACATACAGCAAGGGGAACTTAAGGGCTTTCACCTTAGACCAACCTGTGCAAGTAGAGAAAAGTGGTATGATCTCGGTCATCAGAGAACTCCTGATGGTATCTGGTTCAAGGCATTCAATGATAGATTTTTTGCCCCGGGGAATATTAAGCAATCTTTTTCGAGTGATAGGTTCTATGCAATTTATCTCAAAAATAAAGCTATTAAAAACAAATTGTTTCTTTACCTCAACTCAACATTACCCATTCTAATTGTTGAACTCTTTGGAAGGGTAAATTTAGGTGAAGGAGCGCTTGATAATATGACATATGAAGCTGCCTCTATGTTTGTTTTAGATGTTGGAGAAGAGTCTATTGGGGATGGAAGGCTATTCAAAAAATTTCTACAACGGCCTATGGAAAATATTTTCAAAGAGTTAGGCGCTACTTCTACTGATGAGGTCTTTTTAAATAAGGTAAAGCCTGACCGACGCGAATTAGACAAGATTATTATGGGAGATATACTTGATCTCACAGAGGAGGAACAACTGGAGGTCTATAGAGCCGTTGTAGATCTTGTCAAATCTCGGATTGATAAGGCAAAGAGTGTTAAGAAGAGAGGGAAGTTTAAAGAAGGTGTGGATATTGAGCATGTGTCAAGAGTTATCATGGATAAATTAGGAAAGGGGCTTTATCGGAAGTTTTATGATGAAAAGGTGCTAAGTCAGAAAAATTTAAAAGAGGTTAAACTTTTTTCACCAGCGAAAGAGCCTATTATTGTCAATAGCCTCTTTGGATGGAGGATAGTGGCAAGGAAAGATATCATTCAATGTGTAAACGAAGAAGAAGCAAGGTACTTGAAGGTATGGCTTGATGCAGGACTATCTGAGGAGGTTAAAGTCCCGACCGATGAAAAATATCTTAAACGTATTCTTCCAGAGCTTGAAAAATTGCAGGATAAAATTTCTAGAATCATCTCTGAACATATTGAGTCCATCACCAGCCAAAAATTACAGAACCAAATAATGCACCACCTGCAAAGAAAGTTATTTGAGTAAAATTTTAAAATTGGAACAATAATTGGGGTGTGGTGGAGTAGGGGGTTCAAGTACTGGATAAGAGGTCAGAGAAGTCCAGGGCGCAAAACGGGACATTCGTTCAGAAATTGCTTAACGCTCCTTGAGCCAGTAAATGAAAGGTTTTGTCGGCGTCACGGATAATGATTAGTTTGGCAAATTAGGGGTGCAGAGGTTTTGCCTACTGCACCCGGTCAATGATTATTTCTTTTTATGTATTTGCCTATGAGTCTTTTTACTAATCAAAGTTACATTTCTGAGGGTATCAGAACCACCTTCGCCTAGAGGCTTTGGGTGATGCACTTCTTTTCCCCTAGGTAATTTCTCCAATCCTTTCTTCTGAAGAAGTTTTCTCTTACCCTCTCCAGTTCTTTTTGTTGTTTTTGCCATAGATATTGTGCTCCATTGCGTTAAAAGGTTAACGTTAGTTATGGCACCAAGCGAGCCGAAACCTCAGTGCCACTCCCAGGCTTCAGTTAGCACTTATCATCTTTTACGTTTTCGTTTAAGGTGAATGGCAATAACATTGCCCACTTTGGGTCTGACAATCTTCCCGGTTCGCCAGTGTCGAAAATACTTGCAGAAGATTATCTCCCCATTGTCTTTATTTTTCAATCGGGATTTGCCTCCTTTGATCGCCGATATTTTTAGGTTGACAGGAGGCTCAAGAATCTGCTAAGAACATAAATGTCTATATAACATCGGCTCAATTCTTGAGCCAACTGTCCGTGATGGCTCGGTCGATCTAGATAGCCATCACACCTTTGCTGAGCCACCAAGTTCTGACTAACTTGGTGGCTCTATTATTACTATCACAATCATATCCAAGATTCAATAGAAAAGTTGTCTGGCTTGCTCATTTCTTCTTTTTCATCAATTCAAAAATATAAAGATTGCTTTCTTTATCATATGCAATATCATATTTTGAAGTTTCGCTAAAGTCGATTTTATAATGTTTCAGAAATGCTAAAGCAGATATAGAAGTTCCTGCTCCCTTTCTATTAATTAATTTGTTGATACCTTCGGCCTTTTCATCATTTGTAAATTCGATACCTATTTTCTCGTTATCCTTATCGTAATAAAAAATGGCAAACTTATATTTCGCAAGGCTGAATTCATCTAATGCTCCTTGATTAAGACCAATTTGCCCTCTTGACCATATTGACACTTTTGGAGTGTCTATCCTTCCTCTAGTGCGAGTAAATCTTTCAAATGCCATAACTTTATCCTCCTTTCTTTTTATTACTATAATGCTTATAAATATTAATGTCAACATGTTTCTTATTAGCTTAACCTGTTAATGTAGCATGATAAGCAGTTATTGTTGAGTTAATCGTTTCTTGCCTTTGCATCCATATTATCTGCCTTTCCCTACATAGCTCCTTGTTGTTTATAAAGTATATGTGAATGTGAATGGTGAATGACTGGCATGAATGGGGTCAATTATAATAAGTAATGAAGATAGCGTCAAACCTTAACGATTACCTAAAAGTTTGTAAAAGGGTTCTGTGGTTCTAAAACAACTAAAATTTTGACGTGTGCCTGAATTAGCGGCTCAAATTGTTATTCTTGCCACAATGGCTTCCTCGATCAGCATTCTTGAAATGTTCAACCAGTCGTCAGGATATTGCCCAGGTGAGGGCTGGTTTTTTTTGGTGAAAATAAAGCGGGACGTCCTTAAGATTTTAAATTTTGGAGTTGATAGGGAAACAATAAATGTAAAAACATGCCAGGTCTAACTCTATATGACACTCTTCACTTTACATCACAATGGGAATCAAAAAAGTTTCCTCAGATTTCTGCTACCTTGGAGATATTCAGGGGGAGGGGGCGAGAGAAGTGCTGGTGAAAAAATTCTTATTAATTGACAGAATAAGATTCTTAGAGAATTAATGGCCGCTTACTTCAAGATGGGTCTTGAAAGTTTTTTGAAATCGCCGATAATAATTGAAAAATGTAACATTATGTTACTTTTTTCTTGACGTGAAGACTTAAATGGAATATTCGATAAGTGAACCACTTGCTCCAGAAAAAGCAACAGAATTAATCAATGAAATCACAACTTATGCCGATTTTATTGTTGATTTAACAGGTCATTGTCAGGAAAAAATGCTGGAGAGAGGTTTTGATTTTCAAGATATACTTCTAACACTTTCCAATGGTAAGGTAAATTCCCCATCCGAATATGATAAAAATCACAACCACTATAAATATAAAGTTGAAGGTTCAACGCTTGATGGCGATGATGCAATTATCGTTACTATCATTTTAGATTCTCGTACGCTACGGGTGGTCACTATTTATTAAAAAGGAGGTTAACCATGAGTAGCAAGCAAAGGTGCCCGAATTGTGGGAATAAGGATATGGTTACTGCTCGTGGAGAGTATGAATTCTTAGAATCTGGTTTAGATAATGTCAAATTAATGAATGTTGAGATAAAGAAATGCAATAATTGCGGTGAGAAAGTTATTTCTATTCCAAATCCCAACCATTTGCTAAAGGTTATTGGAGAACAAATTATCTTGAAACCAAATAGGCTTTCTGCACCAGAAATAAAGTTTCTTCGTAAAAATATTTATCTAAAAATACAAGAGTTCGCGCAGATAATAGGCGTAAGTCGGGTTACAGTATCAAGATGGGAGAATAAACACTCTAAACCGACAGCATCAGAGGATAGGCTGATTCGTATGGTCTATGCGCAATATGCTAATGTGGATGAATCAGTCGAGAAGCGTTTAAGAGAAATGTTTCGGGAAGAGATATCGGATAAAATTGCTGAATACATTTTCTCTTGTAATGTCTATCCAAAACTAAGTTGCATTGCTCAACCAATCTAATAAGATCTGCGCAATTTCAAATTAATAAAGGGATCAAATCTGATGGTTTCGTAAAAAGTTGCAAAACTCCCTCTCCTTCGAAGGGAGAGGGTCAGGGTGAGGGTGAATAAGATAGTATTTCAGCTAGTTATACCCCCTCCCCTTAATCCCCTCCCACCAGGGGAGTGGAAATTGGACTTTTTACGAGTTCATCAAATCTTTTTTGACAAAACTTTTTTAATGCTAAGGTGCCAAGTCTCCGGTTGACTCTTTTGATTTTTTACCAAGTTTCCACATGTGCTCTTGACTCATCATTTTTAAAGAGAGTTTGCGGCTTAAATTGTTACTCCTGCCACGTTTCTGTTCCTCGTTTCAGAGCCAGATCGCACATAGAAAACTTTCCAATACAGCTTGAAGCCTTTCATAAAATTCTGCCGATGGCAGTTTTCAACGGCAGGAATACGTAAACCTTCGAGTTTAAAGACTCTTCACAATATCTTGAAACTTGCCTTCCCTTCCTCAGTCCAAAATTGTAGATTCTGAGGCAATTCTGAAAAGCGATTTTTCTTGACATCCAGATGCAACTGCTATTCTTATAGGAAAATGTTTTCCCTCCATTAATGGCAATTCTAATAAGAGGCCTCTTATCACTTTTTGCCTGAATAATGGAGAGCATTAAAAGGATAGTTTAAAATTGTAGAGTCCGGCCACCAATTTTTTTAACCTTGAGGAGAAAGGAGAAAGACTATGAACTTTTTAAAATCCATGAGAAAGCCGGTTGCAGGTCTTGTAATTGTGACAGTGTGTGCCTTCAGCATAAGCTGGGCACCAGCCCATGCAGCAATGGTAAGTACGGATAAAATCCTCAAACAGAATAAACAGAATCTTGATCGTGAGCGTCTCACTATACTCCTCGATCGCTCTGAGGTGCGCAAACAGTTAGAGGCCTGGGGAGTAACAAGTGAAGAAGCGAAGGCATGGATAGATAGCCTCACTGACCAAGAAATTGCGGAAATAGTCGCTCGCATAGACCAGATGCCGGCAGGTGGTAGTGCGATAGGTATTTTAGTGGGTGGAGCGCTGCTGGTATTTTTCGTCTTGCTGGTAACAGACATTCTCGGTTATACCGACGTATTCCCATTCGTAAAGGGGCAATAAAAAATGCCCGTCCCCGCTATCCGTTGCGGTAAGACGGGCATCACTTTCCTTGTCCTCCTTTTCTTGGCATTGACGCTCAGCTGTGCCCATTTCAGCCATGAGCTGAATTCTCTGGCGGTGTCAGGATTGCCGGGGAGCGTGGAAATACCCTCAGTGCCTTTTTACCCCCAAGAGGCCTATCAGTGCGGCCCGGCAGCTATGGCCATAATGCTTCAATGGACCAAGGCAAACGTCAGCCCTCAAGATCTTATTCCCAAGGTTTTTGTACCAGCAAAAAAGGGAAGCTTACAGCCCGCCCTTATAAGTGCCGCACGTCGTTATAATCGACTCGCCTATCCCATAAAAGGCGTCGAGGCATTGCTAAAGGAACTGGCCGCAGGCCATCCGGTAATAGTCCTGCAAAACCTCGGGCTCCAGTGGTTTCCCCGGTGGCATTACTCGGTGCCCATAGGGTATAATCTGGCGAAAGGCACAGTTATCCTGCACTCAGGAAAAGAGGCGAGGCGGCGCATGAGTTGGACGCTTTTTATGCGAATGTGGAAACGTGCTGATTATTGGGGGCTCGTGGTCCTACCTTCAGGTCAACTTCCTGCGAGCGCTGATGAGCAATCTTACTTGAGTGCAGTCTTGGGTCTTGAACAGGCCAGGCAATTCAAGGGAGCAACCGCAGCCTATACTGCCGCCTTAGAACGTTGGCACTCCAGCCTTGGTGCCCTCATGGGATTGGGTAACTGTCGCTACGCCTTGGGAAATCTCATTGGCGCAGAGCTGGCATTCCGCCATGCAGCCGAAGCCCATCCAAGCTGTGGTGCATCATTCAACAACCTGGCACAAGTACTTGCCGAGCAGGGACGATATACTGAGGCACTTCAAATGGCTATCCGTGCTGTAGATATTGGAGGGCCGAACAAACCTTTGTATCTCCAAACACTACAGGAAGTACAGGCTATCGTAAAAACTGGACCAGAATGATTCAAAAAATATATAAGGTTTATCATTTCTTCTTTCCTAAATACCAAGGGTAGATATGAATTATCAGTTTTATCGAGATTAAGATACCATTAAGAGCGATGACCCTGCTTTTTTTTAAAATTTCATGATAGAGGGTTTTCAGAGGTGATTGCGTGCTGGTATTGGTCCTTTGAGGTGACTCGACAGCTTGATGCTATGAACATACAATAAGGCAATTAAGCCAACCATAAATGGAGGGAGAAAATGTGGGATTCTTCAAAATGTGACCTGTGCGGCGATTGTCTGATGAAGTGTCGTTATGTCGATTATGACAAAGAGAGGGCCGTCACTGAAATTACGCTGCTCATGGAGGGCAAAGAGGCGGACATCCTGAACACGTGTATCACCTGTAATGCGTGTAATGATTACTGCCCGACCG
>CAZSWT010000011.1:0-65967 GCA_964611035.1 uncultured Desulfobacteraceae bacterium
GATGATGTTACCTTCTTTGGCAAAAACCCGGACAGTCACCAGATATATTTATTTTAGTGTGAGTTGTCTGGCAATGGCAGAAAGAGTGCTTTCTTCCTTCTCTGCCCTTCCCTTCAGGCTGTTCTTCTGCCATCACCAGACTCCTGGGCTGCTGATTCAACGGTAAATAGTATCTGCTCAATAAACTGGGGCAGCTGAATGAAAAAGGCACCGCAGAGACGCAAAGGACGCAGAGTAAAATACTTTTTCCTTTGCCGTTGAGAGGACGGCAAAGAAAAATCAATGTCTTTCCAGCAGGATAGGTTTTTTTGTTTTTCGCCCTCCCTGCCCCGTTAAATACGAAGTTTATTTAACTGCGGTCAGCGAAAAAAAACAGGCCGTCCTTTGCGTTCTCGGCGTCTCTGCGGTGAAAATAAAGCTGGAAGATCTCATTACCCCTATTTATTGAGCTGTTACAGTTTTATTAATAAAGAAAGGAAATTGATATGGAAAAAGAAAAGGTGATTTTAGCCTATAGCGGTGGGCTGGATACCTCTGTTATTTTAAAATGGCTAATGAACAAGGGCTACCAGGTAATCTGTTTTGTTGGAAACGTAGGTCAAAAAGAAGATTTTGAGGCGATCGAAAAAAAAGCTCTCCAGACTGGCGCCTCGAAGGTATATGTTGAAGATTTGAGAGAAGAGTTTATTGTAAACTATATCTATCCTGCGCTGAGGGCAAATGCGGCCTATGAAGGAAGATACTTGTTGGGTACAGCCCTATCCCGTCCCCTTCTTGCAAAAAGACAAGTCGAAATAGCAATGAAAGAGAAAACCGCAATCGTTTCGCATGGCGCAACAGGGAAAGGCAACGACCAGGTGCGCTTTGAACTATCTTTCTATGCCTTGGACCCGAATATTCGGTGTATTACGCCCTGGAGAGACCCGGAGTTTATTTCTGAGTTTAAAGGCAGGACGGATTTAATCAATTATGCCCAAAAATGGGGCATCCCTGTAAAGGCCTCCAAAGCAAAATCGTATAGCGAGGATGAAAATCTATTGCACATCAGCCATGAGGCCGGAGTACTCGAAGATCCGGCTTATAGGCCTTCTGAAGATATCTTTTCGATGTCACTCTCGCCTAAAAATGCCCCGGATAGGGAGACAATCATTGATATTTATTTTAAAGGCGGCAACCCGATCAAGGTGGTTAATAAGGATGACGGCACAGTAAAGGAAAAACCCTTAGACCTCTTTCTTTATTTGAATGAATTGGGTAGTCAAAACGGGATCGGCCGCCTTGATATGGTTGAAAATCGACACCTCGGCATAAAATCAAGAGGTGTGTATGAAACACCTGGAGGCACCATACTATGGAAGGCCCACAGAGACCTTGAAGGCATAGCAATGGATAAGGAGGTAATGCATCTACGAGACAGTCTCATTCCCAAATTTTCAGAGTTATTATATTATGGATTTTGGTTTTCCCCGGAAGTTGATTTTTTGATGGCCGCCTTTAATCAGAGCCAGCAAGCCATTGACGGCAAGGTCTCCGTCTGCCTCTATAAGGGAAACGTTACCATTATCGGAAGAGATTCACCTTTTTCCCTGTATGATAAAACGCTCTCAAGCATGGAAATCGAAGGCGGATTTAATGCCATAGACACTTCAGGGTTTATTAATATCACCGCCATGAGACTAAAGGCGCATAATCTTATTTTACGAAAAAGAAAGCCCTATCAATGGAGAGACCCCGCATTAGATGACACATAATGACAAATGACGGAAAAGACTGAAGCCTGCCTACCCCGTTATAATCTGGGTGGGCAGTCCACATTTTATGCCTATTGGGCGTAGAACAATCTAATGGAGACAAACATCCTCATCCACTCCTTTAATACCGTAGTATTTCCTCGTGAACGTTAAATATATACGCAATCAAAGCAGCCCTTGTCCACATACCGTTTCGCTCCTGCCGCCAGTACATGGCTCTTGGATCAGAATCGATAGCCACATCAATTTCATCTCTTCGCGGAAAAGGATGCATAATAACTGCGTTTGCTCTTACTTGAGACATGTCAGAGGGTCGAAGCTTAAACCTGGAAATATCAACCCTGTTTGAATCACCAGCACTAGTATCGTGCTCATCTTGAATCCTGGTCATATAAATCGCATCGGCTTTAGAAAGCACGTTTTCGAGAGCCTCAGTTTCAACATGATACGGGATCTTATATCGTTCCAGGAAACTGCACACATCCTCTTTCATCTGGAAGGGCTTGGGAGAAGCAAAGATGATTTCGATATCTTCAAAGTTTTTCATCAAGTAGCTTAACGATCGTACTGTTCTGCCCCTTTTAAGATCCCCGCACATCAAAATTGTTTTCCCATCGAGTCCACCCTGGTTTGCGAAAGATCTTTGCAGGGTATATACATCGAGTATCGCCTGGGTGGGATGCTGATCGCTGCCTGAACCACCGTTAATAATTGGGACTGGGCGGTTGGAATAAGTATTCAGCAGCCAGGCAGCACGTTCAGCAGGGGCTTCCCCCGTATGCCTCATAATGATTAAATCAGTATACGACGAAAATGTCCGTAAGCTATCATCATAGCTTTCACCCTTAACCTCTGATGAAACACTGACATCGCGAATCTCGGAGGTTTTAATGCCTAATATGTGACACGCGCTATTAAAAGAGAGGAAAGTCCTGGATGAAGGCTGGGTAAAATAGAGCATGGCTCGTTTGTGGCAGAGGATATTTTGCATGAAAAGTGAGCCAGCCTTACTCTCTGATATATGTCGAAGGTGATTTGTAATATCATAAATATTGTCTATAATATCGCGACTCAACTGCTGCGAGATTATCATGTCAAAAAGGCGCCCATTTTTCTCAAAACACGTAACCTTTTCCTCTGTTGGAAGCTTTTGAAATTCAGCGAATCTTTCGTCCAAGATATTCATGTAATCCTCCAATTAAAATTTGGGTAATTATATGCCTTTAGAAAGAAAAAGACCAGTGATAGATTTCTCTGTGGGACAGATCATAGGAATAACATTGACATCTTTTTCCTTGACTCCCAAAGTTATTTACTCCTACACTTACTAATCGAAAGAGGCATTTCATTCAATTCAATCAACCGAGTTTACCCTGTTTCCTGAGGTGAGGGAAATTCCACTTAGGCCCTTGTGTCCTCATGTTATTTCTGATCCATGCACTGAAAACAAAATTATTGCTGGTCCTGGCCTGGACGTTCTATTGAAAGAACCTCTGTTTACATTGAAAAGGTGATGAAACAATGGCAAGGAAAAATGTCATTATTTTAGGCGCTGCTGGAAGAGATTTTCACAATTTTAACACCTATTATAGGGACAATGAAGAGTATAATGTGGTTGCCTTTACCGCCACACAAATCCCAAACATTGAGGGCAGAAAATACCCCGCTGAATTGGCAGGTAATTTATATCCAGATGGTATTCCAATTTTTTCAGAAGAAAAACTGCCACAATTAATTAAAGAGTATAATGTTGATGATTGTGTTTTCTCATATACCGACGTTCCTTACACATACGTAATGGGAGTAAGCGCGCTCATTAATGCTGCCGGTGCGAACTTTATATTGTTAGGCACGAAGGATACTATGATAAAAAGCAGCAAGCCGATGGTTGCAGTGTGTGCTGTGAGAACCGGTTGCGGTAAAAGCCAGACTTCAAGAAAAATTATTGAATTATTGATTAAAAAAGGTTTGAAAGTAGTTACGGTGCGTCATCCAATGTCTTATGGTGACTTAGCTGCTCAAAGGGTTCAACGTTTTGCTCACATTGCAGATTTAAAAAAACATAATTGCACTATTGAAGAAATGGAAGAGTACGAACCAGACCTAATACGAGGAAATGTAATTTATGCCGGTGTTGATTATGAAGCTGTGCTAAAGGCGGCAGAACAAGATCCTGATGGATGTGACGTTGTGCTCTGGGATGGTGGAAACAATGACTTCCCGTTCTATGTGCCTGATTTAATGATAACTGTTGTTGACCCGCATCGTCCGGGACATGAATTGTCATATTATCCCAGTGAAGTTACCTTAAAAATTGCTGATGTGGTTATTATCAATAAAATGGATACTGCTGATGCCGCTGGCATTCAAACGGTAAGAGAAAGTATCGCAAAGGTTAACCCTGATGCAATTGTCGTTGATGCTACCTCGCCTATTCGGGTTGATAATCCTGAAGTTATCAAAGGCAAAAAAGTATTAGTCGTTGAGGATGGGCCAACACTGACTCATGGTGGAATGAAGTTTGGTGCAGGTACAATTGCTGCTAATAAATTTGGTGCAGCCGCATTAGTGGACCCACGACCTTACACGGTTGGTAGGCTTTCTGAAACCTTCAAAATCTATCCTGAAATAGGAACCTTGCTGCCGGCAATGGGGTATGATCAACAGCAATTAAAGGACCTCGAAACCACGATCAACAATACAGCATGTGAGGCAGTTATTATCGGTACTCCAATAGATTTGAACAGGATTATCAACATCAAGAGACCGAGCACGAGAGTCTATTATGATTTAGTGGAGATCGGAAGCCCAAACCTTGAAGAAATCTTAAGCGATTTTGTGAAAAGACAAAATCTTTATTAAATTATCGTAACATTTTAGCTCTTTGAAATTACCTGGTGAATGAGCATGGGAATGTCTTTTTTTAACCATGCCCTCACAATGACAAGCCGGTAGGCCGCTTCAAACCAGTGCACACGGACAAAGTTCCTAGAAGACAATGACGAGTTGCTCGTGCACATGGTTTTGAAGCGGCACGCTGAGGCCCCATGTTAGAGGGCATGATGTAAAAAAAGACATCCCCATGCTCATGCGTCTCACCAAGGATAACTATGTGGCCTTTAATAAAGGCCAGGGGGAGTTTTCAAAGAGCTAAAATGTTACAAATTATCATGTGCTTGACTCTCGATTATATAAAGAAAGGAGCAAAGGGTGACGTATCATTTAAAAAATAGAAATTTTTTGAAGTTATTGGATTTTACACCTGAAGAAATTCAATTTTTACTGGATCTTTCTGCCGATTTGAAAAAAGCAAAATACGCAGGAAAAGAGCAGCCCACATTAACAGGAAAAAATATAGCCTTAATTTTCGAAAAAGCATCAACCAGGACCAGGTGTGCTTTTGAGGTGGCTTCCTATGACCAGGGAGCAAGGGTAACGTATCTTGATCCGTCAGGCTCTCAAATTGGCAAGAAAGAATCAATCAAAGATACTGCGAGAGTGCTTGGTAGAATGTATGACGGCATTGGGTATCGTGGTTTTGGGCAAAAAATAGTCGAGGAGTTGGGAAAATATACAGGTATCCCTGTATGGAATGGCCTCACAAATGAATACCATCCGACTCAGGTTCTTGCAGATTTTTTGACAATGATGGAATATTCTGACAAGCCCTTAAGCAAGGTAAAGTTTGCGTATGTGGGTGATGCAAAAAACAATATGGGTAATTCATTATTGATTGGTGCTGCAAAAATGGGAATGGATTTTCGCTCTGTTGCGCCTAAAAAGGTTCAGCCCAACAAAGAATTAGTCAAAGAGGCAAAAACGATAGCTAAGGAAACCGGGGCAAAACTATTAGTAACCCATGTTTTGCGAGAAGGTGTAAAGGATTGTGATTTTCTCTATTCAGATGTCTGGGTTTCAATGGGTGAGCCAGAAAAGGTATGGAAAGAAAGAATAGAATTATTAAAACCCTATCAGATCAACAATGATACTATGAAAATAACAGGCAATCCTCATGTAAAATTTATGCACTGTTTGCCTTCCCTCCATAATCGTGAGACAATTATTGGAGAGAATATTTATAAAAAATTCGGCTTAGATGGAATGGAGGTAACCGAAGAAGTGTTTGAATCAGAAGCATCTATCGTTTTTGATGAAGCTGAAAACAGGGTGCATACTATAAAAGCAGTTATGGTTGCAACTTTAGGGTTTTAGTCACTATAAGGCTTATTAAAATTGTGTATATTATGGTAATATAAAAAAATATTCCTTTGCCAAATAACTTCTCATGGGGAGTATAATTGACAGAAAAAGAATCTCACATGTCACAGCCTGGCAAACTCATTGTTATCGCATTGGGGGGAAACGCAATACTAAAAGCTCATCAGATAGGAATTGTGGAAGAGCAATTAGAAAATATTCGCATCACATGGGAGCAACTCCTCCAAATGATAATGAAGGGACATAAGATTATTATTACTCACGGCAATGGGCCACAGATCGGCAATCTTCTCATACAGCAGGAAGAGGTTCATTCAACAGTCCCAGCGATGCCAATGGATGTTTGCGGGGCTATGAGCCAGGGGCAAATCGGATACATGCTTGAACAGGTTTTACACGATTTGCTCCGAGCCAATGGAATAAACAAAGATATCCTGACAGTAATTACTCAAGTTATGGTGGATAGCGATGAGTCTGCCTTTAAGAATCCTACAAAACCTATAGGTCCATTCTACAATGCGGAAACAAAAGAACGCTACGAGAAGGAAAAGGCCTACATCATTAAGGAAGTAAAACCAGGGAATCATCGTCCCTTCCGAAGGGTGGTTCCATCTCCGAATCCTTTAAGAATTATAGAGGCCAGAGCCCTTAAACATTTGGTAGATACTGGCATCATTATCATTGCTGCCGGTGGTGGTGGTATTCCAGTGACAATGGATTCCAAGGGAAATTATCACGGGGTGAATGCAGTCATTGATAAAGATTTGGCAGGGGAAAAGCTGGCTGAGGCTGTTATTGCTGATTTACTCATCATTCTTACAGATGTGGAGAAGGTTTTCCTCAATTTTGGCAAACCGACACAAATTGCCTTAGATATCGTTCAATTAGAAAAAGCAAAGATGTATCAGAAAGAGGGACACTTTTCTCCCGGGAGCATGGGCCCCAAGGTTGAGGCCTGTTTACGGTTTTTGGAGTTTGGAGGGCAAGAGGCAATTATCACGTCCCTGGATAAGGCATCCTCTGCGCTTGAGGGCAAAACAGGTACTCATTTTATCCCCTAAGGCAATCCCCAAAAGGAGAAATAGTAATGTTTCATTTACTCGAGGCCCAGCAATTCACCAAGAGGAATCTTAGAGAGCTTTTTGATCTCAGCAGTCGTCTCGAGACAATTTTAGCCCAGGGGGGTGACGAATGTTTAAAGGGTAAGATTTTAGCCAGCCTTTATTTCACTCCGAGCTTGAGGACACGTTTTTCTTTTGAGGCTGCCATGCTCCGTTTAGGGGGGAGCATCCTATCTACAGAAGCAGCCGACATTTTTTCATCAGAGCTCAAAGGTCGATTCGAAGACACTATCCAGGTAGTATCCGAAATGTCCGATGTCATAGTACTGCGACATTATGAAAGCGGGTTTGCCAAAAGAGCAGCTGCAGTTTCGTGTGTCCCAATAATCAATGCCGGAGACGGTCCGGCCCAGCATCCAACCCAAGCCTTACTTGACCTCTATACCATCGATCGTCATTTAGGAGGTGTGGACGGCTGTTCCATCGCTATGGTTGGGGATCTGAGTGGACGCACTGTCCGTTCTCTGTGCTATTTCTTAGCCAAATTCCATGGAATTTCCATATCCTTTATCTCCCCCGATTTAACAGAGGTCAAAGACGACATAAAGGAGTATCTCCAGCGACATAAAGTTCGGTTCACAGAGATTACGAACCCAAAAGACGGATTAGTAGATCTGGTCAAAGAGGTTGATGTCGTGCACATCACTCAACTCTCAAAAGAATATTTTACAGATCACCTCGAGGATTACAAGCAAACTATACGCAATTATGCACTCAGCGCAAAGGCGCTACGCGCTATGAAGAGATCTGCTGTGATTATGCATCCACTTCCGCGTGCCGATGAATTGCCTGATGAATCAGACAGTGATCCCAGGGCAATTTATTTTCTTCAAAACCGTTATGGGCTCTATGTTCGCATGGCAATACTCTGTACTGTCTTGAGTTGTTATCCAAAATTTCTGTAAACATACCCATCTTACATGTAATAGATAACTATTGGATGATGATCGAAATTAGAGAAACGGGGAGAGACAGAAAGGCAATTAGATAAAAGAACTTTACCAAATAGACCCTATTATGTTAACCCTACAAAAAGTTATTGCATGAGGGTTAGCAATCCTTATTGCGCGAATGGTAACGCTCATTGAAAGATTAGAAAAAGATTGTATATAAACTGGAGGATTACATGCTTTGTGAAACAAAAAATGATGTGTTAAAATTGGTTAAGGAGAAAAATATCAGCTTTATCCAGTTCTGGTTTACAGATGTGTTGGGGATATTAAAGAGTTTTGCTGTTACCCCGTCTGAGCTGGAAGAAGGATTAGAAGAGGGAATGGGCTTTGATGGCTCCTCTATCGAAGGCTTCGCCAGGATTGAGGAGAGTGATATGATTGCCATGCCTGATCCGAGCACCTTTCAGTTCCTCCCCTGGCGACCCCAAGACAGACCAGTAGGCAGCATATTTTGCGATATCCTTCAGCCAGATGGAAGCCCCTATGAAGGGGATTCCCGATATGTCTTAAAGAGGATGACAAAAAAACTGGCTGAAATGGGATACACAGCTTACATGGGGCCGGAGCTGGAGTTCTTCTGTTTTGAGAGCCAGGATAATCCCAAGCCTATTGATAAGGGAGGATATTTTGACAATAGACCCTTAGACATGGGCAGTGATTTGAGAAGAGAAATAATCTTTGCCCTCCAGGATATGGATATCCGTGTAGAATACAGCCACCATGAGGTCGCCCCCAGTCAGCATGAAATTGACCTCAAGTATGACGAAGCATTGACCATGGCCGACAAGACCATGTCTTACAGGATAGTAGCAAAAGAGATTGCGAGGAAGATGGGTTATTATGCCACTTTTATGCCCAAACCACTCTTCGGCGAAAATGGCAGTGGCATGCATGTGCATCAATCTCTGTTTAGGGGAGACATTAATGCCTTTTATGATCCCCAGGATCAGTATAATCTTTCTCAATTAGCAAAGTTATACATTGCCGGTATTATAAGACACGCACGAGAGCTTGCAGCAATAACCAACCAGTGGGTAAACTCCTATAAAAGATTGGTCCCCGGCTATGAGGCGCCTGTCTATATTTCATGGGCCAGGCGCAATCGCTCGACAATGGTTCGCGTCCCCATGTACAAACCAGGAAAGGAGCAGGCCACGAGGATCGAGTTCAGGTCTCCTGATCCGGCCTGTAATCCCTATTTGGCATTCGCAGTTATGCTTGCTGCGGGACTAAAGGGGATTGAGGAAAACTACCCGCTCCCGGAGCCAATAGAGGAGGATATTTATGAGATGGATGAGACAGCCCGGAAAGATGCTGGAATCATCTCTTTGCCAGGAAACCTTTTTGAAGCACTTCAAGAGGTAGAGAAGAGCGAGCTTGTAAGGGAAACCCTGGGTGATCATATCTTTAATAAGTTTGTGGCCAACAAAAAGATAGAATGGGACAGATACAGGACTCACGTAAGCCAGTTTGAGATTGAAAAATATCTTCCGATTCTTTAAGAGAGCAACACCATGAAAGATGATACAATAACAGAAATTGGTGATGCCCTGTTTGGTTTTCAGGCAGCACTCAAAGAAGGTGGCTCAAGCCTTCAGGAATATCTGGAAAAATATTACTATAAGAAGTGGATGGGAGACACCCTCCTTGCTGCCGTATCCATACGAGCCACATTCGTGACAGCCATGCACCAATTCCTGGCTGATAAGGGTCTTTGTAATCTTGAAAGGGTACAGCTGAGCCCCCTGACAGATCCCCTGGCCCATGATGTAGAGCATGTTCCATCAATTTCGTACAAAGGCCTTCAATATGTTATGACCCATAGCATGATCTATTCCAAACTTCTGGCCTGCCACCATCCCAGAATAAAGGGTATATTCGTTGACTCCCCCAATATCAGGCTTGAGGTTGAGAGCCCTGATAGGATCCAGAGGGGGAAATATATTATTGACTTTAGCCAGATGGATATAGAAATGAGGAGAAATCGGGGCATTGATCTTGAGACCTATCTCTCCAAGCCAGACGAGGTAAAAGAGATTCTCAAAGAGGATATGGCCGCTGCCAAGGATCTCTTTGAACGAATGCTCATCCACAGCATGACAAAGATAGCGGAGAAAAACAGAGAAGAGCTCAAGGAGCTCGGGGTTGCTCTAAAAACCCCAAAGCAGCCCTTTCCTACATTTGCCTATGACCAATCGAGAAAGAAATACAGTCTCAAAGAATATGAGGTAGGGTTAGGGAAAGAGACATCATCACAGTTCTTTTGGATTACCGGCATACCAAGAGAAAATTATGATCTTATATACCCTTACCTGAAGCCTGGTGGAAAGATAACAGCAGGTGAGGTAACTTCTGATATGGTATATAACTATGACATCTGTGCCAAAAGCATTATCAGGGACACCGGTGAGCAGACTGAAGCACGGGAGCTGCTTTCCGGTGGCATAAGGGAATGGCTCTATGAGACGATTGTAGAACGGCTCCTGGATAATAAGGTAATCCCTGTGAAACCTATTATAGTGGAGGGGAATATTGAAAATATCAATCACCTCGGTGGATATGGGCCATTCCTGTTAGCAGCGAGCATGAAAGATGATACGGGAAGATCAACCTTTCCGGATACCTATGGCGGAGGCATAGGAATAGAGCGGACGCTTTATGCACTCTTGCGTGGGCCAAAGGTGAACAAAATTGATGATGTTACCTTCTTTGGCAAAAACCCGGACAGTCACCAGATATATTTATTTTAATCCTCAATCTCTACCTTGAGCTCTCGTGTCATTAAATCCTTAACCGCCTTCCTCGGCTCCTTTCCTCTGTAAATAACATTGTAAACTTCTGTTATGATCGGCATCTCTACGCCCATCTTTTTTGCTAAATTATAGGCAGACAGTGATGTCTTTATTCCCTCAGCAACCATCTTCATGCCAGAAACAATCTCCTTAGCAGAAATACCTTCAGCGATCTTTAATCCAACCATTCTGTTTCTGCTCAAATCTCCTGTACAGGTCAAAATGAGATCACCTATACCTGCCAGTCCTGCAAAGGTTAATGGTTGCGCACCCATAGAAATGCCGAGTCTTGTTATTTCAGCCAAGCCTCTCGTTAATAACGCTGCTCTTGCATTAAAGCCAAAGCCGAGGCCATCTGATATGCCTGCAGCGATCGCTATTACATTCTTGAGTGCCCCTCCAAGTTCTACACCTATCACATCTTGTGTTGTATAAACCCTGAAATAGTCAGTAGAAAATAGCTCTTGTAAATAAATAGATAGTTCTTTGTTTCTGGAGGCAAGGGTTACAGCTGTTGGGTGTTTATGACAGACCTCCCGAGCAAAGCTTGGACCAGAAAGGCATGCAAACGTATCACCCCAATCTCCAGGCAATACAGATGCAACTACTTGAGACATAGTCATAAGGGTTTCATTCTCTATGCCCTTTGTCCCCACTATCAGGGGTGTCGCAGAAGACAAAAAAGGAGATAACTCAGTGAGGATATCTCTGAAAAAATGAGAAGGGACAACGATACATAAAAAGTCTTTTCCCCTGCTTACCTCTTTGAATGATTGAACAGGCCTTATTGCCTTGGAAAGCGTTATTCCTGGTAAAAATGTCTCATTTATTCTTTTTCCCTTAATCTGGCTATATACATCCTCTTCCCTCACCCATAAATCCACATTAATGCCTTTAAGGGCCATATGGTTTGCTATAGTAGTACCCCAACTGCCTCCGCCCACGACACCGATTTTGACCATTGTTGCCACCCTTATGTTTCCATCAATCTGGCTACAGCTACCACCTTTTCAGGTGTTTCAAGATTTATCAGCTTTACCCCTTGAGTATTCCGCCCTATAACAGAAATATCAGATGTTTTTATTCTAATAATCTTCCCTTTTCCTGATAGAATCATCAGCTCGTCATTCTCTGTTACCTGGTTAGCGCTTACTACAGGGCCATTTCTCTTTGATGTCTTTATTGAAAAGACACCTTTGCCACCTCTTTTTTGCGCCCTGTACTCTCTTGTGTCTGTCCTCTTGCCATAGCCATTTTCTGTAATGGTGAGTATGGTTGCGCCCTCGTTTAAGATCTCTATGCTCACCACCTGATCCTTATCTGCAAGACGAATCCCTTTATTTCCTGCGGCCACGCGACCCATCGCCCTCAGGCCCTTTTCGCTGAATCGTATTGCCTTCCCCCTTTTTGTACTTAAAAAGATATCCTGCTCTCCATTGGTCACCCTTACTCCTATTAACTCATCTCCTTCGTTTGTCTTTAAAGCAGCAACACCTGTTAATCGAGGCCTACTATAGGCAGAAAGCTTTGTCTTTTTTACCAAACCATTCTTGGTTGCCATAACAACATACTTTCCATCCTCAAAGCCCTTTAATGACAAGATAGTGGCTATATACTCTTCTGGCTGAAGATTTAACAAATTTACGATAGCTGTCCCTTTGGCAATTCTTCCTGCTTCAGGTATTTCGTGTACCTTTCTCCAGTAGAGACGCCCTGTATTCATAAAGAAAAGAAGATAATCATGGGTTGAGGCAATAAACATGGATACTACAAAATCCTCTTCTCTGGTCTTTGTCCCGGACACGCCCTTCCCACCCCTTCGTTGAGCCCGATAAAGGCTAATTGGGCTTCTCTTGATATAACCTGCATGACTCACTGTGATAACCATATCCTCATCTACGATCAAATCCTCGATATCTATATCTTGAACATCTCTGATAATCTCGGTTCGCCGCTCATCGCCATACCTTTCCTTAATCTCCATCGTTTCCTTTTTTATGATATCTAACACAAGCGCATCATTGCTTAAGATAGCCTTAAATCTCGCGATATCTTTGATAGTGCTATTATACTCATCGGTTATCTTATCTCTTTCAAGACCGGTCAATCTTTGTAGCCTCATATCCAGAATAGCCTGGGCTTGTATATCGGAAAGTTGAAAATTCTCTTTGAGCCTTACCTTGGCCTCCGATGGGGAATGAGAAGATCGAATAAGCTCAACGACTCTATCGAGGTGTTCTAATGCAATCTTCAGGCCTTCTAAAATATGGGCCCTTGCCTCAGCCTTTTTTAATTCAAAAGATGTTCGGCGTACGACTATTTCTTCTCTGTAATTAATAAAGTGCTGTATTATCTGCTTAAGGCTTAATATCTCTGGTCTTCCATCCACAATGGCCAGCATAATAATCCCAAAAGATACCTCCATTTGTGTAAACTTATAGAGGCGATTGAGGATTATCGCTGCATTAGCATCTCGTTTAATATCGATTGCCACCCTTAGGCCATCACGGTCTGACTCATCTCGTATATCGCTTATTCCATCAATTCTTTTATTTTTAACCAGCTCTCCTATGCTCTTAAGTAAATTCGCCTTGTTAACTTGATATGGTATTTCGGTTATAACTATCCGTTCTTTATTCTCTCCTATCTTCTCCACAAATGCCCGCGCACGAATCTTTATGATGCCTCTTCCAGTGGAATAGGCCTCTTGAATGCCTTTCTCTCTATGAATATAGCCGGATGTTGGAAAATCTGGACCTGGCACATCGATCATAAGTTCTCTTAAGGTTATCTCCGGGTTATTTATAGTATGGATAATAGCGTCTGCTACCTCCTTAAGATTATGCGGTGGTATATTGGTAGCCATACCTACCGCTATGCCAGACGATCCGCTAATAAGTAAATTCGGTATATTGGTAGGCAATATCACGGGTTCTAACAAGGAGCCATCGTAATTAGATACAAAGTCGACCGTTTCTTTTTCCACATCTAACAAAAACTGTTCCGCTATATCCTGCATTCTTATCTCGGTGTACCTCATTGCCGCCGCTGGATCACCGTCTACCGACCCAAAGTTGCCCTGGCCATCAATTAATGGATACCTCATAGAAAAGGGCTGAGCCATCCTTACAATAGTATCATAAACGGCTGCATCGCCATGAGGGTGATACTTACCAATAACATCACCCACCACCCTTGCAGATTTTTTAAATGGTCTGTTATGATAATTTTTTAACTGTTCCATGGCAAACAGGACTCTCCTGTGAACAGGTTTAAGTCCGTCTCGTATGTCTGGTAACGCCCTGCCAACAATTACACTCATGGCATATTCCAGATAGGACCTTCTCATCTCTTCTTCTATGGTAACAGTATTTGAATCTATTGCCTGTACAGGATTCATCGCATCTCCTCAATTTAAGCGATTAAAGTAAACTAAAACAAAAAGTGCCTAAAGTTATAGTAGTTATGATTCATAATTTTAGGCACTTTAGGCACGTATACCTCTGGCCCGGACCCGCCTGCCGGATGTTGGGCAGGCTTGGTGGCATTCAAGGGCTAAGTGCTTCGATTCGCAAATACTATAACGTATTCTAATGAGTATAATCTTGCGATTGTCTTCGACCCAGAGATCAGACCGAAGGGCTCAGTCGCCTCGGCTGAGCTCGTCGCAGGCAGCACTTAGTCCCGAGGGCTACGACTGAGCTCAGCCGAAGTCTAAATAAATACGTCATCGAATTTATGAATCGAGGGACTAAGTTTGATAGCTGCCGCTTAGAATTAGTAAAGCAGCATTAGGTTGTTATAATCGCGTCGCGCCAGGCGGGCTTTAGGTACTCTTCTTAATTCTCTAAATATCTAATTCTGTCACCTCTAATGCGTTATTTTGAATAAACTCTCTTCGCGGTTCAACCTTATCGCCCATAAGCAGGGTAAAAATCTCATCAGCAGCTATGACATCTTCAACTGTTACTCTTATCAAACCTCTTCTCTCCGGATTCATCGTTGTCTGCCATAACTGTTCTGGATTCATCTCTCCCAATCCCTTATATCTCTGTATAACAGTCCCCTTCTTTGCTTTATCCACCAGATATTCAACAAGTTTTTCCTTTGTCTCTATCCGCGTTTTACCCTTTTCATCACCAACCAAAAAGAATGGGCTATTCAGATCTTTGAGCTCTCGATAGAGGTTTAGTACCTTCTGAAATTCTGGTGAGGTTAAAAGCTCCCAATTAACTTTAAAATGAAATCCGTTATTTTTTTGATCCTTTAATAGCAACTCATAACGATTATGTTCTTCATCAAAAATTATTTCCTCGGTAATAAAAGCCTCTTTCTCTAATTCTTTCGATAGAGAAATAGCAAGGTCTTTGTCTTTTATGTGGTTTTTATTAATCTCTTTTAGACATATGAGGTTTAAAAATCTACTGCTGTACCCCTTTTTTGCTAAGCTGTTGAGTTTATCGAGATAATCAATCAGTGTATGGAGTAACAGCCGGAGCTTTTTCCCTGTGATCTTTATTTGTCCATTTACCCAGATTGTTTCCTTTTCCGAAACTCTATCTATCAGATAAGAATTGTAACTATCTTCATTATGGAAAAAAATTTCTTCTTTTCCGTCTTTCATTCTATAAAGAGGAGGCTTTGCAACATATAGGTGCCCTTCTTCCACGAGGTCCGGCATCTGTCGATAAAAAAAGGTTAAAAGAAGGGTTCTTATATGTGATCCATCAACATCGGCGTCTGTCATAATAATTACTTTATTATAGCGAAGCTTTAAAAGACTGTATTCCTCCTGACCAATTCCAGTACCTAAAGCAGAGATTATAGTCCTTATTTCCTCACTTGAAAGCATCTTATCAAAACGGGCCTTTTCGATATTTAGTATTTTTCCCCTAAGGGGCAAAATAGCTTGGAACCTTCTATCCCTGCCCTGCTTAGCCGAGCCACCAGCTGAATCTCCCTCTACCAAAAACACTTCACATCTCTCAGGTTCCTTTTCTTGGCAGTCGGCAAGTTTTCCAGGTAAAAAACTTTCAGATAAAACCCCTTTTCTTCTAGTCAACTCTCTCGCTTTTTGTGCGGCCTCCCTTACCGTTGCTGATTCAACAACCTTGTGTAAAATATTTTTTATTATATGTGGATTTTCCTCGAATATAATGGCGAGTTTTTCATTAACAAGGTTTTCGACTAAACCCTTTACTGCGCTGTTTCCAAGCCTGCTTTTAGTTTGACCCTCGAATTGCGCCTCCCGTAACTTAACACTTATAACTGCAGTGATCCCCTCACGTACATCATCACCTGTCAGCCTTATGTTTTTACCTTGTTGGCTCCCCTGGAGATAAGAGTTTATACTCCTTGTTAAAGCTGCCTTAAACCCAACCAGGTGGCTACCACCTTCTCTTGTGTTTATATTATTAGCGAATGAAAATATTTTCTGTATGTAAGAACGGTTATATTGAAGCGCTATTTCAATATTAACCCCATTTCTCTCTCCATTAATATATATAGGTTTAGGGTGTATAATGTCCTGATTTTGGTTTAAATATTCTACAAAAGATATTATACCCCCTTTATAAAAAAGGTTTTTCTCTTTATGTGTTCTGTCATCGTAGATATTTATTTTTAGTCCTGTATTTAAAAATGCTAATTCCCTCATCCTCTGGCGAATTATATCAAAACTGAAATCTGTCGTTTCAAAGATATCCTCATCAGGCCTAAAGTGGATGCTCGTTCCCCTTCTTTTTGTTTTTCCTATTATCTCCATAGGGCTAACGGTTACTCCCCTCTCATACCTTTGATAATACACATTACCATTTAAATATACCTCCACTTCGAGATACTCAGAAAGCGCATTCACAACTGAAACACCAACACCATGTAAACCTCCGGATACTTTATAGCTTTTATTATCAAACTTACCTCCGGCATGGAGTTTGGTCATTACAACCTCAAGGGCTGGCAATTTTTCGGATTTATGCATATCTACCGGTATCCCTCTGCCATTATCTTTTACGACGATACTATTATCGCTTAATATTTTGATATCTATTTGGTCACAGTAACCCGCTAACGCTTCGTCTACACTATTATCTACAACCTCATATAGTAAATGATGAAGTCCTTCTGTTGATGTATTTCCAATATACATCGCTGGTCTCTTTCTAACGGCCAGTAAGTCTTTTAAAACTTTAATATTCGATGCAGTGTACTTTTTTTTATCTGTCATCCCTTAAACCCTCATCGGCATAATTAAACCCAGAAAACCCTGATCTTGTTCTCCGGTAATCAGGCATGGGCTTGTTTGATCTTTAATATCTAAAAAGATTATATTGCTGTCCATCGTCTGAAGGGCATCTATAAAATATTTAGGATTAAAACCTATCTCTATTGGTTCGCCGTCATATTTAATTTCTATTTTTTCCTCCACATCACCTAAATCAGGGTTCACAGACACCATCTCTAAATAATCTGTTCCCATGGTTATTTTTGCTCCTTGATACTGATCACCCCCTATTATCATCATTCTTCTCATGGATTCTAATAAAAGGTTTCTATTCACAGTAATAATGTTTTTTTTATCTTCTTTTTTTGGGAGGATAACGTCTTTGTAATTAGGAAATTTTGTGTCCAACAACCTTATTACAATTAAAGCCTCTTTTTTTTTGCCTACCAGATTGTTTTGTTTTAACCCGAAAAGGATGTTTCCATTTTCTAAAGCAAGTTTATTTAACTCCAGTAAACCCTTTTTAGGAATCATAACACCTTGTTTAATATCTATTTCCTGAAGGTTGGGTATTTTTTTATCAATTAATGAGAGTCTGTGACCGTCTGTAGCAACCATTCTTAAAAAATCCTCTTTGTCTTTATTTACTGTTTCCATAAACACACCTGATAATTTAAAGGCAGTATCCTCTATAGTTATCGAGTAAATGGTTTTATTAATCATCTCAGTTAATATTTTACTGTTTATTTCTATCATTATTATCCCTTCCGGCTCTGTTAAAATAGGGAATTCGTCAGCAGGAAGACAAGAAAGATTATAATGGGCTTTATTATCAGAAATATAAATCCAGTTATTTTCTTTTTCTAATATGTAAATGTTCTTACTGTTAGTTTCTCTTGTTATATCGAGAAGTTTTTTACCAGAGATGGTGATACTACCAGGCTTAACAATTTCAGCCGGGTAACTATTTTGAAATCCGATCTCTAAATCAGTAGCTGATATTTCAATCTTATCTTGTTTTGTTGTTAAAAGTATTGTAGACAGTATAGGCATATGACTTCTTTTTTCCAGGATTCCCTGAACACGAGACACGCCTTTTAAAAGAACATCTCTATTAATTTTGATTTCCATTTTTGCTCCAAAATTTTAAAGTTATATTATTGTTTTTACTTTATATTACTAACAATAATAATAAAGAAGCACTATATTGTTTAGAAGCCATTTAATGTGTTTATTTAACTATATTTTTTACTATATATATTTTTTATAACTCGGGTTTTTATAACCAGTATGTGATTAAAAATATACACTCAACATTAAAGTCTCTAACCTACATACTTAATAACCGTCTATTTTCTACCCCGCGTATAAGCGCGGGGTAGTTGCAACAGGGTTTATCTATTTGCCTTCCTTATGCCGAGTTGATCTTGTGCAATGATGAATTTACAGATATTAGTTGATCCTTCTACCATACCATAAGGAGGAGTGTCTCTATAATAACGGGCCACCGGATACTCTGTAGAGTAACCGTAGGCCCCGAGAATACTCATAGCGTATCGAGAGGACTTGTAGGCAACTTCAGCGGCCAGATACTTGGCTTGAGCCACCTCCATATTATTTCCCAACATTCCCTGATCCTTTTGCCATGCTGCCCTGTAGCAGGATAGTCTTGCAGCCTCGATCTCTGAGACCATCTGGGCGACCATGTCTTGATTCATTTGAAACTTCCCCACTGCCTGACCAAACTGCTCCCTCTCCATAGCATATTTAGTAACGGACTCTAAACAGGCTTGTGCCACACCAACTCCTCCGGCGGCAGCGGAGAGTCGGGAGTTAGCAAGGGAGCCGAAAATTATCTTAACCCCATCCCCTGGTTTACCTATAATGTTTTCTTTAGGGACATTGGTGTTTTCCATGATAATTTCACCGGTGGGTGTTGCATGTGTACCTGTTTTATCTAAATCTGTGGTTGTGATTCCATTAAAGTTTTTAGGCTCAACAACAAAGGCGGACAGACCTTTCGACTTAGCCTCCCTGTCTGTGTACGCATAAACAATGACCGCATCCGCAACACTGGCATTAGAGATCCATGTCTTGTAGCCGTTTAAAAGCCAGTGATCTCCTTTATCCTCGGCAGTAGATTTCATAGACATAACATCAGATCCGGCGTTAGGCTCTGTCATCGCGAATGCCCCTACATACTCGGCACTCACCAACTTAGGAATATATTTCCTTTTTAACTCCTCACTGCCATAATGGTGGATGGTGAAGGCATTACCTGTTGTCTGCATATTAATCTGAACCCGCAACGCACTACAACCACGGGCAATTTCCTCAGTTAGTATTATAGCTGCCAGCCAACCCATATTGTTTCCCCCGTATTCCTCAGAGATAACCGTGCCAAAAAAACCCAACTCACCCATCGGTTTAATAGCCTCTTCGTATGGGAAATGGTGGTTTTCTTCCCATTCATCTGCAAACGGAGAAATTTTCTCGTCTACAAAATCACGAACCATATCCTTAAGCATTTGCAGTTCTTCAGATAATTCAAAATTCATATTTTCTTACCTCCTTACTTTAGCGTTAGATTGGTAAATATATCTATCGATTTTTTGAGATAGATTTAATACGTAAGGCCTGACTCTAATGTCATCCCGGTGAAAACTAAATCTATATTCAAGACATTTTTCAACTAATACCATAAGAGCTTTAGCGTGGCCTAAAAATATAAATTAATAAATCTTTATTCATATTGAAGTATAGAACATTAGGCTATCATTTACAATATATTTGTTACCTTTAAGCGTGACAATTGTATGGAATTATTAAGGGATTATTTACCAATACAAAATTTACTAAAAATGTTGTCCAATATCTCTTCTGTCGTTTTATTTCCCGTTATTTCATCTAAAGCATTTTTCGCCCACAAAAGATCCGCTGCTACTATTTCCAATGGAAAACCACCTATTAAATTTTTAGATGCCTTTTCTAAAAACATAGAGGCGTTAGTTAATGTAGTTTTATGTCTTATATTAGGAACAATAGGCGCTGGATAAACATTTATATCCCTATCAACAACCTTATTAAAGATTACTTCATTTAGTGTTTCAAATCCTTCCCCCGTGAGGGCCGAAACAGCAACCCTGGGAAGGTGTTGAAAGACAACATCGATTTTTTTGTCACTTAGTTTCGCGGGAAGATCAATTTTGTTTATAATAACTATAGTGGCCCTTTTATCGACTTTTCGCAAAATATTTAAGTCGTATTGATTTAAAGGTCTGTTTCGGTCGATCACCAAAAGAGTTAGATCAGCCAGGCCAAGTTGAGTGTTTGTTAAATTTACACCCTTTCTTTCAACCTCTCCTCTAACCTTTCGCATGCCGGCTGTATCTACCAGCTTTAAAGGAAGCCCTTCGATAGTAACAGTATATTCGAGAATATCACGCGTTGTTCCTGGTATTGGAGTAACGATTGCCCTGTCCTCCTGTAAAAACCTATTTAAAATGCTCGATTTACCAACGTTAACCTTACCGACTATGACTACGGCGGTACCCTCATGCCATATCTTTCTTTGCGTATAGGCTGCTACGAGCTTTTTAATGGGCTTTATAACCTTTTCGTTTAGACGATCTGCTGTGTGTGATTTTGTTACTTCAGAAGATTCTTCATCAGGAAAATCTATTAAACACTCTATGTCTGCAAGGATTTCGATGAGCACCTGCCTAATTTCATTAATTTTTGCTTTTAATCCTCCAATAAGCTGGCCGGTTGCCAACCTCATTGACATATCACCTTTCGCATTTATTAAGTCTATAATCGCTTCGGCCTGGGTTAAATCGATCCTCCCGTTAAGGAAGGCCCTGAGGGTGAATTCACCAGGTTTGGCCAGTCTGGCGCCCGCTTGAAGAATTATCTGGAGTATATATGACAGGATTGTGTAGCCACTGTGAGAATTAATTTCGACCACGTCTTCTCGGGTATAAGAGAAAGGGGCGTGCATTACGGAAAGCAGAACTTCGTCGACAGGAAGGTTTGATTTCGGGTCGATAATATGGCCTAGGTAAAGACGAAAACTATCAAATGAGTTAATGGGGGACTTTGATCGAAAAATTTTCCGTGCGATGTTTTCAGCATTATACCCACTAATCCTAATTATTCCTATGCCGCCTACCCCTATTGGAGTAGCTATAGCAGCAATGGTCTCCTCTTTATAATCCATGATAAAAGAAGCAACTCGGGACTAATCATTTTGGTTTTTATCGATCTTCTTTTTGTTTGGAATAATAAACACACTCTTAAAGAAACCTTCACCATTACTTTTTGTTTGGAGCTGGTAATCTCCTTTAAGGGCGAGATGAACTATTCTTCTGTCGTGTGGGCTTATCGGATCTATCGTGACAGTTTTTCTTGTTTTTTTCGCCTTTTCGCCCATTCTAAATGCCAGTCTCTCTAAGAATTCCTCTCTTCTTTGCCTGTAATTCTCTGCATCAACAATTACCCTTACCTTTTTTTCAGATGCCTTATTTACTGCCTTATTGATAATAAACTCCAATGCCTCTAAGGTCTTACCCTTAGGCCCTATTAGGATCCCAGGGTTATTCCCTTCTATATTTAAAACGATATCATCAGCTTTTTTCCTTGCAGATATCTTTGTATCTGGGGATATTGATGAAATTATTTTTGTGAGTATTTCTTGGGCAAGGGCTATGCTGTCATCCCTCTTTGGTGTTGCCCTGATTTTAGCTTTCTTATTGCCTGTTAAACCAAAAATTCCAACAGATCTGGTTTCCAATACCTCTATATCAAGCTCCTCCTCTCTTAAATTAAAATGTTTACAGGCCTTTTCAATAGCCTCTTGCGTTGTTTTAGCTTCTATTTCTGTAGACGACATAAAGTTTCCTCCTAAAATTAGCCCACTTGTTTATTAATCCTATATTGTTGAGCTATTGATAGTACATTGTTTACTAACCAATAAAGCACTAAACCAGAGGGAAAATTAATAAACAAGAACGTAAATACGATTGGCAGAAGCATCATCATCTTAGCTTGGGCGGGGTCTCCTGTAGTTGGTGTCATTTTTTGCTGGAGAAACATGGATGCTCCCATTATCAGGGTTAACACAGGAATACCGTAGGGGGGAGCCATAAAAGGAATTTGGAAGGGGAAGGAGAAAAGCCTGTCAGGTGCAGAGAGATCTTTAATCCATAGAGCAAAAGGAGCATGTCGTAACTCTATCGAGTTCGGTAAGACTCGAAAAAGGGCGAAAAAAACAGGAATCTGGACTATCATAGGCAAACAACCTCCCATGGGATTAATTTTATAGGTTTTATAAAGTCCCATGAGCTGTTTCTGCATTTCTTGCTTATTTCCTTTGTATTTCTCCCGTATCTTGGCCATCATAGGTTGAAGTTTTCTCATTTCTTTCATAGATTGATAACTTTTATGAGTGAGAGGCCAAAACAGTATCTTGATGATAATAGTGAGCAATATAATTGAAAGACCATAATTAGAGAGGTATTTATTGAAAAAGCGTAGAGTAACCAAGAGGGGTTTGGCAATAATATCAAACCAGCCAAAATTGACAGCCTTTTCGAGTTTTTTATTCAGGGCCTTTAGTATATAGAGATCCCTGGGTCCAAAATAGAGGATAAAGTTTTCCGTTGTATTCTGGTCCTGTCTGAGATTGAGCGAAGGGGTTATGTACGATATTTTTATCTCGTCATCAGGGAGAATGCTGCTTTTTACAGTTGATTTTCTGCTCTTTTCATCGACGATAGCGGCCAAAAAATACGGTTCTTCACGAGCAACCCAGGATATTTGGCCAAGAAATTGCTTATCTTTTAGTTTTCCAACTTTAACCTCTTTTAATTTGTTTTCGAGAAGCAGGGCCATACCCTCAAAGGCGCCATAGCCCTTTTTTGTCTTTGTAGGAAGATGAAACAAATTTAATGAAAGGGTATCATCAATTAGGTATTCAGATTTATTATTTACATGTACTGACAGGTCAATTTTATAATTGTCGGCATAAAAAACAAACCTTGTTTGTATCTCTATTCCTTCAGGTGATACACGCTCATAAATTAATTCCTTTGGTCGGTCACCCGGCCTGATTGTAATTTCTTTGCGGTTTACCTTATAAGTAGCCCACTTGATATTGGGTATATTTTTCCCAGAGAAGCCGAGATTAAATCCGTACCCGCTCTTGTTTTTAACATGAATTAATTCTTTTAAGGGAGAGTCTTTCTCAAGCGTTGATCGATATTTTTTTAGTTTAAAACTCTTAATGAGAGGACCAGACCCAGAAAAGACAGCTATATAAAGATCTGTTTCGACTGTGATATCTCTGGTATCTCTTCCCGTCTCTAACATAAGATCTCGCTTTGGGCCTGTTGGAATCGGTCTACCTTCTAAACCGGGTTGAGATTGATCTTTTTGTTGGCTCAGCTCTTTTTTAGGTATTGACTGTTTCTCAGTTGATTTATCCGTTGGTTTCGGACCAAACAAAACGGACCATAAAAGGAAGACAAGGAATGACAGCCCTAAAGCCAACAACGTTTTTTTATCCATAAATAAATTCCCAATATAAAATAAAGTGAATTATAATAGCTAATGGTAAAATTATCAACCTGTGCTGCTTGATTGACAAATAAAACGCTAAATAATGTGTAACTACTCAGGTTCAAAGTTCCTGGGTTCACCGTTCAGGGTTAACCAGACGAAAAAGAGGTTCGATTCCGTAACGAGAGCCGTGTTCATCCGTTTCTTGTGAAACTCCATGGTGTTCTGCACAGGAGTCCAGAGTGAGCCCTATGCAGCAATAAATACGCCTAACCGTGAACCTTGAACCTTACAACCTGAGTTACAATAATGTTAAACACAAAAATCCTATTAAATAGATGTTTACCCTGTTAGAATGTGTCTGGATCGGGACGCTGTCAAGGAGATAAGCTTAGAGGAGATTTGTCCTTCACACGGGGCAAAAAGTCCCACCTATAATTCTAACTGGGCTTACTTGAGAGGATCATAGCCCCCCGGATGAAAGGGGTGGCATTTAAGGATCCTAATTAAAGCGAGGAGCCCTCCTTTTATTATACCGTATTTATCAATGGCAAGGGAGGCGTAGGTAGAACAGGTAGGCATAAAGCGGCAAGAGGATGGCATAAATGGTGATACTAATACCTGATAAAGTTTAATTAATGAAACTATGTAAGCTCGAGGCTTAAAGGAAAGGACCATCATTTTTTAGCAGTAAGTTTCCTAACTCCTCTTGTACTTTAAAAAAGGCGAACGTATTGTTTCCTTTTAAAGCAGTAATTATAAGATCATATCCTTTTGGAATCTGTTGTTTGTTTAGCCTAAAGAACTCTCTTATCAATCGCTTAATCCTGTTTCTTTTTACTGAATTTCCAATCCTTTTGCTGACCGTTATACCTAATCTGGTAATATCCTCCCTATTTTCTCTTATAATAACAACAAAATTTTTTGTATAATAGCGTCTCCCATGAAGCTTTAAAGAAATGAACTCTTTCTTTTTTAATATTCGCTCCTCTCGTTTAAAAGAAAATAATCCCATCTTAAAAGCTTGTCGCTACGATATGGGCAAAGCCTAACCCTTATAAAATACTGCTACGCATGATAGTCATACAGATAGTCTTTTGCGGCCTTTTGCCCTCCTTCTCTTTATCACATTTCTGCCACCTTTACTGCTCATTCTGGCCCGAAAACCGTGCGTACGAGATCTCTTTATGTTGCTTGGCTGAAATGTTCGTTTCATAAATTAATGTGTGTTCATTAAAAAATTGATCACTTTAATAATCATAGGTGATCTAAGTTGTCAAGATAAAAGAGACATGTAATATTTTATATTTGATAAATTTTGTAAAATTAATTAGTATCGTTCAAAAGGTTCGGCTTTTTATTTTCAAGAGTAAAATCATAGAGAAATTTGAACCGATATTTATGAATCGGTGTGATACATATTTTTAGTCTATCTCTACTTTTGGATAGAGATGATTGCAATCATCTCTTAATTGATAAATAGCCGTAATCATTAGGGATGTCAAGGGCGACATAAGTCGTTCATCTTGACCTTTGACATCCCTAATGATGAAGGCTTTCAATGACATTTTTTGTTTTTAATCTTATTATCTGACTATAGAATGGTATTTAATTTTTCTAAATGCCGAACCTTTTGAACGATACCAATTAATTATGTATAGTGGGTTATAAATTAAAATTATGTACCTGCTCAATAAAGAAGCAATAAATTGCCACAGGATTTTGAGCAATTACAAAATCATGGAAAGGAGACTAAATGCTATTAGACCCTATACTCGGTTTATTCTCCAACGATCTGGCCATTGACTTAGGTACGGCCAATACATTGGTGTACGTAAAGGGCAAAGGGATAGTCTTGAATGAGCCTTCTGTAGTAGCGGTAAGAAAGGGAGACCGGGGAGGAAACAAGGTATTAGCAGTAGGAAAAGAGGCAAAAATAATGCTGGGGCGAACACCCGGAGACATTGTAGCGACCAGGCCAATGAAAGATGGTGTTATTGCCGATTTTGATATCACAGAAACCATGCTCAGGTATTTTATTAGAAGGGTTCATAATAGAAGATCTCTTGTGAGGCCCCGGATAATTATATCTATTCCATCGGGAATAACTCAGGTCGAAAAGAGGGCAGTCCGTGAGTCTGCAGAGTCTGCAGGGGCTAGAGAAGTTTTTTTAATTGAGGAACCCATGGCTGCGGCTCTGGGGGCGGATTTACCTATAACTGAACCAACAAGCAATTTAGTTGTTGATATAGGGGCAGGGACTACGGAAGTGGCTGTTATTTCCTTGGCAGGGACTGTCTATTCGCGTTCAGTAAGGGTGGCTGGTGATAAGATGGATGAGGCTATTCTGCAGTACATCAAAAGAAAATATAATCTTTTGATTGGTCCTCAAACAGCGGAATTAATCAAAATCAATGTTGGAAATGCGTATCCGACTGAAGAGGCGGAGTGTATAGAAGTTAAGGGCAGAGACCTTGTCACAGGCATACCAAAGATACTCACTATAGATTCAGAGGAAGTTAGAAAGGCGATATCTGAACAGGTAGATGCAATTATTGAAACAGTAAGAATTGCTTTAGAGCAGACTCCACCTGAATTATCTGCTGATGTGGTAGATAAAGGCATAGTTTTAACTGGCGGTGGTGCACTATTAAAAAATATTGATGCCTTGCTTCGCGAGGAGACACGTTTCCCAATAACTATCACGGATGATCCACTTACCACCGTTGTTATAGGGGCAGGAAAGGTCTTGGATAATCTATCGATTTTAAGAGAGGTTACAGTCAAATAATTAAAACGGTTAGGTTTAAAATAATTGACCATTTTTTTAGAGCATAGGGCAAAATGGATTTCCTATATTTTTATTCTCTTATCCCTAATCCTGCTGTCTCTCAGTATTGGCAAGGGACGGGAATGGAATCCTGCAGAAAAGCTTGCGATTGAGATTATTGCCCCCTTTCAAAAAATTTTTATCGGAACAATATCCACAGCAAGGGATATATGGAAGAATTATTTTTTCTTAGTCGAGACACGTCAAGAGAACTTGCATCTCAACAAAAAGATAGACCTCCTCGTGATAGAAAACAGCAGATATCAAGAACTATTGTTGACTAACCAGCGCCTGCAACAACTCCTTAAATTTCAAGAAAATACCGAAGAGACCTTTTTGCCAGCGATGGTCATTGGATGGGATTCAAGCGTATTGTTTAAATCCATAATTATTGGTAAAGGGGAAAACGATGGTCTTAAGATAAACATGCCGGTGGTTAATTCAAAAGGAGTTGTGGGAAGGACAGTTTCTGTCTCACCTAATTACGCACAGGTATTATTGGTTACAGATCAAAACAGTGCTGTTGATGGATTGGTTCAGAGATCAAGATGCAGAGGCATGCTTAAAGGAAGAGGATTAAGTGAATGCTCCTTTGATTATGTAATAAAGACATGTGATATAGAAACAGGTGACGCAGTTGTAACCTCAGGATTGGGGAGAGCTTTTCCCAAGGGTCTTTACCTGGGTACAGTTAAAAAGATAAAGGATTCTCCTGATAAACTATTTAAGGATGTCATGGTAGTTTCAGCCGTAGATTTCTCAAAACTGGAAGAGATTCTCGTAATTTTGAGATCAGGTTTTATACCAGGGGAACGAATGAATGATTGACGATTTAAGGAGTGGGAATCTAAAATTCACGACCCTGAGCACGTCGATTCATTAGTTCGATGACATACTTATTTTCTCCATTCGGCCCGAGCTCATGGCCGAGGGCAGAACTTAGTGTTGCATAAACAACATTGCTAAAACAAGCTGTCAAATACATAAACGTATTTGTGGATTGATGTACTACGGTATCGGATTGAAAATTAGTAAATTTTTAAAGTTATGGAAAGAGGACAGGATATTTTTTTATCCTTTAATCTGGTTGACATGTGGTTTTTTTGTAATTTTAAAGGGAAGCATAAACCATTTTTTAAGGATCGAATGGTTAGATCTTGATATCGTCCCTATCTTCCTGATATATCTTGTCGCAAAAGATCAAGATTATAAGGCTAATTGCCTTGCTTTTTTCATGGGGATATTGACAGATATCTTTTCTCCATGTCAGCTTGGTTTATTTGCTTTTACCTATTCTGCTATTCTTCTTGGAGTTAATCAGTGTCGACGATTTTTAGATTTCAACAATATCAAGACCTCAATGTTATTGGTGGTCTTTTTTCTTTTGGCTAAGTGTTTGTTTCTCCTGATTGTAGTGAGATTTCTCCCTATAAGGCAATTTATCGCCTTGACTTCTTTTATTTTTGTATCCGTTTCTATTGTAATAACGAGCCTGATTACCCCACTTTTATTTTATTTCCTAAATTTGCTAAGAGGAAAAGAGAGCCAGGATAGCGCCCAAAAAGGATCTCTGGCCTATTTATAGCTATTTTTGAGGGATAATTTATGATATGGCGTTCCAAAATTAACCCTATAGAGGCTGAAACATATCAGAAGAGACTAAAAAAGCTGACTCTCTTTGTCGTCATTATGGTTGGCATTTTGTTTGTACGGTTATGGTTTTTACAAATCATTAGTGGGGCCCAATATAGGAAAAAATCAGAGAGCAACAGAATAGATTTAAGAGATATTTTACCTGTGAGAGGGATGATCTTTGACAGAAACGGTGACCTTCTGGTCGACAATAGAGCATCCTTTGCCTTGGGAGTGATCCCAGAGGATATTAAAAACCTTGATGGGCTAATAGATGATATAGGCAGATTGATAGAGATCGATGGCCTGTCTGCTAAAAAAAAAATAAATGAAGGCTTACGGCAGAACCCATTTAATTCTGTTTACATAAAAAAGGTCCTCACAAGAGATGAGTTAGCGAGAATAGAAACTAACGTTTTTCATATGCCAGGTGTAATCATCGAGGTAAAGCCGAAAAGACACTATATATATGGTCCTCTTGCGGCCCATCTCATCGGCTACCTTGGCGAAATTGACAAAGAACAGCTTAATAAGGAGGTATATAATGAGAATAAGGGCGGTGATTTTGTAGGAAAATTTGGCGTAGAAAAAAAATGGCAAAGATATTTGAATGGTATTAGGGGAGGACAACAGGTTGAGGTAGATGCGTCTGGCAGAAGATTAAGGGTGTTATACCAAAGGGCGGCAGAGCCAGGATTTAATATATATCTCACAATAGACAAAGATCTTCAAATGCTGGCAGAGCGTTCCCTCAAGAATGGAGCAGGTGCTATTATTGCCATGAATCCAATGAGCGGAGAGGTATTAACTATGGCAAGTAGCCCGAGCTTTAACCCTAATGACTTTGCCAAAGGAATAGACGAAAAGGGATGGAAAAGATTGGTTTCTAATCCTCGCTTTCCACTACAAAATAGGGCAATCTCAGGCCAGTATCCACCAGGCTCTCTTTTCAAGATAGTAGTAGCCATAGCGGGATTAGAAGAAGGAGTTATTGATCCCGATGAAAAAGTCTTTTGTGGAGGAAGCTATAGCTTTAGAGGAAGGCTATATCGTGATTGGAAAAAGGGAGGACATGGCTATGTTGATTTACACAGGGCATTAGTTGAATCATGCGATGTCTACTTTTATAAAATGGGCCAGAAGATAGGGATTGATACTATCGCCAGATATGCAAAGAGCCTCGGTTTTGGCTCTAAAACAAACCTCCAATTAGGAGACGAAAAGGAAGGGCTTATTCCAAATAGGGCCTGGAAGCTAAGACGATGGCATGTTCCGTGGCAGGAAGGGGAGACATTGTCCGTGGCAGTTGGACAAAGCTTTGTACTTATAACGCCTATCCAAATGGTCAGATTTGTATCAGCCCTTTTTAATGGGGGTGTTCTGTTTAAACCACAGGTAACCAAATGGATAGAGAAAGATGACAAGGAGAAAATATTTAAATTCAAGCCGAATTCATCACAGCGCTGGAGCATAAAAAAAGAAAACATGGAGTTGGTAAAAAGGGCTTTAGTTGGTGTTGTAAATGAGCCCCGTGGAACGGGAAGAAGGGCAAGGCTTGATCAGATAAGGGTTGCCGGTAAAACTGGCACTGCTCAGGTAATTGCTTTGCCAGAGGAAAGAGAATTAGCAAGGGAAAGGGAAGTTCCGTATAAATTTAGAGACCATGCATGGTTTGTGGCTGTTGCGCCTGCTGAAAATCCGACGATAGCATTAGCCATCCTTATGGAGCATAGCGGTACAGGAGGAAGTGTAGCGGCGCCGATTGCAAAAAAAATAATCGAGTGTTATTTGAAGAAGGCAAGAATGTTATAGTTGCTCAATTCTTGTTAAGAAAACAGGAAACAAGCATGTTTGATCGTCGATTGATAAATAACTTTGATTGGATACTGTTAGCTATATTAATATTTATAGGATTGTTGAGCGGATTTAATCTTTACAGCGCCACCCATTCAATTGGATCTATGGGAGGCAGCCAAGTGTATATTAAACAAATTTGTTGGTATGCCATAGGTTTTTTTATTCTGCTTTTAATGACAACTTTTGACTATCATGTGTTAGATAGACTTGCATATCCATTATTTTTTATTTCCCTGATTTTTCTGTTGGCTGTTCTAAAGTATGGTAAAGTTAGTTATGGCTCTCAACGCTGGTTGAGTTTAGGTTATTTTTCTATCCAGCCTTCTGAGATGGTTAAAATTTCCATTATTATTGTTCTTGCTAAATATTTCTCTAGCTCAGAAAGGACGGAAAATTACAGACTTAGAGATCTGTCGAAGCCGTTAATATTAATTGCCATTCCTTTCGTAATGATAGTTTACCAGCCTGACTTAGGAACGGCGCTGATATTGCTCATAGTATCCCTCTCGATTGTTATTTTTGTTGATGTTAATTGGAAATCAATAGCAATTTTTTTATCCATAGCTTTTCTTTCGGCACCGTTTTTCTGGATCACCCTTCAAGAATACCAGAAGAAACGGATAATAACATTTTTAAGGCCTGATTTGGATCCGTTGGGTGCTGCCTATCATGTTACCCAGTCCAAGATTGCTATTGGTTCAGGCCTTCTTTGGGGGAAAGGTTTTCTTAAAGGGACCCAGACAAGACTACATTTTCTCCCCCAACAACATACTGATTTTTCGTTTTCTGTGTTAGCAGAGGAGTGGGGTTTTGTAGGCTCAGCCATGCTTTTGCTTGTCTATCTGTTTTTAATACTATGGTGTCTCAACATAGCCAAAAATAGCAAGGATAAGTTTGGCACTTTTATTGTTGTTGGTATTGCTGCATTAGTTTTCTGGCATCTCATTATAAATGTCAGCATGGTAATCGGTCTCCTCCCGGTAGTCGGGATACCATTAGCCTTGTTTAGCTATGGTGGATCCTCTGTAATTTCAACTATGGCTGCTATGGGATTGGTAATGAATATAAGCATGAGAAGGTTTATGTTTCAGGAATGATTAATAGACAGGATCGATATTTCAAAGAATTTTTTAAAATCAACCTTATTGAGTAGATGTTTTTTCTTGCAATCATCTATTCAATAATGGTATTAAGCCGCTGGAAAATATATAGACGAGGTTAGAAATCAATGAAGAAAACAAAAGATGAGATTAACGCTTTCTTAGGCAGGGATACAGAATTTGAGGGTAAATTTTCCTTTACTGGTGCTGTAAGGGTAGATGGAAAAATTTCTGGAGAGATTTTTTCAAATGGGACTTTGATAGTAGGGGAAAGCGCAGTCATTAAAGCGCAGATTCATGTTGCTGATATAATAATAAGCGGAGAGGTTCATGGTGATATACTTGCAGAGAAGAAGATCGAAATAACTGTCCCAGGTAAACTCTTTGGCAATATCAAGACCCCAAAACTGGTTTTAGAAGAAGGAGTTATTTTTGAGGGTAACTGCAAAATGAAAGATCTAAAAGAAGAGACAAATAATGATCATGCCGTATCCCAAAAAAAAACTGAAGGCCTCTCTGTTTTGAAATAGCTGCAATATCTCTCCTTTATACAATTTTTAATTAGCATTAGAGGTTTAGCATGATTTTAGAATCCTTACATAAGATAAAAAAGGCCGAAGCTGAGGTAAAAGAGAGGATAGAGAATTCCAAAGGAGAGGCAACTCGCATAATTGAGAAAGCTAAGGCAGAGGCAGAAAAATTATTAGCTGAAAAGGCGAAAAATTCTCAAAGACAAGCTGAAAAGATGAGAGAGGATGTTGGAGAGGAGGCAAAAAAGGAGGGCCTGAACATTGCTAATAAATGGACAAAGGAAACCCAAAAACTTAGCAAGAAGGCCCAAGAGAACCTGGAAAAGGCCAAAGAGTTTATTTTACGTTCATTATTAGGGTAGAGATTATGTTACAACCAATCCGGATGAAAAAGATACAAATACTTGCTCTCGAAGCATTGAGATATCAGGTAATTAAAAAACTACAAGCGCTTGGCACTATCCATCTCACTGATTATTCTGAAAAACTCGAAGATCCTACCTGGAAAAACCTGCTAAGACCTCACCCACCATCTACAAATATCAGAAAAATAGCGGCTGTTAATATAGCAATAAATCGATTTTTAGATCTTTTTGAACGATATGATCCTCAACAAAAAGAGGGTTTTATAAAAGGGATCTTTGCACCTATGCCGCCAAAAAGGATTAAAACGAGAGAGGTATACGGCAAAGAGCTCATCAATACTGTTGACGATATAATAGAAAAGATTGAGATAGAGACAGAAAAACCAGTTAAAAAATTAGAAAAAATTGAGGAAGAGATTATAGAATCAGAGAGAGTTAAGGGCCTATTGGAAATGATTTTAAACTTAGAGATAGATCTAAAAGACGTCGGTGAATCAGACTTTTTGTCAACCTTTTTAGGTATTATTCCAAAGGAAGAGACGGATACTGTACGGGAAAGATTAGAGGAATTGACGAAAGGTAACTTTTATCTTGGTGTAAGGGAGACATCTGAGAATAAGCTTGTAACACTGTTAATCTGTCTCAAAGAACAAGCATCGCTGGTATTGGCCAATCTTCGCCGCATAAGCTGGGAAAAGATTGAAATAGTGGGCCAACAAGGAACACCAAACGAGGCAAGAGATTCGATTAATAAAAAAATTTTGGCATTAGTTGAAGAGAAGACAAAAAAAGAGGCAATGGTTGTTGATATAGCGAAAAGATGGCGAGATGAGCTTGAAAAGTACCGGGAATTTTTAGCGATGGAGCGACAGAGAGAGGAAAGTCAGAATAAATTTGCTCAAATGGAGCATGTTGTTGCAATTCAGGGTTGGGTCCCAGAAAACTCAGCAGCCCAGGCCGCTAAGGAGATAGGAGACGTCAGCAATGGGGCATGCGTGGTCGAGATATCGGATCCTGAAGAGACGGATGATGTGCCAGTGCTATTAAAAAACCCTAAATTTATCAGGAGTTTCGAGCTATTAACACGTCTTTACGGTATGCCAACCTATAATGGCGTTGATCCAACCCTGCTTTTAGTTCCGGGCTTTCTGCTGTTTTTTTCAATCATGTTAACTGACGCAATGTATGGGGTAATTGCCCTTGTTTTGGGCCTGTTATTGGTACGAGGGGGAGGGCAATATAATATATTCATTAAGGATGCCGGTGTTATTTTATCATCAGCAGGCGTGGCTACTATTATTATTGGCGCCCTTGCCGGGGGATGGTTCGGCGATTTTGGACTCAATGTACCTGCACTAAAAGCTATGCAGGTATTTGACCCCATGGTCCAGGTAACAACATTCTTGCTGATCGCCCTCATTATCGGTCTGATCCATGTCAATCTAGGTGTAGTGATTAATGTTTGGAGCAGGCTAAAGAGAAGGCAGGCATGGAAGGCCTTAACTGGCAATCTGTGGTTTTTGTTTGCTCAGCTAGGTATTTTTTTCTATTTAGTAGGCTATAAGTCGGTGGGGTTAATATTTATAGTTATCTCTCTCGTACTGCTTTTCCTTGGGCATAAGGCCATGGCCATGTTTCAAGTAACTGGATTCATGGGGGATGTTCTTTCTTACGCCAGGCTTATGGCTTTGGGCTTGTGCACAACAGGAATTGCTATGACAGTTAATGTCCTTTCAAATATGCTTTATGCTGGCAGTTCAATCGGAATCTTTTTTGCTATCGTTGTGTTTTTTATTGGGCATCTATTCAATTTTGTCATCAATGCAATGGGAGCCTTTGTTCATGGTCTCCGGCTGCATTATGTAGAATTGTTTACCAAATTTTTTGAAAGCGGGGGCACTGAGTTTACACCCCTTGAGACAAGGTATGAAGTAGTAGAGATTAAATAAAAGGGAGGTGTTTGTATGGAATTATCATCAGGAATGGTATTGGCAATTATTGGCGCGGCTATCTCTATGGGTGTGGCTGCTATTAGCTCAGGGATAGGAGTCGGGTTGGCTGGTATTGCCGGAGCAGGCGTTATATCAGAGGATCCAAAAAAGTTTGGACCTGTTTTGGTTCTCCAGGCCCTTCCACAAACGCAGGGAATATATGGTTTTTTAGGGGCCGTTTTGATACTCATCGGTGTCGGTGTACTTGGCGGAGAGGTTAAGGCAATCCCTATAGGAATGGGTTATGCTGCGCTTGGAGGGGGAATTGTGATTGGTTTAAGTAGTGCCACGGCTATTGCCCAAGGAGCTATTGCTGCCAGTGGCATGGGTGCTGTAGCCAAGAGGCCGGAAACGTTCGGGCAGGCAATTGTCCTTGCTGTCATGGCAGAGACATTTGCTATTTTTGGTCTCCTTATAGCTATCCTGATCTTTGTTGGAACCAAGATTATGGGAGGTTAAGATTAAAGAAAAGTGCCTAAAATGACTAAAGTTGTAAAGTGCCTAAAGTTAGTGATTTTGAACGAGGCATTCTATCCCACTTTTAACTTTATCTCACTTATTTTAGGTAAAAAGGAGAATTATGTCAGATAAAGGGGTTGATAAGATAATATCCCATCTTGAGGCTAAGGCCGAGGAGGAGATATCTGAGACACTTCTTAAGGCTCGAGCAGAGGCAAATGCTATTATAAAAGCTGCTCAGGAAAAAGCAGACAGAGAGGCAGAGAGAGTTCTTTCAAACGGGGAAAGGGTTGCCTCTCTCGAAGGGCAAAAAATAATTGCCGAAGCTCGAATTAATGTGAGACGAAAGAGGATGGATTCCCAGGAAGAAGCAATTGTTGCTTCATTTGAAGCCGCTAAAAAGGCCTTGGAAGAATTGGCTGAAAAGGGGAAACGAGACAACCTTACATATAAGGATATCATGTTTAACCTGATTGTCTCTGCCTCTGAAATTGTTGCTGGAAACAAGCTTGAGTTGGTTTTTAACCAAAGGGATAGCAAAACCTTCAACAAGGAGATGCTGAGAGAAGCACGTGAATCAGTTAAGAAGAGGACAGGAAGAGAGATTTCCCTGTCTTTAACTGGAGATGCTATCCAGTGCCTCGGGGGTGTAGTGGTGAGGGATTTGGAAAAGCAAGTGGAGGTTGATAATACCCTTGAAACCAAATTAAACCAGCTTAAAGAGAATTTAAGGGTAGATGTGGCCAAGATTCTATTTGGGGACAGGATATGATTGGAGACACCCTTTCATACCTTTATGTTAATGCAAAGATAATGGCAAAAGAGGGAAAGTTTATTTCCTCATCAAGATGGGAAGATCTATGGGGATGTACATCACCTGGAGAGATAGCCTCTCTTTTAGAGGGAACAGACTATTTTCCTTACCTATCAGAAGGGGCAGTGAGTGACTCAAAAGAATTGGAGAAAGCTGTTTTAGAAGAATTTTCTTCTTTAGGGAGGGAGATATCCACAATTATTCCAAAAGGGTCATGGCCAATAAAAGAATATCTCCTTAAGAAGTGGGATGTTATCAATTTGAGAGCTGTTATGAGAGGAATCCATGGAGACGCAAAGAAAAAAGATGAAATAGCGGATTCCTTTATTGAGGGAGGCGAACTGGACGTTGCTTTTGTTAAGACCCTCATCGATGCAGAAAGCATGGATGATTTTGTTGCTCTCTTGGCAAAGACCCCTTATCAATCGCTGATAGATGGACTGAGTAAATATAATGACACTAAGAATCTCTTTTTTTTAGAGGCCTTATTGGATAGAATTTTCTGGGAGGATATATGGTTAAAGGTTTTAAAGATAAAAGGAATTAAAGAATTCAGAGAGTTTATAGTGGTATGTGTCGAAACACACAACCTTAAAATTATTTTGAGGGCGAAAAATGACGGACTTTTATTAGAAGATATTAATCCTTTTTTAATCCCTGATTGCACAGCCCTGATTGCATTGCTTTCTGCTTTTGACGAAGAGGATTTGTCAGACTTCATTCCTCTTCTGGAAGACACAATATATTTTGAACCCCTATTAAGCGCTCAGCAAGAGTATGAGAAAACTGGCTCTATTTTAGTTTTTGAGCAGGCGCTCGATAATCTGGTGCTCAAAAAGGCAGAAGATATTAGAAAGAAAAAGCCTTTTGGTTCAGGACCCCTCGTCGGGTTTCTTGTATCAAAGGATGCAGAGGTAAAAAATCTTTTGACTATTGTGAGGAGTACCGAGGTTGATCTGGATAGGAATGAAATCAGAGAAGCACTTGCGAGGAAATGATGGAAATTGCACTGATCGGAGATAAGCACACAATTTATGGTTTCAGACTGGCAGGCATAAAAAAAACATTCTTGATTGAGGATAGTAGGCAGGAAGATATTAGAGGGATACTGAAGGGTCTATTTGAGGATAGCACCGCCTTGATATTAATTACTGAAAAGATAGCTGCAGAAATAAGGGGTTTATTAGAAGAGGCGAATAGATTTAGGAAAGGTATAATGCCTATAATTTTACAGATTCCGGATAGTGGAGGCCCCTTGATCTCTAAGGCTGATCCTATGCGGGAGCTTATTAAAAGAACTGTTGGATTTGAAATAGAATAGCGAGGAAATTATGGCAGATCAGAAGACAGGAAAGATCAAAAGCATTGCTGGCCCACTCGTAATCGCCAAAGATATACGAGGTTGCGAGATGTATGAGGTTGTGAGGGTTGGCCAGGAAGGTCTCATGGGAGAGACGATAAAGCTCGTAGGGGATTTGGCGTATGTACAGGTTTATGAGGATACCACCGGGCTCAAACCAGGAGAAGAGGTTGTGAGAACTGGCGCCCCTGTCTCAGTGGAGCTTGGTCCGGGAATTATTACAAATTTCTATGATGGGATACAACGGCCTCTGGTTGGAATTAAAGACCAGGCAGGGGATTATATAACGAGAGGGGTTAACATTCCCAGCCTGGATCCTGAAAAAAAATGGGACTTCAACCCACTGGTTAAAAAGGGTGACGAGCTTGTTGAAGGGGATTACGTTGGGGAGGTTCAGGAATCCAAGGTTATACTACACAAGGTAATGGTCCCACCAGGGATAAAAGGGAAGGTGGTGGAGATTAAAAGCGGGAGTTTTACCGTTAATGACATTATTGCTATTCTTGATGAGAATGGAAAAAAGCATGAATTAATGATGAAACAAAAGTGGCCGGTAAGGATAGGAAGGCCCTTAAAAGAAAAACTTGATCCCGAGGTACCATTGTTAACTGGCCAGAGGATTTATGATACCTTTTTTCCTATCGCCAAAGGTGGCACAGCAGCAATTCCCGGGGGCTTTGGAACCGGTAAAACGGTTAGTCAACATCAGCTGGCAAAATGGGCTGATTCCCAGGTTGTAGTGTATGTCGGCTGTGGAGAAAGAGGGAATGAAATGACAGAGGTGTTGGTGACCTTCCCAGAATTGGATGATCCAAACACCGGTGAGAAATTAATGGAAAGATCCACCTTAATCGCCAATACCTCAAATATGCCAGTGGCAGCCAGAGAGGCATCTATCTATACAGGGGTTACAATTGCTGAGTATTATAGGGATATGGGATATGATGTGGCCCTGATGGCTGACTCATCCTCACGATGGGCTGAGGCGCTGAGAGAGATTTCAGGAAGGCTGGAGGAGATGCCAGGCGAAGAGGGTTTTCCAGCCTATCTGGGTACAAGGCTTGCTGATTTCTATGAAAGGGCAGGCAGGGTAGTGACATTGGGGAAGGAAAAGAGACTTGGATCGGTTTCAATTATTGGTGCTGTATCTCCACCAGGAGGTGATTTCTCCGAACCGGTTTCGCAAAATACCTTGAGGGTAGTAAGTGCCTTCTGGGCATTAGACACAAACCTTGCAGACAGAAGACATTTTCCTGCCATCAATTGGTTGACGAGTTATTCACTCTATCTGGACTTTGTAAAGGACTGGTATGATAAAAATGTAGGCAAGGAATTCCAAATTCTTAGGGGAAACATGATGGCTCTCCTTGAGAAAGAGTCCGAGTTGCAGGAGATTGTCCAGTTGGTTGGTCAGGATGCGTTACCAGAATCAGATAGAGCCTTCTTAGAGGTAGCAAGGATGATCAGAGAAGACTATCTTCAACAACATGCATACCACGAAATAGATTCGTATTGCTCTAAAGAGAAGCAGTTTCTCATGCTTAAGATCATTATGAAATTCTACCAGGAGGTGAATAAGGCAATTGAGGCAGGTATTATGGCGAGCAGAATAGCTGCCGTAAAGGTTAAGGATGAGATAGCTCGAATGAAGTACACGCCAAACCCGGATTTTCCACAGAGATATGAGGAGTTAATAAAGGCCATTGAAACTGAATTTGAATCTTTGAGGAATCAACAATGAAAGAGAAAATTAAGGATATAAAATCGAGGGAGTACAGGTCTGTTACACAGGTTGCAGGCCCCCTTATGATTGTCGAAGGTGTTGAAGAGGTGGCCTTTGGAGAGGTTGTGTATATCAAGACACCCGAGGGGGATAGTAGAATGGGTCAAGTCCTGGAGTCACAGGAGAATTTGGCCATCGTTCAGGTATTTGAAGGCACAAGAGGGCTTGATACAGATCAGACAAGGGTCAGGTTTTCCGGGGACATCATGAGGATAGCCCTGTCCAAGGAGATTCTTGGAAGGTCCTTTGACGGTTTGGGCAGACCGATTGATGGTGGACCAGAGATCATTCCAGAGGCTCGATTGCCAATTACCGGTGCGGCCATAAACCCAACAGCGAGAGCATACCCGAATGAATTTATCCAAACCGGTATTTCCACCATTGATGGAATGAATACATTAGTGAGGGGACAAAAACTTCCGATATTTTCAGGTGCTGGATTACCCCATAATGCGCTTGCTGCACAGATAGCAAGACAGGCTACCGTTTTGGGTTCAGAGGAACCATTCTCTGTAATCTTTGCTGCTATGGGGATAACCCATGAAGAGGCAAATTTTTTCATGAATAGCTTTGAATCCACTGGGGCATTGGAGAGGATAGTCTCTTTTATCAATTTGGCCGATGACCCGGCCATCGAGAGGATTATTACACCAAGAATGGCCCTTACCGCTGCGGAGTTTTTGGCCTTTAATTACGACACTCATGTGTTGGTTATTCTCACTGATATGACCAATTACTGTGAAGCCCTGAGGGAAATTTCATCAGCGCGAGAGGAGGTTCCTGGAAGAAGAGGCTATCCGGGTTATATGTATACCGATTTAGCAAGTCATTATGAGAGGGCAGGAAGAATCATAGGAAAGAAAGGCTCTATCACACAGATGCCAATACTCTCTATGCCAGATGATGATATAACGCATCCGGTACCTGACCTTACAGGGTATATAACCGAGGGACAATTTGTCCTCTCGCGCGAATTACACAGAAAAGGAATCTACCCTCCCGTAGATGTTCTCCCTAGCCTCTCGAGGCTCATGAATGAAGGGATTGGGGAAGGCAGGACACGGGCGGATCATTTAGGGGTGTCTGACCAATGTTATTCTGGCTATGCTGAAGGAAGGGACGTGAGGAGTCTCGTTGCAGTTGTAGGAGAGGAGGCATTGAGCGAAAGGGATCTCCTCAATTTAAAATTTGCAGATATTTTTGAAGAGAGGTTTGTCAAACAGGGAGTGGATGAAAATAGAACTATTGAGCAAACACTTAATTTAGGGTGGGAACTTCTCTCAACACTTCCAGAGGGGGAGCTGAAAAGAATAGACGAGAAATACGTGAAACAATATTATAAGAAAGGGTCTTAAAAGAGAAAAATTTTCAATCTTCAATCTTCAATTATCAATAACTAATAACAAGTAACAAGCACATGGCAGAGATTCTACAAAATGTTAAGCCCACAAGGATGGAATTATTAAAGCTCAGAAGGAGGGTAAAGCTGGCTGATAAAGGGCACAGGCTTTTGAAGGAAAAGAGAGATGCATTGATTTCTGAGTTCATGGTAGTAATTAAGAAATATAAGGACGCAAGAAACAGGGCAGAAGAAAACCTAAAGGTCGCTTTTTATAATCTTTTAATGGCTGAAGTTTTGTTAGGGTCGCGGGATTTAGAACAGATTAGCGGGATAACGCTTAGAGATATAAACTTAGATTTTATGACTAAAAATATAATGGGTGTCTCAGTCCCCATTATGAGAGTCGATAATGTAATTCGGCGCGTAAATGAAAGAGGCTATGGTTTTTTAAGTACGAATGCGAAACTTGATGATGCCGCCAAAAATTTTGAGGAGTCAATTTTATCAATTGTGAAACTGGCCGAGGTAGAAGAATCTGTCAGGAGAATTGCCGAGGAGGTAGAAAAGACAAAAAGAAGGGTTAACGCATTAGAATATATTGTTATCCCCAGGCTAAAGGCAACGATTAAGCATATAGAAATGAGAATGGAAGAAATAGAAAGAGAAAGCTTCTTAAGGTTAAAGAAGATCAAGGCCTCTCTCGAAGCAAGAAAAAAGGTAACCAGGGTTTGAAAATCTTTCATTATCACCAACGATTCCTTAACGAAACAACTTTAGGCACTTAAACATCAACAAAATACTCAATAACTGGTAATAAAGATACAACAGACTACTGACAACCAACTACTGACGCTATATTGCACGCAATATGACTACTGGGCTAACGAAAAGAAAAAGACCATATGAAATGAATAAGAATACCAAGGTTACGTTGTTTTACCTTTTTTTCATTGCCCAGATCTGTGCCTTGTTTGGTTTGGTCGTCGGAATCCTTTTTTTTATTTTACGATTTCTTGGAATTATTTAAGAAATAACCTCTCCTGTTTCCTCAACCCTCCCTTTACATACCTATTTTCTTATCGCTTGACTTTTTTTACAAACAAGATATACTAAAAAGGTCAAAAAATTGATGAGTCTCTATGGGATTAGACAAATTAAATCAATTTGGCCTATTGGAAGAGAAGATTGAATCGCTCATTTCACTGGTGGGCTCTCTTAATAAGGAAAAGGATAACTTAGAAAGGAATATACATGGCCAGGAGAAGAAGATTGGCTCGCTTACTAAGGAGATAGAAACGGTAGAGATTGATAGAGACGTAATACGAAAAAGAATAGCAACTCTTTTAGAAAAGATAAACGAATTTACTGTATAGACTTAATAGATATGTACTATGGACGATAAGGTTACAATTAGAATAAAGGATACAGAGTATGCTATAAGAGGCTCTGATGATAGGGAACAGATATTGAAGGCGGCAGAGTACGTGGACAAAAAGCTGAGAGAGATAAATAAGTTTAAAAAGGAATTATCTGAAGACAAGAAGGCTATTTTAACTGCTCTTGATATAGCAGGAGATTATTTTCAGCTTATAAAAGAAAAGGAGGTTCTATTAGCCGAAATCAATAATAGATCCAAAAGATTATTAGAACGTTTGGATTTAGCATTAAACTAAATTATTCCCCTGCTATGTTCGTGATTGGCGGAAGATTTTTGAGCTAACACTAATGTAAAAGGGAATTCCCGCTTGCCCTTGTGTGTTTTTTTGATGGTAAAAAAGACCTAACGGGGTAACGGAATGCCCACCTGCGTGAGCTTAGGTTCAAAAAGAACTGCCGACACGGCATTGCAGCGGGGGAAAATAAAAAGAGTGGATTGATAGATTTAGGGCTGAGGAATGAATTGTTGCTTAACTTTATAATAGAATAGATAAAGATATTATAATCGTTGGGAAAAATTGAGTGAAAATAAATTTGGATACACAAGAAATAAATCTTATATAGGATACTTGATTCGCAAATTTCTCTATTTTTTAAGAATACCATTTAGCGCTTTGTGTTAGTAAGTTTTGCCTAGCATCCATTATCTATCATTCCGCTAAACCTCTATCAACCCTCTCTTTTTGCCTAAAGAAAAATCTTAATAAATAAAAGGCGGTGATGAATATATGTTAGTTACCCCGTTAGTTATTGTTGCATTAATAGCAATTATAGCAGGTGCGCTTATAGGTATTGTTGTTCGTAAAAAGATGTTAGAGAATAAGCTCGATTCCGCAGAAGACTATTCGAGAAAGCTTATCCTTGAAGCCGGCAAACAAGCAGAAACAATTAGAAAAGAGGCTCAGCTACAGGCAAAAGACAGGCTTTATCAGATGAAACTTGATTTTGAGAATGAAACAAAGTCAAGAACAAAGGAGCTACAGAGCCAGGAAAGAAGATTGTTCCAAAAAGAGGAAACCTTAGACAAGAGGATAGAACAGATCGAGCAAAGAGAGGGACTGATTGCCAAAGAAGAAGCAGCCTTAGGGAATAGGGACAATGCTTTGAAAAAGAAGGAGGGAGAATTCAACAAGCTGATTGAAGAAGAGAGGCAGAAATTAGAGAGGATTGCCGGTATTTCAGTAACCGAGGCAAAAGAGATGCTCGTTTCTTCTATGGAATTAGAGGCACGCCATGAGGCTTCCAAGCTCATAAAAAAAATAGAGGCTGAGACAAGAGAAATCTCAAATAGAAAGGCACAGGAGATTTTGGCCTTGGCCATTAAAAGATATGCTGGTGATTATGTGGCTGAAAAGAGTGTCTCTGTGGTTAATTTACCAAATGATGAGATGAAAGGAAGGATTATCGGGAGAGAAGGAAGGAACATTAGGGCCTTAGAGGCTGCTACCGGAATAGATCTTATAATTGATGATACACCTGAAGCCGTAGTCTTGTCAGGGTTTAATCCGATCAGGAGAGAGGTTGCTAAGGTGGCCCTGGAGAGGCTCATTGAAGATGGCAGAATTCACCCGGCAAGGATTGAGGAGATCGTAGAACGAGTGAGCGGAGAAATTGAGGCACACATTAAAGAGGCCGGAGAGCAAGCTACTTTTGATATCGGACTTCATGATATCCATCCAGAATTGATTAAATTAATCGGGCGCCTGAAATATAGATCAAGTTATGCTCAGAATGTGTTAGAGCATTCTATGGAGGTTGCCTTCCTGTGTGGTATAATGGCATCGGAGTTAAAGTTGGATGAGAAACAGGCCAGAAGAATCGGGCTTCTCCATGATATCGGAAAGGCAGTAGATCATGAGGTAGAAGGGGCGCATGCACTCATAGGGGCAGATTTGGCCAAGAAATACGGTGAATCTGAGCAAGTAGTTCATGCTATAGCTGCTCACCATGAGGATATTCAGGCCACATCTGTTATGGATGTCCTCCTTCAAGCAGCCGACACCTTATCTGGCGCTAGACCTGGCGCTCGAAGAGAGATGTACGAGACATATGTGAAGAGATTGGAGGATATGGAAGAGATAGCCATGTCTTTTAAAGGTGTTAATAAGTCGTATGCAATTCAAGCGGGCAGAGAGATTAGGATAATAGTAGAGAGCGATAAGGTAGATGATTTTGAATCAACAATGATATGCAGTGAGGTAGCCAAAAAAATAGAAAAAGGCCTTACCTATCCAGGACAGATTAAGGTGACAGTCATAAGAGAAACCAGGGCTGTTGAATACGCCAAGTAAAATTTTAAAATGTTTAGCTCGCGTATTGTTAACGTTGAACAACCAAGATTGATGTAGTCTTGATATCTTTTTTGCTTATACTAAATAATATATTACTAACCTCGTAATATCCTACCAGTTTTTTATAGGTTTGAAGTGATTGACCAGCCTAATTTAATATATCTGAATTTCTACAACTTAGTGAAATTAAAGAGTTTTTTAGTCTATTGAAACAATCTTCCCGCTGTTTCAGCGGGGATGAGAGAAGTACGTTAATTTCTATTTTTTTTAAAATGATTAAACTATTTCAGGTGTATAAAAATTTTGGCTCAAAAAATCCAGCACTATTGGATATAAACCTGGCAGTAAAAAAAGGGGAGTTCGTTTTTATTACTGGGCCTAGTGGTGCAGGAAAGACTACATTGTTAAAAATAATTTTCTGTGCAGAGAGGCCAACAAGCGGGAATGCATTAGTCGATGGAAGGAATCTTAATAGGATCAAGGATCGGGACCTTTCATTGTTACGTCGAAGAATAGGGGTAGTCTTTCAGGATTTCAAGTTACTTCCAAGGCGTAATGTATTTGAAAATGTAGCCCTCACTCTGGAAATAATAGGGTTTCCTTTATCTATGATACGTAAAAAGGTTCATCAGACACTTAGGTATTTAAGCCTGACAAACAAAGAGGGTTACTATCCTCCTCAGCTTTCAGGTGGGGAACAGCAGAGAGTTGCTATTGCGAGGGCAATAGTCAATAATCCTTTGATCCTCTTGGCTGATGAACCAACTGGAAATCTTGACCCTGATTTAACCATGGAGATAATGGCTCTTTTAAAAGAGATACATATTAGGGGCACAACAGTACTCGTGGCAACACATAGCAAGGAGTTGTTAAAGGACACGACCAGAAGAATAGTTACTCTCAATAAGGGTAGAATAGTATAAATGAAGATTACACTATTTCATTATTTTATCAGGCAGGCTATGGCAAACATTCGTGAGAATCGATTAGTTCACCTGATAGGTATAGGCACAATGTCCATAGCATTCCTTATCTTTTATGCCTTTATTCTTATTTTTGTAAACATAAATCATTGGACAGAGAAGCAGGGAAAAACGTTGACTATGTCTATTTATTTCAAAGAGGAGCCAGATGCTGCTGTAATTGAAAATATAAAAAAAGAATTATTTCTGTTCCCCGGGGTGACTGTCAAACAGTTTGTTTCCAAGGATGATGCTATGAAGAGTCTTAGAAGAAAACTAGGGGAAAAGGCTGGGCTGCTTGATGGTTTAAAGCAGAATCCTTTGCCTGCTTCTCTTGAGATTACTCTTTCGAGAGATAAAGAGGGTGACAGCCTTCCGCATCGATTGAAAACAAGATTAGAGGAAATTACTGTAGTTGATGAGGTGCATTACACCCAGGAATGGATAAAAAGATTTCAGGTTATCATGGAGGCAATAAAGATTGTAGGCATGATTTTTGGGGGACTACTTTTTTTAGCAGCCCTTTTTATCATTACAAATACAATAAAATTGACTATCTATTCTCGAAGGGAAGAAATCGAAATACTCAAGCTTGTAGGTGCGACCAATCGTTTTGTGAAGATTCCTTTTATGATTGAAGGATCAATTCAAGGCCTACTCGGCGGTGCAGTTGCCTTATTCATTCTCTTTTTAGCGTATATAATAGCCATAACCAGAATACACATTAGCATTGGATTTGCCTCTCTTAATATTGTCTTTCTTTCCCCTCAAATTATTCTTTTCTTGTTACTTATGAGTGTTATTATTGGTTTTATAGCGAGCACAATATCTTTGGGTCGGTTTTTTAGACTATGAATCAGATAGTTAAAGATTTTCTACCAGTTTTTTTTATACTATGTGCCATTATTTTCATTTTTTTCTTTTTAGATTTCTTAAGGGCAGAAGAGAGATTCCCTATTGAAAGCAATAACTCCCAGATTCAGCAGATAGAAAAAGATCTTGTAGAACAGCAAGGAGAGCTGCTCAGTGTTGATATTAAAGAAAAAGGTATCCTGGGAGAGATCGAACGACTGGAAAGAGAGGTGGTTATACAAAAGCGGTCTTTAAAGGAGCTATCGAGCAGGATAAAAGAGATTTCATGCGAGATTAAGGGTGGGCAGAAAAGGATTCAAAGACTGAATGAATCTTCCAGTGCTGCCTGGGCATATTTAAACAAGCGGTTAGTAGCTTTCTATAAGTTTGGGAGGTCTGGGTATGTATGGCTTCTCGCGAGCTCTGCTACTCTACAAGAATTCCAGAAGACTATAAAGTATATGAAGGCTATTATGGCACAGGATAGACAGGTGCTGGATATTTTGGACAGGCAGATGAGACAGGCAGAGGGCGAGTTAAGTAGACTCAAGGAAAATATGGCCAAGGGCGAGGAGTTAAAAAAGGTCAAGAATTCCAGGATGGCACTACTTGAAAAATATGTTGAAAAAAAAGTTTTTTTGTTAATGAAGATACATAGGGAGAAGGAATTTTATGCGAAAGCGGTTCAAGAATTGAAAGAGGCGACGCGGGCTTTAAGTGAGACCATGATACATTTAGAGACTAAAGAAAAGGAAAGCATGTTACCGGAAAGCTTTGCTAAAATGAAAGGAAAACTACCTCTCCCGTTAAAAGGAAAAATACTGAGAGAGGTGAAACAATTTGGATTTAATCCATTTATGCATAGAAAGGGAATATATATCACAGGTTCTCCAGGGGAGGCGGTTAGATCTGTTTTTCCTGGCAGGATAGACTATTCCGGATGGTTTAAAGGATATGGTCAGCTGTTGATTATTGACCATGGATACCATTATTTTACTGTCTTCGCCCACCTTGAGGAAATAGTTAAGAAAAAGGGAGAGGCGGTTTCAGGAGGAGAAGTAATTGGTATAGCAGGAGATCCAGGCTGGCAGGTAGGCCCAGGGATATATTTTGAAATACGAAAAGGAGGAAATCATCTTGACCCCAAAAGATGGCTTAAAAAAGACACCCATGCCCTTCCTTAACTTATTGATCATATACTAAAATTAGAAGACAAAAGCTGAAATTTTAACAAGAAAAGGAGAAGAGGGATGTTAAAAACAAGACATAACCATTTTTTTTACAAGACAACTATTTTCATTGTTTTGATAGTGTTGTGTGTAATCAACAATGGTGATCAAGATATTTCGGCTGGTACAAAAGAGGTATATAAGAACATAGAGGTGCTGAGCGAAGTCTTAAACAAGATTGAAAAAAATTATGTGGAAGACACAGATCCCCAGGATGTTCTATATGGGGCTATAAAGGGTATGGTGAGAACCTTGGATCCTCACTCCTTTTTTATGAGCCCAGAAGAATACAAGGAATTGATGGTAGAGACAAAAGGAAAATTTTCTGGTGTAGGAATTGAGATAACTATCAGAAACCACGTGCTTACTGTGGTCTCTCCTATTGAAGGGACACCTGCATTTAAGGCTGGGATAAAGGCAGGAGATCAGATAATCATGATAGGAGACAAATCAAGTAAAGAGTTATCCATTATGGATGCAGTTAAGCTCATTCGAGGACCTAAAGGGAGCAAGATTAAACTCACCATTAGGAGGAAAGAGATAGAAAAACCGATAGACTTTATGATTACCAGGGATGTAATACCAATTAAGAGTGTTCGCTCATTTTCACTTCCTTTGGATATAGGTTACATCAGGATTTCTAATTTCCAGAGCAACACGAGCAAAGAACTCTCTAAGGCCTTAGAAGATATGGAGAATAAAAAGGCATTGGAGGGTTTGATTTTGGATTTGAGAAACAATCCTGGAGGGCTGCTGTCTCAGGCGGTAAAGGTGGCCGATAACTTTCTTGATTCAGGGCTTATTGTTTCTATTAAAGGCCGGGATAAAAAAGAAGAAGAAAGTGTCGCTCACAAGAACGGGAAGCCCAGAAAATATCCGATGATTGCCTTGGTTAATGAGGGGAGTGCAAGCGCATCAGAAATAGTGGCAGGGGCTTTACAGGATAACAAGAGGGCCCTTATCTTAGGCTCTACTACCTTTGGAAAAGGTTCTGTCCAGACACTTTTTCCACTTTCAGATGGCTCAGGATTGCGCCTCACAACTGCTATATATTATACTCCAAGTGGAAGATCTATACAGGCACGGGGTATTGAGCCGGATATAAAGGTTGCCTTTGTACCACCGAAGGAAGAGGCTGAACCAAAAAAACCCGCTTTCATAAGAGAAGGGGATTTAAAGGGCCATATCAAAAAAGAGACTCCAGATTTAAAGAAAGAGGAAAAGAGTGGAGCTGTGCCAGATGAGGAGTCTCGCATCCAAACTCGTATCGATAATGATAATCAGTTAAGAAGGGCGATTCAGATACTTCGCTCTTGGAACATTTTCTCTACATTAGAAAGCAGATAAGCTCAAGGATAAAGGTATAATGTCATTACATGGCTAAATCAAAAGGCAAGAAAAAAACGAGATTTAGTTTCACCCATGTTAGCTTTGGGTTTGCAATTCTAATTGTTATCATAGTAATAAGTTATATTTTGATACCGGATAAATCCAGACCTCCATTACCATTTGAGGAGGTGTATCTCTATTCCAAACAATTAAGTCGAGGCATATACCTTATAGATAAGTCTATTTCTGATGGATTCTATACAATAGGAGTGCCAGAAGAAAATATTGTTTTTCCATCTGTTCTTCCGAGACAGAAAGGCAAATACAGGTGGAATTTTAGTAGCATAGAAGTGAGGATTCCGAAACAGCTTTCTGTTTTCAAGGTGGGAGAGGAAATCAGAGAAAGGATTTCTCAACTACCAATACCGACACAAATTACTATAGATAAAAAATCAGAAAATGAAATAATCTATGCCGTGTACTGCAAAGGCCTGCATACTCACAGATTAACAATTACGCTCGAGGATAAAAAGAGTTCTCATCGTTTTTCATATCCCAAAATAGGTATTATAATAGATGACTTGGGCTATGACATTTCTCTTGCAAACGCCCTTTTGGAGCTCGATTTACCCCTCACCTTTTCTGTGTTACCCTTTACCCCTAATACGAGGTTAATTGCACGTAAGGCCTGGAATGATGGTCGAGAAACAATGCTTCATCTCCCCATGGAACCAATGAATTATCCTGCTATTAATCCAGGGGATGGGGTGTTGTTGGTATCTATGGATAGAGAAATGATTTTGGATACACTTACTAGGGATTTGAGCCAGATTCCTTTTGTTGCTGGTGTAAATAATCATATGGGGTCGAGATTTACAAAAAGCGAGGAGAAGATGGTAATTGTGCTGGCGGAGTTGAAGAAAAAAGGGCTTTACTATATTGATAGCAGAACAAGCAGTGATACCGTGGCATTTGATGTGGCAAAAAAAATGGCTCTCAGGACAGCAAGCAGAGATATTTTTTTAGATAATCATCTCTCAGAAAATGCCTTAAAAATACAAATGGAGAGACTGCTTAGTGTCGCAAGACATAAGGGCAGTGCCATAGGAATAGGACATCCTCACAAAAAGACCATTGATTTATTAAAAAATTTCCAGACGACCCTTACTAATGAAGCCGAGGTTGTGCCTGCTTCTAACTTGGTGAATAACTAATATCCAATACCCTTAAATTCAGACCTCATAAAAACTATTGATTTATTGACTGCAATCCCTTAGCTTTTAGGACTTTGCTCGAAAATTGGACATAAGGGTTCAGTCTGGGTTATAAGGTTCAGGGTTCAAAGGTTCAAAGGTTTTTAACCCATGAACCCCGATTTTATCGGGAAACCGTGAACCCAAATCTTAAGTTAGAAATGTAGCCTTTTGTCCAAAATATTATCCCAAAATCGGGTAAAATTTTCGAGGTCTAAAATTATATAAAAGGAGGTTCTTTTGAACATACCGCTTCTAGATTTAAAGGCCCAATACAAATCCATTAAAGAGGAAATCATAGCAGCCACTATGGAGGTGTATCAGTCGCAGAGATTTATCCTGGGACCGAAGGTCGAGGCATTGGAGAACGAAATAGCTGCTTACACTCAGGTCAAGTATGCGGTGGGTGTTTCGTCGGGCACAGATGCACTACTCATATCATTAATGAGTGCAAATATATGTCCTGGAGATCTGGTAGTCACTACTCCTTATACCTTTTTTTCCACTGCTGGTTCAATTGCCAGGTTAGGCGCTATCCCTGTGTTTGTAGACATAGATACCCATACCTATAATATTGATCCTGAGAAATTGGAGAAAAAAATTTCAACATTGAATTCTCAAGAGAGGTCGCGCTTAAAGGCAATAGTGCCTGTTCATCTTTTTGGACAATGCGCAGACATGGAAGACATTATATCCATAGCAAAGCCTTTAGATTTAGTAATTATAGAGGATGCAGCTCAGGCTATTGGAGCGGAATACGGATTTAGCGATGGATTGTTTAAGAGAGCTGGATCTATGGGCACCTATGGCTGTTTTTCTTTTTTCCCCTCAAAAAACCTTGGCGCCTTTGGAGATGGAGGCATGGTCACTACAAATGATGAGAAAATATATCAAGGGCTTAAGATAATAAGGGTCCATGGGTCTCAACCAAAATATTACCACAGAATGATTGGTGGAAATTTCAGGCTTGACGCCCTTCAAGCAGCTATTCTGTTGGTAAAATTTAGGTATCTTGATCAATGGACTGAAAAAAGAAGAGAGAATGCACGCATTTATAGAGAGTTATTTGCTCGTAAAGGTATAGAAGAGATCGAGCCTCCTTTTGAGAATAAGGGTAGACACATATATAACCAATTTGTCATAAAGGTCGGTCGGAATAGAGATGAATTAAAGCAATATTTAATCAATCAGGGGATAGGTTGCGAGATTTATTATCCAGTGCCGCTTCATGTTCAAGAATGTTTTCAATATTTAGGTTATCGCCCAGAGGATTGCCCTATTTCCGTTGAGGCTGCAGCACAGACCATTGCATTACCAATTTACCCGGAGTTAAAATATGAGCAGATTGAATATATTGTAGAAAAAATAAGTTCATTTTATAAAGGCAATATCAGGAGCTAATTGTCAGTCAGCGGCATTGGTCCAGGTATTTAGGATAACCCTTTTAAATGAGTTTCCTGATGTACGATTTATTTAAGAGACTATAAGCGAGATTATTTCCAGCAAAGCAGTATTGACATAAGAGAAGTATTGGGAGAATATTACATCATGACTGAAGACCTCTTTACATTTTATCAAATGCCCCCACTCCATGATCCTGTACTTATTGTTGGGTTTGGAGACTGGTCCAATGCTGGCAATGTTGCCCTAAAGTCGATAGACTACATTATTGAAAAAAAGAAGGCTACATTAATAGCTGAGATAGATCCGGACTATTTTTACCAGTTTACTCAAAACAGACCAGTAGTTACTATCAAGAAAGGAAGGCTTCATGGTCTGGTTTTAAAAAAGATATCTTTTTATTTTTGGCCTAACAAGGAAGGAAAAAATGACCTTATTCTCTTAAAGGCTCAAGAGCCAGACTATAGATGGTCTATGTTTATTCAGGTCCTGTTTCATTTATGCAAACAATGGGGTGTTTCTCTTATCGTCAGCCTTGGGGGGATGTATGATGATGTCCTTCATACTGAGGCCATAGTCTCTGGGGTGTATCCCTTTGGGGATTGGAAAGATGTTTTTATCAAAAAAGATATTCCTCTGATTGAATATGAGGGTCCCTCCGGGATACATGCCCTTATTATGCAGAAGGCAGAAAAAGAAAGCTACCCATTTATTGGGCTTTGGGGCCGTTCACCATTATACTTGAGGGGTACAAATTTTAAGGTAGTAATCAGGATTGTTAATCTTTTGGCCTCTTTCTTTGCCTTTTATATTGATACAGATGAACTTGAGAGTTCTTTAAAGGAATTTGAGAATCAAATTGAGGAAATCTTGGAAAATAATTTAGAATTACAGGAATATATAGAGAAGATTAAAAAAATCAGGAGCGGAGAACTGAAAAAAAAAGATACCCCAAAGATTGTAAACATAAAAGATTTTATGAGGCACAGGGATTCATAATTCTTACTTTACTATGCTATTTAAAACTAACCTCGGCAAGCTGGAACCAAGACAGTTGTGATGTTGAAGTATAGGGTGAACTTTGAAATACGAAACCCTAAGCACGAAATACGAAACAAATTCCAATGACCAAAAAACAAAATTCAAAACATCATGATTCTGCAGGAATTCGAATTTTTTCACCATGGGGTGGCAGTCAATAACGTTTTGAACATTTAACATTTGAATTTCAGATTTCGAGTTTATTTTCTGCCAGAAAAAACATGAATATCACAATTTAGCGTCAAAAAAGTACGCACACAGGGTTTAACTTTATTTGAGGTATACAAGTATGTCTAATGTCGTTGTTGTTGGCACACAGTGGGGTGATGAAGGAAAAGGAAAGGTAGTTGATCTTCTCAGCGCTCAGGTAAATAAGGTAGTCAGATTTCAAGGGGGCAATAACGCCGGACACACGCTTGTGGTGGATGGTAAGAAATCTATTTTCCATGTTATACCTTCGGGGATCCTTTATCCAGATACGAGATGCCTTATTGGCAATGGAGTAGTAGTTGACCCCGAGGTTTTTTTTGAGGAGATACAAGGACTTTTTGATAAAGGAATAGCTATTAATCCCAAAAGATTAGGTGTAAGCGAGAGGGCCCACCTCATTATGCCTTACCATAAGGCCATTGATATAGCCCGTGAAAAGGCAAAAGGGGCTTCCAGGATTGGGACTACCGGTAGAGGCATAGGCCCATGCTATGAGGATAAGGTGGCCAGAGTGGGGATAAGAACCATTGATTTAACAGATCCGGATATATTAAAGGAGAAAATCAAGGCAAACTTAAAAGAGAAAAATTTTTATCTCACTAATCTTTTTGGCGGTGAACCCCTGGAATATCAGCCTATCGCAGAGAGATACCTTTCAATCGCTCACGAGCTTTCCCCATTTATTGTTGATGTCTCCACTGAATTGGATGAGGCAATCAGAAGGAATGAAAACATCCTTTTTGAGGGAGCCCAGGGAACACAGTTAGATATTGACCACGGCACATATCCTTATGTCACCTCTTCCAACCCTGTGGCAGCAAATGCATGCATAGGAGCAGGCATAGGGCCGAAGAGATTGGACAGCATTGTCGGCATTGTAAAGGCATATACCACTCGCGTTGGCGCTGGTCCATTTGTCTGTGAGCTCATTGATGAGACCGGTGATTACCTTCAAGAAAAAGGGCAAGAATTTGGTGCCACAACCGGCAGGCCACGCAGGTGTGGCTGGCTGGATCTGGTTGTAGTCAGATATTCAGCCCGCATAAATGGGCTGACCCACCTGGCAATAACAAAGCTGGATATATTAACAGGTTTGGATTCGATTAATCTATGTGTAGCCTATGAGTATAAGGGAAAGAGGCTTGAAAATATCCCGGCTCAACTGTCTATCCTTGACAAATGTAGCCCTGTGTATGATGCGATGGATGGATGGAAGGAAGATATCTCTGGGGCGAGGACCTTTGAAGAACTCCCTAAAAACGCCCAAGGTTATATAAGAAAAATCGAGGAGTTTGTTGGAGTACCGGCCTCTATTATATCTGTGGGCTCAGAGAGGGATGAGACGATCGTGTGTAAAAATCCATTTAATGACAGCCTTCCTTAATTTGATGATATAGGAAATTTCTTTTGGACGCAGCCTGCCCTGGCGCGACCTCCTCGGCATATATTGAAACCTCTGTGGTATCTATTGACTCAGACTATATAGCCTAAACATTGCGTGCCAGGTCTGGGCCAGGGACGGACGCAAATTATCAGGATATATAATATAACAAAATATCTGCGTTTATCTGCGAGAACCTGCCCGCCGTCTGGCAGGCGGGTCTGCGTCCTAATCTAAACGATCTTTTCTTTTGGGTGGCGCTATAATAAATGTTATTATTACTGTTATTGCAAAGGCGGTATAGATTATAGTAAACAACCACCCAGGTGCATTATAAAAGAGAAGTGAGTCCACAATAGTGCCAATAAAGGAGACCTTCTCTTCAGAAAGATTAGACGCATACCTAAGCTTAAATTCAAGCACTGTCAAAGGACAATTTACCCCTAATAATGCCTCACAAGCAACCCCAATAATAGCCAACAAGTGAGTGATACGAAAGGGAAGGTTTCTTATCCATTTCCACTTAAAAATGATGCCTGAGAAAATAAGGATAAACCCTAAGACAACAAAAGCGACGTATCCGAAATGAATGATAGCAATGATGTCAGCTAAGAATAAATAAGGCATGGCAAAAAGATAATTAATTTTCTGTAGAAACCTTTTTATCATCTAATGTTAGCATACTGTTTCGGTAATTTTCCAATTTTTATATTCATAGGAAAATCCTTGACTTTTTATAATTTAAGAGTATAGAGATACAATACAGATGTAGCAATAATGATTTTCTCAACAATTTACTAAGGAGAGGAGGTGGGGAATAATCAATCCTTTAAAGGTAAAAATAACCTTTAGCAAAGGGAGGACTAAGGTATGAATTCATTATGGGTATTATTATGGTGGGTAATAATTGTTGTTGTAGGCTACTGGGTATATGCCAGGTGGGCTGCTAAGAAAGTTTTTGAGGTTGATGCAGGAAGAGCAACACCTGCCAAGATGTACATGGATGGTGTTGACTTTATGCCTGCAAACAAAAATGTTCTCTTTGGGTTTCAGCTTAACTCCATAGCAGGGGCTGCACCTATCATAGGCCCTATAGTGGCCCTTCAATGGGGTTGGATGCCAGCACTCCTGTGGTTAGGGCTTGGCGTCTTCTTTATAGGGTGGCTCCATGACTTCTCGAGCGCTATGGTATCTATAAGAAGTGATGGCGATACCTTCGGGGCCCTGGGATATAAATTGATATCACCCAGGGCAAGAAAGATACTTCTTACCTTCATCTACTTTTACCTGCTTCTTATAGCAACTGCCTTTGGGCATGTAATTACAAAGGGTGTAAGCGGAAATGCAGCACTCCCATTTCCCTTGCTGGTGGTTATTGCAGTGGCATTTCTGGTTGGGCATATGATCTATAAGGCAAAGGTAAACATAATTACAACTACCATCATTGCAATTGTAGCGATCTTTGTTGCAATCTGGTTAGGCACGGTTTGGAACATTAAGGTTTCCTATACCACCGTCCTTATATGTGTGTTGATATTTGGTTATTTTAGCTCGATTCTACCAGTATGGCGTTTCATTCAGCCCTATAACTACTCCTCAGTATACGTGGTATACTTCGGGATCATAGCAGGGATTATAGGAATAATTATAGGCCATAAACCCATGACCCTGCCAGCTTTTACAAGCTGGGGTATCGGCATGGGTCCACTCTGGCCTCTTCTTTTTCTTACCATTGCCTGCGGCTCTATCTCCGGGTGGCACAGTCTGGTATCCAGTACTGCCACATCAAGACAGCTTGAAAACGAGCTGGACGTTAGACCAGTAACAGCAGGGGCAATGTTTGCGGAGTTTACCATAGCAATTATTGCGGTTATCGTATGTGCCACCGCATTTGCCGATAAGGCGGCTTACATAGCAAAGGTCAGCAATCCTGTAGGGATCTTTGTTGGTGGCCTTGGAGGGGCAATCACCTCCCTTGGGCTTCCATTATCTTATGCCAAGGCCCTGGCAGGTATGATGATTATTATACTTGCCCTTACTATTATAAACCTCGTGTTCCGCTTTATGAAGGTCGCAACCGCTGAGCTTCTGGGTGACACATGGGGAGTTGCAAAGAACCCTCATGTAGCAACCATTGTGGCACTTATTATCACCTTTGTACTGGTAAAAACAGGAACCTGGCTTTATGTATGGGTACTTTTTGGCGGTGCCAATCAATTGATGGCATCCTTTGCACTTCTGCTGGTAACTCTCTTTTTGGTCCAGAAGGCCAAAAATTATAAGATTGCCATCTACCCGATGTTTTTCATGTATGCTACCACCGTTTGCGGCCTGTTTTATGTGGCCTTTTTCAAGTTGATACCGGCTGGATTTGCAGGCAAAAAGGTATTCGGAAATTTCTTTGCTGCGGCAGTAGCCATTCTGCTTATAATCCTTGCCATTATTCTTGCATATGATGGCTGGAAGGCATTCAAGAAGTATAGATCAGGTGCGGCTGCAGAGACCCCGGCTGAGGCAGAAAAGGCACCAGCATAAGATTGGGTTTTAGAAAACCTTTAAAGAAGGGGATATAGTACCTGGGAGAGACTTTGTGATCCTGGGGATGTATTCCCTTACTTTTATTTTTCAAAAAGTGAAATACCCCTGGATACAGACTATAAAGGATTACCTAAAAGGCTTCTTTCTTTACGATTTGATAGGAGGGGTATACAAAGAAAGACGTTGTCTGGACGATCTGTTTATGGTAAACATATGTGGTAAGATAATTGGGTTCCCTGGTCTTTTTAACTATTATCATTTGAGACTTTTCCCTTACTATGTTAAAAGACTTGGGCCATGGAAGAGAAGGGTTTTAAGGGAAAGGGATTTCTTTGACCATATAAGGGATTAATTTAAAAAATTTAAAAGAGATTGTAGCCATGGAAGAGAAAAAGAAAGAGAAGAAAAGGAAAAAATCAGGAGGCGTTATAGGTTTTGTAAGAGATTTTACTTATGGCATGGCAACACATGGAATGGCACGTCATGCACTTAAACAACGCTCCAGCATGGAGCATCTTTTTATCCTTATAACCATGGGCGATATGCTTGGCATTCCCATACTCCCTCCTTATTATTCACTACGTTTGCTCCCCTATGTTGTGCCTCAGATCACCACATGGAAGCGCAGGATGTTGAGGGAAAAGGATTTTATGGATAGCATGTATTAGTGTTTGTTGAGTTCATTGAGTTCATTGGGTTTTAACACAACAAACCCAAAAAACCCGAGAAACCCAATAAACTATAAAGGAGGAATTATGTCTCTTGCTGATTTTTTTATACAGTATCCCAACAGAAGATACCTTATGTACGGAGGAAAGGGAGGGCTTGGAAAGACAACCTTTTCAGCGGCAACGGCCTATTATCTTGCAAAGAAAGGGAAAAGGGTGCTCGTTTTCTCTGTTGATCCCCAGGCATCGCTCAGTGATATCTTTGAGCGCGACATCTTTGGTAAAGGAAACATTGAGATAATGGAAAATCTCTTTGCCTGTGAGGTCGATGCTGACAAGAGGATTCAGGACTATCAGGAAGAGATACGGCAAAAGATTATCTCGATGTATGGTATGAAAAAGATCCCTGAGGAAATAGAGAGTTATATAAAGGCCTCATCGGCTGAACCAGCTATGGAGGAAAGCGCCATCTTTGATGCAGTGGTTGACATTGTGGTTAAAGGAAATTTTGACTACTACATTTATGACCTTGTCCCCCTTGGCCATGCCCTTTATTATTTGAGCATGGCGTCTGTCTATGATGCATGGCTGGAGAAGATAACAAGCCTGAGGGAACAGATGAAGGAATATGACAAGGCTATTGCCACCATGAAGCGGGAAGATACGGAGCAAGACGACATATATAACGAGTTGATGTATATAAAGGATCGGATAGGAAGTTCCTCCAAGATCATGACAGACACTGAAAAGACTGCCTTTTTCTTTGTGCTTACCCCAGAGGAGATGACCATAGTGGATACTGAAAAGGCGGCACAACTTTTTGCTAAGTATAATGTACCTCTTTCAGGATATATAGTAAATCGTGTAATTAACAGGGAATTGTTAAAAGATAACATACCAACCTATCTAAGAAATAGGATCGGGATGCAGGCCGGTGCCCTTGAGATGATAGACCAGACATTTGGCTCTTCTGTGCTTTCATCTGTTCCGGAATTTGATTCCGAGATAAAAGGGCTTGATGTAATTAGAAACCTTGCAGAAGTGATGTTTGAGGAGAAATTGCCATGAAAACCACAGTGGAAGATTTTATTAAGAGTCATCCCCAGATGAAATATACCTACTTTGGTGGAAAAGGGGGAGTTGGAAAGACGGTTGTTGCCGCGGCTGTGGCACTGTGGATGGCGCAACAGGGTAAAAAAACACTCCTGGCCTCTACAAATCCTGTGCATAGCCTGTCAAACCTTTTTAAACAGGACGTCTTTGGAAAACCCGTTTTGATACCGGGAACAAATAATCTTTTTGTCCAGGAGATAGATACAAAAGACACCATAGAAAGATCAAAGAATGAGATACGGGAGAAGATAAGCTGGTTTCTTAAGTTTGCTGACATTCCTACAAAGACCGATGACTTTATAGAGTCTGCCACCATGAATCCGGCCTTTGAAGAGTCGGCCATGTTTGAGAACATGATAAATATAATGCTCGAAGATGCCTTTGAGTTTTACGTTTTTGATACTGCTCCCACAGCAAACGCCAGAAGGCTTTTAGGCATGTCAAAGGTCTATACACTCTGGGTGAACAAGATGTACAAAAGCCGGGAGGAAGCTGCAGCTATGAGGCTGAGTCTTTCCTTCCGAAAAAAGAAGGTAGCAGAGGAAGAGGACCCATTAATGGAGTATCTCAGCACCTTTAGGGATAGGATAGAACATATGAGGGTTCTTTTAACTGATGAGGAAAAGAGTGCCTTTTTCTTTGTAACCCTTCTTGAATCTCTTCCCATTGCAGTAATTCGACGCTTCATTGGCTGGTTCAAGGACTTTGGAATTCCAATAGGCGGTGTCATTATAAACGAGGCTATCGATAAATCAGAAGTAGGTAAAGATTCTGCTCAATTCATCATTAATCGGGTCAAAATGCAGGACAAATATCGGGAAGAAGTGTATAAATCCTTTGAAAATGTCTGCGGTGAGATCCCTCTTTTTGATAACGAGGTTAGAGGCGTGGATATGGTAAAAAAGCTAACTCAGGCCTTATTTTCTTCCCCTGATTAGAAGCACTCACTACCATTTCCTAAAAAACTTTTGGAATAGATATCTTCTTCATCTGGGCCTTGCTCCCATGAATGACAAGAGAGCATAAGAAAAGCACAAAATACTAATTTCTCAATAATGGAAAGAAGATTCTCATAGCCATTAGGCACTTTCGCACGATTTAGCCTGCATTAACAATTGGCCGTACATCTGTAATCTTGAATCGAATAGCTGCACGGATCAGATTACTGGCCTGCGTGCCTGCTGCCTTGGCGATATTATGTTTGATCTTGTCGTAAAACTCGCCGCTGGTTTCCATATCAATCGCTTCTAGATAGACTCTCGCTCCTTTCCAATCCATAACTGTTTCGCCTGGCTCCATGACAATGAAAACCGCCTTAGGGTTTCTTTGAAGGTTCCGAAAAGTTCGGTTTTCCCTAATCCCCATGACTACGGTGTTTTCATCGATCATCTGGGGTGACCCAAAAACGGCCACATTGACATCCCCTAGTTTGTTGGCAGTACTGAGAGTGCCAATCCTGGGTTGTTTGTTGAATAGTGTCATCAACTCCTTTCGGTCCATAATACTCCTCCTTCTGAATTTGACTTCAGCTAAGCATTACTCCCCGTTTAAATAGTTAATAATAAGTTAGCCCGCCGATTAAAACCTTGAGACCTAATGGCTCGATACAGGGAGTTTATCCACTATCAAGATATAGGATCATGAGTGAAAGGTCAAGCTCTAGAGAAACAGCTCTAGAGAAATGCCTATAATCCTTTTACTGATGAGGGTTAATTATGCTGCTTCGCTAAGCCCGCATTAATAAAATTTCCCAGGGTATATCTTGCAAAGCAACAAAAAAGAGTTATATTATTACCATTAAATAGGGCTGTACCCATCATTATTTTTAGGGAGAGATTATAGATGGATCCAATACTTCTTGAAGTGGTTGCACCCATGCTTTCTACTGTGGAAATGAATTGTCGGGGATGCGGTTTCGTTTTTGGTTATTTAGGCTTAAAGAGTAAATATCGCAATGCCTGTACTAACGAATACCCTGAAGATTGGAAATGGGCTGTGGGTTACTTGTCAGAATGGATACGCGAAGTATCCTCTTTATATCAGCACCGGATTCGTATTCGGGTAATTGATGCACAGTCTCCCCTTGGTCTCTGGAAGCAGATACGATATAAGCTCTTTCGATTTCCTGCCTTCATCGTCGACAAAAAACGCACATACATAGGATGGGATTTTCAGCAATTAGAGTCCCTTATTGACGAACGCATCCATGAAGCTGTATAGTTAAATAGAGACTCCTTCATGCACTCGAAAAAGGGCACCTAATGCCTTTTTAATTCTTACTGAAACTTAGAATATTCTCGTCTGGCATCTTTTCAATCTATACAGAAACCTTAATATGATTTTTCATATCCACAAGAAGACAGCACTAGATTCTAATGCTTTCTCTGTTTTGCCCTTACAATATAGTTATTTTTAGTGCTAAAACTATTACTCAGTTGGTAGTATTGTAGTTTTGATAATCAATTTTCGATCTATTGCGTTCAATGAAAAACTTAGTATCTTTTGAGAAGGTGCATAGGTGAAAAAGGGCAGGAAGATCGGACTGGCCTTAGGTGGTGGTGGGGCAAGGGGTATAGCCCATATAGGGGTTATGAAGGTTCTGGAAAAAGAGAAGATAACGCCTGATATTATTGTAGGGACGAGCATAGGCTCAATTGTGGGAGGTGCCTTTGCAAGCGGGATGAAGATTAAAGAAGTGGAGAAGAGAGCCGAGGCTTTTTTAGAAAGTGATCTATATCAATCATCCGAGCTTAAGGCTATGGGTGATGCAGAAAGTGGAGCCGAACAAAGGCTGAGCAGGCGGATTCAGTCCTATTTTATGACCAAGTTTCGATTGGCCCAGGCACTCTATAGGCCGAGCATTTTGCAAATAGATGAAATGCAGGAGTTTGTGAACTTTTTTATACCTGATATACAAATAGAAGAAACAATAATCCCTTTTAGAGCAGTAGCAACCGATCTAAGGAGCGGTAAATGCGTTGTCCTTAAAAAAGGCTCTTTGCGGCGCTCTATCTTAGCCAGTTCCGCTGTTCCTGGTGCTTTACCCCCGGTTGAGATTAACGGAAGACAATTGTCTGACGGTGGTATTATTTGTAATGTGCCTGTACGACATCTCTTTGAAGAAGGTGTCCAAGAAGTAATTGCAATAGTTGTGGATAGGGATATAGCTTTATGCTCGGAGCTTCAAACAGCTGTGGACATATATGTAAGGGCTGGCGAGATACAGGGATTTCACCTGGAGAAATACAGCCTCGAAAATGCCGATATTGTTATTAGGCCACAAATAGGCAATATTCATTGGACTGATTTTTCCCGATCCAAGGAATTGATCTCCCTTGGCGAGGCAGCGGCTATGAACAGTCTTCCTGAAATACAAAGGTTGGCGAAGCGAATCTACAAGCGGGACTTAATGGAAGGGCTAAAGAGGTCGGCAAAAAAGCTTTTTAGTGTCACCCCATCAAAAAATGGGTAATTATGCTGAGATAGATCAGGAGTCCAAGTATATCGTTTGATGTGGTAATGAATGGTCCTGCAGCTAATGCCGGGTCAATGTTGAACTTCCTAAGAAGAAAAGGAACAAATGCTCCAAAGGAGCCAGAGAAGAGTATTACTGTGATCAGGCTCACACCTACCCCTAAACCTAATTTGGGATCAGATAACCAGAAAGCGACTACAAGCCCTAACAATATACCGCATAAAACACCGTTTATCAATGCTACCCATAATTCTGTTAATAGCCTTTTGCCAGTATGAACTATGCTTATATCACCTGTTGCCAGTCCCCTGATGACAACAGTGGCTGCCTGGGTGCCGGTGTTCCCACCCATTGCCATTATTACTGGTATAAAAAAAGACAGGGCAAGTATTTTTTCAAGAGAGCCATGAAAGTGGTTAATTACGATAGCTGATATAAGCCCTCCAAAGAGACCCAAAAGTAACCACGGAAGGCGGGCCCTGGATATTTTCAATGCTGATTCTTCAGCAATTTCCTGATCCAAAACACCTGCCATCAGAGAGATATCCTCATTTGCCTCTTCTTCAATGACATCAATGATATCATCGTTTGTAATTCTCCCTATCAGTTTGTGCTGAGCAGTAACAACCGGAATGTGGGTAAGGTCGTATTGTTTAGCGATTCTGGCCACCTCTTCCTGGTCTGTATCAACATCTACGCTCATAACATCGGAATTCATTATATCATTGATCTTTTTATCTTGCGGCTCAAGGACGAGATCCTTTATAGAAACAACCCCTACCAGTTTGCCAAAATCGTCTATCACCCAAACATAATAGAGGTTTTCGACTTCTTCCCTCTTTTTTCTAATCGTTTCTACGGCTTCTTGAATGGTAGAGTTGGCATTGACAGAAACAAACTCCAGGGCCATGATGCCGCCAGCGGTATCTGTTTCATAGCCAAGTAGTTTTTGTAACTCTTCGGATACATCAGGTTGCACCAAACTGATTATTTTTTGAGCCCTTTCCCTTGGAAGATAACTGAAGATATCTGTGGCATCATCTGAATTTAGTTCATTTAAGATCTGGGTGATTGTCTGGTCATCAAGTTCATTAGCAATTTTTTCCTGGATTGGGGCCGATATCTCTTTCAAGACCTCGCCAGCCCTATCAGGTGTAAGAAGCTTAAACACAGCAAGTATTTCATCGCTCTCCAGGTGTTCTACTAAATCAGCAAGATCTGCTGGATGAAGTTCTTCTATTAACCTTTCCATATCTGAATATGCCTGTTCCTGGATCATATTTCTTATGTTATCAAGGAGGACTTTATAGTCGGTTTGGGTCATTTTTAAGACTCGAGTTGGTTAAGGGATGATCGTTATTTGTAGCCCATCAATCCTCAATCCCTGAATCTCTACGTCCCTAAATATGGTTATGGTAGCTCTTGATATTTTTCGGTGCATCTTAGGTAACTTCTCAATAAGTTCGGCTTCGGTCATTGCGAGCAAAGCGAAGCAATCTCTATTATTGCAATAAGATTGCCACGTCGCACCGCTCCTCGCAATGACGGCAAATGGCATTGTCAAGGAATTACCTGGACTTATTGAGAAGTTACCATCGTAGGGCCTTATTTTTTAGCCTTCAGAGAGATTATTTCAGCAACCTTCCTTCCGGAAAGGATCATTCCACCAAATATAGGGCCCATGCGAGGGCCACCAAAGACATTGTTGGCTGCCATTCCAGCTACATAGAGTCCAGGAAAGACCTCTTTGGTATTGGCTACTGTGAATTGTTCCCCTTCATTAGCCCAGAGGGACATCTCTCCAACTACACCCCCTGTTCTTGTATTTAATTTCGCATCCATTTTTTTGGTAATAATAGTGCATATATCCGCAGGATGGCCTGTTCCATCCACTATATAAGAGGCCTGGATGCTCAGCGGATCCACAAAAAGGCCCAAATGCTCAACCGGCGACCAGTTTAATACTAACCCTGAGACCCTTTTCTTCCCCCTTTTTTCCCTGAAAAGAACATCAACTGCCTTAATGAGGTTGAAGATAGCTGTCCCTTTTTGAACACACCTGGAAATAATGGTTGAGGTTGCTTCAACCGTATCCATGGTATAATACCCACCGCCCTTATCCTTAAAGCCTATATCCATTTCCTCTAAAATAGGGAGAGCGTCAGACTGGATAACGCCCTCATTAAACATCATGGCGCCACCCCACATCCCTCCACCAGGAGCAAGTTTGGCCTCAAATATAACAGCCTTTAGATTTGCCTTGGCAAGATAATAGCCAGCGATCAGATTAGAAGGGCCTGCTCCTACGAGCGCCACATCAACAGTTAAAGACCCGAGAAGCTTTTCCATATAGGATTCAATAATAGATTTGGAAATAGTAATATCATCTATTTTCATTTTTCCCTCCAAGAGAAAGCATAAACATTTAAGATTACTCCTTGATTTATAATATAATTAGGCAACACAGGATACCCTTTTTTGATCACAAGTCAATAAAATATTGACATGTCTTTTTCCTTGATATCCAGCTATCAAATCCCCATACTCCTTCCTGCAAAAAACGAGTTTTTATCAAAAAATGCGTCATTTTTATTGCTTAACTATCATATCTTAGGTTTCTTGATGTATGTTGGATACTATAGAATACCTGTTGCAGATTCATTGTGGCCTCTTCTGTCAAGATAAGAGAGCATTAATCTTCAAAGGGTAAGTGGGAAGGAAAGCTTGACATCAGAAATTTTTTCAAATATTGTTTTTTTAAGGCTTTTAAACCAAAATGAAAGGAGGTTTTTATGAGCACCAACCAGGAGAACGATGGCTATGGAATCTCGGTTTTTAAACCTGGGACCCCACCGGGCGTGAAAACGAGGGGCACAATCTTTTTCATTATTCTTTGCCTGATCATCCTGATTCAGGCCTTCTATTGGCTGTTTGCTAATTCAGTCAAACCATTGGTATTGGGAATGCCTTTTGGCATGTTCTTTATCGTGCTTTTCGTTGCAATTGAATTTGTAGCGCTTCTGATCCTTTACTTCGCTGAAGCGAAGGATGTCTCGGAAGGAGGTGGTAGCTAATGTCATGGATCACAGTTACTATAATCATTTTCATCTATCTGTTCTTTATTCTGTTTCTGGGAACCTGGGCAGGTCGTGGCAGGGAAAGCTCTGTGGTTGAATATATTGCGGCCAGTAGGAATCTTGGTTTTTTTGTGATGTACTTCTTGATGGGTGGGGCTATTTTTAGCGCCTTTGCCTACCTTGGCGGACCTGGTTGGGCGTATTCCAAGGGAGCAGCATCCTTTTATATCTTAGGTTATTGCGCTCTGGGCCTGGTGCCTTGGTGGCTGTGGGGCCCCCGAGCGCTGCGGGCGGGCAAAAAATTTCATTATGTCACCCAAGCGCAGCTCTTTACAGATCGGTTCCAATCCAAGGCCTTATCTGTGATCATTGCGATCGTTTCTATACTGGCATTCATCCAGTATATCACGCTGCAGATGAAGGGCAGTGCATATGTTTTTGAGGTCGCGTCAGGAGGACGTATACCGTTTTGGGCCGGAGCGCTCATCGCCTATGTGGTGGTTGTCATCTACGTCTTGTACGGCGGCGTGCGAGGTGTGGCGTGGACCAACGTCTTCCAGGGCGCCTTTATGATTACCATCGCCTGGATCCTTGGGCTCTACTTTGCCTTCAAACTTTATGGTGGACCCGGAGAGATGTTTCGGCAGATTATGGAGGCCAACCCAACTCATCTCCTTGTTGGTCCTGGGACCAAAATGAGCTTTGCCGCATTCAGTAGTGCATTGCTGGTGTCGGTGCTGGGCTTTGCCATGTGGCCTCATTTATTTATGAAGGCCTACACAGCGCAGAGCGAACGGGTGATCAAGCAAACCATCGTTATGTATCCCACCTTTGCTATCTTTCTGGTGCCAGTGCTCTTTATCGGGTTTGCTGGAATTATGCAGGTGACCCCCGATGTACTGGGCGCTCCTGATAGGATTTTACCGTGGATGTTCATTCACATGAAATTTCCTGCTATCATTGTAGGATTGGTTCTAGCCGCAGCCCTTGCCGCTGCTATGTCAACGCAGGATACCATTACCCATGCGGCGGGTTCTATCTTTGCTCAGGACCTTGTGGAGCCCCTGAAAAAGGAAAAGCATACAGATAAAGAGGCAACCATGTGGATCCGGATTTCCGTAGTGGGATTCGGGGCAGTCTCATATCTGGTGGCCATTTTTGGTGGGCAGACATTGGTTTCGCTACTGCTAGGGGCTTACGGATCTATCGTTCAGCTGCTTCCGTTGGCTGTCGCAACATTTTTCTGGCCGAGGGCAACGAAAGCAGGCGCAATTTGCGGATTGCTTGTGGGCGTGCTGTACAATTATGGGATTGTGCTCCATATTATCCCGAAGTTTTGGGGTATCCATGCAGGAATACAAGGCCTAGTCCTTAATTTTATTGTTTTGATCATTATTTCCCTGCTCACCAAGCCTATGGATAGAGAACACGTCCGTAAGTTTGTCACCTTGTAATCTGCCGGCGGGATGAGGGGAAACTTCATCCCGCCCGGCTATAGTATTATGTGAGAGCATTACCTGTTTGTTAAAGGAAAAATCAGAATTTTAAAAAGGGTATGGGTGTCTTTTTTTTGTTATGCCCTATAACATGGCCCCTTACTGGGTCGTTTAAAAATGGTTTATTTCCTCCTAAACCTTAGAATCATACGCTCCGTCTATACAAACCATTTTTAAACGCCCACTAATCCAAGCTTTATGAGGGCATAATCAAAAAAAAGACACCCATACCCTTAGACTGTTAGATGTTATCGTAATCCCGATGGTATTGGGATAATGCTCCCCATTATGTTGTAACCTAAAGGTTTGCTTCAACGTGAACAGTGCACAGAAAGTGTCTATGGTATATGTGTGGAATGGGTGAGAATTGAACTTAGATAACCAGCATGTTGGTCCTCTGAGACTGCAGTTCAAGGTGCCCTAAATGCACCCCCGTTGATGCAAACTACGTACTATCTGTGTTTAGACGTCCTCAAATGTTTGGAGGTATTCCTATGATGGATTTTACAAAACTCGTGCGTGAACATAAAGACCT
>CAZSWT010000012.1:0-65888 GCA_964611035.1 uncultured Desulfobacteraceae bacterium
CTTACTGTGTGAACAAGGCCTACTTCTTCAGCTCGGTCAAGCACTTTAAGGGCTTTTTCTTGAGTAATACTATGTGGTCCCGCAGGCATTTCTTTCGGTGAAAAAACAAGACAAACATCCAGAGGAAAGTCGCACTTTCGAGTCTCCCGCAGATCTTGTTGTTTTCTACAGATGCAATCTCGCAGCTCAAACGATTTGGCTTGGAGTATTAAGGGTTTGATGTCATCATAGGGAAGAATAAACTCAGTTTTAACTGTTCCCTGCGCCGGAACAACGCGGTGCAGCGCTGGCTCATAGCGCATTATCCCTTCTGCTCCGCCTTCATTCCAATATTGTTCACAAAGATGAGCCAGCTCATGGTCCATGATATCCCATTGTTCCTCGTAAAAACCAACAACGAATGGAGCGAGCCGGAATCTCTTTATCCCATCTCTTTTTGTTGAGCCCCATATAATACCCTTGCCCACCATTGTCTTAAGTCTTGTCTCAATTTCTTCCTGTGAGAGCTTGGACCGTTCCGCTATTGCATCGATTGCCTCACTTGTGCCAGTCATGTTACTTGCCACTAATGCTTCTTTGGGCGAAAATATTTTCTTGAGGATCTGCAACTCAACACCAGAGGCAGTTCTCGGGAATCCTCCGGGCAGGAGATCTAAGGCATAGGCTAATTTTTTGTATGCATCAACACTCATCTTAATGCTCCTTATGTTATAGGGTTCCTTTATCTGCCATCTCGATACATTTATTCACTACGAACTTCAAAAAAATATCGCAGGTATTTTTCCAGCCTTTGTTTTGGATAAACCGATTAAGCTCTTCTGGATTACTCCAATCACAGTTGCAGAGTTTCTTACAGTCTGTACTGCCAAATTCTTTTAAAAAGTCACTATAAAGCTCGGACACAGCATGAATGGCCTTGTTTCTTTCCTGTTCATGCTCCTCCGGGATGCCTTCTTTGCCTTGACCGCAGCGAAGGCCAATAGCTATGCTACTGCCAATCAGAAGACCACATGTAGTTTGTCCAGACGAAATGGCCCCCATATATCCAGCAGTAGCCCACGAATATCCTTTTGGTGGTAAGTCCCACATGGCCTGCAAGCCTTGCAAGCTGGCTTCAGCTCACGTATAGAGATGCATCCTTTTATATGCCTTGGTTAAAACATCCTCAAAAAAATCTAAATCTTTTATCATGATCACCTCTTTTTATTTATCCATAGAATAAAAAATTCCTTCATTGGGTTCTGGCCGCATGGAATTTATTCCGTCCCCTCTTTTGTATCATTTATGTTCGGTTGGTCTTTAATGAACGAGCGAATGAGGTTTGTCCCGCTGAAGTGGTCCAGGGTAATACAGGTAATGGCTCTCTCCGGACCTAATAATGTACGTCGTATTTTGCTGTAACTCGATTTCTGTCTATAATGTGACAGGATGCGTTCTCCAAGTTCCTTCAAGTACTCAATCTTGCGAATGATCTCATTGTGTGGGGTTTTACGGAGTAGAAAAAGTATAGGAGAGAAGGGATTGTGTGTCAAAAGAAAAAACATAAAAGTTATGTTAGTAGTAAAGGGTTGGCCTCATTTTTTAACGTAGTAATACTCAACAGATTATCTATGAAGAGGATAAGAATAAGTTAAAGGATGAGGCCAAAATGCAGGCATCCTTAATGGCAGATGAGTTGATAAAACAATTAAGTTCAGAGATTGAAAAATCCGCTCGGCAGACAATGGTAACATTGGCAGCAAGCTTTGGAGCAAAATCGGTTTTACTAGATTTCAGTAAGTCTCAGTTATCAGAGAGAGAGGTCACTGATCTCACCCAGCAACAACTTGTGGAAGAATAGTGTAGTATTGTGAGCCTAAGAGAATGTGTTGATCCCATTTATTCTATAAAAAAGGGAGGTATTTCCTTGAGATGAGGCAGGAATAAAGATTTGGCCACATGCATGGGGATAAAATGTAAAAGCCCCCAGGGGAATCTTTCCAGTCCCTTGGGGGCTTTTCGTTGCTAATTTTGTAATAACCTCTTTAATCACTTGACCGGTAACATATGCTCATCTATATTTCTTTTTTTTATGAAAGGTAATTACAATCAAACAGAGGAGGAAAAAATGGCCATAAAAACAGTAGATGAATATCGAGAAAGAATTTCCAAACTGAAACCGAGGCTTTTTATAGGAGGGAAAAAGGTTGAGAAACTGGCTGATCATCCAATTACAAAGGGGGTTATTGAGGCAACAGCAAAGGTCTATGAGCTCACCCTGGATCCTCAATATGATGATATCATGACAGCAAAGTCTCATCTTACAGGTGAAACTATCAGCAGAAGCCTGCATATCCATCAGAGCACTCAAGATCTTGAGAAACGCCTGGAGATGGCCCGCTTGAGCAGCCAAAAGTTAGGGACCTGTAACTACCGCTGTCCCGGAAATGAGATGCTTCCAGTCCTGGCAGCCACAACATGGGAGATAGATAAAGATAAAGGAACGGAGTATTATAAAAGATTTACGGAATACCTCAAGCATTCCCAGAGAGAGGATTTGGTAGTGAGTGGATCTGTTACTGATACAAAGGGTGATAGGAGCAAAAGACCCCTTGATCAGGATCCCGATTCCTATGTACATGTCGTGGAAAAAAAATCAGATGGCATTATTGTTAGCGGGGCAAAGCAGCATACTACTGCTGGATATGCAGCCGATGAAAACCTTATACTTCCTGGCCTTTCCTGCAGGAGAGGAGAAGAAGATTATGCCCTCGCATTTGCTGTACCAAATGGGTCTGAAGGAATAACATATATAGGCCAGTACAATCCGTATAGTGTAGAAAGGGAGTATGCAGATGATATACGTTATGTAGGAAATCCTATATATGGACAGAGGGAGACATGCCTCATAGTCCTTGATAGGGTATTTGTCCCTTGGGAGAGGGTATTCATGTGCGGTGAGATTGAATATACGCAAAAGTTTATCAGGAGATTTGCAAAGACCCACAGAATGAACTGTGGTGGTGCTTGCAAGGTAGGTTTTATGGATCTGATAATTGGGGCAACTCAGCTTATTGCAGAATATAATGGTATTTCAAAGGCATCACATATTGTAGATAAGATAACCAGGATGATAAAGTTAAACAATACATCACTGGCATGTGCTATTGCTGCTGCGCATATGGGAAAGGAAGAGCCAGTTGGTTCCGGTGTCTTTATGCCAGATGAAACAATGAGTAATCTTGCAAAACTAGATACCAATGATGGCTTCTGGGAGGTAATTGCCCTTGCAGGGGATATAGCAGGTGGAATAGCAGTTACTATGCCAGGTGAGATGGAGCTTGAAAACCCTGAGATAGATAAATATGTTTCTAAATATCTTAAATCTGCTGTAAGTGCGAAAAAGAGGATGAGGATTGCAAGGTTTATCCAAAACTGGGTGGCAGGGCTTCATGGCGTTGCTACATATCAGGGTGCAGGTCCAAGCCAAAATGAGATGTTGATCCTTTACAGGACAACAGATTTAGAGGAAAAGAAAAGGATGGCCGAGGAATTGGCTAATACATATAATTAATGCTTGCTGTCGGTTGTTTGTTGTCTCTTGCAATGGACTAAGGGCCCCTGACAACTGACTTTCCATTTTTAGGTGTGAACCCAACAAACCCAAATAATGTCAGACAAAAGAGATAATCTGAGTATCCTGAAGAAAGGAATAAAGGATAAGATAAGGCTTATAGATGTAACTGGCCTCACTGGCTCCGCATTGGCCTACCTATTATCCCAGCTTCTTATCGAAGTAGACCATCCTTGTTTGATGGTTTTCCCCAACTCTGAGGAGGCTGGAAAATTTTACAAAGATCTGGATTTTTTTCTTTCCAACCAGAATAATGGGCCTTCCCCAGACCTTAGGAGAATATTCTTTTTTCCTTCCTATGATATTTCACCTCTCACAGGATTAAGTCCACCAAAAGAATTGGTAAGGCAAAGGATAGAGGCACTTTATGCCCTTTCAACCTTGCGAGATGCGGTTGTTGTTACATCATTAGAGGCCATTATGAGTCGCCTTTTGCCAAAAAAGATCCTTCTTAACTCGGTTGACTATATCGCTATTAACGAGGAGATTGACAGGGATGATTTGATAAAAAAGTTGATAAGTTTTGGTTATCTTCGAACCTCATTAGTGGAGGAGAGAGGTGATTTTGCTGTAAGAGGTGGTGTTATCGATCTATACGCGCCCTTATATGATTCAGCAGTGAGGATTGAATTCTGGGGAAACACTGTGGAATCCATAAGACTCTTTAATCCAGTCAATCAAAGATCCAAATTTGATTTGAAAGAGCTCATTATTCTGCCTGCGAATGAAATCATTCTGGGACCTTCAAACATTACAAGGGCACGATCAATGGGCAGACTTCCATCGACTTTGGAATCAGGTGGGAATTTTCCAGGGATTGAGGCATGGCTGCACCATTTCTACTCCTCTCTTGATTCCATCTTTAGCTATCTTCCCAAAGAAGGTCATATTTGCGTTACCCAATCAGATACTTTTATAGAGAGAGCCAGGCCTATCTTAGAAAAGCTTAATAACGAAACAGCAAGATTTAGGGATGAGTGCTTAGAAAAAGGAAAACCATTTCCTCAAACTGATAATAACTTTCTCGAGATACAAGAACTGAAAGTGTCCATTGCTGGATATCAAAAAATTTCTTTTTTCGATTTTACTATCAAGAGCACTTTTAAAAAGGAGGGTCTGGCAGTCGATTTCAAGGAATCAGTAATGCCAGACATGGAATATGAATCTCGGGATATCACTCATCCAAAGGTCTCACTCACCCCTCTCGCAGTTAAGGTTAAGACATGGATTGATGAGGGAAATCAGATTGTACTCGTATGTAGGACATCACAGCAGGCAGGACGTCTAAGGGAAATTCTGCTCAATTATCAAATCAGTGTTAAAGAAATATTCCCTGATTGGTCACGGATTAAAAGGAAAAGAGGGCTATACATCTGTTTGGGATACCTCTCTCAAGGATTGAGATTTACTGCCTCAAACCTGATCATCATTACAGAAGATGAGATCTTTGGAGAAAAAAGGGGAGGGAAAAGGAGAAAAAAAGAAGACAGGGTTCAGGCAATCCCATGGACAGGATTTAGCCAATTACAGGCAGGTGATTTGGTTGTTCACCGGGATCACGGGATCGGGCGCTATGGCGGGCTTTTAAAGATGGAGATCAGCAGCAGAATAAGGGATTTTGTAATTATTGAATATGCGGGAAACGACAGGCTTTATATCCCGGCAGATAGGATAAACATTATCCAGAAATATATTGGTTTAGATGAAGATAATCCTCAATTAGACAGGCTTGGTGGAAGATCATGGCCTTTAGCGAAAAAGAAGGCCAGAAGGGCAATAGAAGAGATAGCCAAAGACCTTGTTAAAATCTATGCCATGAGAAAGCTTCTCAGGGGTTTTTCCTTTTCAAAGGCAGATAATTACTATAGGGAATTTGAGGCAAACTTTGATTATGAGGAAACTCCAGATCAAATCAAGGTTATTGATGATGTGCTCTCTGATATGGAGTCAGACAGACCAATGGATCGGCTCATTTGTGGTGATGTAGGTTTTGGTAAAACAGAGGTAGCTATGAGAGCTGCTTTTAAGGCTATTATGGATGGAAAACAGGTAGCTGTTCTTTCACCTACCACCGTGTTAGCTGAGCAGCATTACCAGACTTTCTCAAAACGCTTTGATTCTTATCCTTTCAGGATTGCTGTCATGAGTCGTTTCGTTTCAAAGCCAGAGCAAAAAAAAGTAATAGGTGATTTATCTTTGGGGAAGATTGATATTATTATTGGTACCCATAGAATCCTTTCTGATGATGTTGTATTTAAAGATCTGGGCCTATTTGTGATTGATGAGGAACAGCGTTTTGGTGTTAAAGACAAGGAAAAATTAAAAAAATATCGGAATTCCGTTGATATTATTGCAATGACAGCTACACCTATTCCAAGGACCCTCCATATGTCATTGATGGGGGTCAGGGACCTGAGTATAATTAAAACCCCACCTGCTGACAGGCTCTCTATTCAGACATATGTTTCCAGATTTGATGAAGATATTATATCTCATGCAATCGAAAAGGAGTTAGAGAGGGGAGGGCAGATCTTTTTTGTCCACAATCGGGTTCAAACCATTGAGATAATGGCAGATACATTGAGCAGGCTTGTTCCCAACGCAAGGATTGACATTGCCCATGGTCAGATGAAGGAGAGGGATTTAGAGAAGGCAATGATTAAATTCTTGGCCAGGGAGACAGATGTCCTTGTGTGCACTACCATAATAGATTCAGGTCTGGATATACCTTCAGCAAATACTATAATAATTAATAAGGTAGATCGCTTTGGCCTGGCTGAGATCTATCAGCTCAGGGGGAGAGTTGGTAGGTCTAATGTGAAGGCTTATGCATACCTCCTGGTTTCAGATGGCTCTCATTTGACACGAGATGCCCAGAAAAGACTAAAGGTCTTGATGGATTTTTCGTGCTTAGGCTCGGGAGTCAACATCGCCTTAAATGATTTAAGGATAAGAGGGGGTGGAAACATACTTGGTTTCTCTCAATCAGGTCATATAAAGGCTATTGGCTATGAACTATATCTAAAAATGATAGAACAGGCAATTGCGGAGCTAAAAGGAGAGGTATGGCAAGAGGAAATATTTCCTGAGATACATACTGATTTACCAGTTTTTATTCCTCACAGCTATATTGAGGAGAGTGATGTCAGGCTGGATATATACAGACGCTTATCCGCCATTAAGGGTAAACATGAATTAAAGGAGATGGTACGGGAAATAGAAGATAGGTTTGGACCCTTGCCCAAAGAGGTTGTAAACCTTATCTCTGTTATTAAGATAAAGATAGGCCTGAAGAAAATTGGCTCAACAGTGTTAGACATTAAAAATGATTATATGATCTTTTCCTTCTCTAAGGATACCCATTTATCACCATCTGACTTGATTGATTTAGTTTCCAGTCATCCGGATAATTTCTCATTCTTATCCGATCAGAAACTCAAGGTTGTGAGAGAGAAAAAGAGATCCTTTTCTACCCTTGGAGAGGCAGAGGAGATAGTAAATCAATTTGATCGCTATATCGTAAAAAATTGATCCAAATTCTTCTTGCATTCCCCATAATGATAGTATAATTTAAATAAATTATGTCATTTTTTATAAATTTATAGTATAGGAAATCCCATTTTTTAGACAGGATAGACGGGATGTTCAGGATATAAAGAAAATAAGAAAATCTTGTTAATCGTGGTAATCCTGTCAAAAAAGTTCCGCCGAAGGCGGCTAAGTTCATAGTATAGACTATGATAGATTTTAGGTTGTAAGGAAGTCCCTCAAGGGTTAATAAACCCGAAGATAAAAATCTTTAAAAAGGAGGAACTTCCTATGGCAATTAAAGTAAAGAGAAGCAAGATTAATTTCAAGGGAAAAATGGTTAACATTGGTATCGACATGCATAAAAAATCCTGGCGAATCACTGCCCTTGTTGAAGGGGATATAGTTATGGCTGTAACACTTGCCAGGCCAAACTATGATTCTTTCAAGAAATTACTGGTTCAGTTTTTAGGCAATTACGTGCGCATAGTTTACGAAGCCGGTCCTGGTGGATTCGACCTATATGACAGGCTTACAGATGATGGCGTTGAATGCATTGTTACTCCTCCGTCCTTGATCCCCACCGCGAGCGGATCTAAGGTCAAAACAGATAAAAAGGATAGTTACAAGCTGGCCAGGCTGCTTGAAAGCAATATGCTTAAGCAAGTATGGGTCCTTTCTCCTGAAGAAAGGGCTCACAGGCAGTTGGCAAGGACCAGACGGCAGATAGTTAATCATCGTTCAGATGTCATGCGCCAGATCAAGAGCCTGCTCTTGTTTCACAGCATCGAAATCCCTTTCTCAAGTCGCCAGCAGTGGACTGGGCCTTTTACAAAATGGCTTCATGGGCTCGATCTTGGCGATGAATACCTCAACAAATCACTTGAGGCCTTGATCAAGCTTTTCGATTATCTGAGCATTGAGAAAAAGAGCCTGACCCACGAGGTCATTAAACTGGCCAGGGAAGAAAAATATGCATCAAGGGTAAAGCTCCTTAAAAGTGTACCTGGTATCGGGGCATTGAGCGCTATGGAGATCCTGGTTGAGCTTCAGGATATCGCTCGTTTTAAAACAGCCGATGAGCTTGCTGCCTACCTTGGCTTGACACCATCTCAACATTCTAGTGGAGAGCATACCAGAATGGGACATATAACCCATGCAGGCAATGATAGGGTAAGAACCACGCTGGTTGAATCCTCCTGGATCTTGATTGGAAAGGATCCTGAAATAAAAAAGAAATCCCATTTTTTAGACAGGATAGACGGGATGTTCAGGATATAAAGAAAATCTTGTTAATCGTGTTAATCCCTGGCCCAGACCTGATTTATAGGCACAAGTTCCAAAAATTAATCTCCTGAAATATTACAGCGACAATAGCTTATTCCAAGCAAGTCGCACCAGGGCGGGCCTGTCAAAAAAGTTCCCCGACATGTCGGGGCTAAGTTCATAGTATAGGAAATCCCATTTTTTAGACAGGATAGACGGGATGTTCAGGATATAAAGAAAATCTTGTTAATCGTGTTAATCCTGTCGAAAAAGTTCCCCGACATGTCGGGGCTAAGTACATCGTAACTATTCAGCCACCAAGGCACAAAGACCCAAAGAAGAGATAAATATTATTGAATAACGTAGTTTTCTCATTAATTTCAATCCCGATTTATCGGGATTAAAAAAGCTATAATAAAGAATAATTCTCTAATCTTGGTGTCTTGGTGCCTTTGTGGCAAGATACCTAAGTAGATACAATTTACCTATGATTAATATAAATATTATAAGATATTTTATTTCTCTATTTTTTTGTCTCTTTCTTCTTTTTACCTTATCAGCCTGCTCTCCCACGGCAGAATCAAATAAAACTGTAGTTATAAGAGTAGGAGATCGAGTAGTTACCGTTGGTGAAATAAAGAGAGAAGTACGCATTGCCTCAGTTGAAAATAAAGTTCCTCAGAAGGCAGTATGGTCATCTATCAATGAGCTTATAGATAGAATTGTGGATGACTCTCTTGTGCTTGAATATGGAGAAAAAAATGGTATTTTCTTAAATGAGATTGAATTGGAAAAGGCTATACAAAATATTGTCAAGGATTATCCAGAAAATAGCTTTAATGAAATGCTTCTATCCAGGTGTATAGATTATAATGAATGGAAAGAGAGATTCAGCGAACATCTTTTAATTAAAGAGGTTGTAAAGGAGCAAACTGCGTCTCTGCCTCCTATTTCTTACCATGCGATAAAATCTTACTATCAGGAGAGGAAGGAGGATTTCTTGCATCCTTCAAGGTCCAAATTGGTGCATGTCGTTACTAAAACGAGAAAAGAGGCTGAGGCTATTCTCGCCCGCCTTAAAGGGGGAGAAGACATAAAAGAATTAGTTAAGGAACAATCTTCGGGCTCTGGAATCTATGGAAATTATGGTATACACTGGAAAGCCAAGTATATATTTCCTTCTCCCCTACCTGATATCATATTTACAATACCTGTTGGTGAAGTGAGCAGCATCATTAAAACCCCCTACGCCTTCCACATTATAAAAGTCCTCAAAAGGGAGCCACCAGGACTAAAAGATCTTTTGGAGGTAGAGGGTGAAATAGAAAATATGCTTCTTAATAAAGCAGTGGAAAGACGATATGCAGCCTGGCTTAAAGAATTGAGGAATAATTATCCTGTTAAAGTCAACTACACCTTGTTAGATAAACTGAGTGCTGTTAATGAGAACGACTAAATTAATTATTCTTTTTACGCTATTGCTTATTGTATTCACGTTAGCTCCTGGGTATCTCTTGGCCGAGATAACAAATAGAATTGTAGCGAGAGTTAATAGCGATATAATTACCCTCCATGATCTCAATACCTCAATCAAAAGGTTAACCGGATCAAGTGCAAGGGATCTGCAATTAAAAAGCGAGAAAGAATTCTATGAGATACGCCGGGCTATTTTGGATAATCTGGTTAACGAAAAGATAACAGAACAAGAAATAATTAAATTGGGAATAAAAGTAACAGCAAAGGATGTAGAGGAAGCAATTGAAAAGGTGAAAAAGGAAAATAATTTTACACAGGAGGAGTTGATTTATAGTCTAAAGCAGAAAGGGGTAAGCCTCAAGGAATATAAAGATGAGGTAGAAAAGGAGATTGAACGTTTTCGATTAGTAAATTATGAGGTGAAATCAAAGATAGTTATAACCGAAGAGGAGATAAAAAAATATTACCAAACACATTCAAAAGAATATACTGAGGTCTCTAAAGTGAGGCTGGAGAGGATTTTCTTAAAGGTTAGAAGTCCAAATGATAAGGAAGAGATTGCTCGCGTAAAGTCCTTAGGAGTAGAGATATTGCAGAGGCTTAAACAAGGCCACGATTTTTCCGAGATGGCAAAGACACATTCTCAGGGCCCAGCGGGTCCAGAGGGAGGTAATCTGGGTTGGATAAAAGCGAGCCAGCTTGAACCCATATTAAGAAAAAAAATAGATAAACTTTCAGTTGGAGAACACACTGATTTAGATTTTGCTCCATCTGGATTTCAGATAATCAGGTTAGCAGAAGAGAAAAAAGGAGGGCTAAAACCTTTTGAAGAGATCCGGGATGCAATCTATTCCAAATTATTTAAGGAAAAAGTAGAAAAAAAATATGCTACATGGTTAAATAAGCTTAGAAAGGAGTCTTTTATAAAGGTTACATTTTGATATGGACAAACCTTCTCACCAAAAAAAGGAAAAGGAAATACCAGAAGATATTAGCCTTGGTATTTTTTTAAAAAAATCCAGAGAAGAGCGCCATATTGAATTAGATGAAGTAGTTGAGGCTACAAGGATACAAAGACATAATCTTGAAGCAATAGAAAATGAGGAATGGAGTAAACTGCCTTCACAGGTTTTTATTAAAGGCTTTCTAAAATCCTATGCTGAATTTTTGGGAGTGGACAAAGAAACAGTCATACATCATTACCTAAGAACCTCATCTTTTGAAAAAACTACACCAGAAGCGCTAAAGAAAACAAGACCACAATTAGCCAAACCCTATCTTATCATCATTATTCCTGTTTTGGTTCTGGCCTTTTTTGTTGCTCTTATTTATCTAAATAAACGCAATATTTCAATTACTGACAAGGCATTTCAGTACCTTGGGACACAGAGCCCTGGAGAAAAAATGGAGGGTATAGCAGAAAAAGAGGATAACAAAGAACAAGATGAGAGAGAAAAGGAAATACTTCTATTAGAAGATGAAGTAGTGGTAGAGGAGGTGAATAAAACCACTTTAAAATCTAAACCTGTTGATGATACCATAGTTCTTGAGGATTCGACTATTCCAATGACGAAAGAAGAAGAAAAAAAACCTCTATTGCCACGGTTTATCCTTACTGCCAATGTTAAAAGCCGGACGTGGATTGCTATCAGCATCGATGATACGTCGGTTAAGGAGTACCTTTTTCAGCCAGGGCAAAGTCCTCGATGGATGGCAGAAAAGGGCTTTAATATTTTGGTAGGTAATGCAGCTGGAATTGAGTTTTTCCTCAATGGAAAGGACGTTGGCAATCTCGGTGCGAAAGGACAGGTAGTAAGGATAACACTTCCGGAAGGATAGAAGAGGTGTATTTTAAAATTAAGCTGATGATCCTGGGGGATTAATTGAGAAATATATATGATATTTTTAAGGAAAGAGGTTTTATTGAACAGGTAACCGACGAAAATATGCTCAGGGAGCTTTTTGAAAAACCAATTACCTGTTATATCGGTTTTGACCCAACTGCAAAAAGCCTACATGTTGGTAGCTTGCTTCCTATTATGTCCCTTGCCCACATGCAGAGAGAAGGCAATAGACCCATAGCTTTGGTCGGGGGTGGAACATCACTTGTGGGCGATCCCAGTGGAAGGGATGAAATTAGAACTGTTATGACAAGGGAGGAGATTGATATCAATGCTGAGGGTATTAAGAGACAACTATCCCACTTTATTGATTTTAATAATGGTAAAGCCCTTATGCTCAACAATGCTGACTGGCTTGCCCCTTTAAATTACATAGATTTTTTAAGAGATATAGGTAGGCATTTCAGTGTAAACAGGATGTTGACAGCCGAAAGTTACCGCCAGAGGATGGAGACTGGCCTCAGCTTTTTAGAATTTAACTACATGCTCCTTCAGGCTTATGACTTCTGGTATCTTTTTAAAAACTATAACTGTCTCCTGCAGATGGGAGGGAACGATCAGTGGGGGAATATTTTAGCCGGTGCTGACTTGACGAGAAGAATTGAAGGCAAAAATATCCATGGAATTACCTTTCCCTTGATTACTACTGCAGATGGTTATAAAATGGGTAAAACCCAGAAAGGTGCCGTATGGCTTGACCCTGAGTTGACATCCCCATATGAATATTACCAATACTGGGTAAACATAGATGATAGGGACGTAAAAAGATTCCTTTCTTATTTTACCTTCCTTCCTATGGATGAGATTGAAAATCTGTCCCGTCTAAAAGATGAGAAATTACGAGAGGCAAAGGATATTTTAGCATATGAGGCCACGAAAATATGTCACGGCGAAGAGGCAGCGAATAATGCTCAAACCTCTGCCAGACAGCTTTTCAATAAAGGCATTATTAAGGATATCGGGGCAATTCCCACATACTCTTTGACAAGAAAGGATTTAGGTGAAGGAATTGAGGCCTATATTCTTTTTCAAAAAACTGGTCTATGTAAAACGAGAGGTGAGGCAAGGAGGTTAATATCCCAGAAGGGTGCATATATAAATGGGCAAACGGTTCCATCCTTTGAAACAATAGTTGGGCCGGAAGATATCCTGAGTAATATTATTTTGTTAAGAGCAGGGAAAAAGAAATACCTTAGAGTTCGAATTCAAGACTCATAATTTGATTAGTTTACATCCAACCGCTATAGCTCACGTTCGTCCTCAACATTTCCATCAAGGAATTTGCCTAATAAGTGGAAAAAAATGAAAAAGAAAAAAAATAAAAGTGCTCAAAAAGAAATAGATGATCTATCTATTGATTCCCAGCATGATCGCACACCTGTTTCGAAAGAGCAGGAAGGCTCTTTGGTCGCCTATGATCCTTTGCAAATGTATTTATGGGAAATGCGGAGGTATACGCTTCTTACCAAAGCTGAAGAGATAGAGCTTGCTATTAGATATAGGCAAAAAAATGATCCGGAGGCGGCCCATAAGCTTATTCTATCCAATCTAAGATTAGTGGTAAAAATCGCAATGGACTTTCATAGGTATTGGATGAAAAACCTTATGGATTTAATCCAGGAAGGAAATGTCGGGTTAATGCAGGCAGTAAAGAAATTTGATCCATACAAAGGCATTAAATTTTCCTATTATGCCTCATTTTGGATAAAGGCCTACATCCTTAAGTTTATCATGGAGAATTGGAAGTTAGTCAAGATTGGAACCACTCAGTCTCAAAGAAAACTTTTCTTCAATCTTGCAAAGGAAAAAGAGAGATTGCTATCTTTAGGGTATGACCCTGAACCCAAACTCCTTGCAGAGCGATTAGATGTAAAAAAAGATGAAATAGTAGAGATGGCGCAGCGATTAGGTGGCTGGGAGGTTTCTCTTGATGCACCGGTTAAAGAAGGTGCTAAGCAAGATTATGGATCTTTTCTGCCCTCTCCAGAAATGGATATAGATCAACAGATATCTGTAAAGGAGAGAAGAGATTTGCTCCGAGAAAAATTAGAGGAATATAGGAAAACCCTTGTAGGGAAACACAGGGATATATTTGATAATAGAATATTGACCGAAGAGCCCTTAACCCTTCAGGAGCTTGGAGATAAACATAACATTTCCAGGGAAAGAGTTCGGCAGATTCAGGACAAGATCCTTAAAAATGCCAAGAAATGGTTGGTTGCAAATATACCCAATTTTGAGGAAGATTTCTCTGACCTTTTAAATGAATAGACAATGTCACTGGTTAGTTGTCAATAGTCCATTATATATCTATATCGTAGGCGTTCACGGGTTCACGGTTACTCTATATCTAAGTGCTTAGTTGAAATATAGAAATCATCATCTTTGCTGGTATTTAGTTGAATTAATTGATTCGTCTATTCATTTCAACGGACATTACCAATGAATAAAGTAATTAAAAAAATATCTATCTTATCTCTGTGTGTTTCAATGACACTTGCCCTGTCGTGTGTGGGTGTAGAAGAAAAGCTTCCCTCAAAGCAAGACGCTATTCTATCAAGAGAAATTAGCGATAAAAAAGATTTTTCCCTTTATGCCTATCAAAACTATGCCTTCGCCTGTATAGCGATAACAAATGGCGATTATAATGATGCGGAAGTCTATTTAAAAGATGCCCTGAAATATGACAAAGACTCCCCATATTTACTCATGAAATTGTCTGAAGTATTGGTTGAAAACGGTAAGATGGAGGATGCCTTACATTTTGCCGAAAAGACAGCTGACCTAACCCCTGATGATAGTAAGGCACGGGAGTTCCTGGCAGAAATTTACTCTCAGCTAAAGAAATTTGACCTGGCTATATCCCAGTATAGGGAAATCCTGAAAAAGGACCCAAATAACAGGGAAGCAAGGCTTTATCTATCGACACTCTATATCAGGTTGAAAAATTATGATTATGCACTGAATGAGCTATCCATTCTCATAAAGAATGAACCTGAGCTGACAATAGCTCATTATTATAAAGGGAGGATAAATTTAGAACTCAAAGCATATAATAAAGCACAAGAGGCATTTAATAAGGTACTTGAAATAAATCCCAGATTCCTTCCAGCCCTTTTCGATTTGGCAACCCTGTTCAATAAAACAAATAACATTGATATGGAGATAAGAACCTATAATAAAATAGTGCATTTATATCCTCATAATATAATAGCCAGGGAAAGACTTATTGCCCTTTACTACAAAATCGGTCAAGAGAAATCTGCTGAAGAGCATATGGAAGAGATGAAAAAGATATTAGACCCTGGGGATCTAAAAAGAAAAAGACTTGGTCTGATATACCTCAAATATGGAAAATTTAGTGAGTCTATTGCGGAACTTTCATCAATAGTGTCTGCATGGCCAGATGATCAGGAGGCGAGATATTATCTAGGAGCGGCTCTGGAAGAGGATGAAGATTTTGATAAGGCCTATCAAAACCTTAATCTTATTAATCCCGATAGCAGTTATTTTATAAATGCCAGGATGCGTATGGCCTATATTTTGGAAAGACAAAAAAAACTTGATCCGGCAATAAACCTCCTCAAGGAAACCATTACTCACGGGAAGGAAAACCCTCAACTATATTTGATGTTGGCCTCACTGTACGAAATCAAAGAGGAATTTCCTAATGCGATGGATATTTTAAAGGAAGGGCTAAAATCCAACAAAAACAATACTGGCCTTCTATACAGACTTGGCATTGTATTGGATAAGTTAAAAAGAAGTGAAGAGTGCATCCAACAAATGGAAATGGTAATAAAGATAGACCCTAAGCATGCTGACGCCCTTAACTATATTGGCTATACCTATGCTGATAAGGGTATTTATCTTGATAAGGCTGAGGAGTTAGTTAAAAAAGCTCTGCAATTTAAACCCAAGAGCGGTTATATAATTGATAGCCTGGGATGGGTTTATTTTCGGAAAGGGCTTTACGATAAGGCCCTTATTGAGTTGAAAAAGGCTATCCAATTGGCCCCTGAAGATCCTGCCATTAATGAGCATCTCGGTGATGTCTATTTCAAAAAAAAAGAGTATGAAGAGGCCTTGAAGATTTATAAAAAGGCCCTTTCTTTACAGAATGCGAATCAGGAGGTCCTTAATAAAAAAATAAAAGATGTTATGGAGCATCTGAAAGGTAATGCGCCTTGATATTGCGTAAAATATGGAACAATCTTTTATTGTATAAGTTTAGCCACCAAGTCTCAAAGGCACGAAGAAATCATTACGTCTCTTATTAAAAATGATATTTAAAGAATTATATAATAATCTTGGTGACTTGGTGTCTTTGTGGCTGAACTATTACCTTTTATCATCTCTGTTTATTTTTCTTTTAGCCTTTCTTTTCGGATGTGCGTCTCTTGCACCTTTCCCGCCTGCTAAACCTTTCTCTCAACAAGAGTCTGACCGAATTATTTCCAACCTACAAGATCAAGAGGAAAAAGTATCGAGCTTTCAAGGGATTGGAAAATTAAATGTAAAGAAAGGGGAAGAAGAAATAGAGGCAAATCTTTTTGCTGTTGGAAGTAATCCTTATAAAATCAGGCTCGAAATTACTCATCCCTGGGGAAAACCACTCCTTTACATCGTAGCTGATGAAAAAAGTATTTCAGTATTATCTCTGACTGATAAGAAATTTTTCAGGGGCCCACCACATTCTTTAGACATAAAACAGTTTTTTCTATATGGTCTCGATCTGGATTTAGCATGGAAGATATTTTCTGGTAGTGTGCCAATACTATCTGCATCAGGCGGAACAGTGAGCTTGAAGCCAAATGAAATATCTCTTTATAATAAGCAGGGTGAGATTATAGAAACGATTTCTTTTTCTTCAAAAACCCTTCTGCCTCGATCCATCTATTTTCCAAAGAAAGGATTTAGCATACTTTTTTCGGAATTTGAGGAAGGAGATTTGGGACCTCACCCCTTAAAAATAAAGGTGTTAAAGGAAAATGAAGACCAATTAGTAGTGATAAGATATAAGAGTTTTACACTGAATAAACCAGTCCCTGAAGAGATTTTCCAATTGAATCCACCCCCAAGTTTTGAGATTGTTAATCTGAACAATAGTTGATTTAGTAGTCAAAAAGTTGAGTGGTTGAATCGTTATTAACTTAGCGACTCAACTCAAAATAATCGTAATAATTCACCTGGAAAAATATTTTGACAGGATTACAGGCCCGCCCTGGCGCGACAGAAAAAGCTTCGTTTAGAATTAACCGTGTTAACCATTAGATACTGGGTATTGATAGCAGTTGCTGTTGTAATCAGGTCTGGGCCAGGGATAGACAAGATTTCGATCTCCTCTATACTCTCTCGATTTGGTAGATCTAAATTCTAATGATCGCTTAAAAGCCCCGCTTAATGGCGGGGGTCCCGATGAAACTTCATCGGGACCAATGTGGAGGTCCTTTAGAGGTAAATAAGCTCGCTTATTTTCTTCCCAAAGGACACTCCATATGTAACTTTGAAGCGATACTTATAATAGGGGATCAACAGAATGAGGACAATTATCCTGTCATTCCTGTTTATCATGTCAAAAGATAGGTGAACTGTTACAAATAATCTACGTTACCTAAAGTTAACACAACAGACACGATAAACCCAATGAACACAACAAACGCAATAATGTTTGTGGCTGATAAAATGCTTGGAAAATTAGCCAAGTACTTAAGGATTATGGGATACGATACCTTTTACCAGACGAGCTATCCAGATCAGAGATTATCAGACTTGGTTAGGGAGGGAAGGATTCTTCTAACAAGAAATCATATAACTGTTAGGCAATATTCAAACTCTATCTTTGTTGACTGCGATCTGGTGAAAGATCAATTAAAGGCAGTTGATAACTCACTGAAGCTTACACGGGATCGGAGAGACTGGTTCAGTAGGTGCCTTGTCTGTAATTCACCTCTCTCCAAGGCTGAATTAGAAGTAGCACGGCAAAATGTTCCTGATTTTGTTTTTTTTAAGGACCATGAAAGGATTTTTTTTTGCCCAATTTGCAAACGATTTTACTGGCCAGGTACTCATAGAGAACGGATGGTAGAAAGATTAACGGATTGGGGATATTGAATCAATGTTCAGTAACATTATTTATATTATTATTGTATTGGTACTATTTCAGTTTAATTACCCTGTGGAGGGTCTATTCAGATCACCTATAATCTCCGTTTTTGTTATCTTTTTACTCTGGCTCAATTTTACAATCTACTGTAGATACCGCTTCTCCAGGCTTTTGGCTTTTTATAGAGGTAATCCCACCAGTTTTGCTCAAAGCAAGGTAAGTTCTGCCTATCAATCGGCAGTCACGAAACTCTCCATTTTATCCATAATGATATTCGCCTTATTTGTTTATCTTCTCAATCTAAAATATTGGCTTCTTAAAATCCCTGGCTTCACCACTTTTTCAATTCTGCCAAGCGCTGTGGCCATCCTTATCTTTTTTATCTTTCTTGCCACCATCTGGTATTATGGCTATCCCGCCTATTGTGCCATCTTTCCATGTTCGGCAACAAGGTGGGTCTATGTAGTATCAAATATAAAGCTTAATTTTCCTATTATTTTTCCTTGGGCAATCCTTACCGTTTGCTATGATTTAATTGGCTTACTTGCATGGCCATCTTTAAAGAAGATCTTTGAAAATGAGATCGGACAATTTATATTTTTTACTGTATTTCTGATTATCCTTGTAATATTCCTCCCTCCCTTTATCAAATATTGGTGGGGCTGCAGCAGCCTTCCCCAGACAGAAAAGAGAGAGAGTATAATGAATTTTCTGCGGAAGTCTGGCTTTAAATATAGAGACATATTACGGTGGCCGCTATTAGAGGGGCGGATGATGACCGCTGGTGTTATGGGTCTACTACCAAAATTTCGGTATATCCTTGTAACGGATTCTTTATTAAACCTCCTTTCAGAGGAAGAACTCAATGCGGTGATGGCCCATGAAATAGGCCATATAAAATATAAACACATTCTTTTCTACATCTTTTTTCTCTTAGGCTATATGGCTCTCTCCATGGGCCTTTTTGATATCATTTTCTATGTAATGGCCGCTAATCCCTGGTTATTTGACTTATTACGAAGCCAAAAAGAGGTCCAGACAGGTATATTTTATTCACTCTTCTCTGTGCCTGTCATATTGAGTGTCATCCTTTACTTTCGATATATCATGGGTTTTTTTATGAGGAACTTTGAGCGTCAGGCAGATCTCTATTCAGCTAAACTCATGGGTAAACCTGAACCCACTATTATGTCGCTTGAAAAGATTGCACAGGTTAGTGGTCAAAGTCGAAATCTCCCATCCTGGCATCATTTTAGCATTGCTGAAAGAGTTGAGTGTTTGTGGAGATCCTTGCAGGATCCTCAATTAATCAAGCGCCATTCAAGACGTTTAGCACTCTTTTTGATTGTCTTTTTCCTCCTTATTGCCTCTCTGGGATACGCACTAAATTTTAGTCCCCTAAAGAGAAATATAGAGCATATATTTCTTACACATATCTTGAATCAGCAGCTCATTGACTCCCCAGAAAATATCGAGACCTACAAAAATCTTGCATACATCTATCAAAGAAGAGAGAACCTTTCCAAGGCCAAATGGGCATATGAAAATATCCTCAGGCTCAATCCTGATGACGGAATGGCACTTAATAACCTTGCATGGATTTTAGCTACTGCCCGGGATACAACACTTCTTGATTACCCAAAGGCACTTTTATTAGCCAAAAGGGCTGTTGGGATAGAAAACTCGCCAACCTTTTTGGATACCTTAGCTGAGGCTTACTATGTAAACGGATTGCAGGATAAGGCAATACAGACTATAAAGCAGGCATTAGAAAAGGCATCTGATAATAGGAAATATCTTGTGAGTCAATTGGAGAAATTTAAGAAAGGGGCAAAAGGGGCTCCTGGAAGCTGAACGAAGAAGGCTTCTAAGGGAATGGGAGAGAGCAATCATCAGAAACAGGTCTTGGATTAGGTATAGTGAAGGGGGGGATATTCCGCTAGGTCTGTAAAGTCTTTCTAATGTTGACAACACAAATAATTGTATGATAATATGATATTTGATTGATGATTTCTATTATGACTTACTATCTGGTATAAGTAAACCGAAAAACGGAGTATCATAATGTCAGTTGTTACTACATCAAGCCGGGGGCAGATCGTCATTCCCAGAGATGTGAGAAAGCAGCTTCAAATCGGTCCAGGGAAAAAGGTCCTGATCAGGGCTGAAGGGGATAGGGCAATTCTTTTCCCGCTTCCTGATGATCCTGTGGATCATTTCTGCGGTATCTTTCAGAAAGGAACATCACTTACAAAGGCACTTTTGGCCGAGCGGGGAAAGGAGCGAGCTCGTGAAGCGAAAAAGATTACTGGATAGCTTTGCCATGATTGTTTATTTGAATAAAGAGAAGGGTTTTGAAAAGGTACGTGATGTAATGTCTGAGGCTCAGAAATCGGGTGACCATGTTTTGATGAATGAGATAAATGTGGGGGAAGTCTATTATATTCTTTTCAGAAAAAGGGGGCCAGAAAAAGCTGACTACTTCATAGAGACAATACTTGCATCACTACCGATTCTTACAGTCTCGAATGGTTTTGATGATGTGATTAATGCTGCAAAAATTAAGGCAGAGCATCCTCTCTCCTTTGCCGATTGTTTTGCTGTTGATACGGCCCGCAAATATAATGCCGTTATCATGACAGGGGATCCGGAATTCAAAAAGATAGATCAGCTTGTTGAAATAGAATGGCTCGATAGATAACGAAGCGAGGCAGAAATTGGATGGCCTCAATGTGCATTTTTTTGCCCAACTGCTCAATTCATGCCGATGAAAATTATGAGCCATTTTTCTCAAATTGATGTGGAATCAAAATTGGGTGAAGGAACAACATTTACGATAACTTTACCTTGTGATATATTAGCCACAGATCCTCACGGACAATGAAGATCAAAATTGACCAATATTTGCCGAAAGCTCTATTATCTCTCACAGAGAGCACAGGGGACACAGAGCTATTAAAAAGCGAACATACAGAAATGAAGGAGTCACTTAAAAGGCCAATGGTAATACCTTAAAGGGCAAGAATAGGCTCGCTTATTCTTGCCCGCAATGGGGGCTCTCCATTGCTTCCGATTTGAATTCATCGGATGCCCGCTAAATGGGCCTTTTATGCGATTTTATCAATTCCATTTTAGATTCTCCACTGTGATCTCTGCCTGCCCCGTTAAATGCGAAGCATATTTAACTGGGGAGAACTCAAGCGACCAGAGGGAGCGGGCGAGGGCAATCTATAATACTATCCGTAATTGGGAGGATATTATGGAACAAATCGGGATAAGAGACAAAGCGTTGCCAATATTGAAATCTTCTATAGCTTTAAAAGAGAAGCTACTAAAAGCAAAATCGAAGAGCTACCGCAAGCGTCTAAAAATATTTGAAAAAAAACATAAAATGAAGTCTGAGCACTTCATAAAAGAGTTTAACGCCGGTAAGCTTGGTGACGATGCAGAATGGTTTGATTGGCTCTTTGTATATGAAGCATACAACAGAGTAACAGAGCAGGAAAAAATAATAGAAGGGCTTTCACTGTGACCATTCGCTATTTTGAAAAGGTCAAAAAGAGAATAGCTAAATTGGAGTGGTTAATAGAACGGAAAAGTATTGATACTGAGTATGACGAAGACGCTGATGTTGGTTACATTGGAGGGTATATAAACTTCAAGGATGGTTCCATATTTCATTTCAAAGAAATTCTATTTGGACAGAACAGGCATTATAGATTTCACTATATGGATGAGAAACACAATCTAATATCCAGATGGGATACTGCGCCGCATCACAAGAAATTGAAAACTTTTCCTTATCATGTCCATTTACCTGATGGTGTGAAAGAATGTAAACCGGTTACACTTAATGGTGTCCTTGATAGGATAGAAAGCATTGTCATTGATAGATTAGAGGAGTGATCTCAAACCTTAGTAAAGGGTCGCGGTAGGAATGCGGGTTCCCCGCACAGATCCCAAGCATGGGGTTGCTGATATTTGCGAAATGGACCTGGATGAGATTTATTCAAAAGGTAAGCAGCAAAAAAAAGTTAAAGCCAGGAGTCTTCTTTGCTCTTGGCCTGCCTGTGCCGGCACGGCAGACAGGGCTGTCAGGGAACTGGGTATGTCGCTCACAGATCTGGCCAGGCATCTGGGAATCAGTGTTCCAGGTGTAGGGTATGCCGTGGAGAGAGGGGAGTCTATTGCACGAGACAATAATTATCAACTGGTTGATTGATTTACTTTGTTTTTTAAGGGCGTCCCGCTTTACGCTTTATATTGAATTTTTGCGATAAAAAGATCACCAGAAGGAGTCATTTATCTCTATGAAAATAGGAAGAAATGATCCCTGCCCTTGTGGAAGCGGTAAGAAATACAAGAAGTGTTGTTTGAAGAAGGATGAATTGAAAAAAGCGATTTCACTACCCAAACGAAGGACTGCTGCGGAATCCGTGGATTCCCTCCGTGGGAAAATCATGAAGTTTATTGATATGGAGAACTTAAGGGACTATTATCCAGCGGCCATCGACCAATATTGGAAGACACTTAGGCAGGGCCAGAACCTTCGGGCTATGGTAGAAACCGATATGATTGGTTTCACGGAGTGGTTCGTTCATGATTACGTCCTTCCTGGCTTTGGAAAGCCACTTATCACTGTCTATCTTGAAAATAATCCAAAGCTAACCAGAACGGAACTCCGGATACTGAAAGACTGGCAGGAGACCAACATCTCCGTCTATCAAATCACCCGTGTAGAAGAGAATAATGGCGTTTACTGTGAGGACATCTTTACAGACAAGGGATTCTTTATCCACGATATCAGTATTTCAAGGTCCATAAAGCAATGGGAATTATTGATGGCCCGAAAGGTGTGGGTTTTGGACGAGTGGCAATTGTCGGCAATGGGAGCAAAACTACCTCCTAACGAAAAAAAGGATATTTATGACTTTGTGATGGGCCATTATCTGAAGCACCTGGAATCACATCCAAATACCTCGCTTACGGATTTTCTACAGCAAAAGGGATATCTTCTCAGACAATATGTGATTACAAAAGAAGTCGAACCCACTGAATCACCAAGGATCGTCACCAGCCATGGGGAGGAGATGGTCATGTATGATGCGATCTACGATGTTATTGATTGTGACTTAGTGGTAGAAAAATTATCCAAGATCTCTGATTACCAAATGACGGGATACACTGAGCATAAGGATGGTGAAGCTTTGAATTATACCTTCGATTGGCTTGAGAAAGGAGAGTCTTCTAAGCTGTTCGAAGGAAAACATCCAAAAGAAGGAATGATTTTTCAATCGTTTTTTACGGAGGGACCTGGCCATGAAAGCTATAGGGTACTGGGGAATCTTAAGTTAGGTCCCGATAGACTAAAATTATCGGCCATGGGAGAGGATAGGTTCAAAGCAGGGAAGACCGTTTTAGAAAAAAATCTAAAACCTGCAGTTAAGCATAGATTGGACAGCATACAGACCCTTGAATCGAAGTTGAGCGAAGACAGGAGGGCATCCGACACCGAAGAGATCGACCCCGAGATACAAAAGGGAATTACTAAAGATTTTTTCGATAAATACTACAGAGATTGGCTTGATTTCAAAATCCCTGCCCTTGAAGATAAGACGCCAAGGGAAGCTGCAAGGACGAAGGAGGGGAGAAGGGAGCTTGAGGAATTGCTAAGATTGTTAGAATATAGGGAACAAAGTAGGAGAGAGAATGGACAGCCCGAGTATGACATTGCTTGGATTCGCAAAGAATTAGGGATAGAGAAAAAGTAATTTCATCTTTCAGATGTCAGAATTCGATGTTTCTTATATGATTGTTGAGAAATCGGAATCCAAAAAACTTATGACTACCAAACGAAACCTTGAATGAAATTTAATTTGGCTGTACGATCGATTATGGCACGAAACCTGAATTTCCTACCAAAGCCAAATTATGCATAATCATGTTAAAATGTTATACTTTTTAGATCGCTGATATGTGGCAGAGTACAAACCCGAACCAAGCTTGGATATTTTTCCGATAACACAACGTTATAAAAATTAAAGGTACTGACAAGATAGCACAACGACTCAAATTTAAAAGACATAGTATCTCTAATAGGTACATGTGATGTCGGAATTTAAAAGGTGTAAAGGACTTAATCAAAAAGGTAAGAGATGTGGAGCGCAGGCTGTTAAAGGATCTGAATACTGTGTTGCTCACCAAGACCAAGCCCCTAAATCCCATATTAAGACTCCATTCTATAAAGATATTAAGTTTTTAATCCCAATAATTATAACCATATTTTTAGCCATTTATTTTGGGAGTAAAAGTGCTACAAAAAAAGGACAACAAATTACACACCAAGATCAAAATAAAACTCACAAAACATTAGATCGTATGGAAAAGAACATAAACAAAATTATCGATAACCACTCAAAAGCCTCTCAAGAATATTTAGAAGAAAAATACGGCTCTCTTCCAACTTTCTTTGGTGCAACGGATAAAGGTGCAATAGTTCCCTATGGTGGTAATCCGGCGGGTATAAATATCGATTGGAAATCTGCTTTAGTGTTAAATGTAACGCATAATGAAATAAAAATACAAATTCCAGACATATCAATAAATACGGATAAGATTAAAGGATTGACATTCGTAAATATAAAATTTGTAATGATAAAAAAAGTCGGTTATACGATAGCACCCATCGGCGACAGAAGATTTGAAATTAGGGCTACTGTTGTTGGAGTAGATCAAGGAATAACAGTGATTGGTTTATCAGTTGTTTTAAAATCTGGTTCTTCTCCAAATTAGTTGGTAGAAAAATGATTTACCAAAATACAACATATTGAAATTAAATGTAATTTCACCATTAACCTTTTTGATTAATTAGGCCATATTGTTAGGTGATAATGTTACTCCAGAAATTAAGTATTAACAGGAAATTACTTTTATAGGCAACTGCTATGATGAGCCTGGTAGGTACCCATTATCGGAGTTGCTTTTAAAAGCTATACCTACTGAAATCATTAATCAAATAAGATTTAAGCCTTAATCTTGACCAACTAATTTGGAGAAGATCCTAAAATCTTAATTTAAATAATAATCCAATCTGCTATTTATCATCAAAAAAGTACCTTTTCCAAATTACAGATAACTCCAACGTATTCGTAAAGTTAAAAGCGATTAAAACCTGTGATATCTAAACTCCCCGTTTGGAATGTTACGGTTGCATGTATCTGCTATCTTTGGCAGGGTTTCAGCACGTTATAATGCTGCGATATCGAAACCGTATCGGAAAAACGTTAGCAATCCCAATATGATGAGCTCATGGCAAGATATGTGGAAAACGAGTCGCTAGCCTCGAAAAATCTTGAACAGTACCCTTTCCGTTCCTAATAATAGACTGTGAAGTTCTTACACATGCGGTATAATAGTTCCATTTCGATCAAATAAAGGACCCAGGTTAATGAAGGCTCAGAAGAATGAAACTTTCTTGTATGAGGTCTCTTTTTATGTAAATACGGCACATTATCTGCCAGTCTTGTGGAAACATGATCCTCTTTCTTTCCAGTGGGCGAAATTATCTGTCATTCCTTTGAAGAAATGTAGCAATCATGATGATGAAGGTAAGGAAGGATTCGATGATGCGATCAAGACCAGCTACACCATTCCAGCCGAATCAATCAACGAAGCAATCTCTAAATCGCTAATGGTGAACAGGTTCATCTTGAATATTGCTTCATTTTACTATTCAATTGGGTTAAACATAAAATCGCCTCCGTGCATTACTGAGTTGGATACCGGTAAAGGAGTAGTTTATGATTTCCGCCGTCTTACTTTTTCGAAAGATAACTTCTGCACAAAGATCGTCGATACATATTTCCCCTTTCTTACAGATGGGGGGGAAGGGAGCCTTAAGTTCAAATTAGATCAAATATCGTCTTATGAATATAATGAGCTTTTTGAAATTGACGATTTTCATAAAACGATCAAGACTTTTCTGGCGCTCTACAATGCTTACATTAAGGACTCAGCATTAAGAAAAAAAATAGATTTCTCACTCAATATTTTGAATGAGTCTCAGCAAATTCCGGGATTTGTATCGAGGTTTATCTTGTACTGGAGGGCCTTTCAGCAACTCGTTGAACGACCCGTTCCAACTGGTATCGTCAATGAAAAAAGTCTTCAAGAGATCATCTCGATTCTGAAGAAGCAAGAAGCCCCAAGATTATCTCAAAAAGAAATATCAAGAATCAGGGATCAGATACGTATAATTCATTCTAGGTCGAGGGCCGATCTAATAGTCGATGAGATGAGAAGTTATTTCACAGAATCTGAACAGGAACTTAGAGACATCTATACCAAGCTGGCAGAAACTCGAAATAAACTCATTCACGGTGGATACAAAGGAGAAGAAATCCCCAATTTGTGGTTTGATACAGAGTTACTTAAATCGATTGTTCGCCAGATGGTTGGCGTGCACGTCGGTTACAAAAAAAGTGAATTGAAGATGCCAAGCCTCAAGGATTTTCGTGTAAGGTCAGCTCCGAAACCTGTAATACATATTGGTATTGGTAAGCCGGATGAGGATATTGCGAGCAAATCTCGGATTAGGAAGTGAAACGATTCCAAGCACACCCATTCTTTGCCTAGTGTTATAATTCAGTGGAAGTGATAAATTAGGTCGCTGATCTCCATTGTTATCTCACTTTGAGATATCTGTTATCCACCACAGGTTTATCCCAGTTCTAAAACCTGAGCTATCTCCAACATATCTGAAAAATTTATAGGTCATCAAAACCTGTGCTAACCAAACTTCATTCGGAAGGTTACAGTTTACTGCTATAAATAGAAAGTCTCTCGCAAGTTTCCTGGCTTTTTATTACTATACGTAACATGGATAGGAGGGGTGCATAGTACTAACTGAAGTAAACCCCGATTCATAGCATATTTCAATCGTAATTCATTCAAAACAGTGGGTCGAAGATCCGCAAAAAAAATTGTAAGTTAACCTTAAAGTTCCTATCCTGAAATAGTACGATCAAATTTCAGTTGTTACACCTTAACGATATATTTAGATACCCAAGTCTTTTTTAGCGGACTCCAATTGATCCTGAGCGAATTCCCATCGTGCTATCAATTCTTTTACCTTTTCTCTGATTTCACTATATTCATTCAAGAATGATGGGCTTTTATCTTTATCTGCGAAAACCGCTGGGTCTGAAAGAATTGTTTCCAGTTCTTTTTGCCTTTTTTCCGAATCAGAAATCCTCTCTTCTAATACAAGCAGTTTCTCCTGAATGGGTTTAAGAGTTTCCCTGATCAACTGGCGTTTTTCTGCCGCTTCTTTTTTCTGTGCCTTTCGAGATTTTTTATCTCCACTGGGTACTATTTGACTTTGTTTCTTATCTGAGTCTTCAGGTGAAGTCTTGGCAATTCTTTCCAGATGATCATAATATTCATTGAGATTGCCAGGGTATTCTTCAATTTCTTCACCTTGTATATCCCAGATCTTTGTTGCTAATCTGTTTACAAATGATTGGTTATGGGAAACAAATAATAATGTGCCTTTGTAATCAGTTAGGGAATCTATTAAAATTTCTGATGATATAAGATCAAGGTGATTTGTTGGTTCATCCATCAACATAAGGTTTCCGGGTTTTACAAGCAATTTCGCAAGCGATACCCTTGCCTTTTCTCCACCTGAAAGGATGCCTATTGACTTGTCTACATCGTCACCTGAAAAGAGAAAAGCCCCACACACAGTCCTTGCAAACCCTATTGTTTCATTGGGGGTAGCCAGGCTCACTTCCTCAACTATTGTCTTTTTAGGGTTAAGCATATCGGTGTGATGCTGGGCAAAGTAAGCCATGGTTACCTTGTGGCCCAGTGTTATCTCACCACGATCAGGTGGAATCTCTCCTGCTATCATCCTGAGTAAAGTTGTTTTACCAGCACCGTTTGGCCCTATAATGGCTATCCTTTCACCCCTTAGTACACTGAGGTTGATGTTAGTATAAACGATTTTATTATTAAAACCTTTTGAAACCCCTTTGATTATTACCACATCTCTCCCACTCCTAAGAATAGCAGGAAAAGAGAAATGGATGGTCTTTTGAGGACGGTAGGATTCAACGAGTTCCATTTTTTTGATTAATTTAATTTTACTTTGCGCTTGTCTCGCTTTTGAGGCCTTCGATCGGAATCTTTCAATAAACCTCTCGGCTTCTTTTATTTTTTGTTCCTGGTTTCTGGCCTGCCGCAGACGGATCGATTTTTCTTCTTCTCTGGCTTTTAGATAAAAATCATAATTTCCGCTGTAGGTTTTCAAACCCTCTGGTTCAAAACTTATGATGCGATTTATTTGCTTATTTAAAAAATCCTTGTCATGGGATACAAGAATTATAGCGCCTTTATATGTTTGAAGGAATTGATCCAACCAGTGTACAGACGGGATATCAAGATGATTGGTCGGTTCATCCAGCAAGAGGAGATCAGGCGTCTGATAAAGAAGACTCCCTAATACTGTTCTCATTCTCCATCCTTCGCTCAGGGAGGAAGCGGGAATGTCAAAATCCTCGGATCGAAAACCTAAACCTGCAAGGATTTTTTCGGCCTCATGCGAAGGGAATTGCCTGTCCAGATAACTTATCTCTTGGTGGAGCTCTGCAAGCTTCCCTGCCAGTTTTAGTTGGCTGTCTTTGTTCTGGATATTTTTCAATGATTCTTCTGTCCGCATTATCTCATCTCTAAACCTCACCCTTCCTGGTATGGAATCCAGAATAGATTGGAGTATCCTGCCGGATAATGCAGTATGGACATCCTGGGGAAGGTATCCTATCCGTATTCCTTTTCTTTTCTTAATCTCTCCAGTGTCAGGAGAAATTTCGCCACCTATCAGTCTCAACAATGTTGTTTTACCTGATCCATTTGGGCCTACAAGGCCAATCCTGTCTCCAGACTCGACCTGAAGTCCTATTTCATGGAAAAGATTTTTTCCTAAAAAGGTGATGGAAAGGTTAGAGATGATTACAAGGCTCATGAGAGATATCCGTTTCCGGGTTTGTTGAGTTTATTGTGTTTGTTGGGTTAATAACAAATGAAGACTGACAAATGACAATATTCCTACTTCCGCCAGTATGCAGGGGCAAGCATAATGATAACGGTGTATATCTCAAGACGTCCGAGAATCATGCAGAAGATCAGAACCCATTTTCCCAGATCAGGAACAGGCAGATAATTGTTTACTGGTCCAACCAGACCAAATCCTGGTCCGACATTGCCTATCGTAGCAGCTACTGAGGCGAATGATGTCGGAATATCCAGCCCGATTAAGGACATAATTATTACAGCCACAATAAAAAGACCAAGATAAAGAATAAAAAATCCCCAAATGCTGTTCAATACCTCTGCTGGAACCGGCTTGCCACCGAGCTTGATGGATCTTACAGCATGGGGATGGATAAGTCTAAAAATCTCTTGATAGCCATGTTTAGCAAGCAATATAATCCTCATAATCTTTATTGCTCCACCAGTAGATCCTGCCATTGCCCCAATAAACATGCATAATACGATAATAATTTGCGATAGGGCTGGCCACGTTGCATAATTGGCCGTTACAAAACCAGTTGTTGTGATTATGGATGTAACCTGAAAGGCAGCGCGCCTTAATGCATGGCTGAGGGAATTATAGATAGTCCCATAGATATTAAAGGTTACCAAACATATCAGAATAGCAAGGATAAGAAGAAAGACACGACACTCTGGATCCTTGCCAAACACCTTAAAATCTCCCTTTAAAAATTTAAAGTGGAGGGAAAAATTTATTCCAGCCAGGATCATAAAAAAGGTAATAACACCATCAAAATAGGCACTGTTATACTGAGCAATACTCGCATTCTGGGTACTAAATCCTCCGGTTGGCATGGTACAAAAGGCGTGACAGATAGAATCAAAAAGAGGCATTCCGCCGATAAGTAAAAGGCCTATCTCAAGTAGGGTGATAAATAGATACACTTTCCATAGGGTTTTAGCCGTCTCTGAGATGCGAGGTTGTAATTTATCCACTACCGGGCTTGGAATCTCAGCTTTATAAAGTTGCATCCCTCCCACTCCTAAAAAAGGGAGAATAGCAATAGAGAGCACAATAATTCCCATCCCTCCCATCCACTGGGTTTGGCTCCTCCAGAATAATATTCCCTTAGGAAGAGATTCAATGTTGGCAAGAATAGAGGCTCCAGTAGTGGTAAAACCAGATATGGATTCAAAATAGGCATTTGTTAGGGTGCTAATTGAGCCGGAAAATAAAAAAGGCAAAGAGCCAAAAAAACCGGCAGTTAACCAACCAAAAGTAACAATTGCCATACCCTCTCTTTGGCTTAGAGAGAGATAATTAATTTTCCCGATAAGAAAAAAAAGGGTAATGCCAGTGCCTGATGTGATAATGAAGGAATAGAGTAGAGGAAAGAAGCTTCCATCGGAATAGATGAGGGAGATGGTGAGAGGCACAAGCATGGAAAGACCGAGGAAAAAATTAAGGATTCCGATCAGTCGGAAGATCTGACGAAAACGCATTAAAAGTATTCCAGTTTAACGGTAAATAATTTTTGAATCTTTGGTATAGCCCCTTTAAGGGCGAATATTATTAAATGATCATGGGGTTTGATCATATTGTGTCCTCGAGGTATGATAACCTCTTCACCTCTCACAATTGCACCAATAATTGCCTCTTTGGGGAATTTTATCTCGGATAAAGGAATATTGACAATATCAGAAGTCTCTAATGCCTCGAATTCTATGGCTTCCGCACCTTCTCCTTTGAGTGGTGCTACACATATCACTTTTCCTTTCCTAATATACTGGAGGATTGCTCTAATTGCAGAAAGCCGTGGGCTTACAACTGTGTCAATTCCAATTGCAGAGATAAGAGGAATGTAACTGAGGTTTCCTATCCTGGTTACCGTCTTTTTTGCACCGAGAGCCTTACCCAGTAAAGAAATGAGAACATTGTTTTCATCATCGCCAGTGATTACAACCATAATATCCACATCAGCTATATTCTCCTCCAAAAGGAACTCTCGGTCTGTGCCATCGCCATTTAAAACAACTATCTTTTTAAGCTTTTCCGCCAGCTCGAGACATCTCTGGCCATCTTTCTCGATTATCTTGGTATTAATAGTCGTAGCATCAAGTGATGTTGCCAGGGCAAGGCCAGTTTCACCGCCACCAATAATGATTATCCGCCCCAATCCTTCTTCTCTAACATTCATTAGACGGAAGATACTTCCGGTGTTTTCCTTGTGGATAACACAATATATCAAATCATTTGGTTGGATTGTATCCAGTCCACTTGGTATGATAACCTTCTCTCCCCTTACAATAACACCAACAAGGATTACATGCTCAAAATCAGTGAACGAGGAGAGCTTTCGTCCGACTAATGGAGAGTTATCTTTTATGGTTATCCCAATGAGCTTGATTCTACCATCAGCAAAATCTATTACTTCAGATGCCTCTGGTACCTCTATAAGCCTGAGCATAGAGGAAACCATCTCAGACTGGGGATTAATAATCAGGTCAATATTTAGAAAATCCTGATTAAAGATCTCCCTGTGTTTCATATAATCTGAATTTTTTACCCGAGCTATCTTAGTGATATAATCAGTTAAATATTGAGCATAAAAGCAGGCAATTAAGTTTGATTCATCACTATCAGTAGCTGCCACGAGCATATCACTTTCCTTAATACCTGCCTCAATTAATACCGAAGGATTGGTGCCTGAGCCTAAAATAGCCTGGACGTCTATAACATTTTGAACCTCCCTGATTTTAATAGGGTCTTTTTCAATTAAAACTACATCTTGATTTTCTTCTGATAGTCTCTGGGCAATATGAAAACCTACTTCCCCAGCGCCTATGATAATAATTTTCATTTCTTATTTTTTCCTTCACTACTAAAAAGTGCGCAGTGCATTTCTTTGTTATGCTAAAGCTATGTTGAGTTTTAAAAAAGCCCAAGCAAAAAGTCAATATATAATAAATTCTCTTTTTTTTAGAAAAATTGGTGGTAAGTGTTCACCGCTGGCAGTCGTTCGACAGGCTTACGATCTTGAGCACTGCCGAAAGATTCACCCCCGCCTGTCCCCCGATTTATCGGGGGGCGGGCAGGGTTCACCAATAAGCCAACAATGGCAATAAACCGCTTAAATAGACATATCTATTAATAGGTCAAACAATGAGTTTCTCCAGAGAAATATCTCTCTTTTCGGATAACGGATAATCCCGATAAATCGGGGTGAACGGTTGCGATTGGTTTATATCGTGCTGAAATATTAGGGAGTAACGTGATATGGTATCCCTTCTTGTAATAGAGAGATAAATAGAACAACTGAGAGAAGAAGGGGGATATAGTTAGAACAATTTTTGTTGGGTGGCATTTTCTGTTGTTTTTGAAGTAAAGCCAAAATGGCTGTAGGCAAGCCTGGTAGCTACTCTTCCTTTTGGCGTACGATTTATGTAACCACTTTGTATCAAAAATGGTTCATAAACCTCTTCCAGTGTATCCTTTTCTTCAGACAGGGCGGCCGATAAGGTTTCAAGACCTATTGGACCTCCGTCAAACTTTTCAATTATTGTGAGCATGATTTGTCTATCCATTTTGTCCAGACCTTTTCTATCCACCTCCAAAATGTCTAAAGCCCTTTCTGCCACTGAATGTGTAATTACTCCTTCGGCCTCAATTTGTGCATAATCCCTTACCCTCTTTAGCAACCTATTCGCTATTCTCGGTGTTCCCCTTGATCTTGTTGCAATCTCAAGGGCGCCTTCTTTATCAAGCTGAATATCAAGAAGTCTTGCAGTCCTGGACACAATCTGCTGTAATTCCTCAGCCTTATAAAATTCCAACCGCGAAATAACGCCAAACCTGTCTCTTAAAGGAGGTGTGAGCAGGCCTGTTCTTGTGGTAGCGCCAATCAAGGTAAAGGGCGGAATGGAAAGCTTCACTGTCCTGGCCGACGGTCCTTGACCTATAATGATATCCAGTTTGTAATCCTCCAGGGCAGGGTAAAGTATTTCTTCTACTACATGATTTAGCCTATGGATTTCATCAACAAATAGAACATCCCTGGGCTCTAAGGATGTTAATATAGCTGCTAAATCACCAGGCCTATCTAAAACTGGTCCCGAGGTAGTTTTTATATTTACTCCAAGTTCATTGGCTATTATATGGGCTAGGGTCGTCTTTCCAAGACCAGGACTACCATGAAATAGAACGTGATCTAAGGCCTCTGAGCGCTCTTTTGCTGCCTCTATAAAGATCCTGAGATTTCTTTTAATATCCTCTTGCCCAATAAACATATCCAATGTAAATGGTCTGAGGCTGATTTCCGCTGGGCGTTCATCTAAACTAGGCTTTGGATCTGTTATTTTTTCTTCCATGATTACAATGAATGTTATTAGTCAATCGTCATTTGATATCAGTAAATCACACAAATGGTCAGTCACTCTACTATTTAGCAAATGACTCGTAAAAAACAGATGACGTTGCCTGTAACTAAACTTGTGCATTTTAAAGTTGGCATTTTATAAAAACTTCATGAAATATCAACAAGTTACACCAGAATGACACTTTCTCATACTGTTAACGATTAAATTTAACAATTTCAATAGTTTATCCGATTTTCGCACAAGTTTAGCTGTAAGTATAATTTTTTTATCTTTTACCTTAAGAGGCTTCCACTTGCCAGATTTCGTAAGGCCTCTTTCAGTAATGTGTCAAGATTTATATCATTATCATTACGTAAAACATTCTCTATAACGATCTTAGCAGACTTACTCTGGTAGCCAAGATTAATGAGTGCTGATAACGCATCATCAAAAATCTCTTTATTCCTTATCTGCATTTTCTCTCTTGGGCGTACCTCTATACCTTCGGCGATATCAGACACCTTTTCTTTTAACTCAAGGGTTATCCTCTGAGATGTCTTTTTACCAACACCCGGAATAGCAGAAATCCTTTCAGAATCAGCACTCATAATGGCACTGAGGAGTTCCTTGATTCCAATACCTGAAAGAATGTTTAAAGCCAGTTTAGGACCGATTCCAGATATAGAGATCAGCAGCAAGAAAATTTCTTTTTCTGTCTTTGTCTGAAAGCCAAATAGTTGAAGCATATCTTCCCGGACATGTGTGTAAACATGCAGGCTTACCTTTTCCATCTCATCCGGGAGTTGATAGAATGTAGATAAAGGAATATTAATATGATAGCCAACACCGGCTGTATCTATTACTACAGACTGAGGTCTTTTACTAAATAGTATTCCAGTTAGATGAGCTATCATGTAATAGTGCCTAAAGGTTAATTAGTATCTTCAAACCTTACCCAGTTGTGGTGGCATATTGCTATGGCTAATGCATCTGATGTATCTAAAGAGAATTGAATATCGAGTTTAAGGATGAGCTTAACCATGGATCTCACCTGTTCTTTTGTTGCCCTTCCATAGCCAACCACCGATTGTTTAATTTGCAAAGGGGTATACTCAAAAACCTTTAGGCCTCCCTGGATAGCTGCTATAAGAGCAGCTCCTCTTGCGTGGCCTATTTTTAAAGCGCTTTTAACATTTTTTGCAAAAAAGATATCCTCAATAGACATTTCCTCTGGATGATAAGTCTGAATAACTTCAAGAAGGGATCTATAGATTTTATAGATTCTCTCGCTGAATGGCAAAGAATAAGGGAAAGAAATTTTGCCTGCCTCAACGTAAACCAATCTATTATCTTTCTTTTCTACTAAACCATAGCCTGTAGTTAACGAGCCGGGATCAACTCCAAGGACCAACATCACCCGATGGCCTCCATAACCTCATCGGAGATGTCAAAATTGGCATATACGTGGTTTACATCTTCGTTATCTTCTAGATTTTCCATCAGGGTTAACATCTGTTGAGCATGTTTATCATCAATCTTAACAGTTGTATTGGGGATCATCGTTATCTCTGCGAATGTATAACTTATTCCTGCATTCTCAATAGCCGCTTTTACCTGTTCAAAGAAGGAAGGTTCAGTTATTACCTCAAGCTCTTTTTCATCTTCTTTGATATCATCAGCCCCAGCCTCTAAAGCCAATTCAAACAACATTTCTTCCTCTACCTCATCTTTTTGAAAAACTATAAGGCCCTTCTGAGAAAACATCCAGGCTACGCAACCTGACTCCCCTAAGTTGCCTCCTGATCTTTCAAATAGGTGCCTGACATCTGCAACGGCTCTGTTTTTGTTATCAGTCAATACCTCAATCAAAACAGCTACACCTCCTGGGCCATATCCTTCATAGGTGACTTCTTCATAATTAGAGCCTTCTAATTCTCCGGTTCCTTTCTTAATAGCCCTTTCAATATTCTCCTTGGGCATATTTTCTGCCTTGGCTGTAGCTACAGCCACCCTTAACCTTGAGTTAGAATCTGAATCTTTTCCGCCCAGCCTTGTAGCAACAGTAATCTCCTTGATAAGTTTAGTAAAAACCTTTCCCCTCTTAGCATCAACTGCTCCCTTTTTATGTTTTATGGAGGCCCATTTTGAATGTCCAGACATTTATTACTCCCTTTTCTTGATGAAGTCGTTAAATCGTTGAGTTATTAAATTGTTTACCCCTCAACAACAGACTGCGGACAATAGCCAACTGATATCCTATGCCCAAATCTTTTTAGGTTTTTAACATAATTAACTTTTTTTTGCCATATCAATTTAGGCATATCTTTTAAAGAGTTGAATTTTGCAAAATTTTTAAATCCTTGCCAAGTTTTTTATTTGACTTTATTATATTTAATTGGATTAGATTAAGGCCTTGCTATTTTTTTAAGGATTTAGATTTCTGATGATCTTCAATAATTTTTTGCGGTGGCAACCTTGTTCCCCTTGGTGGACAAAATATATTGGAAGCGGCTGTATGGTGTAAGGCGGTTATTTATGGCCCCTTAATGGAGGATTTCTTAGAAGCCAAGGCATTATTAGTTCACCCAGAGGGATGTATATCCGAACATGGTTCGTATATACGCCTAAATTGGAAGGATATCAGAACCTATTTCGGATATAAACGAGTTATATGAAATAGCCCTAAGGTGAGATAAAATGCTTCCAGATTTACTAAAGAGAAATTTGCGCGTTGTGATTTGTGGAACTGCTGTCGCTAATTATTCTGCAAAAGTGGGTTCATATTATGCGGGTGCCGGCAATAAATTTTGGCGAGTCCTTTTCGAGGTTGGATTAACACCCGTTATGCTGAACTCGAAAGATTATCAGAAACTGCTTAAATACGGGATCGGACTTACAGATCTGGCTAAAAATAAAGCTGGTCCCGATAGTAAGATTCCCTCTCATGCTTTCGATATTGAAAGATTCAAGAAAAAGATACAGGATTGTCGCCCGAAGGTAGTTTGTTTCAACGGCAAGAAAGCCGCTAAAATTTATCTGCGTAAAAAATATGTTGAATTTGGGTTACAGAAAGAACAGATCGAAAGTACCCATCTTTTTGTTGCACCGTCCACGTCAAGGGCGGCAAACCGCTGGTGGGATCAAAAATGGTGGCAAGAGATTTTATAAAGAAATGAATGGGCTACTTCATATAACACAGCATAAAAGGTTCGTGCCTTACGGCACTCACCTAAATTTTTGCTTCGCAAAAACTTCTTCGATGCTGGGAACGTTATACGACATAAAAATAATTTACAGGACAAAAAGATGGACGAACTAGAAGAAACGTATTCAAAACTTACCGATAATGAACTCTTGATTATGGTATACTTTGAGAGTTCAGACTATAATGAAGAAGCGATTAAAATTGCTAAGTCAATTTTGGATAAGAGAGGATTAGGTCAACCATCAGATGAAATTTTGCAGCAGGCTAAAAACTATCATAGTCAGCTGAAGGAATCGCAAAAAGATCAATTTGCAGAAAAAATCCAATCCCGTGATGTGTTTAGATTTGGAAAATTAAAACAGGCATTTAAAGAAAAAAATTATTATTTTATTGGTAAATTGTCGTTTTGGTTTGTAATCGGTTATGGTCTTTACTCTGGTTTAAGTATTGGCAGTGGCAGGGGAAAGTGGATTGAACTAATTCCCTTTGCAGAAACAATTAAATCAGAATGGCTATTTATCCTAGAAGTAGTTTTCAATATTGCCATCCTTGGAATATTTCCTATTATCTTTTTCATTATATATAGCCTGAAACTTTCGCAAGAACAGAGAAAAGAGCGGAGATTATCTTTGCTTATGCCGAAATATATCTTTTTCATTTATGGAATTTCGTTGTTTCTTTTTTTTGTTCTTGTTATTTTGCCAAGATTGTGATTTTTACGTCGCCTAACAGCGGATAAAAGGGAAATCAAAGATTTCCCAAAATTGCCTTCGGCAATTTCTTTTATCCGCAAAACGTTATATGAAATTGCTGTTAATTAAGGGAAAGGAGATATTATGAACAAAAAATCTTTTTATCCATTGTTAGTAACTGGATTGGCCATCTTAGGAATGCTTACAGGGAGCTGTAGTAAAGCTCCAAATCCTAATCCAGCACCAAAGAAACCGAGTACTATGACAATTTCTGAAGGGAAAATTACCATAGAGATAAAGGCAGAAGGAGGGACTTTATATTACTTTGAGAAAAAAAGATGGGCTGCGAATGAATCCCCAGAGCTAAAAGAAAAAGATAAATTTAGATCTAACCAAATTGAAAAATTTAAGGCAACCTATCGGGTAAATGCTGCCAATTTTAATGTAGAGATTGATAAAGAGGAAAAAACAACTGACTTGAAATGTAATATTTATGTTAAATTTGATACCTGGTATGACTTTCACTGGTTTCTGAGGCCTCTTGGCCTTGATTTTATAGATAATCATTTTGAAAGAAGAGAAAAAGAGTTATCATGGAAAGGGTGTTTGGATGGGGTTAAGACGACTATTCTGCTTAAATTTCCATTTAGGATTAATAATTGTCATGCACATGTCTGGCCAGCGAGATAAAAATGATAGTAGTAAAATGTGCTCAATGCAAAGGGAAAATCTTCAAATATCAAAAGATTGGGAAAGGTCGATTATGGCACTGCTGGAAGGAGCGAATAATCGAGGATTATAGTATTAGAGATGGAAATAAAGTTAAATGCCAATGCGGTAATCTAATTGGTATTGTTGAAGGAAAATGGATTAAGATGAGGCAGCATTCTTTTACCCACTCAGGGGCAATAACAAAAAAATAGGAGGTAAAAATGAAGGTCACTATTGTTTATGACAACACTGTTTACCAAAGAGGCCTCAAATCCGATTGGGGCTTTTCTTGCCTTGTAGAAGTAGAGAAGACGCCGAGAATTCTTTTTGACACGGGGACAAATGGTTCTATACTTCTTTCAAATATGCAAAAACTTAATATCGATCCTACTTCTATCGATGAAGTTTTCATTTCCCACCCCCATTTTGATCACATTGGTGGACTTTCTGATTTCCTCCAGGTGAACAGGGAAGTCAAGATTTATATCCCCACTTCCTGTCCCAAGCCTTCTGGAGCAAAGGAGGTAGTTAGCATTGGACAGCCCCTTCAAATCCACGAAAATATCTCCTCTACTGGCGAGCTCGATGGTATAGAACAGAGCATGGCGGTCAAAATGGATAAGGGAATAGTAATGGTCGTAGGATGCTCCCACCCAAAAATGGAGCATATTCTACAGGCAGCTTCTCAATTTGGTAAAGTTTATGGTATTATAGGAGGATTGCATGGAAATAGGCCTGAATCCTTGAAGGACTTGGATTTGATTTGTGCGACCCATTGTACTCAATATAAGTCAGAGATAAAGTCTCTCTATCCGGAGAAATATATTGAAGGTGGAGCAGGAAGAGTAATTGAAATTTAATATGAATCTCAAAATCTTAATTTTAATCGGAATCTTAATTTTGACAGGGACAGGAATTTGTTTTTAAATTCAAGCTGAAAAAGCAACTTCGCCAGAAATTTCTATTGAATCAGAAAAAGAAGAAAAACCAGAAATAACCTTAATTTCGGTTTATGATAACTGCCAGGTAGATCCCGATCTGAAAACTGCATGGGGTTTTGGATGCGTGATAAAAACCCCTAAAGAACTAATATTGTTTGATACCGGGGGAAATTCAAAGATTTTGCTTTTCAATATGGAGAAGATGAATATCAATCCCAAATCAATTAATAAAGTAATTATTTCTCATATTCATGGAGATCGTGTGGGGGGATTAGAAGGATTTTTAGAGAAAAATAGTAATGTTACCGTCTTTATTCCAAGTTTCCTTCCTAATTCCTTTAGAGATATGATAACCAGTCAAGGAGCTGAATTTGTAGATGTTTCAGTCCCTAGAAAAATTTCTGATTTTATTTATACCACTGGAGAACTTTATGGACCTCCAAAAGAGCAATCTCTAATTATAGATTCAAAAAAGGGCTTAATAGTTATTACTGGGTGTGCTCATCCTGGAGTTGTAAATATTGTTAAAAAAGCCAAAGAATTGATGAAAAAAGATAATGTATATCTTGTTATAGGGGGTTTTCATCATCCTCCTATAGCTGTAGTTAAAAAGTTTAGAGAACTTGGAGTAAAAAAAGTTGCACCATCTCATTGCACAGGTGATTTAGTTAGAGAGGCATTTAGAGAAGAATATAAAGAAGATTTTATAGAATACGGAGTAGGAAAAACAATTGAGATTAAAAATAATTAAAATGTGTTTAATATATCTTCGTTCGCACTATCGCCTAACAGCGGATATGAAGTTTCAGCCTTCGGCTTTCGCCCAAATACTCTCTACGCTCGGCCTTCTCATATCCGCGAACCGTTAATTGAAATGGAAGCAAAAGCAGGACAGCGATGATGAACATAGATTTCATTATGACTAGGACGAAAATTTGGTGGGACGCTGCAAGGTGGTTGGCACTCCCACAATCAGCAATGGCCTGCGCCGTTGGCGGGCTCATTGCCTTCTACCATGGCAAGTTTGATCCGCTACTGTTTCTGGTCACATTCGCTGGCCTGGTGGCAGTTCATCTCGGCACGAATCTGCTGGATGACTACGCTGACTTAAAAATTGGTGGTTTTTCCATTCGAAATAAGGTTCAGCAGGCAGGCGATACTGTGCGCACTGAAAAGGCACCTTATGTCATCAACGGCACCATCAAGCTCGATCACGTACTCTACGTTTCATTAGGGCTTTTCGCACTCGGCCTGCTAGCTGGCGCTTATCTCACGGCAATATCTGGCTGGCCAGTTGCAGCTATAGCTGCCGCTGGAGCGTTCTTTTGCTTTTTCTACTCTATGCCACCCGTAAAACTATGCTACCGCGGCATGGGAGAAGTGGCCGTAGCCTTCTCATTCGCGATGACATGTGTGGGCACTTACTACGCCGTGGCACAAAGCTTTAGTTGGGAGCCGGTTTTCATCTCGGTGCCTATCGGCATCATGGTTGGCCTGATCCTTTACGTCCATTCCATAATGGATTTTAAGCCCGACCTTGCGGTCAAAAAAAGAACCCTGGTTATGGTCCTTGGTAATCAGCAAAAGGCCATACGGTTACTGCCGCTGGCATTTGTAATAGCTTATGGTTCCATTATTGGCGGCATAGCGATGGATATCTTGCCGCTCACTACCCTTTTGACACTCCTAAGCATTCCTATGGCAATTAAGCTTGCGCAGCTTATGCGCCGGATAGGACAGGGTGATTATGAGGTCAAGCGGACTTGGTGGATGGGGCCCATGGAGAGCGGTTTAGTGGAAATAGGACAGTGGTTTATGGTTCGATGGTATCTGGCACGCAACCTGATGGTAGCCACTACCCTGCTAATATTTGCTGCGTATATTATAGCGTTAGTCTTTTAGTGAGGAGGCCACATGTTTGAGTTAGCGCACTATGCAGCATGGTATGCCAAGTGTCGTTTATTGGGTAAAAGGTTACCAATCCAGTCGGTTGTTTTCATCACCACACGCTGCAACTTGAAATGCAAGCACTGTATATTTGCTAAGGGCGTGGCTGAAGGCACACTTAAGGCAGAGGATTTTACCTTTTCACATGTTATGGACTTACTGAGGCAATGCTATGACGCCGGCTCACGGATGGTCACCTTTGAGGGTGGTGAGCCACTTCTCTGGCAGGATGAAGGCCTTTACTTAGAGGATCTGGTCAAAAAAGCCAATAAAATAGGCTTCCTGTCCACTAGCTACAGTACCAATGGCACTTTCCCCATTCCCAACAGCAGCGCTGACCGTATCTTTGTGAGCCTGGATGGAACGAAAGAGTTCCATGATGAAATACGGGGGGCAGGAACGTTTGACCAGGTCATGCAGAATATAGTGGAGTCTTCCTACCCTCACATCAGCGTCAATATGGTTGTGAATAATATCAATTGGAAATGTGTCCCAGATTTGATACACCTTGTAGCTGAAACGAGGAATATCAAAAGCATTTCGATCAATTTTCACACCCCTCACGTGGGGGTGGAGGATTTTTTTCTGCCCTGGGATAAACGTAAACTGGTGCTTGACCAGGTGATCAAGCTTAAGAAAGAGGGCTATACCATTGCTAACTCGCTAGAAGGTCTGAAACGCATGTACGATAACAGGTTTACCAAACGCTGTTGGATAACTAACTTTGTCTTACCTGATGGAAAACTCCACCCCCAATGTCCGGGTGCTGAAGAAGGAATCTGTGATAGGTGTGGCTATGGCATGGGTGCCGAGATGTCGGCTCTATATGATCTTGCGCCGTCTACTATTATAGAGGGGCTAAAACTGTTCTCAAAGCATTGAATAATTAACCTTTTGAAGCATGAACTCTATCTTGCACTTCACTTAACACGGTGTAAAAGACTCCGCTTCGCTCCGTTCAGATTCGGCTTCGCCGAACTTCTTTTACACCCAAAACGCTATCTGCTATGCTTATAAATATGAAAGTATGAAAATTATGTGTTATCGTGAAAAGGAGGGAATATTCTGGGAGTAATCGATAAGATACGCAAAAAGGTCATCGACAAGCAGTATGAATGCACAATTCCACACTTCTTTGAAGAGATGGTGCAGTGTTTATGCCCTATAATAATTTAAGAGGTGATAAAAATGTATAATTATGGAAAATGCGAAATCTGTAATACTCCACTCGAGGAGAAGATTATCCAGCAGGACTTTTGGATTAAGGACAAATTGGTAGTGATTGATAAAGTTCCAGCTGGGGTATGTCCTCAATGTGGCGAAAAAATTGTCAATGCAGAGGTAGGAGAACATATCGCTGAGCTACTTAAGGACAGAACCCGTATAAATAAAGCACCTACCATATCTGTTCCACTTATAAAGTATGAATTAGAAACCAGGGCAGTTTGAGACTGTTTGGACGCACAGCAGATAACACATCATATACGCTACCCTCCGGTCCTTCGCTTGGCATTAGGGGCATTACTCCCTTTGTTTGGAAGGTCGGATATGCTGGGTACGTTATTTGCGTTGGCCCCTATATATCAAATTAATTATTGAAAAGGGGAAAGAGGAGATATTTAGCATGCAGGAAGGGCTGTTTGCTGAACGCTGATCGCTTACGATATTCTAAGGTAAAGCAAACATGAGGAAAGTCTCGAGATTAATTCAACAAGCCAGAGAGGTACTACAGATTGAGGCCCAAGGGGTCCTCGATTTAATTGAAAGGATAGGGCCTGAGTTTGAACAAGCTGTAGAGATGATTCTGAATAGCAAAGGAAGGGTAATTTTTACAGGAATTGGTAAATCAGGTTTAGTTGGCAGAAAGATCATGGCGACTCTCAACAGTACTGGTACCCCCTCACTCTTTCTGCATCCAGTGGAGGCAGTTCATGGTGATCTGGGTATGGTTACAGCTGATGATATTGTTATAGCTATCTCTAACAGCGGCTATACAAAGGAGTTAATAAATATTTTACCAATCCTGAAAAATCTTGGCATAAAGGTTATTGCCTTTTGTGGAGATCCGGAATCGCCGTTAGCAAAAGAAAGCCATCTATTTATAGATGTAGGGGTGGAAAGAGAGGCATGTCCTTTGGGTCTCGCACCCACAACCAGCACAACTGCTGCCCTGGCCATGGGTGATGCGTTAGCTGTTGTTCTTATAAACCGCAAGCAGTTCAATAGGAAGGACTTTAAAAGGTTTCACCCAGGCGGTAGTTTGGGAGACAGGCTTTCAATCAAGATTAAAGAGGTTATGTTTACAGGAGACCGGATACCTTTAGTTGCTATAGACCAAACAGTGAGGGAGACTATCTTTGAAATCGACAAAAAAAAGTTAGGTGCATCTCTGGTTGCAGATGATGACCTTATCTTACTTGGTATTGTCACAGATGGTGATATCAGAAGAGCCCTTTTAAATTGGAAAGATATAATGGGATTAAAGGTGGAGAAGATAATGTCAAGATCTCCAAAGATGATCGATGAAGAAAAAAAGGTATCTGAAGCAGTAACCTTAATGGAACATAATGCTATTAGTGTGTTACCCGTTGTGGACAAATTAAAAAGAGTTAAAGGTATTGTCCATTTACATGAGCTCTTAGGGGGAAAGGAATTCAGATTAAATGGAAGCCAATAAAACCCCTAAAGGATTGATCGTTGATCTCATTACCCCCCTTGATGATAAGGGAGATATTGACAATGACGGTTTGGTTTCTCTTTTAAAAAAGGTTCTGCCTTATGCCGATGCAATACTCCTTGCCAGTCCCAAGATGGGTGAGGGTAGTGGTCTTAGCTTAAATCTGAAAACAGACTTACTACAAAATGCTACTACTTTTATTCAGGGAAGAATACCGATCTTTTTTTGGATAAGTGAAGATTCAGCAGAAAATACTGAAAAGACGCTTGCTCTTCTTGAAGATCTTCTAAAATCATATAGTTATAAGGGAGAAGTTTTCTGGCTTGACTCACCACTTTATTATCATAGCAACAGGGGTCTATATGACCATTACCAGGATCTTACCTTGAATACAAAATATCCTTTTGTGCTTTATAACGATCCAGGACTGATTAACCTTTTAGAAAGGCCTTTAAAGAGGTGTAATATACGAACAAGCATCCTTAAAAATTTGGCTGAAATAGGAAAAATCAAGGCATTAATCTTTCGTGGCTCACTTACCAGGGTTAATAACTACCAGAAGGCCGTTAACCGTCGGCCGGATTTTAGGGTCTATGATGGAGATGAGGATAGGTTTTTAGAGTACCCAAGCATGAGTGGGGTACTTTCAATAGGGGCAAATATAGCACCAAGGATCTGGAGTAATGTAACCAGGGCCTCGCTGGGTCTGTTAGAGGAAGACAGGGAAAAAAGAGATTATCTACATCAAATCTGGGAAATGGGGAGATTGCTCAAAGATCTCAGGCAAATTTACAACCCAAACCCTGTATGGACAATTAAAAAGTCTCTGGTAGACCTCAATATTATAGGCTTTCAAGCCTGTACATCTGTAACACAGCCTTTTGTTGAAGAAGAAAACCATCTATCTGAGTTTATCTCAACTCATGCTATAGAGTAATAATTCTTAATCCATCTCATTCCATGACTATGAGTGCTCCGGTCAACAATTTTGGATCTTCTCCAAATTAGTTGGTCAAGATTAAGGCTTAAATCTTATTTGATTAATGATTTCAGTAGGTATAGCTTTTAAAAGCAACTCCGATAATGGGTACCTACCAGGCTCATCATAGCAGTTGCCTATAAAAGTAATTTCCTGTTAATACTTAATTTCTGGAGTAACATTATCACCTAACAATATGGCCTAATTAATCAAAAAGGTTAATGGTGAAATTACATTTAATTTCAATATGTTGTATTTTGGTAAATCATTTTTCTACCAACTAATTTGGAGAAGAACCACAATTTTAAACTTTATCCTGATTGGTATTTTTACATTCATTCATCTTTATTGTTCCAAATCCTTAACATGTTTGCAGTTGTTATTACTTGCCTTAATATTCGTAGCTTGCGTCGTAGCCGCAGCATGGGCTTGGTATGAAACGGCCGAAAATTATTATATCCATCTTACAGCAACTTATGATGAAGTAACTAAAAAAGACCATCCTAAAGAGGAGCAATAATTTGGCTAACCAATCATTTGAGTGGGACTGGTTTTATGCTGGCCGCTCCAAACCAGCCCCTAAATTCATCGTTAGGTGCCTACTGTCAGAACGGGTATATGTGTGCCCTGTCTCTGCTAACTTGATAGTATAGGAAATCCCATTTTTTAGACAGGATAGACGGGATGTTCAGGATATAAAGAAAATAAGAAAATCTTGTTAATCGTGGTAATCCTGTCAAAAAAGTTCCGCCGAAGGCGGCTAAGTTCAAGATTAATCAATCCGGAAGCATAGAAAATGGCAAAAGGATCAAAAACTCCAGCGTCTAGAAAGTGGTCAGCAAAAGTTACCCATGAGAGCTATGCACTGGATCTGGAAGAAGGTGTCTTTACCTGGAGAGATCCAAAAAGGATTGCACTGTCACTTAAGAAGTCGGCAGATACCAGCAAGCACCGCAAGGCTCCGCCGTTTCGTTCTGCCATGTCCATGCTGGTATTCTATATTAATCGAGCAGGTAAGAATTTGGACAAGGACCAGAAGCGTATTTTGGAAAAGGCAAAGGATGAGTTGCGCAAATTATATTGTAAGGTCTGATAATTCTGTGCGGCTTGAATGGACCGATCATCCGAATCCATCGGCTAACATTCCGGCGAAGACGGGCAAGGTCGTGGAACTTTGAGCTTTTAACAAATTTTGGGTTTATTTGGCATTAACCAAGGCCTCTTTACCCTGCTCGCTGGTGATGGTGGACGTTCAAGTAAGCCTTCGGCAGGTGTTTCATGAATTTGACAATGTAGTCAGCCCTTGACGATAGACATTTTCGCCTAACAAATCGTAACTTCTCAATAAGTTGGGGCAGCAGTTTAAAAAATGCGGCATATCATTTAAAGGAGCATGGCGGTTTTTAAAATGCTCTATCCCGCATTAAAGTAAGTGGTTTTTCAAGGTTCAGTACCTCGCAGTGTTGGCGGCAAGTGACCTCTGTCGAACCCCATAGAAAAACTCTATGCTTTTATATTTGATTTTATTATAAGCGTGGTTTATAATGTACATTAACATAGATTGACGTACATGATTTTTATATTTTATATTTAAAAATGGAGTGAATTATGATCACAGTTTCAGCAACAAAACTAAGAAATAATCTGTTCAATTATCTTGATAAAGTTGCAGAAGGAGAGACGGTTGTGATTCAGCGTAATAATCACGAAGTTGCACGCTTGCTTCCTTTACAAAAACCTAACTGGCGCAATAATATGAGCATAAGGCCTAAAATACTCGTATCTTCGGATGAATTAATTAAACCCATCGAAGATATTTGGGAGGATTACGTTTGAAGAAAGATTCTTATTTATTCGATACACATGCCCTTATTTTTTGGAGCAATAAAGAATCGGTATCAGATGATTTTATTATTTTCTTTGATAAGCAGGAACAAAAAGGCAATATTTTTGTGTCCTCCATTTCATTTTGGGAAATCGCTTTACTGGTTAAAAAGGGTAAAATTGAAATGAGAGATATTCATGCCTGGAAAAATGAAATACTCACCAATACCAATATTGAATTGATCGATCCAACAGCATCGGAAATGATTGATTCAACTCTCTTACCTGATCACCATAAAGATCCTTTTGATCGCTTATTGATTGCCCAGGCGTATAGTCATCAATTGTTGTTGGTGACAAAAGATATTTATATTCAAAAATACTCCATACAAACTTTTTGGATATAGAAATTTGAGATAATCTCTTTCAGTGGAGCGCAAAAAGCCGCGCCCGCTGAAGAGTATGTTAATCCAATAAACTATTATATGCTTACGTAATCTTTGCCTAGTTTGAATATATATTAATAGGTGACTTTCAAAGAAGGAGGGCGCCATGGACTTTGAATTTCATTATTATATCACAGGGATAATAGCCCGACGGGCAGGGTTCAGTGAGGATGATGCTAAGATCATTGCCTATGCCTCACAATTTGTGGACGACAATGATGTGATCCTTAATGTCACAGATCGGGAAAGCGGACAGGCTTACTCCAACTATATCAGCCAGACAATGGACATCCTGAAACCCAAAAAGGCATTGATGCGCATCTATCCCATCTTTCACTTTGTGCCTGGATATCCCATGGCAGAGTCAGCAAGACGCGCTGACGGCAAGATGCACATCTTGAATACAACACCGGACAATGATATTGCCAATGACATGCTCTCAAGCGCATTTAAAGCCTCTACAGACATCCGACCTTACCGTATAGGCATTGCAACCCATGCATATGTGGATACCTGGGCACACCAGAACTTTGTGGGTTTCAACGACAGCTTCAATGGAAGTATCCTGAACCCGATTCCCAATATTGGACACGCAGAAGCGAAGCACCATCCAGATTGGGTCAGCCATCGATGGGAGGATGACCGGTTAGTGGAAAGCGATATTGACAATAATTTACGCTTTATTTCAGCATCGAAGCGATTGTTTGAAAACTACGTTGACTATCTCGGATCAGATCTCTCATGGCCTGATCTTGAAAAAGATCTGCTTTTGACCATGGGCCGCTCCAGGCGTGGCAACCAATATTATGGGCGGGAGGAGCGCTTGGAAGGCTATTCTCAGATGGCAAAGTGGCTGCCTCTTTACAACGAAGATGATTGGTTTAATAAGGCCATAAAACAGGAGGTCCATGGACTTGAAGATTCTCAGGACGGGATTTTCGCCAAATTCACAATCTTTAAAGATCAATACTGGTGGAAAGAAGATGTGGGAAAGGAAGACACCCATTGGTTCAAATTCCAGGAAGCGGTTAAAGAGCATCAGGCGTTAGCCTTGGGCCCAGTAAACAAGAGGTGCAAGACTATGGGCATCGACATTCATTTGCTTTAGCAAGCTATATTTATCTTTTTTAATATACGTTCTGTACGAATGTTCCATTCTTCATGGCTCCAATCTTCCTTTTTTATTTAACATGAGGGCCCAGATACCATGTTATGCGATACACCCAAGTAGGAAAAGCGGCTTCTTTTCACTTTTCCCCTCGGGAGAATGAGCCAAGATAAGCTTCTTTTCAGCTTTGAGGTTAGAAAAATGCGAGAGCTGAAGGAGCTTTCAGATTAAGTCTCTTTGATCGAATCGTTTCTTCCAATCCCTTTAATAGAGCCGTATAAGGTGGGAACAAAGAAGGTGGTGAACAGGGCAGATACCAGCATTCCTCCAATCACCACACGGGCCAGGGGGGCATTGATCTCTGAGCCTTCCCCAAATCCAAGGGCCATGGGAACGAGTGCGAGAGACGTGGTGAGTGTGGTCATCATAATTGGACGAAGACGTCTTTTTGCCCCAATAAGGATTGCTTCCCTTAAGGGATGTTCCTTTTTTCTCAGTTTGTTGATGTAGTCAATCATGACGATTCCATTGTTAACCACGATTCCGATAAGGAGGACCCCTCCGATAAAGACAGGGATCGTAACATTCATGCGGAGAACCAATATCGCGATAATAACCCCGATAGAGGCTAAAGGTACAGTAAACATGATCACAAACGGCTCGGTGAGTGACTCAAACTGAGAGGCCATTACCATATAAACCAGGACAATTGCCAGTATGATTGCAAACAGGAGCCCTCCAAATGCCTCCCTCTGCTTCTCATATTCGCTTGCGAAATCAAGGCGAAAGTTACGTGGTAACTTCAGGTCACTGAGTCTCTCTCTGATCTCCTCAACAATGTGACCAAGATCCCGGCCCTTGATCCCTGCCATTACCGTGATCAGCCTCTCCTGATCTCTTCGCTCAATCTTTGTCGGCCCTTTCCCCTCGGTAATGGTGGCAAACCCCTTCAATGGAATGTCCTTGCCTCCTGGCCCATTAATGGATATGTTAAGGACATCCCGGAGCCTCCCACGGTCCTCCTCCCGTAATCTTACAAGGATATCAAACTCATCACCGCCTTCCCTATAGCGGGAGGCCACTGTACCCTCGATATTGGTATTAATTACCTGAAGGATTCGTGAGATCGGAAGCCCCATTGTAGCTGCCTTTGATCTGTCAATGGCTATCTTGAGCTCAGGTCGGTTGTCTTCAAGGCTTATCCTTGGATAGATAACCCCTTTCACGTGCTTTATCCTGTGTATAATCTCATTGGCAATGGTCTTTCCCTCCTTAAGATCATATCCCTTAAGGTCTATCTCAAGCCTTTCCTCGCTTCCCCCTCCAAGTATTCCTGTATACATCGATCTTCCCTCGTAAATACGAACCTTTGCATCAGGGATGTTAGCAAACTTCGGTCTCAAGCTTGCTACGATCTCTTTTGTGGAATGCTTCCTGTCCTTTTTGTCTATCAGGTGTGCCCGAAAAAAGGCCATGTGAGACCCTCCCCCACGGCGCCAGTGGGTACCTGAACGGGCAAACATCCCTTCCATCTCCGGAACATCGCTAAGAATTATCTTCTCCGCTTCACTCGTGATACTGTCGGTGATGTCGAGCCGTGTTCCCACTGGCATCTCGATGACCCCGTTGACAATCCCCTCATCGATCTCTGGAAGGAGTTCCGTTCCAACACCCTTAATGTGAAGGGTCCAGAATGCCAGAAACAGAAGGAGGACTGATCCACCCAAGACCGTTTTCCGGTGCGTCAGAGACCACCCCAACCCCTTCAGATATCCTTCATAGAAGCGAGCTCGAACAGCTCCTGTATCTTTCCTTTCAACCCTTAGAAACCGGGATGAGAACATAGGAATCAAGCTCAGGGCCACTACTAAAGCAGCTATTAGGGAAAAGGTGACTGTGAGGGCCATCTGCTTAAATATCACCCCCTCTATCCCCTTGAGAAAGAGCAGCGGTAGAAATACGCAGATTGTGGTTAGAGTTGAGGCCGTGATGGCCATCCCTACCTCTTGGCTCCCCTCAAGAGCCCCTTCTATCGCACCTCTTCCCTCCTCTCGGTGGCGAAAGATGTTTTCGAGGACCACAATAGAGCTATCCAGGATCATCCCGATCCCTAGGGCCAAACCTCCCAGGGACATCATGTTGATTGTGAGCCCCATCCGATCGAGAAGGAAGAAGGTAGCCCAGATAGCGATAGGTATGGATGCCGAAATGATGAGGGTGCTTCGAATGTTTCTGAGGAAGGCAAAGAGGACTAATATCGCCAGGATCCCCCCTATGAAGGCGACCTGTTTGACTTGCTGTATGGATTTCCTGATAAAGTCTGCTGTATCAAGAACAACAGAAAAGGTAACTCCTTCAGGAAGGTCGCTCTTGAGCCTGGGAAGAATTGTTAAAACCCGGTTAGAGACCTGGACGGTGTTGCTTCCCGACCTTTTCCTTACAGCCACCATCACACCACGCTCACCGTTAATCCTCAGGTGTCTGCGGAGCTCCTTAAACCCGTCCCTCACATCAGCCACGTGCTTCAAGTAGATAGGCCTACCCTGTCTGGTGGCAACAATAATATTCTCTATATCTTTCAGGCTTGAGAATTCTCCTAAGGGACGAATCAACCACTCTCTTCTCCCTGTCTCGAGACGCCCTCCTGGAAGTGAAAGGCTTTCTCCCTTAAGGATTGTGACCAAGGCATCGATGGATAGACCGATGGAGCGAAGTTTCCCTCTGTTGACTTCCACCTGGATTTCTCTCTCTAAGCCTCCCCATATATCAACGGCCGCCACACCTTCTATTTGTTCGATATCGTACTTGATCCGGTCGTCGGCCAAATCCCTCAGCCTGGAAGGATGGAGTGGGCCTCGCAGAGAAATGAAAAGGATGGGACGATTTGAAGGGTCGTATTTATAGAGATATGGGTCCTCTGCATCTTCCGGCAGAAAACGGCGCACCCGATCGAGCTGCTCTCGGATATCGTTGGCCGCCTCCGCCAGGTCCGTTCCCCAGTTAAAATCGACTGTTACAGTGGAGGCATCCTCAGCGGAAGTGGAGCGAATCTCCTTGACATTTTCTATGGTGCTGACCCTTTTTTCGATAGTCTCGGTGATGAGCCTCTCGACTTCCTGGGGCCCGGCTCCCTCATATTCAGTATAAATGGTAATGGCTGGATAGGTTATATCCGGTAAGATATCAATTGGAAGGCGTAGCAGAGAGATGGATCCAAAGATCAAGATAGCCAGGAAAAACATCGATGTAGTGATTGGTCTTCGAACAGCCAGATTCGAGAGGTTCATGGGTTTTTTTGTCTCCGTATAACCCTCATGGGCATCATATCCTTTAATTCATATTGACCTGCTACTATAACCTCTTCACCTTCTTGCAATCCCGTCAAAACCTCCACGTATCTTTCTCCCTCAAGTCCAAGACTGATTTCCCTGAGCGATGCCCTGCTATTTTCGTGCACAAATACCCTTGTATGGCCACTTTCCCTTATCAGGGAATCTTTTAGTAGCAAAAGAACTCCATTTCGCCTTTGTACAACGAGATTTACCCTGGCAAACATCCCTGGCTTTAATCGGTGATCTTTATTGCCCACCTGGATTTCAATGTCGGCCATTCTGCTTTCAGGGTCGACAGTAGGGCTGATGCGTGACAATTCGCCCCGAAAAACCTGTTTTCGATAGGCATCTACAGATATCTCAGATATGGCCCCAACCCTGAGCTGAGCGAGCTCACTCTCCACCACCTGAACAAGGACCTTTACCATATCCATGGCTACAATCCTCACGATTGGAGCAGTTGTGCTTACAAAGGCGCCTTGGTCTAAAAATCTCTTGCTGATAATCCCGCTAATGGGGGCACGAATCGTTGTATTCTTTAGATGTATCTGGGCGAGTCTCAGTGCAGCCTCTGCTTGACGGATCTGGGCCAGAAGTGCATCGCGGTCCTCCTGCCTTGCTCCTTTTCTCAACAAGGTCAATTTTTCCTTTGCCGACCTGTATTCCGCCTCACTAAGGGTGACCTGCAACATGGCCTCATCCAGGCGCTGTTGAGAGATAAAATCCCTTTCTTTAAGGTTTTTCAGCCTCATATAATTATCAAGGCTGGTTTCCCAACTGGCCTTGGTTTGACGGACCAGCTGCTCAGACTGGGTAATCTCCTCCGGTCGAGCACCGGTTTCCATCTGAGCCCATCTTGCACGAAGTACATCAAGGGCAGCTTGGGCCTCCTGTAGCTGCGCCTCCTTCTCCTCCCTCTCAACCATGGCAACAACCTGATCTGCCTTTATCCTATCTCCCTGCTCCACCTGGATTTTCTCCAGGATGCCTGAGACCTTGGATAATACATCTACCATTGCTTCAGAAACAATAGTTCCAGTCAGATGCAGCCTGCGATCAATAGAGCCACAATGAAGCGAGACAGTTTCTACAGGAATCTGTCTTTTGCGGTTCTGCGCTGTAGAAGAATTTGCCTCAATCTCCTTTTTAGGGCCTGTCTGTGTTAAATAAAAAGCGAGCCCGATGAATAGTACCATTACTATAAGGATCAGTGCTTTCTTCACCTCTTTCTCTCCTCCATCTTCAGATCCACCATCTTTCTGCAATTACCCATTGGGATATTCACAAAGAATGGCCTCAAACTATTGATAGTTATTGATAGAGACCCTAATAAATTTCAATTTATAGGAATTCTAATTAATCTAACATACCAAATAAGAATAATTAATCATAGAAGGGCACCCCATGGCAACACAATTAAAGAGACACAAAAGTAATTTCAAAAGAAAAATGGTTGCCAATGGGTGTAAGCTCTGAGGATTTGTGACCTTATAGTGCAAGACACAAGCTCTGCTTTCGGCTTACATGTTGGTATACAGAAGGAATCTCCAATGGCGTGAAAAACTCCGCGCCATTGGAGATTAGAAAACACGATTGGACCAATCTATACTTAAATTATGCAAGATACCTGTCACGCGGCCATTCCGCTATGAGTTTATCCACTTCCTCCTTTTTGGAACGATAGCCCGTGAAGTAGAAAAGGCTACCAATTGCAAGCCAAATAGCTGAATAGATCAGGGCCTTGGGACCCTGTAGAATCAGGAAATAAATGGAAATGATAATACCAGCCACTGGCACTATGGCCTTCCATCCGCTCAGCTTCATTGGTGCCTTTTTAAAGAGATCGGACTGAGTTTTTGGTGCCATAAGAACTGCAACGTGCGTTATGATCCAGTTATATAGAAACATGGCCACAACGATTTCAGCAACCAATTGTATCGATCCTGAAATAATCAGAAAAACTGCAATGGCAGCAGTAAGGATCAATGAATTACCCGGCACCCCATATTTATTAAGAGCAGTAAAGGCCTTTGGAAGGATTTTATCGCGTGATGTCCCGAAAAGGATTCGTGTTCCAACTGTTTGCTCAGCATTATGGGAAGATAAAATAGCAGCCCATGCAACCAGGATAATGAAGGTAACCCCAAATGCCCCCATATATTTACTCGCAACCGTTGCATAAGGAGCATCAGATGCAGCGAATTCCTTCCAGGGAATAACAGCCGTGCATACGAATGCGGAGACAATATACAGGATTGCTGGCACTAATATGCCCAGGGTAACTCCCCATGTGATCGTTCTTGCTGGGTCTTTGGCCTCTTCACCCAGATCAGCAGCCAATGTCAGACCAGCATAGGCAAAGATAAGAAGAGATGCTCCTTTTAAAACCCCTGAAAACCCCATGGGTGTTCCCATAGCAATATATTCTGAGTTCATCTGGGGTAATCCGAGAATGATAAAAATTAACAGGCCCGCAACCATGAAGAGAAACAGTATGTTCTGAATGACCTTGACTGTCTTGATCCCCAACCAATTTATGATAAAAAAGACAATGGTAACAATAACCCCACCTACCAGGATATTGAGTTTTGTCTCAAGCCCTGGAAGCGCATTCACATACATGATAAAGGCCTTTGCCGTGATTGCTACAGGGCCTATCAGCGCCAGCCACATTGCCCATCCGGATAAAAATCCGGCATAATTAGAGACAACTCTTGTCGGATAGACATAGCTTTCTCCGCCTTCCACAGGATACATGAGATTAAGCATAATCGTGCTCAAACCAACCAGTATAACCGGAATAGCACCGATGGCATAAGATAACCATGTCAAGGCACCTGCAGACTTTGCTGCGATTCCAGTAATGACGAATACACCGGCGCCAATAACAATGCCAGCGGTAATCGCCGTTACACTCAAAACCCCAAGTTCCTTTCTCAAATGTTTTTCATCGTTTGCCATAAGATCCCCCTTTTATAGTTATTAGTTTAATTGTGATTATTCATTATGGAACTTCCACAATCATACCGGTATGTAAAGGTGAAAAGCGATCCTTAAAGGTATTGTATAGCTCTACCTGAGCTCTAAACCCAGTACAATGACCGGCATAAACCCTATCAGGATCAAATTCTTTTAGCGCCTTGGCAGTTTTTTTGATCCTGCTTTCAGAAGCTTCAATAAGGTGGAAGCCACCAATAATCCCATAAATTTTTTCTGTATCGGTTAATTTTACTGCCTGTCTGGTAATATTTACAATCCCGGCATGACTACATCCTGTAACAATAACCAGCCCTTTTCCTTTAATATTTGTAACAACAGAGATGTCATCCAGCATAGGGTCTGTTTTAACCTCGCCGTTATCGATAGTAAAGAGATTTATCCCGACTTCTTCGAAATCTGTTACTCTTTCAACTTCTCCAGTTGTAATAAGGCCTGGCATTATTTCTAAAGGATCTTTGGTTAAATACAGGGAGCCACCAGAGGCCTCGATATCTGTCTTTTTGTCTCCATCCATAACGCCAACATGTCTCAAGTAGGGATCAGTAATAAAATTGAGACGGAATATATCTGGATGAGCTATAATAGGGAGGTCTTTCTTGCCTATTTCCTTGATTATTGTTCCCAGGCCCTGAGTATGATCATAGTGACAGTGCGTTAAAACAACGGCATCTATGCAAGAAAGGCTGATCTGCATCATGTTAATATTTTCGAGCAATGCGGTAGGATTCTGAGCAACATCAACGAGTACATTTTTCTTAATACCATCTCTTTCTGTAGTAAGGAGAAATGAAACGCCGTGCTGTCCCAAATAAGGGGATTCATATGCCACGGTATCTTCTGCAATGACTGTAAGCTTGAGTTTGCTTAATTTGCCTCTGCTGAACATAGGGTACCTCGGCATGGGTTTTTTAAGGCATTAAACTCCCTTAAGGAAGGTGTGGATAGCTATAAGAGAAAAAAACTAATTTGTCAAGGGGAAAGCCATAGCTGTGTAAGACCTTGGTGAATATATGGGAAATAGACGGCTGCTTTTCAAGGGAAAAAGCCATTTCAAGAAATGGTGGCTGATTTGATGCTGTTGCTGGAGTAGTTTGTGTAGACGGTAATATATGCTGAAAAAGACCTTATGTAAGAAATAAATCTTTCTCATGATTGTGCTGCCTTTAAGTTAGCTATATATTTGATATAGAAAGAGGGGAGGGTATCATCGAAGATTTGAGAAAAAATCTATTGACAAATAACAATAAAAAAAATAATGATAAAATATAGTAGTTTCTCATCGACGCACCTAACAGAGGGTTTAGAATGACTTTCAAACTCTCCCTTCAACATTTTATCTTTTATTTCCCTAATCTTTTATAGGAGGTAGCCATGAAAGTACTGGTAGTAGATCCCCTAAAATGTTCAGGGGGTAAATCATGCGAGCTTGCCTGCTCCTTTGAACAAACAGGTAAGTTTAACATTGCAGATTCACGGATAAAGATACACTTCTTTCCCGAACAGATCAATTTCACGCCAACTGTCTGCATGCAGTGCAGGGATGCGTACTGTGTGCAGGTATGCCCTACAGGTGCTTTAAGCAGGCGTAAAGAAGATGGCGTTGTGTACCTTGACCAGAATAAATGTATCGGGTGTAAACAGTGTATTGTTGCCTGCCCATGGGGATCTGTGAAACTTGATCACGCTGGGGAGACACTGATTAAGTGCGACACGTGTGGGGGGGATCCGGCATGCGTAAAAGTTTGTACCTCCGGTGCCCTCAAATTTGTTGAAGCAGATGAGGCTGTGCTTTCAAAGCAAAGAAACACAGCAGAAAAGTACATGAAAATTGCTGAACAAATGGCAAAAGGGGGTGATGTAAATGCTTAAAGGCTTTAACGGAGTAATACTTCGAATAAATCTGACAAAAAAGGAAGTACAGAGAGAGGAAATCAATGAAGAATGGGCGAAGCTTTTTATAGGCGGCAGAGGGTATGGTGAAAAGATAATCTATGAGGAAGTCGATCCAAAAATTGACCCTTTATCTGAAGAAAATAAGGTAGTTATTGCTACCGGTCCTATCGTTGGGACCACGGCTCCGGCCTCCGGAAGAATCATGGTTATCACCAAGGGCCCGCTCAATAATACCCTCGCCTGCTCCAATGCCGGCGGATATTTTGGAATCGAACTCAAGATGGCGGGCTATGATATGATTATCCTCGAGGGAAAGGCCCCTGAGCCCGTGTATCTCTGGATTGACAATGATGAGGTTGATATCAGAAGCGCCAAGGATATGTGGGGGAAGACAACAATCGAGACAGATAAAGTATTGAGAGAAAATACCCATATCGAAGCCAAGACCATGGAAATTGGTCCTGCAGGGGAAAAACTGTCCAAAATATCCGGTGTTATGTTTGATGGTCATCGGGCATCAGGCAGGACCGGCGTGGGTGCAGTGGTAGGAAGCAAAAATTTCAAAGGAATCGCTGTGAGGGGTACAAAGGGGGTTGAGGTAGCAGATGTAGAAGGATTCAAAGAGGCAGTAAAGAATGCCTACGGCAAGTTAGCTGCCCATCCCGTTGCATCTGAAGGTCTTCCCACCTATGGTACTGCTGTGTTGATGAATATATTGAATAATGTTGGCTCCCTGCCCACGAAAAATGCCCAAGACGCATATTTCCCAAACGCAGATAATATATCCGGTGAGGCAATGGTGAAAAAAACATTGATAAGAAAGAAAGGATGTGGAGGCTGCCCCATTGACTGTGGAAGGGTAACCGAGATTAGAGAGGGAAAATACAAGGGAGATCACGGAGAAGGCCCGGAATATGAGACAGCCTGGTCAATGGGGGCAATGTGCGGCGTTGATGATATCAATGCAGTTACCAAGGCCCATTATCTCTGCGATGAGTACGGGCTTGATGGGATATCCGCGGGCGTGACCATTGCCTGTGCAATGGAACTGTATGAGAAGGGATACATGCCAAAAGAGGACGCCCCATTCCCGATAAGGTTTGGTGACGGCGATGCTGTTGTTGAGCTTGTAAAACTCATGGGCACAAGAGAAGGATTCGGGAATCTACTTTCTGAAGGTTCTTACAGACTTGCTGAACACTACGGGCACCCTGAACTTTCAATGAGCGTTAAGAAACAGGAAATTGCGGCCTATGACCCGAGAGGGGTCAAAGGTATCGGCCTTGAATATGCCACGTCAAATAGGGGCGCATGCCACGTACGAGGCTACACCATCGCACCAGAAGTATTGGGCACGCCCATACAGGTTGATAGACTCGCCTATGAAGGCAAAGCTGACTTGGTAAAACTCTTTCAGGACTTGACCGCTGCCGTTGATGCATCCGGAGCCTGCCTGTTTACGACGTTTGGTATGGAGGCGGCCAATTACGCAGAACTTGTCACGACAGCAACCGGGATTCCCTACGATGAGAAAAACCTTCTCCTTGCCGGGGAAAGGATCTGGAATCTTGAGAGGCTCTTCAATTTAAAAGCTGGACTCACCACAGAGGATGATACCCTGCCAAAGAGGTTCATTGATGAACCAATCCCATCCGGGCCATCAAAGGGTGAGGTGAACGAGCTCCCTAAAATGCTTCCGGAGTACTACAAGGTGAGAGGATGGGATTCTGAGGGGAGGCCAACTGACGATAAACTTACGGAGTTAAGCCTGAAGTAAAAAAGAACGCTTGCTGTAGATTCCTACGAACAGGAGACTTCTATGAAATACCTTATCATTGGAGGCAGTATCGCAGGGCTCTCGTGTGCACGAAAGATACGAGAGCTCGAGAAAGACTCCGACGTTGTTATTCTCTCCGAGGAGGAGAGAGCCTACGCAAAGATGGCCCTCCCGTATCTCCTTGCGGGAGAAAGGGATATATGGCTTGACGTGCCAGCAGGTGTGGAGTTTCTCGGCAATAAAAAAGTGACAAATATCTCTCCAGACGAGAAGAAGGTCATTACAGAACAAGGGGAGGATTTTATTTTTGACAAACTCCTTGTAGCCTCTGGAGCGGGGGCGGCAGTTTCCGAATTCAAGGGAAGCGCCTCTCCCGCTGTATTTACCGTGAGAAACCTTTCTGATATCCAGGGTATACAAAACAGATTGAAGAAGGCACGCCAAAAAAAAGTTATCATCTCCGGCGCCGGCCTTGTGAGCATGGAAATGGGGGATGCAGTGCAAAAAATTGGCTTCACGCCTCTATTTCTCATATCGTCTCAGAAGGTATTCTCCATGATACTTGATGATGCAGGAAGCGAGGTTATGACCGAGGATCTGAAAGAAAAGGGAGCAGAGATCAACTTAGGTGAGACCATTAAGGAGATCGAAACGAGAGACGAGGAAGTACTTGTTGAGACACAATCAGGAAAGAAATTCACCGGGGATGTGGTAATCATTGGAAAAGGAGCAACTCCGAACACCGCATTTCTGGCATCTTCGGGAATCGAAATTGATCGTGGAGTGATCGTAAATAATTTCCTTGAAACAAACAAAAAAGGGATTTTCGCTGCTGGTGACGTGTGTCAGGGATATGACATGGTGTATGAAGAAAAAAGGGTAAATGCCCTGTGGCCTGTGGCGATTGAACAGGGTGAGCATGCGGCAATGAACATGACCCATTTCAGAATTCCGTATAAAGGAAGTGTGGCCAGGAATATCGTGACTGCCTTTGGAAATACGATTTTCACTGCTGGGCTTTCGAGGGGCAATGAATTAGAAACCTATCAACGGAGAGAAAAGAAACGCTACTCGAAGATTGTAGTAAGGGATGGTTGCCTTGTGGGGGCCATATTTATCAATGTGGATATTGATCCAGGAGCCTACCTCTTTGCAATAGAAAGAAAGGCAGAGGTTTCTGGACTTAAAGACGTTATGCTCTTAGGTTCCCTCTCTTACACTCACCTTTTTCCTTTCCTCAGAGGGGCGTAATCCAACCGGGCAGGCGCTCTTTGGCCTTGATACCCTTCTCGCGAAATTCTCCTTCAAGACCCGCCAGGTAAGTTTCTATTTGCTTCGTCTGCCTCTCGAGTTCTTCCTGGTACCTTTCCATGTAATTACCCTCTGACTCCAAGGCACTAGGGTGAAGCTCCACCACCTGCAGGAAAATCACTCTTGCATTATAATGATGGGCCAGTTCTTCAAGGTGAGGTAATATCCTCTCCGCTCGTTTCGACCCATCTAATGGGGCCAATATAGTATTATACATTGTATTACTAACCTCCCAAGTCACTAAATGGAATGTTTGTTGCCTAAGGTGAACCAGGGATGATCTCTTAATCCTTTCTTATCTCTGTTACATTTAAATACTCTTGCACCAGTTGCTCCCACAAGACTATCTTATCTGCATCATCTTTCGTCAAAAGGGGCTCTATGTTTTCGATTTGCTTCGCTGTTTGGTAGGTGTCAAGGGGCACTGAAAGCAATGGAACATTGCGTTCTGATGCCTTTGAGATAATATTTTGTGGTGGCAAAATGTTGCCCGTCAGAATAATTCCGGCGGTATCTGTTTCCAAAGCAGCGAGTATCATGTCACTTCGATCACCGCCAGTTATTACAACCTTGTTTCCCTCATGAAAGCCCGGAGTGCTTAGCGCGGTGCTCGGGGACATAGCCCCGATGAGAATAGTCTTTACTGTATTACGCAACCCTCCTTCACCGGTAATGACTTTTGCCAGTAGTCGTTCCGCAAGGTAGTTAACCGAGAAATGTGTTAGTTCTTCACGAGATGGGATTATCCCAATAACTTTAATTCCCATATCCATTATCCCAGGAAGGTATATGTCCTTGAAATCCTGTACGTCACGCACCTTGTTTACAATGACACCCCCAAAATTGATATTGGTCATATGAAGGCACTTTTTGAAAAGGTTGATGTCATCTAAAATTGTGTCATCATCACCGCTGATAACAATGAGCAGCTTACCATCGATAAATTGTGCCAGTGAGATTGCATCAAGATTCACCGATATACCGTATCCGATGTCTTTTCCACCTTCGACAAACACTGTGGCTTTATCTTTTCCTATCTTAGATATTACTTCATGAAGTTTCTTTTTTATGCTTTCTGTGTCGTACATGTATCTTAGCTTGGAGGGATCAAAGCCGATACTCATCTCCTCAGGGTTTTCTTCAAGATTGAAAATGTGAGTGATGAGTGCAGAATCATAATCCCATAATCGCTTTTTTCGGTAGAATAGTCGATCGCCAAAGGGCTTCATGTACCCTATCTTTTCATGCAATGCCTTTGCGATTCCCACAATCACACTGGTCTTGCCAGCATTTTTTCGCATTGATGCGACCACTATTTTTTTCATCTGTGTCACCTCTCACCCTTTAATAGTAAAATCCTTACATCCAAGGCCTTTACCCCCTCTCCCTCTTCATAGGCTACAAGGGGGTTGATCTCTATATCAGAGATTGCCTCGCACCTCTTTATGATCGTGCCCAACTTGATGATGGTATCCATGATTCCATCAATATCCTTTTTCTTTTCTCCCCGTACCCCTAAAAGCAGGGGATATGATCTCACTTCCTTTATCATATTTGTTATTTCGTGATGGTTCAGGGGAAAGGCGCGGAAGGATATATCCTTCATGACCTCAACATAGATGCCACCCAATCCAAACATCACGATGGGACCAAAGATCTTATCTCTTCTCGCACCGATGATTAATTCTGTACCAGGCCGGGCCATCTCCAAAACATCCACTCCTTCAATCTTGGCATTCGGATTATACGTCCTGCAGCTTTGCATGATCGCCTGATAGGCATCAATTACTTCATTGCTATTTTCTAAATCCAAGGCAACACCACCAGCATCGCTCTTGTGAATGATATCCTTGGAGGCAATCTTCATGACCACAGGGTATCCAATTTCCCCTGAGTACTGTACCGCCTCATCCAGGGTTCGCGCAACCCGACTTTGGGGAGCTGGAATTCCTGCGGCCTTCATGATAGCCTGAGCCTCATGTGCGAGGAGGAAATGTCGTTTATCCTCTCGTGCCTTTCTGACAATCTCTTCTATTGCCTTTTTTGGTATATCAGCAAGTGCAATTTCTTCTGATCGATTCGCCAGGTAATTGTAATACCTATACATCGCACCCAAACATGATACACTCTCGTAGGCCCCTCCATACACGGGATGCCCGCTCCCATGGTAGCTGTTTATGCAGTTTTGCACTTTATCCCCTCCAAGGCAGGAAAATAGTATCGGTTTCCCCTTTTCTTTATATTGCGGATAGTATTTCTTGATTAACTCAGGCATGTTTTCAGAGTCAAAAACTGCTACCTCGCTCAAAAGTGTGATGACCGCATCTATGTCATCGTTGCGAAGCGCCACATTGAGAGCGCTGTCGAACTCTGTGGTGGTTGCTTGCCCGGTCAGGTCAATAGGGTTTTTTGTAGAGCCAAAATCAGGAACTACGCCTGAAAAAATCCCGTTAAGAGCAGGAAGGTCGTCATAGAGCTTTACCCCATACTTTTCACAGGCATCGGCAGTCATTACACCTATTCCACCGCCATTGGTGATGATTACTGTATGTTCCCCCTTTGGCATTGGATTGTTTGAAAGGAACTTACACCAATCAAAAGCATCCCGTATGTCCTCAGCTCGTAAGACGCCATATTGTCTTACAAGTGCATCAAATACCTCATCTGCCCCTGCCAGTGACCCTGTGTGTGACGCTGCAGCAATGGCCCCTTTCGCAGAGCGTCCGGATTTGATCACAACAACGGGCTTTTTCTTCGTTGTCTCATTAAGCGCCTTAATTAATCGTTCACCCTCTTTCACACCTTCTACATAGATCAAGATTATTTTTGTCTGATCGTGGGTGATTAGATAGTCCAGGAGTTCTGATTCATCAATATCGGCCTTATTGCCCACTGAAACCATTGCTGATAAGCCGATATTCTCCACGGCGGTTTTACCGATCATAGATGCCCCGAGGGCCCCACTCTGTGTGATAATTGCAACATTTCCCGCTATCACATCTCTGGTGCCAAACGTGGCATTTAGCGATGCCTTCGCAGAATATACCCCGAAGATGTTTGGCCCCAAAATCCGTACACCGTGTTCACGAGCATATGCGGTAATTTTTTTCTCCTCTGTAATGTTTCCAACCTCTGAAAATCCTGATGTTATGATAAGGGCTGTCTTTACTCTTTTTTTGGCGCATTTCCTTACTGCATCGAACACAAACCTTGCGGGAATGACGATGCACGCCAGATCAATAGCGGCATTTACATCTTCGAGATCCTTGAATGCCGGATGTCCAAGCATTTCACCGCTGCGAGGATTTATGGGGTATACTTTACCCCTATAACCACCGAGTATGATGTTTTCTAAAACCTTGTACCCTATTTTGCTTGTGTCCAGTGATGCGCCGATTACTGCAATTGATTGCGGCTCAAAAAGGTATTTCATGTCTGTCATTTCAATCTACCCCCTGAACATCATCTGCAATTCATATACACCAGAGTCAATTCTCCTTTGCATATCAAAGCCCATCTTTTCAAATACATGAAGCATTGGCTTGTTCTCTGCCAGTACCTCTGCGGTAAAGCCAAGAAGGCCCTGTCTCTGTGCCAGATAGGTGAGATACCTGAGCAATTCTGAGCCAATATCTCTGTTTTGGTACGTATCCTTTACCGCGAATGCCACCTCTGCGGTATGAGTGGACTCAAATATGCTATACTGCCCCACGCCCACAATCTCCTCTGTCTCTTCGGTTTGTATCACTGCGAGGATCACCATCTCATTGGAGTAGTCAATAACGACAAACTCCTGCAATCGCTCGTGGGGCATGTCCTTCCGGACAGACATGAACCTGCGATAGAGGCTCTGGTCTGAAAGGGAATAGAAGAAATCCTTGAGGAGGTCTTCGTCGCTAATTTTCACAGGCCTCAACAGGATCTCAAATCCCTTTTTTGTGGTCCTATAGATCTCAAGGGATTCCGGGTATTCTCCTTTCTTTCCGGGTATAAAGGCCTGGTCTTTGTAAATGAGGTTGCGTTTTTTTGCCTCCTCTATAAGCCATGATCTAAATTTTGGATGTGCAATGGAGATTAATGCCATTGCCCGTTCCCTGATGTTCTTTCCATGAAGATAGGACATCCCATACTCTGTTACTACATATTGCACATCGCACCTATTAAGTGTGGAGCCAGACCCCTCTATAAGAAAGGGGACAATTCTTGAGACCTTCCCTTGCTGTGCTGTAGAGGGAAGAACAAGGATCGTTTTACCCTTTGGTGCCAATGCCGCTCCTCTCATGAAATTTGCCTGCCCCCCTACGCCACTGTAAAATTGCATTCCGAGAGAATCCGCCGTTGTCTGCCCTGTCAGGTCGATTGCCAGCGCAGTGTTGATGGCTGTCATGTGTTCCTGGCGGGCGATAACCAGGGGATTATTGGTGTAGTCAACCGTTCTGAATTCTATCGAAGGATTATCATGGATATATTCATAGGTTTCCTTTGTGCCCATACAGAAGGTTGCCACTGTTTTCCCACGGTTAAGGGTTTTTTTGGAATTGTCAATCACACCTTTTTTCATCAATTCTACGATACCGTGGGGCAACAGCTCCGTGTGAACACCCAGATGTTGTTTCTCGCCAAGACTGAGTAAAATACCATCGGTAATGTCTCCATAGCCAACCTGAATAGTATCGCCATCCTGAATGAGGCGCGACATATAGGTGCCAATTCGCCGGCCAATCTCAGGGTCAGCATGGGTATGGTACTCCAAAATGGGTTCATCATAAGGGATGATAAAATTTACATCATCTACATGGATAACGCCGTCTCCAGGGACCCGTGGCATATGGGCATTTACCTGAGCCACAACCAGTGGGGAAACCTCTGTGGCCGCTTTTACCATATCGACACTCACCCCTAAATTCATGTACCCATGCCTGTCTGGCGGTGATGTCTGTATAAGGGCTACATCCAGTGGAACGAGACCGCGGTAAAATAAATCCGGGATGTCTGACAGGGAGATGGGTGTATAATCTGCTGCTCCGCGATTAACTGCATCCCTGGTGTTGTTAGAAATGAAGAATGAGTTATGCCGGAAATTATGCCTGAATTTCTCATCCGTATAGGGAGCAACGCCGAGCGTCCAAATGTGAATTACCTCTGCATCGAAGAATGCCTTTGGATGGGATTCGACAAAGTTTATCAAGGCACGAACGAGATATTGCGGTTCAGCGCAACTGGTCGCTATAAATATCCTATCACCGCGATGGATATGGCTGAATATCTTGTCCTCCGGAACACACTTATTCGGATAAGCATTCTTCATCCGATCAATCGCTGAATTTTTCTCTCCCAAAGCCATGTATAGTACTCCAATACAAATTAATCAGGGTCTTCACCTGAGCTCTGATTGAGTAAAGGAGGGATTTTTATATCTTGCCATAAGAATACTCGAGCTTTTTCTTGCAGGGGATTATAAAGACAGGAAATGGGCTCCGCCTGAGGACTTTTTCAGCAACACTTCCAAAAAAGACATGCTCTATTCCTGTCTTACCATGCGTACCCATAACAATAATATCTGCCTTCTCTTGCTTTGCGAATTTTATTATTTCTTCATCTTCCCTGCCAGATTTTGTAACGAATTCATACGGAATCCCACTCTCTATTTTTTTTGCATAGCGTTCCTTATAATTATTAGCTATATCTTCTTCAATGACCTTATGTATCTTTTTTAAGTCCTCTGTGGTTATAAAACCATCTGCATAGTCCTGATTGGGATTATGGGGTATCACATGCAAGATATAGAGAAGACCCTCATCTCTTTTGGTAATACCATAGGCAAAGTCAAAGGCATAATCTGCATTTTCAGAGAAATCCGTACAAAAAAGCACCTTTTTGTATTTTGGATATTCTATCATTTTGCCTCTCCTTATATTGTAGGGTTAGAAGGTTACCATATCTCAGCATTTTTCCTCAACTCAAGCCATCGCCGGCTTCTCATGTTTTTTGATATAACGAGCAATAAATAACCAATAAGGAACTTAACCCACATAGGTAACATTGAAACCAGAGGATCTTAACTCCTTGGCTATTGGGCCAGCATCTTCACTCTTTAATCGTAAAACTACCAGCCAATCCTTTTCCCACTCCTCAGGGGGGAGAGTCATCAGGCTTAACAACACCGTTTTATTCTTATCGAGGATGTCCATGATCTTTTTCATGTTACCAAAGTTATTAGAAGCCCTTATATCTATTCTCTTGCCCTTTTCTTTTACCCCCAAAACCCGTGTCATCATTCTTACAATATCTGACTCGGTAACCATGCCAACAAGTCTCTTATTTTCAACTACTGGAAAGGCACCATAGCCTTTTTCTTGGCCTAATTGCAGTGCCTCTTCAGCCGGCATATCAGGGGAGATAGTATCAGGATTCTTGATCATGATCTCTTTAACGGTCATCTTGGCCAGAAGATAGTGTATTTCGTGGATGCTAAAAGATGTAGCTGGTGAAGGCGCTGCCTCTAAAAGCATGTGCTTGGTGACAAGGCCTACCAGTTTATCCTTTTTCATCACCGGCAGCCTTCTGATCTTATGGGCCTCCATTATTTTTCTGGCATCATCAATTAATGTTTTTTCATCAACGCTTACCACATTCGTACTCATAAAATCTCGTACTCTCATTTTTCCCTCCTGTTTGTTATAAAAGTAAACATGATGGTCCCGTAAAAAGTCAGGCATCCCTTATTCGGCCATTATGAACGGATAT
>CAZSWT010000013.1:0-58339 GCA_964611035.1 uncultured Desulfobacteraceae bacterium
CTTCAATTGAAGCTGTAGCGAATTAGGACCCCGGGCATGCCCGGGGGAATCTATAGTAATTTTTTCTAAAATGGTTTTTGCTTGACAAAATTAATGTATTGAATATACATAATCTACAACAAAACACTTAAACAAGGGGGTAGCTATGAATAAAAACTATTTTAAAACTGCTATAATCTTTATAGCAATTATTGGGTTTTTTGTATCGGCAAATGCCCTTGCAGCGCCAAAAAAGCTGGTAATTGGGCATCCAGCCTGTCTTTCTGGAAAGTACGCAAAGGCAGGGGAACAGGCTATTGGTGGAATAAAGGCATGTGTAGATTGGGTAAATAATGTCTATGCTGGTGTACTTGTAGGTGGGAAAAGAATCCCTCTTGAGTATAAGTACTATGATTGTGAGTCTAAAAAAGAAGGTGTAACAAGCCTTATCGAGCGGCTGATCACGGTTGATAAAGTTAACGTTGTTTTTTCTGCATATAGCTCTGGGCTCACTCTTGCTGGAGCGCCTGTGGCTGAAAGATATACTATGGTCTATATGGATCACGGAGGTGCCAGCGACCGAATTTTCAAGCAGGGATTCCAGTATATTGTGCAAACCATAGGACCAGGCTCCAAGTATCATGTCGGAACCCTGGACATGATTAAACACTTTGATCCTAGCGTTAAAAATGTTGCATTGGCTTACGAGGACTCAGAATTCGCCAGGATGACCATGGGTGGCGCTGAAAAGCACGCCAAGAAACTTGGATTCAAGGTCGTATTTAAGAGGACATACCCGAAAGGTGTAGCCGATCTAACTCCCCTGCTATCTGACATGAAAGCAAGGAAACCAGAGATAGTGGTTGGTGGTGGACATTACGTGGATGGTCAGCTGTTTGCCAGACAGATGGCAGACCTTGATATTAACGTCAGGGCCGTATCACTGGTGGCATCTGCAACATTGCCTGCCTACTATAAAGCCTTAGGCGGCCATGTAGCAGAAGGGGTAATGGGACCCTCTCACTGGGAATATGGCGTAACATTTTCCCCAAAAGGAGCCAAAAAACTCGACCTCGAATGGATTGGCCCGAGTCAAGATGAATTTGTAAGTCTTTTCAAAAAGGCACTGGGCAAAGATATAATACCAGATTATCATGCCGCAGAAGCAGGGGCCCAGGTTTTGGCCTATGTAAAAGCTGCGGAGATGGCTAATTCTATTGACCAGGATAAAGTAAGGACAGCCCTTGGCAAATTAAAGTTCATGTCCTTTTATGGAGGATGGGATGTTGATGATGCAACAGGGATGCAGATAGGTCACTCCATGGTTGACATGCAGTGGCAGAATGGCAAAAGGGTTATTGTTTGGCCTCTTGAGGCAGCGACAGCAAAACTCATCTATCCGAAACCCACGTTCTAATAAAATCATAAAAAATCTCCTCCCTTTAGTGAAGAGTTTTCTATGAGGTGAGGAGATTTTCTATATTAAGTTTATACAGAGCAAAGCCTGTTAGAATGCTTGAGCAGAATTTTTTCTAACAGGATATAAAAGAGGACGGTATGATTTTTACACTGCTAGCAGGAAATTTGACTCATGGGCTGCTCCTTGGAGGTGTCTATGGCCTGGCTACAATGGGATTGAGCCTGATATTCGGCGTTATCAATGTGGTTAATGTTGGACATGGTCAATTCATCATGGTTGGAGCATTTGTAACGCTAACTATGTTTACGGCCTTGGGCCTGTCTCCAGTGATAGCTCTTCCAGCAGCCCTGATTATTGGAATGGCATTAGGATTTTTCTTCTTTTATACCGTGATACGGAGATTAATAAAGGCCCCGGAACTTACCTCACTTCTTGCCACCTTTGCTATGGGCATTCTTCTGGAGGAGATTGCCAAGCTTATTTTTGGTGCTGATTTCAGAGGCTATAATTGGGGTCTTGGAAAGATAACACTTCCTATAACCACTATACCTATGAGTAAAGTCTATGCATTCATCGGCAGTGTAGTCATTGCTTTCTTTCTATATTTCTGGTTTAGTAAAACAAGGTTAGGCACTGCTATAAGATCCGTTATGGAGGATAGCGAAGGGGCAAGGGTATGTGGGGTTAATGTAGGTTGGATATATGCCCTGAGCTTTGCCATTGGGATTGGCTTAACAGTAATGAGCGGGGTTTTGCTTACAATGTTTATTCCAGTGGGGATTAATCCTTACATGGGTGGGGTCTACACCCTGAAGGCCTTTGTTATAGCTGTTCTGGGTGGGCTTACCTCCCCTTATGGTGCTTTTTTCGCAGGATTAATATTTGGCCTTATAGAGAATGGTGCCTACACCCTGTTTGCCATGATACCAGGAGTAGCACCTTTCCCTCTGACTGTATCTCTGGCCTTTTGGATGCTATTCTTTCTTCTTCTCGTAAAACCTACTGGACTTCTGGGGAAGTAATTGAAAAAAACTATATCTAAGTATTATCCACTTATTCCTGTTTTTGCCGCATACCTCATCATGTTTATAATTGGCTTCTTTATGCCGGGTATGTGGCAGATGGTAGCATTGCTTGCCTTTTATTGTGCACTGGGCCAGTCCTGGAACATATTTATGGGGATGACAGGATATGTGGATTTTGGCTATGTAACCTTCATAGCCTTAGGCACATATGGAATGTCATTAGGGATAACGTACTTCGCTCAGTATGAATGGCTTGGTATAGGTATTATAGGTATAGGAATAATTTTTGCCATGTTCCTTGCATCTTTATCGGCACTTCTTGAAGCGTTCATTGCCTTGAGACTTAGGGGGGCCTATTTTGCTATAGCCTGTATAGGTATAAATGAGGGGCTCAGGTACTTTATAGAGGGGGCAAAAATCTGGGGTGGCTCTGAAGGTCTAATATACTTCGGGGCGCTCGTGCAGGCATTGGGAAGGGGGACAGTTAACCAACTAACCACTTTCTGGGCCGATTTTTCAGTCTTTATTATAGCTGCCTTGGCCGCTTTTTTGAATATGCATTATATGAGGAGCAAGATTGGCTATGCCCTGACTGCAGTAAGAGAAGATGAGGATGCAGCCAAGGTCATGGGTATCAATGCGAACAAGTACAAAACAATTGCCTTTTTGACCAGTGGCTGGCTTGGAGCAGGTGTTGGGGCTATGGCCTGGGGGTTAAAGCTTGGCTATGTATACCCGGGCGATGTGTTTGTGATACATTACACAATCGAATGTATTGTGGTGGTTCTGCTTGGCGGCGCAGGTACTCTTATGGGGCCAGTAATAGGAGGACTTATCTATGGGCTGTCTAAATATTGGCTCGCGGTCATTATGCCAGGATTTCAACTTCTCATATTCGCGCCAATCATTATTATCATAATTGTGATAGCACCAGAGGGTGTTGTAGGACTGCTGAAGAGTAAATTAAAGGGCACAAAATTGGAAATGTTTATCGAATAGGTAATACCCATGGCATTATTGAAGCTTGAGAATGTAACAAAACGCTTCGGAGGTTTGGTGGCAGTCGATAAGATAAGCCTGGAAATCAAAGAAGGCGAATTAATTGGAATAGTGGGACCAAATGGGAGTGGGAAAACCACACTTTTCAATGTTATCAGCGGAGTTTATACCCCGGAAGAAGGAAAAGTCATCTTTGACGGAAAAGATATCACCCGATTGCCTGCATACAAAAGAGCTCCTCTTGGGCTGGGGAGAACCTTTCAGATTCCCAGGCCTTTTAGCTCGGCAAGCGTAAGGGAAAATGTAGCGATTGGTGCCATGTTTGGAACATTAGCAGATAAAGTCAGCGTGGATGACTCCCTGGATATTGCAGACCGGTATATTGATATGGTTGGATTGGAGGCTCATAGGGATAAGGCTTCCGGGACCCTTACCCCTGTAGAGAAGAAATTGATGGAAATTGCCAGAGCTCTGGCAATGAGGCCAAAACTCCTTCTGATGGATGAGGCTATGGCAGGGATGAATCCCAAGGATATCGATGATATGGTCAAGTTTATCAAAAGAATAAAAGAGGAAGAGAAGATAGCGATAGTCTCCATGGTCGAGCACATCATGAGGGCAGTGGCTGGCTTGGCCGAGAGAGTAATGGTAATGAATCAAGGAATGAAATTAGTAGATGCTAAAACAGAAGAGGCCTTGAGTGATCCAAGGGTAATTGAGGTATATTTAGGGCATCCACCAGATGAATCCAAATGGCGATCTGAAGTTTGGAAAGAAGTGAAAAAGAAGGATGAATAGTATGTTAAGGGTTGAGAATCTTGAGTCTGGATATGGACCCATGCAGGTATTATGGAAACCAAGTTTAGAGGTTAAGAAAGGTTCTATAACATCCCTGCTCGGGCCTAACGGTGTGGGAAAATCAACCTTCCTCCTGACTGTGTTAGGTTCGGTGGAGCCCTGGGGAGGGAAAATATTTTATGAAGACAAGGAAATAACTCACCTCCCAACCCATAAAAAGGTGGATCTTGGTATTGCCCTGGTTCCAGAGGGAAAGCATCTATTTGGGGGTATGACTGTCCATGAAAATTTAATAATGGGGGCCTATCGCAAAGAGGCCATTCAAAACATAAATGCCTCCCTTGAGCTTGTTTACTCTTTATTCCCTATCCTAAAGGAAAGAGATAGACAAAAAGTTATAACAATGAGTGGAGGGCAGCAGCAGATGCTGACTATTGCCAGGGCACTTATGTCTAAACCAAGGCTTATAATGCTTGATGAACCGAGTCAAGGATTGGCACCTAAACTTGTCGGTGAGATCTTTGAAACTGTTGAAAAATTACAAGCAGACGTTGGATTAACTATACTTCTTGTAGAACAAAATGCAGAGGCTACCCTTGATGCATCAAATTATGTCTACATAATGCATGAGGGTCAAATTAAATCCGAAGGAACGGCTGAAAAGATAAAGGGGTCTTCAAAAATAAGAGAGGCCTATCTCGGAATTTAGCTTTGATGTGAATTGTTCCACTATTTTGCCGTTAACTTCTGATATGTCTCTTGAATCTCTTTAAACTTCTTTTCCGCTAATTCCTTGAACGCCACCTCCTGATACCTTGCCTTTTCATAGTTTGCTCTAACTCTGGCTGGCCCGTTGTAAAAGTGATACCAATCGCACTTTCAAAAGGATTTAAATACAGACCTACAGTATATGAAAGAGGGCAAAATATTAACGTGGTGGATACCGGAAAGATTTATCTTGTAGATAAAATACCTTGAACAAGCGTTGGCAAATTTGACAAAAAGGCGATACGATCAACGTATGGGGATGTGTTGGAGGGAAAAGAGTAGGAAAAAATTTATTTCCCTTGAAATACATTTACCAGGTTTTTCCTTGACAATTGTAATCCCAACAAACCCTTCCACTCCTCTTTCCAAATAAGCTTCTGTGTAAGGAACACTGTTAAAAAAAGCGCTGTGCCTATGAAATCAGTGTATAGAGAAGGAAGGAGGAGCAAAAATGTAGCAGTACCCATAAAGATCCACTCAATGACATTAGTGCGGTGAAAGAGATAGGCCTCCAAAAAAGAGGTAAAGGCGATAAGTCCAAGGGTGGAAAAAACTATGGTCCTGACAACCTCCCAGAAAGGGCCATTCAAGAGAAGAGGCTGATATGCCATAATGATAGGGATAATATAGAGGCCCTTTGCAATCTTCCACGAAGAAAAGGCGCATCTCATAGGATTTGCCCCTGCAATCCCTGCACCTGCAAAAGATGCTAATGCCACAGGTGGTGTGACATTGGCGTCCTGGCTATACCAGAAGACTATCATGTGGGCAGTTATCAGTGCTACTCCCATCTCGATCAGGGCTGGCCCGGCTAAGATAACAAGAACAATATACGATGCAGTAACCGGCAATCCCATCCCCAACACGAGAGAGGCAAGGCCGATAAGCACAATAGCGATCAGAGGGACACCGCCAGAGATTGAGACCACCATACTCGAAAACTTAAGCCCCATACCAGTAAGGCTGACCATACCAACTATGATCCCGGCTGCAGCGCAGGCTACGGACACTATGATAGCATTTCTTCCTCCCAATGCTAAGGCTTCTATGGTATCTCGAAGACTCAATCTTGACCGCTTTCTAAGCATGGCTGCTAAAAAGGTGGCTACAACAGCAATAAAACCAGCCATCATAGGGCTGAAATTTCTCACAAGGACATAGATCAATATGCCTAAAGGAATAAGAAAATGGAGACCATTTTTTATCGTTTCACCAATCCTGGGAAGTTGATCGCCAGATAGCCCAAAAAAACCCATCTTTTTTGCCTCAAAATGGACAAAAAACAACACAGTCACGTAATACATTATAGCCGGGATAAGGGCCACCTTAATGATATACAGATACGATGTATTAGTGAATTCTGCCATGAGAAATGCTCCAGCCCCCATAATCGGAGGCATGAGCTGGCCGCCTGTAGATGCGGCTGCCTCTACTGCACCTGCGATATGGGGCTTGTATCCCAGCTTCTTCATCATAGGGATAGTAAAAGAGCCAGTAGTAACCACATTTCCAATAGCACTGCCGGAAACAGATCCCATAAATCCACTGGCCAAGACCGCTGTCTTGGCTGGACCGCCAGTCATACGCCCTGTCAGGGCATAGGCCAGATTTATGAAAAAGTCCCCACCACCTGTTTTCTGCAAAAAAGATCCAAAGAGCACAAAGATAAAGACAAATGTTGCAGCAACACCCAGGGGAAGTCCATAAATACCTTCTGTAGTAAGATATAAAAGTGTAAAAATGCGCTCCAGACTATAGCCTTTATGCGAAAAAAACTCTGGCATATAGGGGCCAAAGTAGGCATATACAATAAAGGTTAAACAAATAATGACCATGACCAAACCAATTGTTCGGCGACAGGCCTCTATCACTAAAAATGTGGCCACCAATCCAAAAACAACATCTATTTTTGTCCAATCTCCCTGACGTTCAATAATCTCACCATAATTAAAGAGGATGTAGGCAGCAACAAGAAAGACCAGGCCAATCAAGAGCAAATCAATATAGAAATAGATATCCTGTTTTTGTCTGGATGCCCTTTTTGTTGCAGGGAATAAAAGAAAGGCAAGGGTCAAGATAAGGGATATATGGATGCACCTCTGATATATCGCTGAGAAGGGTTGGATTCCGGCAGAATAAAGCTGGAAAAGAGAGAGGATAACCGCCACCGTAGTAAATACAAAGGCAAAAAAACCAACCAAATTCCTGGTCTTACTCGTTTTAATTTCTTGTTCTGATCTTCTCTCTTCATCCTGCATTTTTTATTTTCTCACCTGCTTTATATAGATACGAACCCTCATTCCTGGGATCATCCTGCTTAAATGTATCTCTTGGCCCTTGATGAGAATGGTATGATCAACTGATGGTGCTCCTGTTCTTAGATAAAATTCTCCGATTGCAATGTTCATGTCCTTAATAAAGATCCATCCATTTTGTTCGACTATTCTCCCTCGGCCAGGCCAGTGGCCCATTCCTGCTCCGAACATCTTGAAATAGGTCTCTTTAATGATAATCCCTTTTTTCTCATCTGCATAAAAAACCTCATATACCGGTGAGATATCAACGGAGTGAAGATACCTTATAGTAAAGCCTTCTCCAGGTTCTATTGGTACAGAGATCAGCTCTTTGCCATTCCCTTTTTCGATTATTAACAAAAGGGGATCTATCGCTTTTGCTGTAGCTGGAGAAAAAAGAACATACAGTAAAAGGGCAATGGGAAATACTGTTTTCAGGCACTTTGGCATATGATTTCCGCTGTGCAAAATCCAGAGGCCGTCATTAAAAATGACGGCCTCTTATAGAATATTATCTCATTATTTTTTTGGTAACAATCGCTTAGGAATTGTCAATCCAATCTCTTTATAATATTTGATTGCACCTGGATGAAGTGGGATAACCGAATGCTTAATAGCATTCTGAGGTGTAGTGTATTTTGCAAAGGGATGGATCATTTTCAGGTAGTCTGTATGCTCAAACACTGCTTTAACAAGTTTATACACCAATTCTTCATCCAGAGAGGCTGTACATGCTACTGTATTCCACACCGATGGATTAGGAACGGGCTTGTCTTGCCCCTTATAGGTGCCTGCTGGCATTTCAAAGGGAGAGTAAAAGGGAAATTTTTTACAAATCTTAGCTATGTCCTCTTTAGAAAACGGTATAACATAGATATCCCTTGTAATGGACAGATCCATTACTGAAGAGGTAGGTGCCGCTACATCCCATATGCCTACATCAATTGTTCCGTCTTTAAGGGCATTTGCATTTTCGGTAAATGAAAGTCGAAATACCTTAAAACTTGAATAAGGTATTCCCAAGGCCTCTTGTAAGACCAGGTTGGTTTTAAACTCTGTTCCGCTTCCAGGTGCGCCCACAGAAACTTTGTGACCCTTTATATCATAGATGGTCTTGATTCCTTTTCCTTTTAGCGCAACAACATGGTAGTGGTGAGGATACATCTGAAACATTGCTAATATTTTTTGGGGTTTTCCTTTAAACTTACCAATCCCATGATAGCCTTGATAAACGACATCATTCATAGCCTCAGCGATCACAGTTTCACCCCTATGGGCCAGCTTTACATTTTCAACAGAGGCACCTGTTACCTCTGCAACCGCCTTCACACCTTTTACGTATCTGGTAAAAATCTCTGCCAGGCCTCCACCATAAGGGTAGTAAACCCCTCCTGTGCCACCAGTACTAATTGAAATATATCTCGTTTTTGCCTGAGCCGAGGTTCCGACCAGCAGAAGGGTGAAGAAAGAGATCAAAATTGGTAAAATTATCGTTTTGGTATTTTTCATGTTATACCTCCTTTTACTTTATAGTTATTAACCAATTGATATAGTTTTAATAACTACTTCCAGTTTTTTCGGCAATTGGGTCGCCTTTATTACCGGACAAGTAACCACCTTTTCCTGGCCAGGTTTAAGAACCGGTGGCTTCCCTTTCCGTGGGACTAGATAGCCAACAGCCTTTCCTTCTTCAAGGAGATAAATCTGAACTCTGAAGCGCTGTGCTTTGTCTGAAATGTTCTTTACCCCCACCTTAAATATAACTGCAGGGTTTTTCTTAAATTTTGCCACAGTACATGAAAATGAAGTAATATCAGCCTGGGGAACCACATTCCATGTAATATTTGCTGGACAAGTTACTTGACCCTTAGGAACATATTTTGTTCCTGCACACCCTGTTGCTATCAAAAGAGCCAATGCCCCAAACAAAAGAATTACAATCCTGCTTTTCTTTGTCATTTGATTTCTCCTTTCTGCTATATTTTTTACGGTTATTAATTAAAAAGCTCACCTCCTTCACCTTAACATTGATAAAACAAAAAAATTAATAAGATACTAAAAAATAATAATAACTTTCAAAGAATATTGAGCTTTTGTCAAGGTATTTTTGTTGTATGTTGGGTAAGATAGGCTATGCATTGGCCGCCCTTAGGGAGGATGAGGATGCCGCCCTGGGTACAGCAGACTATGTCTACATCATGCATGAAGGCATGATCAAAGCGGAGGGAAATCCGGAGGATATAAAGGGATCCCCCGATATACGAGAGTCCTATCTTGGGATTTAGCTTTGACTTGAATTGTCCCACTATTTTGCCGTTAACTTCTGATATGCCTCCTGAATATCCTTAAACTTCTTTTCCGCTAATTCCTTGAATTCCTCTCCCAGGTGATCAACCTTGTCAGGATGGTATTTGTTAGCCAATTTTCTGTAGGCATTTTTAATCTCACCCGTTGAGGCACCCCTATTCACTCCTAAGATAGTGTATGGGTCACGACTTGAAAACCTTTCATCTTGTTGAGCATCTTTTTGGTTTTCATTGTAAGTTTTACTTTGCCTCCCCTGCCCCTCTTGGCGATAGGTACTCTCATATCTTGCCTTAGCCTTTGCAGGCCGATAATAAAAATGATACCAGTAAAGAACACCTAATATTATTAAATCATCAATCCATCCCAAGCCTGCAAAAAAATCAGGCAGCAGATCATATGGGGAAATAATATAAAGTATTAAAATTATATAGATAAGGTATTTCATTATCTAAAAATTCTTATTTAAAAATTTATCCTCGTGCCAACACTATTGAGAACGAAGGATGAAGGAAACTCCTCTGAGAATCTCTTAATTGCCTCCCATCCTGTACAATGCATCGGGACGATAACCGCGGGATTAATTTTCTTAAACTCAATAATTGTCTTTTCTATTATAGGCTCAAAAATGGGTCCTGACAGATGAAAACCACCCAAAACAGCATGAATCTTATCAATACCTGTTATCTTTCTGGCATAAAAAACAGTATTGATAATACCGGCATGACCGCATCCAGAGATTATCACTAATCCCTTATTTTTTACCTTTAGTACCAGGGACTGATCATCAAGTATTAAATCTGGTTCCAACTTTCCATTCCTCTCCATAGAGGCATTAGGTAATCCCTTTTCAAACTCTGTTACCCTTTCAACTTCTCCTGTTATCGCTATCATGTTATCTGTCAGCAAAGATGGAGATTTCTCTTCAACTATCTTGAGGCCGGTATTTTTTTCTATATCCTCTCTTATAAGGGTTTGGGGGAACATAAGTTTTCTTCCATCATCGAGTCCAAAGAAACGGGGAGAAATAAAGGCATCAGGATGAAGTATCAAAGGAATAGATTTATCCAGACTCTTAGCTATAGGGTAAAGTGCACCAGTATGATCCATATGGCCATGGCTGAGGACAATGGCCTCTATTTGTCGTGGATCCACTCCCAAGATCTCCATGTTATGGGGTACACCAATCTTAGTATATCCACAATCAAAGAGAATACAGTGAGATTTCTCATCTTTTTTTACTGTGATCATGAGAGAGAGACCATGTTCGGCCAAGAGAGCATCATCGGGTATAGTTCCTTTTATTGCGAGTGGAGGTCGCGTAACCCCAGGGGAATTTCTCAGAAGAACATCAACATAGTTATCCATAAGGGTAATTACCTCAACACTATCGACCTCTTTCAATTCATTTGCTACGTCAGTTGCCATTTTTCATTCTCCTTTCGTAAAATTGAAAAGCCCTATTCCAGGCTTCAGTTTTTTTGGAGCTACCAATAATAATATGTAAAATTGTTCTCAATTATACTTTAAAAATATTTGTATCACAACTTTTCTGCGCTCATTTAGTAATTCTAAGTTTGGCATGTCCTCGTATTAATTCTCCTCCCAAGAAAATGGATTCTCTTTGCTAAAATCAGGAACTAAATGTTCTTCGGAAGCAAATGCGTGTGTTTGCATGTAGACATTTTCAAAGCCCAATTCCTCTGCCTTGGCCAGAACCCCATCATATTCATCTTTTGAAATTTCCCTATTTATTTCATCTGGAACATTATTGCATGGATAAAACTGGCTCATCAGACTTAAATAAACTTTGGTAGAAATATTAGCAGCAATCCATTCCAATATTGTGCATGATTCTTCCATATGCCCCGGTAAAATCAAGTGTCTTATAATCAGCCCTCTCTTTGCATTTCCCTCATTATCAATTTTTAGGTTTCCTACCTGTCTGTACATTTCTTTTATTGCCGTGATAGCCTTATCGGGATAGTCCGGGGCATTAGACAATCTACGTGCTGAATCCTTCCTGAGATATTTAAAATCAGGCAAATAAATATCAATAATCCCATCAAGATTTATAATCGTTTCATATGAATCATACGCACTTGTATTGTAAACAATAGGGATATTTAGTCCGAGAGTAAAAGCCCTTTTCAATGCCTCAAGAATAGGCAGAATAACATGTGTAGGGGTAACTAAATTTATATTTAAAGCCTTTTTTTCTTGCAAAACTAAAAAAATAGAGGCTAACTTATCAGGTGAAACGGGAGTTCCATAGACCTGCCAGCTAATTTGGTAATTCTGGCAGTAAATGCATTTCAGATTACAACCGGCAAAAAATACCGCCCCTGATCCGGAAAGCGAAGACTTTGTTTGTAGATTCTCTTTGTAATCATAATAGCCACTCAGACATGGTTCTTCTCCGAAATGAAGGCAATAGTGAGCCACAAGAGTACGGTTACCTACTCCACAGAAACCAATTTCGCCTTTATCTCTATTGACATGGCACATTCTCGGGCAGAGATGGCAATCAGATCTGTTTTCAGAAAGCGCATCTATGGCATTTTTAATGAGGCGTATTTTTTGATCCCTTTTTTGCATTGACAGAAATAAAGTGATTTTGTAATGTCACGTGAAATTAGCAAAAAGTTGCTCGTTTCCAAGGCTTTACAATAAAAAGCTTTCAATCTCAAAGAAAATTTCAAAAAATCTTTTTACTTCGCCCACCAAGGACAAAAAATGAAAATCAAATTTTGGGGAACTAGAGGATCTACACCGGTACCAGGAAAAGATACCATTATCTACGGAGGAAATACAACCTGCCTGGAGATGGATCTTATGAATGGAAAAAAGATAATAATAGATGCTGGTACAGGAATTCGATCTCTTGGCAATGAATTGGAATCTTACAAAGAAAATATAGATATATATCTTCTTATTACCCATATCCACTGGGATCATATTTTTGGTTTCCCTTTCTTTTCGCCAATATATCAATCCTCAACCAAAATCCAAGTTGATGGATACAATTTATGCATGAAAGGTCTTAGATACAGTTTTGACAATAAAATGGGCGATGGCTTTTGGCCAATCAGGTTTGAGGAACTCAGCGCAGACATACAATTTATTGACAAATTAAAGAATGGCTACCTTGAAATTGATGGCGCTATCATAGATACTGTTCCCTTACGTCACCCTCAAGGAGGATTAGGGTTTCGGTTTCGTGAAGGGAAGAAAACCCTTGTCTTTTTAACCGATAATGAGCTTGATGTTGCTGCCAAATCATTCAGTGATTATATCACCTTTTGTAAAGAAGCAGATATCCTTATCCATGATAGCCATTACACGCCTGAGGAAATAACGAAACATAGGGGGTGGGGTCATTCAGATTATCAATCAGCAATTGATCTTGCTCTGAAGGCTAATGTGAAAAAACTTGTCCTTTTTCACCATGCACCAGAAAGAAAAGATAGCGATATGATTAAATTAACGATTCACTGTCAGGACTTAATTAAGGGGAAAAGTGCAGATTTGGAGATAGAGGCAGCCAAAGAAAATTCTGTCCTTATGCTTTAAAAATTGTAACCGTGTTTTCTGACTTTATGTTAGTCATTTTTTATTTCAGACATCATACTTGATAGACCGGATAGCAATTCCAAGATCCTCTCTGCCTTATCTGGATCTATTGTCCCTACACCACAGGCGGGCGTAATAATTGACCTTTCAGCCACTGTATTTCTATCGACGCCCCACTCATAAAATTTATTAAGTCCTTTTTCTAACTGCATTTTCAAATCATCAAGTGTTTCCTCACCGGTAAAGGAAGTTGTAGGGACTACTCCCCATGCAACTGTACCACCATTTTCAAGAAATTTTAGAATTTCCTCTCTATAAAGTAAAAAATAATCCATATAATCAAATGCATCAAAATTTACTATATCAACACCTGTTTCAATTATCATTGACCAATCTGTATTTCCACAGCAATGGATTCCAACTAATACATCACTTCGTGATCTTAGATACTCGATAACCTCTTGTAAAAGCCTAATAACCTCTTCTCTTTGGATAGGCGTAAAGGCTGAGCCAAAACCGGAAAGGTATGGTTCATCTATAAAGATTATAACCCTCTTATCCGATAAAGACATCTTATTAACGATCCATAGAGCCTTAATTGCTAATCCCTTTACTATCGTGTCCATAATTTCGTTATTGTAAAGGGCAGATTTCCCTTTTGCATCTATCAGGCTTCCCGCAAAAGTAATGGGACCTACTATTTGACCCTTGATAAAAGGTCCATAACTCTGTGGGTTTTTTTCAATCAATTCTAAAAGTTTATACAGACCAGCTGCATATTCATGACTGACAGCAAAATAATCTGTATCCTCGGCCATAAAATGCTCATAAAAAGAGATAAGTTCATTATCCTGCGTATCTGTAGTGTGCATGAACAGGGAGTTTTTCTTTAGATCCATTCCAATTCGTGGAAACCTTTGACTTGCCTGGATGGTCATATCTTCAAAATGGCTCCGCTTAACGAACTGAGGCCAAAAAGGTATGTCCGGAAAAAACTTAAGGATGTGCTGGCAGGTTGTATCTACATCCAAGAAAGGTACGCTACCTACACCTGTAGCCATAAAATTGAAGGCGAAGCTTTTTTTCAATTGACTCCCTGCCCTACCCTCTCAATGTACTCTTTTGAGCGTGTGTCGATCCTCACTGTGTCTCCGATATTGACGAAAAGTGGCACTTGGATAACACCTCCTGATTCAAGGGTGGCGGGTTTACCACCTCCGGTTACTGTATTTCCCTTAATTCCTGGCTCAGTTTGTGCAACTCCTAAATCAACAAAATTGGGGAGCTCAACATCCATTATCCTGTCGTTATATATAAGCACCTTGACATTTGTGTTTTCTTTTAAAAAAAGTCTATTCTCTTTTAACTGTTCAGCTGATAAAAAAATCTGTTCAAAGTTTTCGGTATCCATAAAACAAAACTCACCTTTGTTTTGGTAGAGGTATTGCATTTCCTTTTCCTGTATATTTGGGGGAGTAACCTTTTCTCCAGCTCTAAATGTTTTCTCCAAAACTTGTCCGGTGATCATGTTCTTTAGTTTTGTCCTCACAAATGCACCACCTTTGCCTGGTTTTACATGCAAAAACTCTGTCACGATAAATGGTTTCCCATCCAATTCTATCTTTAATCCTGTTCTAAAATCTGCCGTTGAGTACATCGATGTCTTTTTTCCTTTTTCTTTGTCGAGTAGTTGATTGGTAATTAGTGCCTGAACGAAAACCAGGCAAGAATGTCATTTCGAGGAGCGTAGCAACGAGAAATCTTGTTCCAAAACAGAAGGTTAAGGATTTATCCCTTTGGTTGAAATGGCAAAAAACAGGACTTTTCGTTCAGACACTAATTAGAAAGCCACTGAACCGTTAAACAATTTTGGTGTGCCACAAGCAAGAGATTTAAGTCTGACTTGAAAGGCTGATAACCCTTTCCCTCTCTATATTAATAAGCCACCTTTCTAAGATTCCTATTATTGTTAATTTTTTTTCTTTTAGTATCGCCTCGTGAGATCTCTCAGATTCTTTAGTTTCCTTTATTTCTTTTAATTCTTCGAGCCTATTTTTAGATCTTTCATCATCAGGAAAATCCTTAACGACCTCTGTATATATCTTGATTGCCTCTTCTAATTCGCCCTGTTTATAATAAATCTCTGCCAATGTTGATGTTGGAAGAATTGATACTTCTTCTTTTGGCGGAGCACCCAATTCAGATAAAAGTCGAGCTGCATCCTGATCATTGCTATGGTGCGCTAAATAGAGCTTTAAGGAATTTATTTGCTCTTCAACCATATTCTCTTCCTTAAAAAGCTCAGCTTGAAGTTTAAAAACTGAAGATAACTCACTAATTTGCTTGGATATATTATCTAATTCTACCTTTGCAAGTTCAATAGATCTCTGTTCAAAATATGTTTCTGCTAAAAGCTTTCTTATGCCAATATCATCAGGAAAAGATTCCAATGCCTTAAGGCAAGCTTGTATTACTTTTTCAGGTTTCCCTTCCTTCTTTAAGATTTCAAGAAGGATAATTCTTGCCTTTGGTGTTGCTATTTTGTCTACAATTTCATCATAGATTCCATTTAATGTGGTCATAGCGCCCCTTTTTTATATATGCTCCTACTCTTTTTCCTTATTTCCTTTTTTAGCATTTTTTAGTTCTTTTTTAAAGCGGTATACGATTTCATTGTCTTTTATCATTCCCAATTGCTCTCGAGCCACTGACTCGAAATATTTATTGTCTTCCTTGAGTCGTCTGATTTCATCAGCAAGAAACCTGTTTTTTTCTTTAAGATCCTTTAAAATAGCTAAACATCTCTCTTTTTCTTTTTGCATTTTATGCAGGTCTATTAATCCATGCCGTCCAAAACTTAGCCAGGTTAACGAAATGGCGGCAACAAAAGAAAAAATTACAATATAGGTAAACAAACTTTTTTTAAAAAACGCCAAATTTACAACACCCTCTCTTCCCTCCACTGGGCAGCTATTACAATGGAGTTAATTCCTGCTTTCTTGGCTAAATCCATTATCCTGACAACATGGCCATGTGTAACATCTCGATCGGCATTCAGAATAAGGTTTATCTTTTTCTCTTTAGTGAGCTCTTTAAGTCTAAGATAAAGTTCCTTTAAAGTTACTTTTTTCTTTTGCAGGTAACAATTTCCTGTTTTATCTAACGATACTGTTATAGTATCTACTGATTGATCTGATCCTCTTTCTGAAATATCAGGCAATGTAATATCAATTCCTGATATAATGTCAAAATGAGAAGTCAGCATAAAAAATATAAGAAGTAAAAACACAATATCAATTAAAGGAGCAATACTTACACCAAGACTAATTTCTTCTCTCTTTGGCTGACTAAACCGCATTATCTTTGGTACTCTCCATAGTGTCCACAAGCCTAATAGAGCTTTCCTCCATTTCAAAGATAAGGATCTGGGCTTTATCTAAAATAAAACGATAGGCAACCAATGTGGGTATAGCCACTATAAGGCCTGCAGCCGTTGTAATTAAAGCCTCAGAAATGCCTCCCGCAAGAGGTGCAGGGCCACCAACCCCATAGACAGAGATAGCATTAAAGGTTTTTATCATACCAGAAACTGTACCAAGCAAACCAAGTAATGGAGATAGATTCGCGATAGTTAATAGGACTCCTATATTCCTCTCTAATATAACACCCTCTCTTCTTCCTTTCTCCTCAATAGCCTCTTTAACCAGCCACATCCCTCTTCCTGTGTTCTTAAGGCCCGCGAGAAAGGTTCGTGCAATTGAAGAGCTATTTCCTTTGCAAAGAAAGATTGCATCTGCAATCTTATTGCGCTGTACGAGGTTTTCTACCTTAACGATAAAATCTTTTGGTATAATCAGTTTTCTTCTCAATACCCACAATCTCTCCATAAAGATAGCAAGGGCAGCAACAGAACAAAACACTATTGGATACATGAATGGACCACCTTTAATAAGCAGATCAATCAATCTTTTCCTCCCAGTATATATGCTTCCAAAGTGATTAAATAATGCTCATATAAAAATTATTAGTAAAATACCTTTTAAAAACCTTAAAGTCAAGAACACCCTTGCGTGGAAATTTTAGCCAGACTGAAAATATAATTTAGAGATTATTTTTAACAAACTTGATAGATCTCTTATTTTTTCTATAATTCCAAGTTGTTAGATGTTGAGATAGGAAAATTTAAAATTGGGCTAAAAAAAACTTGACAATTAATTTATTATATATAAATTAGAAGTATAAAACTTGGTTCAGAAATACTAACAAATTTATAATACTATAATATATGAATAATATCGCCAAAAATGCCATTACACCAACTATGGAAGATTATTTAGAGGCAATCTATAATCTTGCCAGGGAAAAAAGGGCTATCCGGGTAAGGGATATTGCTAAGAAGCTTGATGTTAAAATGCCCACAGTAACTAACATGCTCAAAACCCTTAGTGAGAGAAGGCTTATTGACTATGAAAAATATGAATACATTGAGCTCACAGTAAAAGGCAGTGATGTTGGGCAGGAAATAGATCGCAGGCATCAAATCTTCAGGAGATTTTTAACTGATATACTAAAGATAGACTATAATCAGGCAGATGAAGATGCCTGTAAAATGGAACATGCTGTAAGCCCTGCTACACTTGAGGCATTTGTAGACTTTATGGAATTTATAGATAATTGTCCCAGGGGTGGGGCAAGCTGGCTTGATTATTTTGATGAATACAGAGTGCATGGACAGCCAAAGGATAAATGTCTGGAGCGAATGAAACAGTTTGCGCAAGAATACAATGCAAAGATAGCAGAGATGGAAAAAGAAAAGATAGAGGAGGAAAGATGACTCCACTTACTACTGTCACTCCAGGACAGGAGGTTACCCTTATAGACATACAGGGAGGAAGAGGCCTCAGATCAAAGCTTTACAGTATGGGCCTTATTCCAGGGGTAAAGCTTACTCTAATGGGTAATAGAGGCGGCCCCATTATGATTGCAATAAATGATACCAGACTGGCCCTTGGTTTTGGTATGGCAAGGAAAATCATTGTAGAGTAAATTTTTTTATCTCTTTTATTAGTAACTTCTAATTAAATTAGGTTAATCTAATATGGAATGTACAAAAAAGAGATCTAATAGATATTATTGACAAAAGCGCTGAAAAACTCCACCAAAAGATAAATATGCAGTTATAGTTGTTCTTGTTTACAGGCAATAAAGTATTGCTTCATAGTGCAGTCCGCTTTTAAAATTTAGCTAACATAAAATAAAAAAAAATATAAAATCCAAATAAAAACTTGACAGATTGTATTTTAAATTGTAGTTAGATATATAAAACTTAATTTAGTGCTTCTAACAAAGGAGTTCATTTTGTATAAAGATACTGACAGCATTCAAAAAAAACCCCTTACAGCAACCGTGGAAGATTATTTAGAGGCTTTCTATAACCTTTCCAAGGAAAAGAGGGCTGTCAGGGTAAGGGATATTGCTAAGAAGCTCGATGTTAAAATGCCTACTGTCAGCAATATGCTCAAAACCTTCAGCCAGAAAGGCATGATTGACTATGAAAAATATGAATATCTTGAGCTCACAGTAAAAGGTAGTGATGTTGGGCAGGAAATAGATCGCAGGCATCAAACCTTCAGGAGATTTTTAACCGATATACTAAAGATAGATTATAATCAGGCAGATGAAGATGCCTGTAAAATGGAACATGCTGTAATTCCTGCTACACTTGAGGCATTTGTGGACTTTAAGGAATTTATAGATAGTTGTCCCAGGGGTGGAGCGAGCTGGCTTGATTATTTTGATGAATACAGAGTGCATGGACAGCCAAAGGATAGATGTCTGGATAGAATGAAACGGTTTGCCAGGGAATACAATGCAAAGATAAAAGATTTAGAAAATAAAGTGGGGTGATTTTTTTTGCAGTGGAAGTTTGATATACCTAACTTTATATTAGGCCAAAATGTTATTAGAGGAAGCAATAATATTTCATTCTACCTAATATATACAGGGTGTTTATCTATATGCTCTTAACTAATTTAAAAACCGAAGAACAGGGAAGGATTGTAGCTATAAAAGGAGGCATTGGCATCAGGCAGAAGCTGATGCTGCGCGGTATATCGGAAGGGAGCATAGTCAGAGTTGTGTCTTCCAATGGAGGTCCTGTGGTTCTTGAGTCTGATGGCGGGATGATTGCCATTGGAAGGGGAATGGCACACAAGATTATGGTTCAGAGAATAGAAGAGAGAAAGGAGGTGCTAAATGCAAAAAAAGTTGAATGAAATGGCTTACGGTGAAGAAGGTGTAGTACTCAAGATTGAAGAAGATTTGAGGCAGAAAATAGCGGGTGTGGGTATCAGGATCGGTAAGAAATTAAAGATGATGACCAAAGAACCACTGAAAGGCCCGGTTGTAGTGATGGTTGATGAGGCCAAAACTTCTCTGGGACTGAGCGTGGCAGATAAGATAATTATGGAGGTTTAATATGAGAGTTTTACTTATGGGACATCCAAATGTTGGCAAAAGTGTATTTTTTAACAGGTTAACAGGGGCAAATATTGTCGAGTCAAATTATCCGGGCACGACAGTTGATTACACAAAGGGTTATATGCGCCAGTTTGGTGAAGATATTGAGGTTATTGATGTGCCAGGGACATTCTCTCTCAATCCAAAGGATAAGGCCGAAGAGGTTGCCGTAAAGATGCTGCATGACAACAAAGATGCAAAGATAATATGTGTTGTCGATGCCTCCAAGATTGAGCGGGGTCTTTATCTGTTGTTAGAGATCATTGAAGAAGGGTTTCCAGTGGTTGTCGCGCTTAATATGTGGGACGCTGCAACAGATAAAAATATACAGATTGATGCTCCAAAATTAGAGCAAATTCTTGGTGTGCCGGTAGTTCCTACTGTTGGGATAAGTGGTGAGGGCATCTCTGCTGTGGTTTCTAAACTAAAGGATATCACACCTGCTAATGCAGGTGCTATTGTTGAAAGGATGGGAGGTGTATAAAAGATGGAATTAACTGCTGATCAGCGTTGGGAATTAATTGAAAAGATATCAGGGCAAACTGTCAGATTTGGTGCATATCAGCACACATTGAAAGATGCGATCGGGGATCTTACCGTGAGGCCTTCGACCGGCATACCGGTGGCTATTGCAGTTTTGTACGGATTCTGGAGTATATTTGGCAACTTTGCCGGAACTCTATTCACGGATGGATTTTTGTGCAAGATCTTCGATGAACACTGGCTACCCTGGATGCAATCGGTATTTCCCGGGGGGCTGGGGAATTGGTTTTATGCCATAATGGTAGATGCGGGTCATATTCAGAATGGTTTACTTACAGCATCAGACAATTCTTTTGAGGCATTTGGTGTATTGACATCCGGTTTATTTGTTCCTTTCGGAGTAGTATTGCCCGCTATATTCATATTTTATCTGATGCTCGCCTTTTTGGAAGATGTTGGATATATGCCAAGGCTTGCAGTGCTTATTGACACTCTCCTGCATAAGATAGGCCTGCATGGATATGCTATAGTCCCTACGATCCTTGGCCTCGGATGTAATGTGCCGGCTGTAACCTCAACAAGGATCCTGGAGACAAGGAAGCAGCGGTTTATAATGATGGCACTCCTTGCTACATTTATACCCTGTGGCGCACAAATCGGGATTATGCAGGATGTTATCCCTGGATCTATCGGCTTTGTTATGCTCTATCTTTTTATAGGATACTTTGTGTTCGGTTATATATTAAGCAAGGTTATCCCTGGCAGGTCACCGGAAATTTTGATGGATGTGCCTCCATATCAAAAGCCTATGTTAAAAAATACCAGAAGGAAGGTATGGATGAGGACATCTGGTTTTTTGAAAGTGGCTGTCCCGTTTGTTCTGCTTGGCTGCTTAATCGTAAACATACTCTATCTTGCAGGAACCATAGACTGGCTCGGTAACGTCTTTGCACCCCTTTTTGAAGGTTGGTTTGGGGTGCCGAAGGAGACTGCTGGTCCGCTTGTGGCTGCGTTCTTGAGAAAGGACCTTGCCGTTGCCCAGCTCAGCACCATTCATATGACAAAGTATCAGATGATAAGTTCTGTAGTGCTTATTTCAATATATTTCCCATGTATTGCAACGTTTGCGATGATACTCAAGGAATCCTGGAAAGCGCTTTTAGGGAGTCTGGTTGTTCTTTTTATAGCGGCTTTTGGATGGGGAGGACTGTTACACTTAATATGGAAATTAATGGGGGTGGCATAAATGAATGAACGAGTTGATAAGCTTTATGTTTTATATTTCTTAGTGCTGGGCCTTGTTACACTGGGCTTTGGTATAGCAGATTTTATTGTAACAGCATCAGGGAGTGAATATACCTCAGCCGCGCTTATGATACCAAATGATGGTTTTAGAGGTGGATGGGGTGGTCTTGTCATAATCTTTGCAGGAATATTTTATCTCTCAGGTCTCAAAAACGGCCGCGAGATCCATCAATTAGGAAAAGTAGTGATGGGAAGCATACTGATATGGGTAATGGCAGGTAGCGATATATTCGGTATGATTGCCGAGTCCATACCAGGTGGTGATGAAGGGTGGTTCAATACAGCGAAAGGATTTTTGGGTACATATGCGCCTCCATATGCGCCAGCAATATTTTTGCTCCCATTTTCCCTTGTAGTGATGTTCTATGTTCATAAATACCATAAAGAACTGGGAACCTAAAAATACATTCAGGAAGGAGGGGCAATGATTATTAACCTTCAGTCTAGTGAATAACTGAAGGGTCAGCAAGGGGGGATCGGTTTGGCGGCCACTCCCCTCGCAGACCCCTCGAAAGCCCTCGAAGACAATTCCTCCTAAAGGAGAGTCCTGTGTCTTTTTGGCCCTTTTATTCATTCTAAAAAGATTTTTAAAAAATGTCAAAGTAAAAACACAAAGCGAAAAATGAAAAAATAACAATGAGAAAACATATTTCGATGCTCATGGTAAGTCTGATCATGTGACCTGAGCAAGTTACAAATAAACTTACAATAAAGGAGTGAAAATCAATGAGTGCGCCAGGCCAAGCTGGCAATTTCTTGTCGGTTAAAAGCCAACATAGACAAAAGATATCCACCAATCTATCACCAAAGGTGCATTTGCGCAGGTAACGAAGTAAATGAAGCCACTACAAGAAGGGATGTGCCAGACCGCAATCCCGATTAATATCGGGATGAAGGTGTTGAGCCCTGAAATTCACGATATTGAAGAGGCCGACAGTTTTTCCCGATTTATCTGGACTGGAAGGCAGCATGAACTACGCCGCAATGGCAAGTTCCGACCTGTCGGAATTCCTGGGTCTGAGGCCGTGGTATGGCACAGAAAGGAGATTGTCGAAACCTGGCCTCCGGCTCGACTCCGTCCCGTAGGGGACTACTCCCCGGAGGGTAGAGCCTACGCGTCGGAGAGGAGACCCGCACTGTTTCTGCAAAGGCGGATACCTGGAGACAATCCGGAGAGGAGAGGATTCAGGAATGGCAGTGCAGAAGTCGAACTAATCCATAGTAGAGGCGTAGCAGGGGCAATGCCCTGTGCTGACCTGTCGGAACACTCTAAGGGATTAGCGTTAATATGCAAAGGTAAAGGGAAACATGTCTTAACCACTAAGTTGGAGAGGACATGCGAACAAAGCTGAACCTTATAACAGAGATAGGAAAGGAGGAAAGATAAATGGATTTGATTAAGAAAGTTTTTGCACTACTTGTAACCGTATTTGTTATAACCATGTTGATAGAGACACAGGCATCTATAAGTCAGGCAATGTCCGACTACGAGCTTGAACAGAGAATCAAACAACTGGAAAAGAGGGTCGGAGTGGCCGAAGAGGGCGAAGAGGCCGGAATCGGTCGACTGACAGATAGAATCTCCCTTTCCGGGACCATTGAACTTGACTATAGCTATGCAGATGACCGTGACATAGGAAACAATACAGTAAATGATTCCACCTCTGATCTCGATATTGGGACAGTGGAGTTAGGGATTGAGGCGGTCTTTCATGAATATGTAACCGGTAATTTCATCTTGAAAGGTGAAGGTCTTGATGAATCTGATGGGGATGTCTTCTGGGATGAGGCAACTATTACAATACAAAAAGAAGGCTTCCCCCTCTATTTTGTTGGTGGAAAAAGAGGTCAACCCTTTGGTATGTTCGAAAGTCACATGATCAATGATCCGATCACCCAGGACTGCTATGAGATTGCAAAGACAGGGGCAACCATTGGGTACACTATAGAATCACTTGGTCTTGATGTCTCAGCTACAGCCTATAAAGGTGAAGAACTTATGGGACACCTGGTTGAGGCAGGATATGGCTTTGAAAGGGATAACAGTCCCACAACCTATGAAGAGACCGATGATGTAAGTTCATATATAGGAAATATTACTATATCTCCTGTTGAGGCTCTTATGCTATCAGCTTATTACGATTCAGAACCTGGAGATGGTGATCGAAACGAGACTGCTGGCATTAGTGTTCACTATGAAATTAGGATGGTTACATTGGATGCTGAATATATTGCTGCCCTCAGTAGGCAGAAACATTTTACCGACAATAAAGAGTATAAGGAATCTGCCTGGTTTGTCGGTGTTGCCTTTCAGGCTACGGAACCTCTTGAAATCGCAACGAGGTATGAGGCATTTAATGACGATATTACAGGGGAGCAAGATGGTCATCTAACAGACAGATACAGCATAGGATTCAGCTATACACTCTTTGAAAAGGATACTTTTGCCACCAGTCTCATGGGTGAGTATAGGGTAAGCAATTTTGAGGTTGAGTCAGGAAATCCAAATGGAGTGGACGATAAGGTAAATGAGGCCTTTTTAAGGCTAGCAATAGAATTTTAAAAATAAAGCTCGCAAAGGGGAGTGAATTACGCTCCCCTTCTATCATTATATTACCTCTCTATAAATCATTCCTCTTTTCTTTAAGTTTATATTCTCGATTTGAGGGTAAAAAATAAAACGCTCACTTATAATAATTGCCTGATTATTCCATCCTTCTCAAAAGTGATGATGAAATAGAAGAACCTTGGTTAGGACATAAAAGAAAAACAAAGAATTTACATCTTTAGATTTGAAAATTTGTAACTACCGAGGTCGTCAGGTTCAAGCCTGCCCGCCGGACGGCAGGGTTCACAGTTTCCCGATGAAATCGGGATTAATGGTTCAGCAAATAACCATTGAACCGCGAACCCAGAACTTTGAACCTGTGTAGTTACAAAAATTGTATTATTTGGGACTAACCGAATGAAATTTTTTTTCTGGAAGCTCCAGGCAGGTTAAATAATTTCCAAAAACTGCTCCGGTATCTATACCTATCTTGTTTTTCATGATCAAAGGGCTGTTAAATGGGGTATGTCCAAATATAACTACCTTACCAAAATCATAGTCCGAATAGATAAATTCCTCTCTAATCCAAACCATATCATTTAAGCTTTGATCCTCAATCCCTATATTGGGGCGAAAACCAGCATGAACAATATAGTAATGCTCAAGCTCTATCGTGGTTAAAAGTGAAGAAAAAAAGTCAAGATGAGAAGGTGGAATAAGAGGGTCATCCTGACTTCGCCTCACTTTCTCATAGCTTCTAAGAGTATAGAGTCCTCCATTTAAAAGGGAGCTCTCGGGATCAACGCCTGATAAATAATCAAGAAACATCTGCTCATGATTTCCAATAAGACATTGAATTAAGGAAGTATTCTCTTTTAATTTTAAAATATAATCGATAACACCTTTAGAATTTTCCCCTCTGTCGATATAGTCTCCGATAAAAATGAGTCGATCATTAGCTGGATCCCACTCTATTTTATCAATAAGTCTTTTGAGCATCTCCAAACAGCCATGAATATCTCCAACAACAAATATCTTTTTTTCACTCATACAAAACCTTGTAGAAAATAAAGAAATGTTACAGATTTTTGAGCCATTATATATAAAAGGCTTTTAATAAATAATCAAGTAAGATATTTTATTGAAACCGAAGGAATGAAATAAATTCAACGGGGAAGCCGCAAGGAGTAGCAAATTTCGAGTTTCAGATCCATCAATTTAAGAGGGAAAGTTTTATGTCAAAAATAGTTTTAGTTCTGGCAACCCGTAATAAAGGTAAAAAGAGGGAGTTTGAACTACTGTTTAAGGGGCTTCCTGTAGAGATTAAAGGTGTTTCTAAATTTCGAAAAATTCCTGAATTCGAGGAACAAGGAAGCACATTTGAGGGAATTGCAATAAATAAGTCAAAAGTTGTATCAAAAGTACTTGACCTTCCTGCCATTGCCGATGATTCGGGGCTTTCAGTAGAGGCATTGAATGGAGCGCCAGGTATCTTTTCAGCACGATATGCCGGAAGATCAGCCACTAATGGTCAAAACAACAGAAAACTTCTTGAGGAAATGGAAGGTAAAGAGAATAGAAACGCCATTTTTGTTTGTTCTATTGCTATATCCAAACCAACTGGTCAGGTTTTAACTTATACTGGAAGATGTTCTGGGATAATCTTACATGAACCTGCAGGGACAAATGGTTTTGGATATGATCCCTTTTTTTATTACTCTCCCCTCGGGAAAACATTTGCCCAATTATCAGTTGAAGAGAAAAACAAGGTAAGCCATAGAGGTCAGGCTATGAGAAGATTAAAAGATGATTTAAAGAAGGTTTTGATCTGGTTGGGAGACAAATAAGGTGAAAACTTCTTGACCTATCAAAAATTTTTGAACTAAAATAACCTTGAAAAAGCGATAAAAGACGGTAAAATCAGGAATAATCTAAAAATAGAGAAGGTAATTTATGAGGAAATTTAAGGTAACCTTTCTTCCAGATGGCAAAGATATTGAAGTCGAGGAAAATACTACATTGATGCAGGCAGCAGGAAAGGCCGGTGTCTATGTGAATACTATTTGCGGAGGGAAAGGCGTATGCGGTAAGTGTCGTGTTCAGGTCATAAATGGTAAGGCAAAGGCTGATAAACAGGCTATTGCCTTACTTACTAAAGAAGAAATAGATGATTCTTATGTGCTGGCATGCCAGACCAAAGTTCAAGATAACCTTGAGGTTGTCATTCCGCCTGAATCCCGACTGGAGGCGGAACAGATCCTCTTAACAGACTCATTTGTTTCGGAGGCTGCATCTGTAGAATCCGCTCATTTTGAGCCCCTTGTACAAAAGTTATATATGGAACTACAAGAGCCATCTAAGGAAGACAATATAGCTGATAGCGATAGAATTATAAGAGAACTAAAAAGAAAGACCAAATACAATGAATATGAGAGGTCTCTGGGCTGCCTAAGAGAACTAGGGAGTAAATTACGAAATAGCAGCTGGAAGGTTACAGCCACGATTGCCAGGCAAAATAATGGGTGGAAAATATTAGAAATAGAAGCTGGAGATACCAATAATAATAATTATGGACTGGCCATCGATGTAGGCACAACAACGGTTGTTGCTCAACTGCTGCATTTACAATCAGGTAAAGTGATTGGCGGTGAGGGTACCCACAATCTTCAATCCAATTATGGTGAGGATGTTATTACAAGGATTGCCTTTGCATGCGGTAAGGAACAAGGACTTCAAGAACTTCATAAGTCAATAGTTAAAAATATTAATGATCTGATAAAAAGCCTAACTAATAAGCATGGAATAGATCCTAAGGATATCACTGCCATTGTTGCTGCTGGAAATACAACAATGAGTCATTTTCTTTTAGGGCTAATGCCATGCTCAATCCGGCTCGCCCCTTATGTACCAACGACTCATTCCTTTCCCCAGATAAAAGCCAGAGAAATAGATATAGATATATACCCGGAGGGCATATTAGAGACTATTCCCGATGTAGCCAGTTATGTCGGCGGTGATATAGTTTCTGGGATCCTGGCCTGCGGTATAGCAGAAAAACCAGAGATAAAGGTTCTGATAGATATTGGTACCAATGGAGAAATTGCCCTTGGAAATAATGATTGGATTGTCTGTTGCTCTGCATCGGCCGGACCTGCCTTTGAGGGTGGGGGTGTTAGCTGCGGCATGAGGGCTATCAGAGGTGCTATACAAAAAATAGATATAAAGGATAGTATGGTTCAGTATCGGACTATTCAAAGGGCCAACCCGAGAGGAATATGCGGTTCCGGGCTTATTGACTGCATCTATGAGCTTGTTAAAAATGGGATCATTGACCAACAAGGACACTTTAATATGTCCACAAAGAATGACAGGATAATAGAGAAAAATGACGAGCCCCAATTTATAGTGGCCTTTGCAGACGAAACAGAATCAGGGCAGGATATAACCTTTAAAGAGTCAGATATCATTAATCTTATCAGATCAAAAGGCGCGGTATTTGCTGCTATTAAGTCCTTAACAGATTATGTTGGCATAGCGTTCAATGCGATAGATACATTTTTTGTGGCCGGTGGTTTTGGAAACTATCTAAATATATCTAAGTCAATATCTATAGGTCTATTACCAGATATTGATCCAAAAAAGATCCAGTTTGTTGGCAACAGTTCTCTTATAGGCGCCAGAATGGCCCTCTTATCTATGACTGCATTCGAGCATACAGCGGATATAGCAAATATGATGACTAATATCGAGCTATCTACATATCTACCATATATGGATGAATACATAGCGTCCCTATTCTTACCACATACAGACAAGAAACTTTTCCCTTCTGTGGACTATTGGCAGTCATAGACGGAATATGGGTATTTCCTTCATAAACTTTGTGCAAATGGCCCGATATTCATTGATAGTTAGGCATATCATAAGAATAAATCTTTTAAAGGAGAAATAGATATGGATAGTTCAAGACATATGCTCACAGTTCTTGACCAAATCACCTCTCCGGATAAGGTGAGAAAGAAAATCATAGATGCAGCAAGTATTCTTTATGCTCAAAAGGGTTTTAACGCTAGCTCCATTGAGGAAATTTCTGAAATGGCAGGTGTAAGCCTGCCAGTAACCCACAGCTACATAAAGAATAAGTCGGAAATCATGGGAATGATTATGGAAGATGTCCTTAAGATGTTTCAAGACAACCTCATTATGATGATTAAGGGAATTGATAACCCCGAAGAAAAGTTAGCTATTGCAGTCAATATTTGTTTTAAAGTATTCGATCAGCAAAGAGAGAAGGCTATGTTAATCTACCAAAAATCCAATTCTCTTGATAAGACAACTAAGTCACGTATAATGCAGCTCGAAGTAGATATAAGCAATATTTTCGCTAAAATAATCAGGGAAGGTATCGAATATGGCATCTTTAAAAGGGTGGATGTAGATTTAATGGCCTATAATATTCTTATTATGGCACATATGTGGGTCCTTAAGCAATGGCATTTCAAGCATCGCCTCAGCCTGCAGAGATATCTAAACCTTCAACTTGTTACCATAATGGATGCCTTGAAAAAATAGTTCACTCCATTACAAAACTCCCTTCCTTATTTAGTTCGCCAAAGGCTGACAAGTCCTCCAGAAGCACGACGGACACTTTTTGGTGATACCTATTAGCTTGTCGGAGCGTAGCAGAGATCCCGTACGAGCGGGGCTGCAAGGTAGTTTATTCTTTTTGAAAATTAGGAAAGTTTACGATTCTAATTTATATCTTGCAAGCTGGATCAATTTTTATCATAAAAAGGAATCCAGTATTATTATTTCTACAAACATTTCATTATCTTGCATCGTGTAAAAGAATTTTAGTTAACCAACAACAAGATCAAGAGGTGAGGTCAAAATGATAAAGGAAAATATTAAACGCTTGCTTAATGAGCTACCAGAAGGTGTCACCCTGCTTGCAGCTGCTAAAACAAGAAACGCTGATGAAATATCTGAGGCAATAAAAGGGGGCATTAAAATCATAGGAGAAAATTACCTCAACGATGCGTTAGGTGTAATTAATGAAGTAACACAAAAGGCCGAATGGCACTTTATTGGGCATTTACAGAGGAATAAGGTTAAAAAGGTGATTGATATCTTTGATATGATTGAGTCTGTTGATTCCCTCAGATTGGCCAAAGAGATAGAGAAATGGTGCGAGAAACGAAATAAAGTAATGTCCATATTGATAGAGGTTAATAGTGGTGAAGAAAATCAAAAAGCCGGGGTAGCCCCAAACGACGTAACACAATTAATAAGGGACATCTCCTCACTTAATTATGTAAAGATAATGGGATTGATGACCATGGGACCGAGATTCGGGGATCCCGAAGAATCACGTCCTTACTTTATAAAAACCAGGGCGATATTCGAACATATCAAGGATCTTCAGCTACCAAATGTAGAAATGAAATATCTTTCAATGGGTATGACAAATTCTTATGAGGTTGCGATAGAAGAGGGAGCAAATTTGGTAAGAATAGGGACTAAGATATTTGGAGAGAGAGAAGGGAGCAATAATTGAGCTATGCAGCTAAAGAAATGAAGCGATTTATGGGCAAAGCTGTCTCTCGTTTTCAAATGATAGGAGATGGAGACAGAATATTGGTTGCTGTTTCAGGAGGTCAGGATAGTGTAGCCCTTTTATGGTTATTAAGAGATCGTTTAACAAGAATTCCTATCACGTATGATATAAAAGCGGTTCATGTAGAATTAGGCTTTGGGCAGAATACAGGGAAAAAGATGGAGGATTTTTTCAATGTAAATGGTTTTGATTATTGTATTATTAAAAGCAGCTTTGGACCACGTGCCCATGCAAAAGAAAACAAGGAAAATCCATGTTTTGTCTGCTCACGCCTGAGAAGAAAGGCCATATTTGAAAAGGCGGCAGAACTTAAATGCAATAAAATAGCATTTGGACATCAGAAAGATGATTTCATAGAGACATTTTTTTTAAACCTCTTTTTTGCAGGATCAATAGATACAATCCAGCCTGTACAAGAGCTATTTAACGGAAAACTCACTATTATACGGCCCTTTTATCTGTTAAATAAGAATAGTATTAAACGATATGCTGATGAGATGGGATTCCCTGTGATAGATAATGGCTGCCCTACAGCACGATCATCAAAAAGGATGCAGATCAGGTCCTTGCTTTCGAACCTCTATACAACAAATAAAAAAATAAAAGGAAACATATTTAATGCATTAATGAAAGATTTATTGTTGACCGTTGACCGTTATCCTTCTATGTTGCTTGATATCCATCAGAAAACAGTGAATGGATAACAGACAACTTATTTTAAGGCACTGAAAATGAAATTAGGTTTTATTGGACTGCCGCAATCAGGGAAATTTACGATCTTTAAGGCCCTGACTGCTGCGAGAGGAACAATAAGTCAAGAAAAGATCAAGAAAGGCGATCAGCTTATTGCAACCGTTAATGTACCTGATGAAAGAGTAGATTATCTTAGTAAGACCTATAAGCCTAAAAAAACCATCTATTCTCAGGTAGAATATCTGCTGCCTGGAAAAACAATAGATATCGATCATTCCACAAGGGAAAAAGAAGATATTACCCTTAATGCAGTGAGAGTCGGCGACGGATTGATTCACGTTATAAAAAATTTTCAGATTTTCGGAGGGCCTCCTCCCACACCTGAAGAAGATTTCTTTAAACTGGAATCAGAGATGATAGTAAGCGATCTTTTAGTGGCTGAAAAGAGGGTGGAAAAAATAAAATTGGATGAGAAAAAAGGAAAAAAGATACATGCTGAGGAACCTTCTCTTTTGAAAAGATGTATTGATTCGCTCTCTGAAGATAAACCATTGAGGGATAATTCTGAAATAGCTAATTCTCCACTCCTAAGAGGTTTTACCTTTTTATCTGCGAAACCCATGCTGGTAATTTCAAACAACTCAGACGAAGATGAAGATCTACCCAAGATGCCTCGTATCCCTAAAAATGTTGAGCTCATGGTAGTTCGGGGTAAATTAGAGATGGAGATAGGAGAGATGGATCAAGAGGAGGCGCAGGAATTTTTATCAGCCTTTAATATTGAGAGTTCTCTCCTCGATAGAGTTATCAAGCGCTCCTTTGCTGCATCTGACCTCATTTCCTTTTTTACAATTGTGGAAAATGAGGTAAGATCATGGTCAATCACCAAAGGTACGTCAGCAATAGATGCTGCTGACCTCATCCATTCAGATATGAAAAAGGGATTTATAAAGGCTGAGGTTCTCCCTTACGATACATTAATTAAATATGGAAATTTTTCCGATGCAAAAAAGGATGGCCATGTCAAACTAGAAGGAAAAGAATATATAGTCCAAGACGGAGACATAATCAGATTTCGATTTAACGTGTAAGACAATGGCAAAAAAAAAGATAAAAGTTGGGCTCATTGGGGCAACAGGTTATGGTGGGGTAGGTTTGATCGAACTCCTCATAAACCATCCCTCTGTTACCATATCTGCTCTCATTGCAAAACAAGAAACCGGTAAGCCCATTAGTACAGTTTATCCTCATTTAAAAGGATTTTGTGATCTACCAGTTTTTGATCCAGCCGACCCTCAATGTCCACATGACTTTGATATCGTCTTCTATGCTACCCCTGACGGAGTTGGCCAAAAAGAGGCAACAAAGTGGTTAAATCAAGGTGTTAAAGTAATTGATTATAGTGGGGACTTTCGTTTTAATGATAAAGAGAGCTATGCCTCTTATGCTTCCAGAATCGGAAAGCCAAAGGAACATGCTAATCCAAATATTCTCCACTCCACTACCTATGGCCTTCCCGAGTTACATAGAGAAACAATAGCCAATTCTAAGTTAGTTGGTAATCCAGGATGTTTTGCAGTAAGCTGTATCCTTGGGCTCGTACCTGCGCTAAAATTCGGACTTATAGAAAGCGAGGGTATAATATTTGATGCAAAAACCGGTGTTTCCGGGGCTGGGAAAACCCCTTCCCCTTTATTTCATTTCCCTGCTCGATATGAGGCTATGAATGCCTACAAGGTAACTGGCCATCAACATGTATATGAAATTGAGAGAGAATTATCCCTAATAGCAAATAAAGAACTCAAGGTTACATTCACGCCGCACGTTATTCCAGTGAGTAGAGGGATTATCACAACTATTTATGCTACTATTACCGCTAATGCAAATATGGAAAACCTGAGAGAGGCTTATGAGGCAATGTATGGCAAGGAGCCATTTATCAGGATATTTAGCCATGGAGAGGTTTTAAGTAGCACTGATGTGAGGGGAAGCAACTTCTGTAACATCTTGCTCACTATAGATTCAAGAACAGGGAAATTGATCGTAATCAGCGTGATTGATAATTTAGTGAAAGGTCAGGCAGGTAATGCCTTGCAGAATATGAATATCATGATGCACATAGAAGAAACTACGGGTCTGATGTATCCTGGAAACTTTCCTTAATAATTACATACAAACCTTTCTTACCTGTATAAGATCGGTTTGACCAAGGAATATCTTTCTTATCCCATCTTGCATCAAGGTTCTCATTCCATCAGCTACGGCTTGTTCCCTAATGTCCTCCATCTTAGCCTTATTTTGAATCAGGGACTTCATTTTAGTCGTTCCAGACAGTATTTCAATAAGTGCCGTTCTTCCTTTATAGCCAGTATTTTGACATTTTTGGCAGCCTTTGGGCCCATAAAGTTTTAGATCATTGTTGTATGAGATTTTCAAGGCATCAAAATCACCATCATATGCCCTGACCAATAATTCAAACTCTTCTTTAGAGGGATGGTAAGCCTCTTTGCAATCTTTGCACAAGGTTCTTACCAGTCTCTGTGCAAGAATACCCAAAAGGGCATCGGAAAAATTAAAGGGATCCATTCCCATATCAAGCAATCGAGTAATTGTTTCAGGAGCACTGTTAGTATGAAGGGTTGAAAAAACGAGGTGACCGGTAAGAGATGCCTCAATTCCTGTGGAAACAGTCTCTTCATCTCTCATTTCCCCAACCATTATTACATCTGGATCTGCCCGCAAGAAGGACCTCATAGCGGATGCAAAATTAAGTCCTATCTTTGGCAGCATCTGAACCTGGCGAAGACCTTCCTGTGTGATTTCCACTGGATCTTCTGCAGTCCAGATCTTTGTCTCAGGTTTGTTAATAAAATGCAAAGCTGAATGGAGTGTGGTAGTTTTACCACTACCAGTGGGGCCTACCACAAGCACTATGCCATAAGGCTTCTCTATCATTCCGAGGAATTCGTTATAATCTCTCTCGTTCATACCCATCTTATCCAATGGCAGAGGTTCACCTGCAGCCAGTATCCTCATGACAACATCTTCATTTCCTCCTGCAGTTGGGATGGTGGCTACCCTCAATTCGATATCAAGCGGGGCATATTTTTTGAATGGTATCTTGCCATCCTGTGGGAGACGCCGTTCCGCAATATCCAAAGAACTCATGATCTTTAGCCGTGAACTCATAGCAGCCTTATATGTATACGGTATAGTCTGGTAGACCTGGCACAATCCATCAATCCTGAATCTGATTACGGCATCTGCTTTGCCTAACCTGGGTTCTATATGGATATCAGAGGCTCCCCTATTATAGGCATCGACAATCATCTTATTTACTAATTGTACTATGGCCCCATCTTCTTCAGTTACGCCTTCAAGTTCTTCATCTAATGCCTCTTCACCACTATCTAATTGCCCGAGGATTTCTTCGATACTTCCTCCTGACCCACCCATAATAGTCGATCGCTTGACATCAAAGAAATGGTCAATCATCTTAATAATATCTTCCCTTAACGAGACACAAAATTCAAAGTCTTTACCGAAAATAAGCCCTTTCACTGCGTCTTGCCCGGGTAAATAGTTTGGATTTTCCATTGCTATTACTATCGTTGAGTCAGCTTGTGCAACTGGAACAAACAGGTTATTTTTTAAATACGTTGGCCTAAGACCTTTAAGCAACTGTCCAGGAATAACCATTCTTTCATCATATGGTATAAACCGTGTGTTAAAAAACATGCTTAAAGACTTTCCGATATCTTCTTTTGTTACATGAAAATCATTCATAAGAATGGTCTCTACGCTGCTCTTTGTCTTCCGTGCCACAGCCATAGCTTGTTCTAGGTCTTTGTTGTTAATAATATTATTGGTAATGAGATGATCAAATTTTGTCTTTTTGGTCTGTTGCTTGAGGCGCTGGTGGTTGTAAAAGGCAATCCCCAAAACCTTCGCTATCTCAGTAGCAGACCTCTGGTCTTCCAATGTAAAATGTTTGCCACCTTTCTTATTAATAAATTGAATCACGCCCAATAGATATTTACTGAACTTAATAGGTGCGACTAACACCTGTTCCGTTTTATAACCCGTTTTTTCATCCCAGCTCCTATCAAATGTCAATTCAGGATTTATCTTCTTCAATTCTTTATCATCATAGGCATTTACGATATTGAATGTTTTTCCTGACATGCCACAATAACCAGAAATGCTTTTATTATTAAGAGGAACTCGTATCTCATTTAGCTCTTCACCTGTTTTAAATCGCGATACAATCTCCTTATTGGCACCATCCACTACATATATAGTTATGCGGTCGGCATCAAAGACAGAGAGAATACTTTCCCGCAAATTAATCAATATGTCGTCAATATCTTTAGAGGCATTTATCTTATTTGTAATAAAATTTAGTTTTTTACTGAATTGAAGCTCCCTCTGTAAAGCTTCTACATTGCTCGCCTTTTCTTTTGTATCTTCTGTTTTAGGAAGCGCCATCTCTTTCACCTTTTACAGTAAATAATTTTAACATTACTAAATACCATATATTTTAAATTTTTTCCAGATTATTTAATTTCATTTTTCATTTGAAAAAATACCCCTGATCACTTAAAAATATAAACCTCTAAAACACCTAAATTTAAAAAAGTAAATCTGTGTAACTTTAGCACACTTTAATTTTGTACCTTGTCATGTTAATTGATTCTCATGCGCATTTGGATATGAAGCAGTTTGACTCTGATAGAGATCAGGTTATTGATAGGGCCTTATCTGCTGATGTGAGACATATAATTACCGTAGGTATTGATATTAAAAGTTCTCTTAATGCAGTGAAATTAACCACACACTATCCCTCTATTTTTGCCACAACAGGAATTCATCCCCACAATGCTGATAATGCGAATAAAAATGATCTTGAGCAAATAGCATTGATAGCACAGCAGGATAAAATTATTGCCATTGGTGAAATAGGGCTTGATTTTTTCCGCAACAGATCAGCAAGACAAAACCAAATAGAGGTGTTTACGCAACAGCTCGACCTTGCTATTTCTCTTAATCTCCCTGTTGTGATTCATGACAGGGAGGCACACACAGAGACTGTAAACATTCTCTCCTCTTTCAAAAGAAATGGTCTACACGGCATGATACACTGTTTTTCAGGGGACTATAAACTGGCACATACCTTTATCAAGATGGGATATTACATTTCTATTCCTGGCACTGTAACATTTAATAATGCAAGCCAGATACAGGATGTTGTTAGAAGAGTTCCTTTAAACAAATTGCTTCTTGAAACAGACGCCCCCTTTCTTACTCCTCTCCCACACAGAGGTAAGAGAAATGAACCATCCTATATTGTTCATACCGCACAGAAAATAGCAAACCTACGGGGCATCTCTTTTGAGGAAATATCGTATCAAACAAGTAAAAATGTCTGCGAATTATTTAACCTTTCTTTTTCTGAATAATGCGCCACCATCCTATTAATAAAAATAATCCGCTTGTGCTGGCTTCAGTCTCACCCAGACGAAAAGCTATCCTGCAACAGATTGGAATTCCCTTTGAGACAGCTGGAAGCATGATTGAAGAGACCTTTTACAAAGAAGCATTACCGGCAGATAGTGCCTGCAGTATTGCCATAAAGAAGGTTGAATCAATCAAGCACGACTATAACAATCGCTGGATACTTGGCGCCGATACCATAGTGGTAATAAATAAGAACATTTTTGGTAAGCCAAAGAATCCTGAGGAGTGTAAGGGTATGCTTCTGAGCTTGAAAGGAAAAACTCATGAAGTCATTACCGGATTCTGCATTCATGATCCGGGAAAACAATTAGTGCATCATGAAGCAGTTATGACAGAGGTAAAAATAAAAGAATTGAGTAATACCGAAATTGAGGCCTATATTAAATCAGGTGAGCCTTTTGGAAAGGCAGGTGCCTATGCTATCCAAGGGATTGGTTCCTTTATGATCGAAAAAATCAATGGATCATACACTAATGTGGTCGGCCTCCCTGTATTTGAGGTAGTAAATGCCCTTTTGAGGTGCGGGGGACTTACAGACTTCCCTCTCAATCAATAAGATACCTTTAACTACTGTAGGTAACGGGCTTTCTTTCTTGACACATAACCCTCATTTCACTATTCTTTTTTATCGCAAAAAGGAATTTATCGGTAATTTGTAGATAATAATCATAGTATACAAATATTTTATTACCCCCAGGAATTACTTTTATGTGCTTCTCCTTAATTGATGATAAAATACTCAATCATAATAAAAAATTGTGACACACGACGTAATAGTACTCTCAGCAAAAAATAGGTAGCATCTAATCCTAAATACTGGAGAGTTGTACCATGTCGGAGTTTTTTAAGCTTATCGGAATTGAGCTGCAAGACATTTCGGTATTGTTGTTTTTCGTCACAGCAATTGGTTTTCTTTTGATAATCCTATTATGCCGCTTGATAGGACGTATTGTTCCTTTTAGGCAGCACCGAAAAATTGTATGGATGCTTGATATCGTATTATTACCCACATTAATCCTCAGCGTTGGACTTCTTCTTAATAAAGTCATTGGATTTGAAGCGCAGGACTTTAGCAAGGATCTACGTGTTCTGACTGCGACCCTTCTCTGGCTTGTAAGTGCGTGGTTGTTGACAAGAGGCTTGGAACTCTTTTTGTGGTCAACAGGCTTTAAAAAAGCAACTGGTTCCGAGCCCCCGCGTTTACTTCGCGGCCTGGTTACTATTGCTATCTATGTTTTGGCCTTTTATGGGATATTAACCTTTGTTTTTGAGCGTCCAGTCACTGGTTTACTCGTCTCTACAGGTATCGTGGCTGGTGTCCTTGGTCTTGCCATGCAGAACGTCTTGTCTGATTTATTTGCAGGCCTTGCGATTACAATCGAAAACCCTTATAGTTTGGGTGATTGGATTGAGCTCAAAGACGGCACAATAGGAAGGGTGCTGGACATTAGCTGGCGATCGACACGGTTGCTATCATGGAATAACAGTATATACGTTGTGCCGAACAATGTTGCGGCTAGCAGTATTATTCATAATTACGATTTGCCTGATAAACGGTATGCGTATTGGTTTTATGTGTCTGTTGACAGCGAAATTCCCCCCAATATGGTGCGGCAACTACTTTTGGAAGCAGCTCTGAGCTCTAAAAGCGTACTCAAAAATCCCCTTCCCACTGTGAGGATTGGAGATGTTACGAGCCAACCTTTTAAATACATGGTCTATGTCTACTTTGTGGACTTTCCTTCACACTGGGCTGCAAAAAGTGATCTTTTCTCATGCATTCAGTCCTCTTTAACCAGGTCTGGTATCTCACCAAGTGCCATAAAATATGAGATCGCCACGCGAAAAGCCACAATACCTGAAGTAAAAGAGCCAACCATTGAGGAATATCTTTCCCGAGTTCCTATTTTCAAAACACTATCTGAGAATGAGATCGAAGAGCTCGCTCGCTCATGTGAAATTCGGTCGTTTGACACAGGAGAAATACTCATACGAGAAGGCGATTCAGACAGTTCTCTCTTTGTCATCTCCTCAGGTGTGGTTTCAATTATCAAGAAAGACGGCAAAGGCCAACACATAGAGCTATCTCGGCTGGGTAACAGTGAGTGCTTTGGAGAGATGTCACTCCTAACTGGTGAGCCAAGGTCAGCAACTGCGAAGGCCATTACCTATGTTGAGGCAATTAAAGTTCCTAAGGAAGCTTTGGCAGCGCTTTTTACGGTAAAACCTGATCTCAGTAACGAGTTGGCTGAAATTATGGCCATGCGGCGAGCTCAAACAGAAGGTCTTATTGATTCGAAAAATATGCAGTCCGATTCGCGATCGATAAAGGGGTATGCAAAAGAGGTGTTATCAAAAATCCACTCTTTCTTTTCTCTTGATTAACCTTGATGAACTCTTAAAAAATCAAAATTGGGACGGCAAAGTAAAAAGCTCCAAATGCAAGGCTTGCGAATCTTGAGGAATGAGGCGTACTTACCGGTACACCGCAATGACGAAAGATGAAGCGTAACGCAGCAGTTGGACTTTTTACGAAGCTGTCAACCTTACTCATTCCACTTACTGCGCTACCTGCATAGTTTTCCCAGCCCGCACTTTATTTCCCCTGTCTTATTTTATAGTTTCTCTTTGTTAAATAATCACCCAATGCTATCGAAGTCAAAATCACTAACGGTATAGACACCATTAGCCTAATTATTGTGAATTTTATCCCCATAAAAGATGTTTCAAATATCGCCATCGGGACTCTGCAGATCCCTGAAGCTCCTATGTATGTGAGAATAATGCTAAGTTTTGCTCCTTTACCATAGAGTGAATAAGCAACTGGAAAGGATACATACAAACCACCGACTGTTGTTCCACCAAGTAGCAATGCCCATATATGGCCTCTGATACCAGATTCTTCACCAAAATGCCTTTCAACTGTTTCTCTTTTTACCCATACCTCAAAAAGGCCTATTAAAATGAAAGCGCAGGGTAATAGCTTAAGCATATCTATAGAGAAGGACACAAAATTATGGCCAATTACTTTCCCAGGGTTGAATCCAAACAAAAAAGAAACAATTACAAAAAGAAGATACCCTGATATGCCAGCGATTTTAATACTATCATCCCGCTTCATCAAAAAATCTCTCTAAAGAAAATACCAGTCATCAAAGCCACAACAAAAGCGATAAAGAGGCTCATTATATTTCTTAGTATGGTTAATCGTACCCCGAAATACTCCTTTTCTATGGGATACGTGAGAACCCCTACCATCATTAAAGTTGTTGAAAAAGCAGATAAAACCATATATAGCACTCCTTTTTTTAATAAAATGCCACATAATGGAAAGGCAATAAACCCAGGCATCAATGTTATTGAGCCAAAAAAGGAGGCAAAGAGAACCCCGATGAATATATTGTTTTTTCCAAGATAATTTGAGATGAGTTTATCCGGGATGAGAAAAAGGACAATTGAGACAAGAATAAGCATACCCAAAAAGGCTGGTAAAATATTTACAAATCGTTTAAAGGCTATCTTAACAGCTTTGAGGGTTTTTTTGCGGTTTACAATAAAAGAAAGTAATAATGCGAATCCAGTTGCTATATATAAATAATACATCCTGCCCTTAACAGTTTCTGCCTAAGTTATCCGTTTTATTATATAAGAATCTGAATTTAATCCTACTGCTCTTCCAATCTGCAGCCAGTATGTCTGCTCAGTACTTTTAACTGGTGCTTGGCGCATAACCCACAATATAACCCACAGCACCCTATAAGATCCTTTGCTTCATTATTTTTCATTCTTTAATTCCTTATGAGATCGATTTAATATAACGCTTCTTTTCTTCCCCTTAAATATAATGCCTTTGTCCTATCTCCTATAAGTTGAACCTCCTCTACTTTAAAATCCACATTTTCTAAAAAAGAGGTAATTTCACCAGGAGATAAGTTGTTTCGCGCATAGCGCGGTGGCATACCCCACTTCCTAAGATATCTTATACCCAATTTCATTTTTTCAAACAATTTCATGCTGTAACCTGTAAAATCTACAATAAGTAATAATCCCCCATTTCTTAAAATTTGATGACTTTCTTGGAGAGCCTTTATAGGATTTATTAATACATGTATCAAATTAACCATAAATACGGTATCAAATCTTCCCGATGGAAAATATGTATCTTCACAATTAGCCTTTTGGATGTTTATATTCCGGTACTCTTTTAATTGTATTCTTGCAATTTCTAACATCTCATCTGAAAGGTCTGTGGCAATAACATTTCTTGCTTTTTTAGCTATTTCTTTAGTGAAATATCCTGTTCCACATCCAAATTCTATAACTTCTCCCAAATCACGTTCTTCAGATAATCTTTTTATAATTAATTGTAGAATTGTCTTTCTAACAACATATTCTTGATCGTCATCATAAGTACTGGCAAATTTGCTCCAATATTTTTCTTTATGCGCTAACATGGTTCAACTTCCTATAAGAAAATAGCGTATAGCGTTCCTGATGTAAAAGAAGTTCGCCAAAGGAAGATTTGGACATATTACCAGTAGTCTAAGCCATTCTCATCTTTATTCTTAAGATAAGGGCTGTTATTGTTATTAGCAGGGCTAAGAGGGATAAAAAGATAAAACTTATTTCGTATGAGCCTGTTTTATCTCTGATTAGACCAGCTATGTAAGGACCGAAAAACATTCCTATGCTACTGACCGTTGAGAGGAAACCAAAGCCTAATCCCAAATTCTCGGGCTCTAAAATCTTTGCTGTAAAAGAGTAGACCGGGGCTGGGATAAATGCCACTGCCACAGCCATAACAACCATTGGAAAAAGGAAATCGGTTGACCTAGTAACAAGATAAATCGTAGTCGCTATAATTACCCCACCCACTCCGATGAAAAGATCGTTATTGTCGAACTTATCTACTAAACAACCAATTATTGGACTTAGACCTAACGAACCCCACATAAGTAAGCTTGTAAGGAGGCCAGCAAAGCCGATACTGTATCCCTTTGAGATGAAAAAATCAGGTGCAAAAGTCGAAAATGAAATGGTTGCCGCATTAAACCACATCCAACAACATCCTATCAACCACATCGAGACTTTCACCTTTCGTAAGTTTGAGAACAATGCTGTTACTTTTTCTTCCTTATCAAGGGTTATTTTTTGAAGGGGGTTTGGGATAGGTTTATAGAGGATTAGAAAGGCTGCTAACCCCAACACACCTATCATCACAGTAATAAAGATTGGCATTCGCCAACCCAAACTTTCACCCAATTTACCAAAAGCTGTAAAACATACGATTGTTCCAACAGGCATTGCAGTATTATAAATCCCCATTGCCGTTCCTACTTCACGTCCCCTAAACCACTGCGAAAGTATTTGAGCAGCCACTATAGAAATAGTTACAGCTCCAACGCCGGCAATAACTCTTCCTAAACCAGCGTAAAGAAAGGTACCGCTAACAGCAAAGATTAAAGTACCTATGATTACAAGGATTAAAGAGCTCACGCCTGTTTTAAAGGGTCCCCAACGGTCAGAAAGCAGGCCAACTAAAATCGCTAAAAATATTGCTGGCAATGCAAAAAGGCTCATGAGTAAACCAGCCTCACCATGGGTTAATCGCAATTCCTCGATAATTAAGGTGAGGATGGGTGGTAGGGACTGTAATGTGAAAGCAAACCCCAGCATACAGAGGTAAGACAGGACTAAGATAACCCAACGATATCTACTTACTGGCATGTTTCATCACCAACTATCATCACTTTAAAAAGATGATCTCTTTTAATCTGGCCAACAATATTTGAATCTTGGATCATAGAGGGTTGGGTTTGTGACAAATCCACTGGAGACAGATTAACCGCTAAGCTCATGCTGAATCGCTTGATTTATCGAAACCAATGGGACAGGCTGCAATACACTCGAAAAAGCCGTAGAAAGAGCCAGAAACAGTAGATTGCCAAATGTCCCAGAAATCAGGGCTATAGATTATGCCCTTAATCGCCTTTTCATCAGCCCCTATCATCTTTCTTGCAATGGCAATGATCCCTGGCAAGCCGTTTCGTAGGATATGAGAAGTACAAGCACTATAATCGAGAGTTCCATCTTCTTGGATGGCTTTTGCAGGGCAGGCATCTTGACACAAACCACAGAGGTCACAAGGATTTTCAGACAAGGGCTGGTCAGCGCTCAGTACTGCATCAGTAACAATAGTACCCAGACGTACAAAGGGGCCAAATTCTGGTGTTACCAATAAAAGGTTTAATCCAATACCGCCCAAACCTGCAATGGCTGCAACTGTTTTGTGATTGATATCACCCTTCATTCCTTTCGACTCACCTCCCATATCTACGGGGAGATAAGCTGGCACGCTGACCGCCCTGGCACCCTGGCTGGCAAGTATCCGGATCGTCTCCATGCATACATGATTGATGCGCTCATAAACGCACATAGTGTCATAGCGGGCCAAGCGGATGTTGCCCGAACATACGGCAGTCTTATTTAGGGCAACACCAATACTGATAAGGGAGCGAGCTCCTGGCAGAAGTTTTTCTGGCTCTTCGCCGTGCTCTCGCAATAAATGCGAATCAACCCCAGCGATACCCACCAAGTCCGCACCAATAGCATGAATTTGCTCTTTTAGCTCAATTGCAGATAACATAATTCCTCCTTTCTTCATTTTGTTCTATTGTGATATTTATCAAAGGCACGTATTTTAGTTAACGTTTTCGCTACAAACGAAAAAATTTAAAATTCCCATTGACCCAGTATGGGAATTCTATTATGATTATAGAATACAGCAAGGAGGTGGTCAATATGCAAAATAATATTAAAATTAATGACGATTTCCAGGAGATTGGCACAAGAACAATGGATGAACGAAATCGGCTCACTCTTGGTGAAATCTTCAAGGACTTTAAAAGGATTCGATTATACAAAAACGACCGGGGTGAAGTCCTTTTACGACCAATTGTTGAAATTCCAGCTTCAGAGCTTTGGCTTTTTCAAAATAATGAAGCCTTTGAAAGTGTTCAAAAGGGTTTGAAGGATGCATCTGAAGGTAAAATAACAAAAATTAATCTCGACGAACTTTAGGATTGCAAATTGTTTGAAATATTCCTCACCTATGAAGCAAGAGATCAATTGAATAGACTTAAGACTGATAAGGGGCTTGAAAGAAGATACAAAGCAGTCAAAAAAGCTATAGGCTTTCTTTCTTCAAATCCCAGACATAAGAGCCTTAAAACACATGAATTCACCAGCCTGAAAGGACCCAGTGGAGAGAAAGTATTCGAGGCATACGCCGAACAATCAACTCCTGCGGCATACAGAATTTTTTGGTATTATGGTCCTAATCAAAATCAGATTACTATCATCGCAATAACCCCTCATCCATAAACAATCAGGGCATTGCATATTTTATCCTTCAGATTAATTTGCAGTCATTTCCGATTACGTTTCCAACATATACGACGTTGTGGCACAAGAGAGCAATGTCCTGAAGGGCAAGGGCGATAGCCCGAGGCGCATATGCTGTATTATTGGAAGTGCCAGTGATCATTTCAATAGCTATTTCTACACTGTCCATATGAGCTTAACGCCACTGAATCCCTTGCCTGTAATTGTCTTAATTCTTTCCCAAAGAGAGCCAACTTCCATACCAATTTGCCCTGTTCTCGAGCTTTCTAATTCTGCAAGATGGAATAAATAAGGCAATCGCATCCTGATCTTCTCAACTAATTTTTTATCCTCAAATATCTCTATTAAGCTGCTGAACATTCTTCATTCCTCAAATGATTTAAGGGAACATTGTCTCATAAGACGTATTTCAGAATATCCTAGATACATATAATCGTTTTGGTGATAGATGTCCTTTTCTCAAAATTATTGAGATTGGATTTCTATGGATACATATCATTAACTTCAAATTCCCTTTCGATTACTGCAATTGGGAATGCCTCCCAGTTTTCATCCTCCTCAGTTGTTTCAAATGCTTCTAGTAGATTAGCCTGTGCTTCTGGTTCTAAATCGTTGAAGTAAATCTTTACTCTTTTAATCATTTGAATACCCTCCTTTCTTTAAGATAGGCATTTTCGCATTGTCAAAATAAATCGGTCCCCCTTTCTTTTCGTATAAGAATCCGGCAAAAATTGCTTGGTGTAAACAAAGCGAATAAATTTATCATTATCAAAAATAAGTGCTCTATCTACATCAGCAAAAAACATCCTTTTCATCTTTTTAGCAGATAAAAGAAGTTTAATGAGGTTTTTGTCTAACTTCAAAGCAAGCTCAATAATTTTATTCTTCAAAAACTCGCCTCCGCTGGTCAAACGCTCATCTTTTTGAAGTAAGGTTTTTAAGTTATCTAATAGATTAGTTCTCATTTTTCACACCTTTATTTTAATATCAAGCACGGCATTGCGTATAACGGTATTGGGCTAAAAGAAGTGCAAAGCATTTGGACGTTAGTCTTTTGGCCCATGTTATCTGCCGTTGTGGGCATTAACAATAAAATAGAAGAAATGGAGTAAACTTCTTTTATTTCATTAATATCGCTGTCCAAGCTGCTAAAGCACTAAATACGGAACCAATAGCTGAAATAAAAGCGATCCACCACAACCGCCCTTCTCTTATGGATCTTTGCACATTTATTATTCTACTTTGAAGCTCAGGTATATCAGTCTTGCCCCTTGTTGAATCAACTGTTCTGTGTAAACTAACACCCAATCTTTGTGCTAACTTTCGTAATTCTATTTCATCGTTTGGAAGTTTTGTCATTGCGATCTCCAAATAGATCATATGTCATTGTAAAAATCATTTTCATCATTCGTGATTCCCCAAATGAGTATGAGAGTTTTACTTGAAGAAACTGTCTCCAAATAAACAACGTATTCCGTATGCTGCAGAGGGATTAAACGCTTTTAAAATTTAGTATTGCTCTAATGCCTTTTCTTTATACCCATTACAATAATAATGAACAATAAGGGTAGTATGGGCATTTGCATGATAAGGGTTTAATCTTAGAACTTCCTCGGAAACCTCTATAGTCTTTCCTTTAGGGATTTTAGCTCTGCTCCAATCCTGGGTTTTTACCAATGTTGCTGCTAACCATTCTATATATTCTTTTTCAAATTCTTCTTTAAATTCTTTTAATGAGATAGCTTCTTTACTATCCATTTTATCTCTTAGCAAATTTATAGGCATTGCAAAGTTAAGGTTTTGAGCTTCTTTTATTAGAAAAGTAACAACTCCAACAACATCGCCATTCTTATTAAATACAGGTGCCCCACTACTGCCTTTCGATATAGGAGCGGTGATCTGCAAAATCTTTCCTTTGTGGTCAGCCAGCCTTATGCCACTTAATATTCCTTCAGAAATGGTATTTTCGTATCCCTTGGGACTGCTTATGACATAGACCTTTTCACCAATATTCATCTCATCTACGTCTCCAAGCCTCACCACGGGAAGGTCGTTAGCCTTTGCCTTAATGATTACAAGGTCATTTTTTCTATCTATATATAGCATCCCTTCAACTTCTAATACTTTACCTCTTACTTTTATAGCAATATACGTTGCTTTGTTAATGACATGATAGTTTGTTACTATTACTCCATCTTGTCTCACAACAAATCCACTTCCCTGAGCTATCGGGTCATGAGCAAAGTCGTATGCCATAACGACTACAACAGCCTTACTGTTTTCCTTAAAAAGCACCTCAGCATCAGCGTGGGAAATAGTAGGGAAAAGGATTTTTATAAACAGTAGACCATAAAGGAATATCTTAACTAATATATGATCACTCAAAAAGCCTAAAAGGAAGGTTCTATTTTTTTGAAATAACAATTTCCTCATATTATATTCTTCTTACCCGGCTGCAATGTCAGATAACGGGTTGCGGATAAAAGAAGTTCGCCGTTAGACGAATTTGGGCGAAGCGTAGCGAAGCCTTTTATCTGCTGTTGTGCGAAGTTGAGACTTATCCTCCCAGTTTCGTTCACCTATTCTGAAAAATACCATTTCAACATGGTATAGCTTCCATGCCTCTGAAGATGATATAACGTCCTGAGGGGAAGGAAAACATTTTTTATTTAAAAACTCAGCAATAGCTTTAAGGAGTATGCTAGCTCTAACAAACCAAAGAGATGCTTCTGCTTCGTTCCAATTGACATTAAAAGGATGCTTTCTCATTGTGCTTTGAGTAGGAGGCATAGGGAAAATGATATTATCTTTAAGTCTATCGAATATATCATCCTTCTCCTTTTTGAAATAATATGCGAGTTGGCTGAGTGTAAGCGCTACACGTGAATCATATATAGTCCAGTTTAGCGGGTCGCTGAAATAGTATAGTTTAGATGAGGTTGCAATTCTTCTTCCAAATATTTTATTACAGTCAATTAAATCATTATTAATGGTACCTTTCAGATAGTTTATCGATTCAAAGATTTTAGAACAATCTTCTTTTGAAACCGGCTGAGGAATACCAGCCCAACCAGCAACAGCATTACAAACACCATACCTAAATGTTTCTGTGCCTAAGCCAGTAGAATTTTCGGCACAATTTGCGATATAGCTAAAATGCTTTCGCAAATTTATTCCTTCTTTATAATCACCCTTCTTTGGAGGCCATTTGTATGATTTTAACTGATATAACCATCCTTTCTTTCCTAAAATAGTTTCTCTCTCTATTTTCTCTTTTATAAACTCGATAAACTCATACATATCTTCGTTAAGAAATTCTTTCTTTGAAACCATTTTTTGAATAACAGTTGAGGAGGTATCAGCCCTTGGAACATTAAAATTTTTAACCGAGCTTTTATCAACTATATCTACGCTTATGTTGAGGTGCTTTCTCCATATAGCATAGTTGCCTTTTGTAGGATTCTTTGCCCTTTTAAACTCCTCCCAGAGCCCTTCATGCCAATCGGAAAGAGAACAATATTCTAAGATGAATTGGAGTACAGCATAGTTAAGTCCACTTGTTGTTATCTGACCTCTCTTAGATTTTAGATGACCTATTTTTCTATTTGCAAATTCTCCAATCTCCCTCAATGGGACTCCTTTTTTAGGCATATTGTTCTCAAGCCACAATTCATGCAAGATGTCTTGGTTAGCCATGCTTATCAACTCTCAATTTCGCACAACTTGTTCATTTATGCAGTACTGCGTTTATACCTTCCTATGGACGATAATTTACCCTCATAGGCCATCACCTACTTTAGGCGCTAAAATTTCATCCAATGGGCTTTTTATCCTCATCAAATCTTTGTTACTTACATAGGTATAAATTTCCGTGGTTTTTGAGCTTTTATGTCCTAATAGCTCTTGAATATATCTAAGATCTGTACCGCTTTCCAACAAATGCGTAGCAAAACTATGTCTCAAAGAGTGAACCGAGACCTCTTTTGTTATTTATTTGTTATGTTTTCCTAACAGTTCCTTGGCTTTTTTTATTACATTTTCAACGGTAAAGCCGAACTTTTCAAAAAGAACCTTTCCTGATGCCATATTCCTGGGCAACTATTTTTTTGCCTGCTTTGCTACAGCCTCAGCAGCCCTTTTTGCAGCCTCAGGGTCTCCCAAATAGTAATGATTTGTTGCTGTAAGATTGTCATCTAATTCGTATACCAGGGGAATACCTGTTGGTATGTTTAGATTGACAATCTCTTTCTCAGAAATATTATCGAGATACATAACCAGCGCCCGAAGGCTATTTCCATGAGCTGCAATTAAAACCCTCTTCCCCTCTTTGAGGCTTGGCACAATGGTAGTATGCCAGTATGGCAAAAACCGCTCGACTGTATCCTTTAAGCATTCGGCTACGGGAATATCTTTTTCCTTAAGTCCTGCATACCGTGGATCTTTTCCCGGATACATACTGTCACTTCTATCCAGTTCAGGTGGCCTTAAATCATAGCTGCGACGCCACAGAAGAACCTGCTCGGCTCCGTGTTTTTTGACCATTTCTGACTTATTCAGTCCCTGCAAGGCACCGTAGTGTCTTTCGTTAAGTCTCCAGCTCCTGTATACCGGAATCCACATTAAATCCATATCCTCTAAAATAATCCATAGTGTCTGGATAGCCCGTTTGAGAACAGATGTATAGGCAATATCAAAGGTGTAATTTTCTTCCATTAATAGCTTTGCAGAAGATTTGGCCTCTTCAACCCCTAAGCTTGAAAGACCTACATCTATCCATCCGGTAAACCTGTTTTCAAGGTTCCATATGCTCTGACCATGCCTTACAAGAACCAATTTAATCATGATTCAATACTCCTCGACTTTATGTATTTAAGGGAAAAACCGTACATACCTATGTGAAAGCAAGCTTTTTAAAATTAGGTATACCAGTAATTGGCTATATTTTCAAATCTATTGCAAATGTATAGCGTAACTTATTGATTGTAATAGAAAAACAGTGCTATTAATAGTGATGAATTTGATTTCATCACGGCTGTCAGTATGATTACCCTTTGTTGACATGAAAATAATTAAATGATAGAAATCAAAGTGGAAGTGGAAAGCTCACTGGTGGGGCTCCCGGACTTCAAATCCGGTGCGCGGGGCTAGAACCCTCGCGGGTGGGTTCGATTCCCATGCACTTCCGCCAATAAGCGAGGATTTAGGTAGCTCAAATTTGGTTAAAGTTTGAGCTGTTTTTTTGCTTGAAATTAAATTTACCTCCAATATATCCCCAATATTTCAAAGCACAAATAAGTATATTATTTGAAGATTATTTGACCTTCATTCTCATCCTTGATAGAATTCTATTCCAAGAGTCTATAAAATATAATGTTATTCTCAAAATAAAAAAATATATATGTCTTTGATACCAACTAAAATCCAATTGAAATCATGGAGCTTGCCTAGCAAATTAACCGCCATTGGGGCATTGTTCGGTTTATTATGGTTTGGAACATAGTTTGGAACATATATAATAGAAAAGTCAATTGATATAAAAAATGCAATGATGTCAATTGATTCTGGTAGCGATGTATCTTCTGAGCACACAAAGGCACTACATATAGATAAGCCGCAACATAATCTTACAGCAAAAGGTTCACCTGAACCATTTAAGCCCAGAACGCTTTACAATCTGTTTCGTACTGACTGCCAAAGAACTAAAATCCTTAGTAAATACTACCTGACCAATAAATCTCATAAAGATTTTGCTTACGAAATTGAGTACATCGTGTGTGGCGATTTCGAAACAAAGACTTTGTACTTAAGCATCTTTCTACCTAAGTCAAACCTTACATTTGCGGCCTGCAAATACCTCTCTACAGGATATAAAGGCATGTTGGATGAAAAACTTAAAAAGCTTATGGAAGCCATTGTGCATCAAAAGCCTGGAGAAGCTGCTGAGACGTGGGCAGAACTTAAATTTTCCGGGCGCATTTATATTTATCACGAGACTAGGATGCTCCCTAAAAAGGTTGAACTCCTAATGAAGGACTATAAAGAAAAAGGGTTGTCACCGCAATTCCGTGGACGTGATTATGAAATAATGAAAAATAGCCCTTTGTATGAACAACAATAGACTATTTGATGAAAGTCTTATATTAAGATGGTTGCTTTTTTAGCAAGCTTTTAACTCTTTTCACATCTAGGCGTTTTTTAGCGGCCTTGATCTTTTTAGGTTTAACTTCAAAGAGACGGAGCTTTCTTCACCTTAATTTATCACTTACTATGATAATCACTTAACTCACTTTTAAGTGTGTGATTTTCTTCTCTTAAAGCCTGACTATAACATCAGGATCTAAACTAAAAAGTTTATTTAAAAGATAAAATTTCTGATTCTTTGGTAGGAGCCCTGCTAATCCATCAATATTCTTCTTCACTGGCCTTAATTTATAGTTAAAATTTATTTGATGTAGTTGAAGGGCTTTAGATTAAAAAAGGGCTTTCTGATTCTGTGTTGGAAAGCAAATCTTTATCGGATTGATTTAAAGGAACTAAACGGCCACTCTTACCGTGGGAATCATGGTTAAAAATGATTGTTTCGTTTAACTATTTTTTGAGTTAAGACTCCTATTTTTTGCTTTTATAAAATTTACTTACCAGGTTTGCGACAATTTGATCTGTCATCATGCCAATGCTTTGTAAGTTAATTTTACCTTCACTTTTCTCAGCAGTGAGGATAATACCAGATTCAACATCGATAATTCGTGCATCTAATCGCAGGTCATTTCCAATCTTTGTCACACTTCCTGTAACTATAGCATCTGCACCTGTTATTTTCCCTATTTGCTTGGCATATGAGGTATCAATAATTCCAGACTGGCTCAGTTGAAATTCTTGTACTACTTTTTGCAGTTGCTCTCTTTCAATAATTTTAAAAGATTCAGAATTAACAAAAGACGTGGTTAACATCTCAGAGACAATTTTGCCTAAGTTATCTTTCTTGGCTTCCTCGTTTAGACTCTGAAATTCTATGATGCCAATCTTTACCTTCTCACCTTTTATTATAATTTTTGGTTTCTCAACTTTTGGTGTCTTGTCAGCCAGTGCTAATTTATAGCTGAGCAATTCAGAGCCATATCTCCAATCAGGGATGGATCTTACTATGCGTTTAGCTTCTGGTGAATACCAATATTCTTCTTTCCCTTTCCAACTTTTTTTAGGAATAGATCCAAGCCTAATAATTTTGAAGGCTTTAAAGGCACCCGCTTTTGTATTGATGGTTTCATATTTATCAACAACATACTCATTTTTAAAATGACGAATACCTTTTCTTGACCATCCATCAAATTCATCATTCCATTTTTTGCCAACGAATAAAGGGAATTCCAGTCTTTTTTCAGGGGGTTTCGGTATTTTCACCTTAGACCCTTTTTCAACATTTATTGATACTATACGCTGATATTTATTATTATAATATTCATTAAGAGTTATCCCCTTGTCATCCTTAACCTCCTCGACAAAACCTCCATCTGGTTTTGTTTCAATTATTGTCCTGCTACGAGTAACTATTCCTTTTTTGCCAAATCCCTTTGTTACCCAACTGTCGCCAACCATCATTTTAGGGAAACTGACAGACACAGTCTCACCAGGCGATTGAATCTGCTTGCCTGGTGTGGTTTGACATCCAGAAGTGAAAAATATCAAAATAAAACTTACCAATAAGACGATAAATGCATAATATTTTTTAATCATCATCTTATCCTCCTCATAGTTGGTCTCCATAATTTACCATACGCATAGCTCGCCATATACCGTAACAGTATAGATTGCATATGCTAATTAAAACATCAACCGCTTTATCCTACATTTGGTTAACTGTGTCATATTACCGTTCTTGAATTTAAAATGACCTCTACCTAAGTGCTTCGATTCGCAAATAATATAACGTATTCTAATGAGTATAATCTTTGTGATTGTCTTCGACCTAGAGCGACTCGACATGAGCTCGTCGACATGTCTCAGACCGAAGGGCTCACTCGGCTCGGCCTAGCTCGTCGCGGGCAGCACTTAGTCCCGCCCTCGGCCATGAGCCTGTCGAGAGCCTCTAGGTCGAACGACTCGGGCCGAACGGAGTAAATAAATACGTCATCGAATTTATGAATCGAGGGACTAAGGCTGCTCATAGTTGGCAACATAGAAATCATCAATAATCCCCTTCGCTTTTAAGCTCTTTCCATACGCCCTGGCGGATGCCTTGTTGGCAAAATGGGAAACCCTGACCTGATACCAAACCTTTCTTTTCCCTCTCCTTTTTATCCAAAAAGCATCCAATTTTTTCGTTTTGAGATATTTCACATATCTTTCAGCATCTTGTGGTTTTAGGTATGCAGCGACCTGTAAAGTGAATGGGTCAGTGACAACAATCTCAGTGGTCTTCTCCTTTTCATAAAGTGCTCTCTTGGTTCTGATAAGATGGCTGGTTGTATTGACCATTAAAGTTATAACCCCGATAGCCAGGACAGTGATCATTGTCCACTCAAGGATGAGCTTCGACCTTCTGGAGCGTTTGATGAGGTTGATCAAATCCCTTGCTCTGCCTATTAGTTTAAAGGCTGCAGAGGTAATGAGATTGAAAAGAGAGCTCCCTATCTGTCTCACCACTTTCCATAGTGTAATTTTAACCTTTAATTGAGCAGAAATTTTTTGCTCTGTCGGTTCCAGACCTGGAGGATTAAAGCCTGCCCGGAGCTTCTTCAATTGCATTTCGTCAAGGCTCACTAATAATTTACGGGCCTGTTGCAATAGTTGTGTGGTTCGTTCTGTCTCATGGGTCCAGTGAACACAAGCTGCAATACCTCTCAAAAGTTTATGTCTTTCACTGCTCAGCCTAAATGCCTGAAGATAAATCTTTAGCGCCCATTCATCAGCACGCCTGTTTCTGAGAAAAAGTGTCGCAAGATCTTTAATAATATCGACAGCAACATTTTTCTTTCCATTTAAAACCTGTCGGTATGTTTGAAGAGCGGGGAAATCGGTTCGACCTTCTGAAAGATAAAACCGTGCGAGTAAATGCTGGATAATAGTATTCTCCGGTTGAGCGTTGCCTATTCGGAAGGCAAGCTCATAATGATCTGTTTTAAGCCCACCATGACTTTCGACTTGCTGCAACCAGTTCTCTGCTACCTCCTCATCTTCAGGGTGAGATTTGAGATAAGCGATTATAAAGGTTTCAGAAGAATGATTCTTATCGGTACGTGCAAGGTAGAAACGAGCGAGGCGAGCCGCAAGTTTTGCGGATTCTTTCCTTTTTACAAGAGGGGAGAGGAGGAAGCTATCCAAAAGAGCAGTAGCTTTGTTAAAGGCCTCTTCAGCTCCACGGTATGCACCGACTCTTTCCCAGGTAGTAGCTTCCCTGATCAAACGCTCAACAGCGCTAAGGCCCAACCGGTTCGAAAACCAACCAACTGCCATAAAGACCACTATCATGATTACCAATGCTGGCACAAGAGACCAGGTAAGCCCTATGTGCAGATGAAATATCGGTAAAATCCAAAGAGTTATGAGCCCTCCCAGGAAAACTGTGGCCCAAACACGAAGAGATAAGTGTCTCAGGGTATAAAACACATTACACCTATAAAAAAGTGATCAAAGATGGGCATGATATTTGCTCTCAGGGCACATTAGGGTGCCCATGAAGGAAATAATATTGTTGAATCATTGAGTGTTTCATCTCCTACAATATTTTCGTATAGGTTTTGACCTTCACGCAATGCTATTCGCATCGGATTGAGTGTCGAATCATTCGCTTTATATCCAGTAATTAGGTCTACCCTTTCAAGTCGTATATCAGAGGGAATTACAAATTCCCTATGCGGCTCACCGTCTGTTGCCTTGATCATAAAATCAGCCCATATTGGGGCCGCACCATGGCCTCCGGTAATTCCCATACCTCGTGTATCCCACAACCCTTCTCCCTTGTCGTAGCCCACCCAGACCGATGTGCTGAGCGTTGGCGTGAATCCAGTAAACCACGCATCATAGTAACCATCGGTAGTACCTGTCTTTCCAGCTGCGGGTAGATCAAATCCCAGACGTCTAACAATAGAGCCCGTACCTTCATCTACAACGCCACGCATCATATCCACGAGTTGATATACAAGGCTCACGTCTAGAGATCGTTTCCCGCCCACAATATGTTCTTCCAATACCCTGCCGAGGGCATCTTCAACCCTTGAGATCCAAAATGCCTCATGTCTCACCCCGCCAGTGGCGAAGGTGGCAAAGGAAGAAGCCATTTCCAGAGGACTCACCCCGGATGTCCCCAGGGCAACAGAATAAACTGGCTTTAACTGGCTTTTAATCCCAGAACAGCGTGCAGTCCTAATGACTTCCTCGGGACCAGTTTTTTCTACCAGTTGAGCGGCAATAGAGTTGACAGATTTCATAAGCGCCCTTTTCAAGATCATAGGCCCCTCATGTTTCAGCCCAAAATTCCTTGGAGACCAGTCTTTGGCTCCAATTACCGGAATCGTTACAGCCTGGTCAACGAACACAGTCGCAGGGTTTATACCCAACTTTTCAAGAGCGGTGTAATAGAGAAAGGGTTTAAAACCTGATCCAGGCAGGCGTTTATTTTCTACTGCACGGTTATATTCCGTCTCAGAATAGTCCCTTCCCCCAACTAAGGCTTTGATAGCCCCAGAGTTTGTTTCAACAGCCACTAGCGCACCCTGTGGACCGACAACCTTCTCACCACTACTCTCATTGGTCTTTGTATGAACACCCATCATCTTTTCAAGCTCTATCAATCCCTTTTGCAGTGATTTTATCGCTTGGGACTGAAGTTGGGGATCAATTGTTGTGGTAACCTTCAGTCCTCCATGATGGACAACGTTCGGACCATATCGCTCTTCAAGACTTTTCACGACAATATCGAGAAAATAGCTTCCTGTGCGTGCCCGAGCTGGAAGCTTCTGAAGATTTAATTCAGCATATGAGGCACGATCCGCCATGGCTTGAGTGATGTATCCAACTGCCACCATTCTTAATAAGACAACCCGCTGACGCTTCTTGGCACGATCATAATGAATATAGGGATTATAGCGTGTCGGCGATTTAGGAAGACCTGCCAACAGTGCGGATTCCGCTAGTGTCAATTCCGAGGCCGGCTTACCAAAAAATGTTCTGGCACCCTGTTCAATTCCATGCGCCCCCACACCAATAGGAATCTGATTAATGTATGCTTCGAGGATCTCGCGTTTGCTGTATTGAGATTCGATTTGCAAGGCTACCAGCAATTCACGAAATTTTCTCATATATCTTCGCTTAAAGCTGAAGAAAAGATTCTTGGAAAGTTGTTGCGTGATGGTTGAGGCCCCTTGAACCTTTCCTGGCTTAAAAAGTGTTATCCAGAGAGCTTTTAATGTTCGTAACTTATCAATGCCATGGTGCTCCCAAAAGCGGTGATCTTCAGTGGCTACAACCGCTTGAATAAAATGTTGTGAGACCCTGCTCAATGGGATAGATTCCCGGCCTCCGATAACCATAATCTTTTCACCTGTAGCTGCATAGATCTCAGTAGGGGGAGTTTCTATGATTCGGATCAATGGTTCAGGCACACGGGGCAAATCTTTCACTGCCACAAAAAAAATGCCTATACCGGCAAGAGCTGCAAAACTTGACAGGGCCAGTGCTACATAGAAAACAATGCGTAACATGCGTATAATGATTGCGGTATGCGCCATTATCACATCCGATCATTTTGACTTTTCACGTTGGTATTCGGTTCTCCCTCTTTTTCTTCCAGATACGACCGCAGCGTCCACACAGCCCACTCACGGCCCTGTAATAAAATCACCTTGCGTTTCGTACCATCTTCGATTTCAAAGCCAAGTTCAATAAATCCTGACACGGCTTCATCTGAAATCCCCACCCTGACTATATGCCCGGGCATGCTCAAAAGCATTTCTGGTTGTGAAACCACACTCCTAAGATCTTCTTGAGGTAAAGACCTCAGTGCTGCAAAAAAGTGGGCAGCGGAATAGATACGGTTTTCAAAGCTTGGTAAATCTTCAAGCGTACCTGTTAGCGCCATGTCAACTCTTTCAATATATTGTATCAAATCTGATGGTATTTCTAATTCCTTCAACACCCGATTGTGAGCATTCAAAAGATATATTTTTAGATCATCGCCTGCTTTTTCAAGGTAGGTCCGAACCCAGGATCCATCGCTGAAAAGCCTGAGCATCTCAAAAGGTGAGGCAATTTTTTGAGCTATTGTCTGAGGCAGCGTGAGATAAATTTTTCTGAAGCGCTCGGAAGATAGCATAATCCCTTTGTTGGGTAAAATATTTAATACCATCTGTGTAAATGTAGTAGCTCCGCGAGCCTCACGCTGTAAAAATTGACGGTCAGTGACAATTTTGTCAAGTGTCTTTCGAGCCGTTATAGTTCGATGACCTATTTCCCAAATTGCCCCGGATTCAGGCCGCTTGGAGTTTGTTGTGACAAGGTAGGATCCGACTGTTTGCTCAAACCAGTCGAACCTCAGCTCTGATATGAAAATACTGAGGATAAATAGAATCAATACTAAATGCCGTATGGCAAACAGTCTTTTTGCCCATTCTTTGAAATCTCTTGGTTCATACCATTCCATCATGCCTATATTTACGTATAAATTTATTCTTATCTCAAGTCTGCTCTACTTTGCCTTATAATGTCAGGGATCGTTATGACAATCAAAAAAGGGTCTTTACTAAGACCCTTTACTTACGTGAAATGAACTATTAAAGTGATAGGATTATCTGTAAAGGCAGCTCAGTGCAAAAAATGAAGATTATGTCTCATTATTGGAAGCGTCTCAACATATCCGGATTTTATCTACAATAATCGTTGCAATTCTATCGTTTTCTTACAAGAACTTCATAATCTTTATCCTTTAATTCCTTAACCAGTTTATCGACATTCTCAGTATCCACTTGAACAACTATATCCTTACCTCCTATTTCAGTGGAAGATATCATGTGAAGAGTCAAAATTTTCATACCCTTCTGAGATGTTGCTATACATATATCTTCAAGCATAGGTTTATCAGTTTTACTCACTACCTCAACGCGTGTACCAGGCATACCAATACCAAGAGTCGGGTTGGCAATCTTATAGAAGAAATCATTTGTAGTTGCTATACCTACTAATTGTCCGTTTTTTTCCACAACTAACAATGAACCAACCTTTCTCTCCTGTGCTGTGGCCAGAGCCTCTTCAACGGTCATTTCTGGAGTTACAGAAACAGGATTTTTTTCCATAATATCTTTTATGGTTGTATTTCCAAGTAGATAACCAATTTCCCAGACACTGAGAGATGTCGCTTTAGATGGTGTATATGCCTCTAACCTGTGTTCGGTAACAATGCCTACAAGCTTTCCTCTGTCTACTACTGGCAAGCGGCGAATTTTGTGTGCATCCATAATCTTTTTTGCATCTGAGACAGTTGTGTTACTTGGAACACTAACCACATTCATTGTCATTACATCTTTTACGTACATTGCTTACCTCCTTTTTTTAGGTGTTATTTCTGCATACCCTTACCCAAATGTTACACGCAATTTTTTCAGTTCTATGTAATTATTTCTTTTTTTATTGACCATGTTATTATAAGCATAAAAGATAATTATTTCAATTAGACTCTTCTTCTCCTTTTACTAATATTTTACCATACTTATCAATAAAAATATCAAGGTCCTTTTGCCAATTGGGCATAATATTAAGTCCTTCTATCTTTAGCTGCCTGTTCTCAAGAATGGAATTAAGTGGCCTTATTGCAGGTATGGGATACTCCTCACTGGTACAGGGCAAAACAGGGATTGTAATTTCCATTTTTTCTAAAAAATATTTTGCCCACTCATATCTACTGCAATAACCTTCTGATGTGGCATGGTAAACGCCCTCTTTTCTATTGTCTATCAATACCTTGATTTGCTGGGCCAGCCTATAAGACCATGTAGGAGAACCAATCTGATCGTTAACAACATATATAGGCTTTTGGTCCTTTTTCATGGCCAATTGAAGTATCTGTTTTAAAAAGCTATCTCCCCTAACACCATAAATCCAACCAGCCCTAATAATAATATAATGTGGAGTATTTTGCTTCACAGCCATTTCGCTCTCCATCTTTGTTAAACCATAACGAGAAAGGGGACTCGTGGGATCATCTTCAAAGTATGGTTGTGGCAGTCTCTTTCGGCCATTGAATATAAGATCTGAAGATATATGAACAATAATTTTGTCATATCTGGCCGCCCCCTGTGCCAAGTTCCTCGGGCCCTCCACATTAATTCTCTCAGCTAACTTTTTCTCTTTTTCGCACTCGTCAACGTTTGTAAAGCCAGCACAATTAAGTATTAAATCTGGCGCTAATTGATCAATACTCATTATGACCTTATCCCAACTGGTAATATCCAGCTCCTCTTTGTTTGGAGAAATGATTTCATAGTCATCTTTCAAAACTTTTTTACACTCACTGCCAAGTTGTCCGCTTGAGCCAGTCAATAGAATCCTCATTCTCGCAATCCTCCAAGTTTATGCTGTTAGAACGTCCTGTTGAGATACACAAAAATAGTATAAAATATAATATCTATCTTGTTCACACGATGTATAATTTCCTGATGAGCTTTAATATGGTTCGCATTTATCCCTAAAGCCTTCCAATTATTACTACTATAATCATCAAAATTGTATTTAAAAGCCCTAAAATATTAAAAAATATCCTGCAACCAGCTTATCCTGTCCGGATACTTGTAAGGAGAGCTTTGCATAACTCATATTTCATTAAAGAGGATGGGCCTTTCTTCAGTTCCAAGGCTCTCGGCCTGGTCTTTTCAGCAACTTATCTGCGGGGGAGTTTTGCCCCCTCCGCATTGCCCCGATAAATCTGGGCCTGCGGTTTCCCCCACTGATAAGTTGCGAAAAGACAGCGCCCTTACACCAGTCACTTCAGAAAAGTCCACCCTCTTTTCTTGGGTTACAAAGATTGCTGGGTTGTGCAAAGATCTCGTAAAAGGTAAAATGAAATTAACTATAGCATCAAAGTACTTCTCCCCTCCCACAACATAT
>CAZSWT010000014.1:0-57553 GCA_964611035.1 uncultured Desulfobacteraceae bacterium
ATTTAAATATAACAATTTCAGCGATTTATTTCATTTTTACACAAGTTCAGTTAATAAGTATTGAATATCGTGTTGTTTTTTTTGGTAAAAAAGGGTAATAAGTAAAGCATGGAAGAATATAAAAAACGCTTGAGTATAATGCTTGCAGAGACTGGAGCCCTCTTTTTTTATAAGGATCTGATTCTGAAAGACGGTAGGCCAACACCCTATTTTGTCAACTTAGGGAAGTTCAATACAGGCCGACTATTGCTTGAGATAGGTTCTTTTTTTGCTGATATGTTGGTTACCACATCCCTTATAGATAAAATAGATATAATAGTTGGGCCATCTTATAAAGGAAGTGCAATTGCTTCAGCAACAGCTGCTGCTCTTTTTCATTACCATGGCCATGATTTGCTCTTTGATTATGACAGGAAAGAGGCAAAAAAACATGGTGAAAGGTCCTCATCCGCTGCCCTTTTTGTCAATAGTACATTTTTTAATGACTGTAGGATATTTATTGTTGATGATGTGATAACCTCTATGGAAACAAAGTATGAGATTGTAGAAAAAATTAATAAAGAATCTCATTCTCGCGGATTTCACTATGAGATAATAGGATTAGGCATTGCAGTAGACAGGGAACAAACAACAGTCGTGTATGATAAAGAGGGAAAAGTTGTATTGGATAAAAAGGGATCGAATCCTATAGCAGAATTTACCTCGAGAACCGGTATCCCATTTTTTTCAGTTGCCGGTATAAGGGAGATAGTAGCGTACCTCTATAACAATAAGATTCCTCTTTTTATCTCAGGGGAGAAAAGAGCTATCGATATAACGACAAAAGAGGCGTTTGATAAATACATTGAAACCTATGGAAGAGAGTAACACCTGAGTTTATCGGGTTGGTCGGGTTTATTGAGTTAATCGTGTTGTAACCTAACAAACACAAGAGACACAATAAACTCAAGGAACTTCAGGTATGAAGGGAGAGAAATCGTGGAAACAGATACATTGGAAAAGAAAAAAGAGCAGAGACAATCTATTATTGATGGTAAGCAATCTGAAGAGGAGAGTGGTCAAAAAATTAAAAAGATAAAGTCGGCAGGTTGGACAGATCTAATGCTTAAGCAGGCTGCATCTATAGCAAATAAGGTCAAGGCCGATGCTATTTTGGTTAATATGGAGACTTCGGCAGACATTATACCCTTTTTAAAGGCGGAGGGAAAAAAATTTAAGGTTATAGTGGTAACAAAAAAGGAAATATCCATGAAAAAGGCCACTGGCTTACAATGTAATACTATTATGCTCCCTGATGTTTACCTGACCAGAGATGGGTATCTAAAGTTCGGCTTTCTAGCAGGGATTTCCAAAGGAATATTGTTTAAAGATGATATTCTAGTATGTGTAGGTGGGCAAATAGAAAAGGGTTATATGGATACCATAATGATATTGAAGGTGGGGGATGAATCCGAAATTGTCAGTTTCGCTGAAGAATCGCCTTTCCCTAAGAACATAAAGCCTGATATATTCGAATCTCTTCTTACTTTGGTTATGGAGATGGCATATGAGGGCAGAGAAGGGAGGCCTATAGGAACTACATTCATCCTGGGTGATCATGAAAAGGTGCTTCAATATTCGCATCAGTTAGTTTTTAATCCCTTCCAGGGTCACGCTGAGGATATTTTGCATATTACTAAACCCGAAGTTCGAGAAACATTAAAGGAATTTTCCTCTATTGATGGAGCCTTTATTATAAGAGATGATGGAGTTGTTTTGGCAGCTGGACGCTATTTAAATGCTGCACACCACGGGGAACCCATGCCCCAGGGTTTGGGTGCCAGGCATTCATCTGCTGCTGCTATTACAGGGGTCACGGATTCAGTTGCCTTAGTCATTTCTGAGTCGAGTGGAAAGGTAACTATATTTAGGGGTGGAAGCATTGTAACAACTATTGAAAAAACAACTTCCCCAACCCAAAAGTCGGTACCAATTATTTGAAAAGTATAGATGTGTTAAACACAGGCCAACTTAAACAGGATTTAAAGGCTCTTTTGTCACAAAGAGAGCCAAAGAGAATTGAAGACAATGTTGATATATATACCCAGGCCTCTGTTCTTTTGCCCCTATTTATAAAGGATGGTCATTATTGGCTTCTTCTTATGAGGAGAGCAAATACAGTGGAATACCATAAAGGCGAGGTATCCTTTCCCGGTGGCGTAGTAGATGAGAAGGACGATAATTTGGAAAGTACTGCAAAAAGAGAAACATTTGAGGAAATAGGGGTTAGAGAAGAGGATATTGAGATCCTGGGTCAGCTCGATGATATGACTACCATAACGTCTCGATTTATTGTCCATCCTTTTGTCGGAACAGTCCCATTTCCCTATGAATTTAACATTAATAGGAGAGAGGTTGAGCACTTAATTGAAGTTCCTTTACAATTTTTTCTTGATCCTTCTCAACCACGAGCTTTTTCAATGCATTATGAAGGAGAAACTTTTGAGACCCCAGCCTTTATCTATGAGGGCACTGTTATCTGGGGAGCCACAGAGAGGATTTTAGAGAATTTCATCAGTTTGATAAAATCCATATATCAATCCTATTAGCTTGGTATGGTATTTTCAACAATTTTCCTTTACCCTGTTAGAATATTCCTTGCAAATGCATAGGGATCATATATAAAATAATAATTAATTTTTTACCCTGTTAAATTTAACCAGATGACGGGCAGTTACAAGAAACTTTTCAGGTTCACATTTCCACGGTGCAAGATTAGAAAACAATGAACATGCCTGCCCGCCAGACGGCAGGCGGGACCAGTATGAAGATAAATCAACCAATCCCGATTTCATCGGGAAACCCTTGAACGGTGAACCTGACAACCTGATTAGTTACGAAATATCTATCATCAAGGAGGCAATTAGATAAAGTCGGGACGTGGCTCAGCCTGGTAGAGCACAGCGTTCGGGACGCTGGGGTCGCTGGTTCAAATCCAGTCGTCCCGACCACCTGCTATTCTGTTTTATTCAAGAACTAAAGGGAGTTAGACATAACACTAATTCCCTTTTTTTCTTGGTGGGGTAAATTTGGGATAGTTTTTTATGTATGAATAATAATTCTCGTAAATCATTGTAAGGGCGGAAGCATTTTAATATCTCTTCTTGAGCCTTCGGTCTTGGGCGGCTCTTCAGATAATTAAGGTGGTGATTAGAGAAATCAGATGGGAATAAATGGGGTCAATTGTGGGTTGGGTGAAATGGAATGGGCTTGATATATAACGTTGGTTCCAAAACGATTTAAATATATTTCTCCACCTCTGGCAACTCATCAGAAACAGCTAATCGATTAACAGCAGAGGTGTTTATAGCAAATAAGCACGCATCATCCACACCAGATAACCCATCTTCTTTGCCGCTATCTGACAGAAAATTCTGCGCGCCTTCACCGTCCCCCTCTTGCTTAATTCTGAACGTAGCTCTGCCTCATCTACCCCTTTCCCCTGCATACCTGTGGCGCCAAAGAATGTAAATCAGCTATCTTCAAGGTTAATCTCAAGGTCTCTTTCCTGGCATACAAAAAGCCTATCCCCTTTATACTATATTCTCAAGTCGTTTTCTAACCTACGTTCACTAAAATATGCGGCAATTTACCTTCCCTTTCATCAGGCTGGAATCTAAAGCTTTGAAGGGATTCTGTAAGCGGATTTTTATTGACTTGATAAACTTTCTGACATTTAATTAATAAGACATTTTTTACTTAATCATTTAACCTCTAATTAGACACAAGAAATGAAAAATACAACAAGGAGGAATTTATGAAAATAAATATTGTCTATAAAGAGGAAAAAGGCTGGTTTGTTGGCCATATACAAGAATACCCCGACTACGAAAGTCAAGGAAAGACTTTGGAGGAATTGAGGGGGAATTTAATAGAAATCTATAATGATATTCATCAAGGCTTAGTTCCCGATGCAGAACCTTTCCAGATATTGGAAGTAGCAATTTGAAAAGAAAAAAATTAATTAAAACCATTAAATCAAACGGTTGTGTTTTTCTGCGCCATGGCGGCAATCATGATTGGTATAGAAATCCTCAAACCGGTAAAAGTCAACCTATTCCAAGACACACAGAAGTTGAAGAAGATCTCGCAAAAAGAATCATTAAAAGATTATCGTAAAGATGTGTCTAATTGCTTGCTTAATGGCATTTTGCCAATTAGAGACAAGGGAAATCTCATCAATTAACACATATCTCCTCTTAAATTTAAGTGGTCCGTAAAATTGCTGGTACTGTCGAACCACCCCAAACAGTTCCTCTGCTCTTGAAATTAGGTCGCAGGAGTAATAGAAAATTGCCCGTGGAGCTACCCCATCTCTTAGCAGCTCTCTTGCTATCATTTTTATCAAGGTTGTTTTTCTAACCTGCCTGGGGCCTCGCAAAGTATAAACTACGTCCTGAGTCAGTTTAAACTACTGTCTTATCTTTGGCTGCCATCGGAGCTTTGGTTCCTGATATTCCACGATGGAACGATCCGATTCAATTCTTTCAGGAGACTCCCACCATGGGTTAAAAATTAGGAGGTCAACCATTCCCAGGCCCTGTTTTTAGTGATATCGATCATTCTACTGATCAATTTCGTACCATAAATGATCACTATGATGATTAATATAGTCCAATTGAGATGAAAGTCAAAAAAAATATATCGAAAGGATCTGGAAAGGAAATCCAATGGGAGAATTGTGAATACGTGCTTTCGATTCAGGGGGGTATGGCACAATGAGATGGACGTTCCAGTTGAACTGGATTATAGTCCAAACCCAGGCAGATTTGACCTACTCATCATTCACAGGAGGGAGAATTCGCGGTCTAAGGCATGCTCCCAATCCATAAGTTGCTTCAGAACCAGTCTCCCTCTAGCCTTTGTTCCAAGGACAGACCTCAAATCTCACGGAAATAGGGTATCTTTTTATCTTTTGGTTTCTTGGGGAGAAGTGAGAATAAATGCTCAATCAGGATAACGATAAATATTCAACCCGATCTTCTCATTCCTTTCCGGGACGGACACATTTCCCTCCGTGGAAGCCACTATGATTGTCTTACCCGACTTAGATTTACCAAAGTCTTTGGACAGATCTACTTTAATGGTAAGGGTCTCCCCTTCAACGGTCATTTCTACATTCTTCATCAAATAAATCGCCTTTCTCAGTATCTCCGGTTGTAAGGAGGAAGTATATCATAGAAATGGTAGTTCTTAGAAGGGGAAATGAGAGTGCTAAGGGAATTGCCTAAGCCAACTTTCTTTTTTAAAAATTGGAGATGGCTAACATTTTATTTTTTCCAGAAGATAACTTTGCTGTGTAAGTATAATGGTCGTGCAGAAATTGCTCTAAATATTCTAGGTTTCCTGATCGGCTTATATCATGCCGCGATCATCAAGACTAGATGCTCGCCCGCCTTGCGACCCGCCTGCCACTGCGAGGCACGAGCGGGCAGGTGGCGGGCAGGTCTCTGGTGTTCTGCATTATCTGATGGGGCGAGGGATAGAAAGAAAAAGGCTATTCATTGATAAAAGAGATAGGCAGGATTTTAATACCTGTTTACTTGCTCTGGCATTTGAAAAGTTATGCACGTTCCGCACGAGCCTAAAAGTTGTGATATGGGCTATTGGTTTTTCAAGAATTCAATATCAAACACCGAATTTGCAATGCCAAGTCTGAGCCAGAGGTCTGGGTCAGACATAAAAAAAGTGCCGACCTCTAACTGAGAATGACAATATCATTCTTGAACTGATCTGAATCCAGCATGAGATCTACACGAACCAGTTCTTTGCCATCCCACTTCTTTGAGTTGTCCTCGTGGGGGAGCTTTTCGATCATATACTTGATGTTCCACTTTGATAAAAAATAGGCAGTATCCTTAGCTATCTGTTCCATCCTGAGGCGGTATGTTCTGTGGTAGGAGTCTTTTCTGTTCACCTTGGAGTAGTCATGATTATGGATAGCTTCAGAGTCCGGGCAATAGTAAATCTTATACCCAGCTTTCCTAATGTTCAAAGATAGATCCTTGTCCTCGTTTGCGATGAATATCCCCTTGCCATCCACCATATCATCAAATCCACCAAACTCGAACAGCGCTTCTCGTTTTGCTAAGAGGGCTGTCGTAGTATACCATGGTACCTCTCCCCCTCTCATAACAAGGGAATCATATCTGTGGAGATCTGCCATCTGACCGGATTTGGTGAGCCCGATCCCATATACCTTCCCCTCTTTTTCCAGTGTTATTGTGTGACAGCCACAATAGTATACATTCTCGATTTCTGGTCTTAGAAGCTTTGCCCCAACCATTCCGATTCTTTCATCCTTTGCTGCGGCCTCCTTTAAATGTTTCAGCCACCCTGGTAGTACGAGCACATCATTGTCCATTAGGGTGAGGTATTCTCCCCTTGAATAGTAAATGCCCTGATTTCGCTGACCTGTTGTGCCAGTGCTTTGTTTGTTGTATATAACATGCACATTTTTGTGCGTATCTTCCAGGGCCGTGATTATTTTTAGTGTTTCTCTGCTTGAGCCGACATCACTCAGGATTATTTCAAACGGCTCTGACGTGCTTTGAAAAATCGATTCCACACACCGTTTGGTATCATTTCCCCTTTCTGCAGAAATGATGACGACTGATGTCAGGTCAATGAAAGGGGAGCTGTGTTTTTTTCCATACTGATCTAAAGCAATAGATCGGTCAAGGTTTAAGGATTTGCCGTATCTATCAAGAAATGGATATCTATTGGCTATGTCATTAAGCATTGGTAGTTCCTTTCTATATGTTACATAAGATAATATCTTAACATTTATCCGGCAGACCCGCCTGCCGTCCGGCGGGCAGGCTTACGGCGGATTTATCCGCCAGTCCAGACATACGGTAGACAAGACTCACGGCGGATTTACTCTGCCAGAGAACAAGCCTCGGCTTTGATAGCGTTGTGAAGGGACCAATAAAATTTGACTATAGTTTAATGAATCCTTTAAATTTTTAACAGGGTTTATGTCAAGCATTAATAGCTCACCTTAGTAAGAGATGCACTGGATCAAAAATTGGCTGGCATTTTGATAAAAACGATATGAAGGAAGGTAGAAAAATTTTTTGATCTATGTTTAGAGTTTTCCATAAAAAAAGCATCTTGAGCTTAATGTATATATGCTATATATTAAAAGAATAATAATTAATGTATGCCTTCGATTATCAGCTATAAACTCTTAAAGGGAGTGTATAGGGTAAAAGGTTAATGTTGGATTTTTGTGTTTAGATTTCATTTTATCCATTTAGTCAGAGACTTTGAAGATTGATTTTTAAAAAGGTTAAGAAAGCACGTGTATACCGACTTTTATCACTTAAAAGAAAAACCCTTTGAACTGACTCCATCATCCCGGTTTCTATACCTGGGCGAGAGTCATAAAAAGGCGCTTGATCACTTAACTTATGGAGTTAGTGAGAGGAAAGGACTTATCCTCTTAACCGGAGAGGTCGGTACTGGCAAAACGACGATGGTGCATGCACTTCTCAATAATATTGATAAGAATACCCAGTATATCCATCTTTCCAATCCTCTTCTATCACCAGGGGAGTTTAGGGATTATCTGGCCTTTTCGGCATTTAAAAAAAGGGTTCATTTCAAACCGAAGACAGACTTTCTTTTCGAGTTTGAGGAGTTTTTACGGCAATGCATGCAGCAACAAAAAAATTTCATTTTGATCATTGATGAGGCACAGAATCTTTCTTTCAAGTTGCTTGAAGAGGTCAGACTTCTCTCCAATATGGATTTCGCTGATGAGAAATTGATCAATATCTTTCTAGTTGGTCAGCCCGAGCTTAATGAAAAATTGAGTGATCCAAGGTGCAAGCCACTTCTCCAGCGTATAAGCAGTCGTTATCATATCCCTCCATTGGATTTTAATGGTACCTTTGACTATATGGCTACTAGACTGCAAATAGCTGGGAGGGAAAATGGAATTGATATTTTTTCTAAAAGCGCTATCAAGGCCATTCATCACTATTCTAAAGGATATCCACGGGTGATTAACATCCTGGCAGATAATTCCCTTCTTCTGGGTTATTCAAAAGGAAAAAAGAAAATAACCACCACCATGATAAAGCAATGTTATGATGATATGAGCTTGGAGAGCTCCCGAAAGAAGCCAGAGCCATCTGATATTAAAAAAATCCAGCAAGGGTATATTAGCCGTTACTGGAAGTGGGCTGCGGCCCTATTTTGTATAATGGTTATTGTGGCTGCGGGCATGAGTCAGATAGGGCAGGGTATTTTAGGGAGGCTGTCTGGGTTAATACCAGTTAGCCGTCAGGTCCCTGTTGATAGAGCCCGGATCAAGCAGGTGCAAGAAAAAAAAGTGGAAAAAAATCGAGGAGAGCAGCAGCTCATTTCCGATGTTCATACAGAGGAAAAAGAAATTAAACCGGTTAATCTCATGGAATCGGAAGGCTCAAAAGAGAAACGGGCTATTATCCGGGAGAGAGATGAAGATTTTTTTAAATCTGTCATTGCTCAACCAGGAGATACGGTGATGCAGTTGGCAGCGAGTGTGTATAGTCGGACTGATGAAGAGGTACTAAACCTGATACAGAAATATAATCCTGAAATCAAAGATATAAACTTCATTGATGTGGGTCAGGAGATAATTTTTCCACCACTGTCTTTATTATATCAAGGTCTAACTTTTACCGTTCATATCGCATCTTTTGGACCCTTTAAATATGCTCGAGATCTGTTTCAAGAGTTGCTGAAAGAGGGCTATAAAGTCTATATTATACCAGTAGACAACACTCAGAAAGGAAAGTTTTTTAGGGTCACTCTAGGAAATTTTAAAAATCGTGAGGAAGCAGAAACTTTTGCGGCTGTGATCCTGAAAAAGGGTATTTCTGATTATGCAGAAGCCATACGTGTGGAGATGAAATAACTAAACATGAGAAGATATAAAATGCCAGGTCCTGACCTATTTCATGGTCCTTGCACATGTTGAAATAATGTGAAAAATAAAATTAACATAAAAATTTTTACTTTATCCTTTTTTTATTTGTGATGATGGTCATTTCAGCTTTTTGAAATTTTCTTATACTTTTATATAAAAGTTTTGTATAATAACAATATATTTTCAAGTACTATGAGAAATTTTGTCCATATTCTGGGAGGTAGCAATGAAATGCCCAAAATGTCGGTACATCAGTTTTGATTACAATGAGGTGTGCCCAAAATGTAACAAGGATCTTGCCTCTGAACGGAAGAAAATGAATCTTCCTAACTACAAACCAAATCCTCCCTTTTTTCTGGGTAGCCTGATAGGTGATCTCAGTGGCAGCGGATTTGGGATCGAGGTTGGCGCAATAGCCGGTAAGGAAGACGTTGAGATAAAAGATCTGGAAATGCATCTTGACATTGAGACTTCACAGGAAGCAACAAAGCAGTTCCAACCAGAGGAGGCCCCTAAGCTTGATTCCCAAGAAAGCATAACAGATATTGACCTTGAAGAGCCGTCGGGATTGCAATTTGAACAGGAAGATAAAGAAACATTAATGAAACCGGAAGAAGAACTCGATGAAGAAGATATTTCCCTGGATTTGGGCGATTTATCATTAGATGAGGAAACCTCTCCAGCTGAGGCTGCACCAAAGGAGACTCCATATAGCACATCTGAATTGGTTACCTCAGAAATTGATAAGAAAAATTTAGGTATTTCTAAAAAGCAAGAGGATTCTGAGTTGGAGTTGGATCTGGGAGACTCTGAAGACAAATCTTCATAAAAGGATTTAGTTTGAATCGGGTTGTAACACTTTTAACTTATCAGCAAGCTGGGCGTTTTCTATAGCAATAGCTAAGGAGCCACTCAAGGTGTTGAATAATAAAAGGTCTTCCTTTCGGAATCCATATGGTACCCGAACCGAATCTATGTAGATAGCACCGCTGATTTTTGAATTACTTATGATCGGAACACAGAGGACAGATCTAATTTTTGCGGTGCCCATATCTTCTAAAAGAACGCTTGGCGGTTCATACGCTGTATCTGACATTCTGATTGCTTTTCCATCCTTACACACCTTATCTACCACAGGTTGGCTGTAATAGGTGGCCTTGGTGACTTTATCTTGCCTCGACCTGCCATTCACCTGAGTTATTTCCCCTTTTTCATAATCGTAAAGCAGAATAGCTGCTCTGTCAATTCTTGGGAGAGTCTCGAAAAGGTACTCCAGAATCTTTTCAAAAATTTCATTGATCTTTAAGGACTGCCTTAAAAGTTCTGAGGCCTTGTATATCAAGGCTAAGTCTTTGGGTGACCGTGAGCGCCTATCTTTCTCTGAGTTGTCCTTTTCATTGTGGTTTCCATTGGAGGAAGTGGGCAAAAGATCCTTTTTTTCCGAGGCGCTGTGTGAGAAAATTTCACCGAGACGTATCACAGTATTTCCTATAGAAATGCTATCCCTTTCGTCTACCTCAAAGCCTTCACCTGGTTCAATTAGCTCACCGTTAATCATGGTACCGTTAGTGCTTTTTAAGTCCTCGACGAGGAATTTTTTCCCTATTTTGAATATCTTTATCTGCTTTCTGGAAATCGTTGAATCCTTAATTTGAATGTCATTTCTTGAGGATCTGCCAATAAATACAGTCTCGCCCTCAAGATCAAAGGTTTTGCCTTTAAGGGGTCCTTTTATAATGTGAAGCTTTGCCATAACATACTTTTCCTGCTACGTATAATGGGTTTAAAGATTTATTATTATGTGAAATTAGTATAGGAAAAAGGTAATTGTGTGTCAATGGAAAAGGCACTATGTATCAGTTGGATATGATGGTGCCATTTGAAGACCCAAAAACCCTTTATACAATTAATTCAACAAGGTTTGACTTGTCTTTTCAGTTGGAAGACTATCCCTGATTTCTGGTCGTAGTTCAATGCTCTCATATCTTTCCTTAAACGATATAGATGCTTTCATAGATGTTTTTAATGATATCTTCAAAATGTTCCTGGCAATAGCGTACCGCTTCTGGAAGATAGTTCATGATGTCTCCTGCTATTATTCCATCTTCTCCTATATCTCTCATTGCAAGGTCTCCAGCCAGACCATGAATAAATACACCCATTCTGGTGCTTTCCTGAATTGAGAATCCCAGCCCAAACATGGCTGCAATGGTGCCGACCAGGACATCTCCGCTACCAGCAGTAGCCATACCAGGGTTTCCACTCATATTAATAAAGATATGCTCATCAGGATAGCAGATTAATGTATGGGCACCCTTTAAGATTAAAGTAGCATTCAATTCCTTGCATGTTTTAAATAATATTGATACCTTATTTTTTTTTATCTCCCCTATATCTGTTGTAGTAATCCTTGACATCTCACCAAAATGGGGGGTCAGGATTGTCACCTCTTTCCTTTTTGCTATTATATCTATATCCTTGGAAATGGCTGTAATACCATCACCATCTATTATAAGAGGTTTTTTGATCTCTGGTGTAAGCTCCCTTACTAATTCCTGAGTTTCATCATGTAACGATAATCCCGGTCCCATAACAACCATATCAGCCCTATCTGAAAATTCTAAAAGTTGATCCTTTGCCTTGATAGATAGGCTTCCTTTATCTGTTTCCTTCTGTGGTGCAAAAACGATCTCGCTTCCTTTATTGGCCAAAAAATTGGTTATTGACTCAGGGGAGGCCAGGTATGCAAGCCCGCCGCCGGCCTTAAGAAAAGAGAGGGCTGAAAAATAGGGAGCACCAAGGTAATTTGATGAACCTGCAATAAAGAGTACCTTTCCATAACTACCCTTGTGGGTGTCATCTTCCCTTTTCGGAATTGGTAAGGGGTCATTTGTTTCTACCTTTATTTTATCAGTATTATATAGGGAAGGAGGGAAAGAGATATGGGTAACATAAAGCTTGCCACCTAAATCAAAACCAGGGAAAAACAAATTTCCCAACTTCGGTAGGCCAAATGTTACAGTATAGTCTGCCCTAACAGCACACCCCATGATTTGGCCGTTATCACCATTTACTCCAGAGGGGATATCGACGCTGAATACTGTTGCGTTACTCTCATTAATCAATTCAATTACCTCTTTGTATATCCCGCCTATATCCCTTGTAAGGCCAGTTCCAAATATTGCATCCACAACTGCATCGCAGTAGAGGAGAGGAGAAGTTAGCTGTTCCACAGAGGTAAGCCTCTCGATCTGGATGGGAAGTGTGGATATAATGTTAAAATTATCTTTTGCACACCCTGTTAATTTTTCACTGTCTCCCAGAAGAAATACGGTAACGATTCCACCATTTGAGAGAAGCTTTCTTGCAACAACGAATCCATCACCACCATTATTGCCAATACCACAAAAGATAATGAATCGTTTCCCCTTTATGCCAAATTCATTATGAATCACAAAATATACAGCCTGACCCGCGTTTTCCATAAGAATTGCATCAGGGATCTTAAATTTTTCAATAGCGCCTTTATCAAGATTTCTTATCTCTTCTACAGAAGATACCTTCATCTTTCACCTCTTTCAGCCCTCTGTCTGGGCAAAAGCTACCACTTAAGCATCTCTAAATCAATTCATTTATGAAGGAAAAGGTGCACTAAATAATATCCAAAAGCTTTAAGGACATCATAAGTATTACGACCATTAATATTATTCGAATAACTCTTTCCCCTTTTTTCACAGAAAACTTTGCGGACCACCATGCCCCAAGCGCATTTCCGGCTGCCAGGGTAAGACCAAACTTCAAGTCCACATTTTGTGTGAGAAAAAAGATAAGCAGAGCTGGAATAGTATAGATAAATACGATAAATATTTTGTGCATATTGACATGGACAAGGTCGAGTCTCATCAGATGGTAAAGCGATGCCATGAGCAGGAATCCAACACCAGCCTGGATAAATCCTCCATAAAATCCGACCGCAACCATTGCCGGATAGATGAACCAGTTCTTTTGATACTTTTTGCTGTCTTCGATCTTCTTTTGATTTGGCCTGGGCACCAGCAGGGAAACGATAATCCCAATTAAGACGTAGGCCAGGATTTTTTGAAATAACGTATCACTGATGGTAGTTGCGATGATGGAACCCGCTATGGCTCCTGGTAGAGTGAAAGAAGCCAGTGTTAAACTCATCTTAAATTTGTGATATTTTTCCTGCCTGAAGGATAATATTCCAGAAATATTTTGAATAAGGATTGCAACACGATTGGTTCCATTGGCAAGAGAACTATCGAGCCCTAAAAATATGAGGGTAGGCAAGGTAATTGTGGACCCACCACCAGCCATAACATTGATAAAACCGGCCAGGGAACCGACACAAAAGAGAAGAAGTAGCTTCAATAATTCTTCCATTATTTATTCATTCACAAGATATATAAGTTAGGATATTTTACAATGCAGAAACTAATATCAGAGATGTTTAAAAATTCAAAGGACATAATTTCTGAGGTAAACTACAGCTGAATGTGATTAGAACATTGGAAGACTTGCTTAGTCCCTCGATTCATAAATTCGATGACGTATTTATTTACTCCATTCGGCCCGAGCAGTTCGGCCTTGAGCTCACTGCCGAAAGGCTCATGGCCGAGGGCGGGACTAAGTGCTGCCCGCGACGAGCTAGGCCGAGCCGAGTGAGCCCTTTGGCCTGAGCGACTCGACATGAGCTCGCCGACATGTCTCTGGGTCGAAGACAATCGCAAAGATTATACTCATTAGAATACGTTATAGTATTTGCGAATCGAAGCACTAAGCAGGAGCTTGATCTGAATATAATCTGGGCTTATTCTTCAAATTGACTTAGCTCAAGGAGATTATATCCCTTTTGATTGAGAAATAAGATAATTTCTGCTGGCATCTTTTTATCAGTTGCCAAAATATGTTTTCCCTCCTGATCATAAAAACTGATTCCTTGGACAGTAAGTGTTATATTTCTTGTCTCCTCCCTGTCTGCTGTTAGAAAGTGATGTGGTTTAGAGTCATATGAAAGCCCAAGGAAATCAAGTATTAATTCGGTTGTCCTGTTTAGATCTTTCTCACCAGCAAGAGAGAGAACCAGAAATTGATGCTTTTTAAGCAGAGATATAATAGCAGGTGATAGACCAGTTGTGTCTATGATACAATCTTTCCCATGCCTGTTAAAAAATAGATCAGCCTGTATGATTAAATTATATCCAGAGCCCTCTCCTTGATAGACTGGGATCTTTATCTTGCTGGAGAAAGACTGTACAGCAAGGTTTAATAAAAGAGTGGGTAAAGGAAAATCTATATTTTTCTCAATACTTATCTTCTTTTGAATATTGACGTCATCTGCTATGTCTTTCGGGACAGGAAGACTTGAATAGTCAATTACACTTATCCCTAATTTCTTCAGATATGCCCTTATTACTCCTGGTGTCTGTTCGGAAGGATGATTAATGAAGCTGATTGCTGCTATTTTCTCCGTAATGTTTTCCTCGCCTCTTTGTGGAATAATCACCCAGTCGCCGGCTATGGAGATACCTATATCCCCGCTTCTTATCCTAAATTGTTCCCCAGGTTTAAGAATCTTATAATAGTTACTGGCTGCAAGGATTTTATCCATAGCAGTTTTAAGGGTATCGTCTGTAGTCAGATGAACAATTCCGTAATCCTCCCAATCGGCGAGGATTAACTGACTGATGTCTTCTGGAAGCTCATTTTTTAGGTCAATAATCAATCGCATGCCACTCTGTAAATTTAAAACAGGGAAAGACTCGGCCTTGAGTTGTATCTGGCCACCTGACTTCAGTGGAATAAACTGCTTACCGGTATCGACCCATTCCTCGTCCATCTGATTGAAGATACCCCTGAGTTTTTTTCTTAAAGAAATAGTTTGTTCGGTGTCTTCAGATGGGATTATTTTGCTTTTCTTTAGAGCTCTCTTTTCTTTTGTAATCTTAACAGGCATTCTGACTATCTCTGGAGAAAAAATAGGAAGTTTGACAACCTGATTTGGATAGATGATATTGAGATTTATTAAGGTAGGATTAAATTTCTGAACCAGGTTTAGATATTCGTCATAAAGATATTTGGGCTGTATTTTATACTTTCCATAGACGACCATTGTTAAGCTATCACCAGATTTAACCACATAATTCTCGAAATCTACATCTTTCAACGAGGAAATACCCATTATTGATTTCTGGAAAAATTTTTCAGCATCTCCTCTAATTGGTGTTATATTGAGTGGAATCAATATCGTTTGTCCCGGGTGAATAATGTCGAGATTTGTTAAAGATTTATTCATGCTTTTTAATAAGGAAAGGAGCTCGGCAAGATCTGGTCTTTTCAGCAGCCCTCTCTGGCGCAGAAGTTTCCAGATGTGATCGCCTTCTTTTATTTTATAGGTCTCACAAGCAACCTCCCTCCCTTCCATCTTTTTGACCTTGGCCTGCTGAACTAAAGAGATAGAGAATGTGTCTTGCTCCTTTCCTTGAACCAGAGGTGTACATAAGTATGGAAAAGCAATCAGGAAGATGAGGTAAATGGCAATTTGGCTTGCTGTAGTTTTGATACGCATTGAAAAGCTCGTGATATTCCCCCTTGATCTTATCACTGATAGAAATGATTGGGAGAGTCCGTTGATAGTTGATCGTTGTCTAAAATATATAATTCAATTAATTCCTGTATATAGCAAAAAATAATGCAGGAATCTGGCATCTTGCCTAAGTGTTGAGAATATTGCCACAATCCCGATTTATCGGGACTGACAACGGACAACTGACATTACCAAATAATTACTGTTATATTAAATAGTTAAACAAAATTATGTCAAGATTTTTCATCTGTTATAATTATACACAATATATTGAACCAGTCAACAATAAATATACATTATGTTGTATTTTTATCTTTACATTTATTCTAATATCTGCTATCAATTATATCTTAAATGTTAGGGAGATAAATAACGATGAAAATAAAGAAGCTTTCTATTCAGGGTTTTAAGTCATTTATGGATAGATTGGACATTCAAATTTCTCCTGGAATCAGTGCATTTGTTGGCCCTAATGGTTGCGGTAAGAGCAATATAGTTGATGCCATACGGTGGGTTATGGGTGAACAAAGCCCCAAGCAGCTCCGTGGCCGCCAAATGGAAGATTTAATTTTTTCAGGGGCAGGTCCTTTAAAGGCCTTGAGTATGGCAGAGGTAGCCCTGACATTTGAAGATGCTGAGGAATTCCATGATACCAGCGAGATATCCATTTGTAGACGGCTTTATAGGTCTGGTGAGAGCGAGTATCTAATCAATAATTCAACATGCAGATTAAAGGATATCCACGATTTATTTATGGGCACCGGATTGGGTAATCGATCATATGCTATTATTGCCCAAGGAGAGATAGGTTTAATCATAGAGCAAAAACCAGAAGAAACAAGATTTCTTTTGGAGGAGGCAGCTGGTATTACTAAGTACAAGGTTAGGAGAGAAGAATCTTTACGAAAGGTATCATTAACAAAAGAAAATCTTAGGAGAGTAGAAGACCTTCTCTTTGAAATTAAAAGAGAGATGAATTCTCTCAAGAGACAAGCCAGGAAGGCCAGAAGATTCAAAGAGATAAATGCTGACATTCATCGCTTAAAGCTCGTTTTGCACGCCAATAAATATAGTGAATTACAGACAGAGAAGGCAAAGAGAGCAAAAATTATTGATGACTTGATAGATAAGGAAAAAGGATTAGATGCACTTTTTTCTGAATCTGAGAAGGTTATTGAGTCTAAGAATTTGGCAATAATAGAGAAAGAAAAGGCCTTATCTGCTCTCAGGGAATCAGTTTTTTCTCTTAGGGAAGAGCGCAGAAATAATGAGGATACACTCAGACATTTATCGGCTGACCAGGAAAGATTTAACCTTACTTCTGCCAGATTGAATGAAGAGAAAAAGGAAATCAGTGAAAAATTAATGGGATTTCAATCTGAAGTTGAAAAAATTAACTCCAGGATTAAGGAACTGCAAAAATCGATCCAGAAAATCTCAACCCTTCAATTTCAGCATGATTCTGCTTTTAAAGATGAAAGACAAACATTGAGCAGATTGAAAGATGAGTTGAAAAAAGAAAAATCTTATTTAATCGAGATAGCCACTAATGAGGCGAGCCTGAGAGGTGAAAAAAACAATCTCACAGAGATAATTAGCCAGTTAGAGATCAGAAAGAATGGGCTTAAGGAGAATTCCAGAGAGATAGCAAAAAACCTTGAAAAGCCATCTTTTCTGTTAGATGAAAAAAGGGAAAGAAGGGAGAAGGTAGTAATTCAGGTAAGCTCTATCGAGAAAAATATACAAGCACAGAGAATAAAACTAACAAGACTTGAAGAGGTGAGAAGAGAGAAAGAATCTGAATGCTCAGCAACCGAGTTAGAACTAAATCTCTTTCGTTCCCAATTAAAGACCATTAGAAGTCTTATTGAAAACTATGAAGGGTATAAATCAGGCGTTCAGACAATTATGAATTCTTATGGGGGAAAAAGTATCAAAGGAGGCAATATTTTAGGTGTAGTGGCAGATTTTATTCAAGTTGAACCAGAATTCGAGTTAGCTGTTGAGGCAGTTTTAGCAGAAAGATTGCAATATGTCATTGTTGCTCGGCAGGAGGATGGCAGGGAGGCTGTTGAATATTTAAGATCAAAAGATATGGGCAGAAGTTATTTTCTCCCTATCGGGGAGTTTAAAGAAGAAAAGACTCTTGATAATGTGAGTGTTAAGCTTAATGGTTTTAAGCTTTTAAGAAACCATATTTCTGTGGCACAAAAAATTAGGCCGTTGGTAGAATCCTTCTTGGGTAATTCAGCACTGGTAGATAACCTCTCCCAGGCTCTATTGGCCTGGAACAATGGAAAAGGTAAACAAACCCTGGTTACTCCAGAAGGTGATCTCGTGGATAATAGGGGTGTCATAATTGGCGGGAGATTGGGAAAAGATTCTTTAGGCTTGCTTGGGAGAAGGCGAAAGGAGAAAAAATTATCACTTAAGATAAAGAATAAGGAAAAACTAATTTCTGTATTGCAATCAGATTTTGATCAATTGAATCTACAAGTGGAGGGTATACATAGTCTCATTGGTCGATTAGAAAGAGATAAAGCATCTTATGCCCAACAGATTGAAAAAATGGACAAAGACATATTCCTCCTTGAGAATGAGTCAGAACAACTCATAAAGCAATCTCAATATGTAGTAAGCCAGTTAGTATCTTTACGCAAGGACAGAGATGAGAAAAGGTCTCATCTCGCTAATATTGAAGAAAAACTATCAACATGCTTTAAGGAGAAGGAAACGGCTCAACGTATAGCTACAGAGAAGGACGTTCATGTTGAAGAGTTGGAAAACACCCTTGATTATTCGAAAGAAAATCTCTCCCAATTGCTTCTCAAGTATAACCAATATAAAGAGGAAGAGAGGGGTCTCGCGCGGGAAAAAGAGAGGATTGATCAATTTATAAGTGACATAGAGGCAAGAATTGGTAGGATAAAAGAAGAGATACAATCAAATAGTGATCAATACAACAATTCTTTGATTATAGAGGAGGGATTAAAAGAAGGATTAGCCGTCATTTATCAAAGACAGAAGGACCTTGAAAAAGAGGTCAATGATTCTGAAAATAGATTTGAGATTTTGAGGGGAGAATTAAGAGAAGAAGAGCAAAAGGCTGCTCTTTCAAGGGAAAGGGTGAGTAAGATAAGGGAAGAAGTTAATGGGGCGCGAATAAAAGAGGCAGAGATAGATTTTAAGCGTACGAGTATTTTATCTCAGGTTGGGGAAGAGACAGGAATTAACCTCCAAAGGGATTACAATAAATATTTGGGGGAAGGTTTTTCAGAGGCTCAATATGAACTAAAGCTCAGAGATTGTTTACGTATTAAAGAGAGAATTGGAGAGGTGAATCTTCTGGCTATTAATGAATATGAGAAACTGGAAGAGAGATATAAATTTATAACGGCACAGCAACAGGACCTCTTTTCCTCGATTGAGTCTCTTTCTGAGGCTATTAGAAAAATTAACAGGATTTCTAAGGAGAAGTTTCTTGATACATTTGGCAAGGTTGATGAGAAATTGAAGAAGGTTTTTCCAATCCTGTTTAATGGTGGCAAGGCAAGACTGAGGTTGGTTGATGAAAGTCTTCCATTAGAAAGTGGTGTATTAGTTGAAGCACAGCCTCCAGGAAAAAGACTGGTTCATATGGGACTTTTGTCAGGTGGGGAAAAGGCCCTCGCAGCGATGGCCTTACTATTTGCTATCTACCTTATTAAACCAAGCCCGTTTATTATAATGGATGAGGTGGATGCCCCCCTGGATGAGGCCAATACAGATCGATTTAATGCTCTTTTGAGGGAGATTGAAAAATCATCCCAAGTAATAATGGCTACCCATAATCGGAATACAATGGAAATGGCTGCTCGGTTGTATGGTGTGACCATGGATAAAAGCAGCACTTCTAAAATTGTTTCTGTAAACTTGGAGGATTATCGATAGAGAGTGCCTAAAGTGAACTAAAGTGCCTAAAGTACTTAAAGTTAAAAAGATATGATAGATACTAAAGAATTCGCTATACAGATTTTCTTTCTCTTAAAATTTAGGCACTTATAATTTTAGGCACTTTAGCTCATTTACTAATGAAAGGAGGCAAATACCTCTTTGGATAAACCAGACCTTGCTCATGGCAGAGCCCCTGGTGGAAGACTCTGGAATAAACTATCTAACACGAGAAGGAAATTAACAGACAGGCTCAACGCATTAGTAACTGGCAAAAATGTAATTGACCCACCCCTGTTAGAAAATCTCGAAGAGATTCTTTTTACCTCTGACATTGGTGTAGAGGTAACTCAGCAGTTAATTGAGGGACTAACACAGAGGGTAGAAAAGAAATCTCTAAGCAAACCAGGTCAGTTAAAAGCCATTTTAAAAGAAGAAATGGTTTCTTTGTTAGAGGCTGGCCAAGACCTTCCTACCTTTAATATAAAAGATTCACCCCCTAATATTTTACATGTAGTGATGTTTGTCGGTGTTAATGGAGTAGGAAAAACAACTACTATTGCTAAAATGGCTCATTATTTTCAAGCTCGGGGACAAAAGATACTGCTGGTGGCGGCAGATACCTTCAGGGCTGCTGCCATAGAGCAACTACAGATTTGGGGAGAGCGTATAGGTGCAGAAGTAATCAATCAAAAAAGAGGAGCAGATCCAGCAGCAGTTGTTTTCGATGCCCTTTCTGCTGCTAAGTCCAGGAAAATAGATAGGGTTTTTATTGATACTGCTGGCAGGCTTCACACTAAATCAAACTTAATGGAAGAGCTGAAGAAAATTCAAAGGATCGCTACTCAACAGGTTTCTGGAGCTCTCCAACAAGTGACCCTTATCATTGACGCTACTACTGGCCAAAATGCAATTGCCCAGGCCCAGGTATTTGCAGAGTCACTCGGAGTGACAGATATTATCCTGACTAAATTGGATGGAACAGCCAAAGGTGGTGCTGTCATTGGTATTTCTCAGAAGCTCCGCATTCCTATCTCATTTATATGTACTGGCGAAGGGCTTGAGGATTTTGAGATATTTAATCCAAGAGAATTCGTTGAAGCCATCTTTGATTGAATGTTACCCTTATGAAAAAGACTACATTGAAGAGACAGATAGTATGGGGAGATCTTGACTCCCTTGGAATTGTCTTTTATCCCCACTACTATAAGTGGATCGATGCAAGTGCCCATGTGTTCTTTCAATCTCTCAATCTTGCTTTAGGGAGCCTATGGAAGGAAAGGAGAATTATATTTGGTCTTTTAGAGACTGGGTGTAGATATCATCTGCCAGGGAGATACAATGAATGGATTGAAATTGTCACATATATTGATGATATTTCAGATAAGGTAGTGTTGTTACGGCATGATATCTCCCGTCTCTCGGACAGGGCCCTTATGGTAAAGGGATTTGAAAAAAGGATCTGTTTAGATGTTTCCGATCCTTTGAAATTCAAGGCAATTGATATACCTCACGACATTAGAACTATCCTATCAAAGGCACAATCTCATAAGTGATCTTTAACTAACAACGATCGGCTGGCACCATCGAAACTTACATTTCCACTATTTGAAAAATGGCAAAGATCTTGATTGGCACATCTGGCTTTTCTTATAATGAGTGGAAAGATAATTTTTATCCCATTCATCTCCCTCAATCTGATTTTTTGTCCTTCTACTGCCAGGAATTTAATACAGTTGAGCTAAATTTTTCATATTACAGAATACCAACACTCTCTCAATGCAGGCAGATGTTAGAAAAATCAGGCCATAAAGTTGAATTTGTCATCAAGGCATTTAAAGGTCTTACCCATGAAATTACAGATCAATCGATACATGAGATATTACCTCAGTTTAAGGATCCCATAGCACCCTTTTCGCAAAGTAACACGCTTGGTGCCATACTCTTGCAATTCCCTCAAAGCTTTCATTATACTCCCAATTCAAGGGTCTATCTGCAATCACTTATTAAAGGATTTAACCCAATGCCAGTATGTGTGGAGTTCAGGCAAAGGGAATGGTTAAAAGATTCGGTTTATACCACCTTAAAGGAGTTGAATGCTGGTTTTGTTTGTGTGGATGAACCTCCTCTGAGAGGTCTTCTTCCCCCGGTTGTGGTGGCCACTTCTGATATAGGTTATATCCGGTTTCATGGTCGCAATCGCTCAAAATGGTATACAGGAGATTCAAAAGAAAGATACGATTATCTTTATAGTGAAGATGAACTTAAAGGTTGGCTTCCTAAAATTTATAAATTAGCAGAACAAACGGAGAAGGTGTTTATATTCTTTAATAATCATAAAAAAGCCCAAGCCATTACCAATGCCAGGATGATGATCAATTTATTAAATAAATAGGGAAAATTTGCTCTATTCTTCTAACATGGACTTCAAACACACGGTAACCTTTTCTATAAGATCAGGCATATCTTGCCTTTTGTAATGGATTGTTTCAATAGGCCTGCCAAGTTTAATTGTTATTGATCCTTTTTTTATCTTGAAGCTCCCCTTTGGCATAATCTTGCAGGTGCCTTTGATAGCTACTGGAACAATGGGAGCGCCTGATTCAATAGCAAGGTAAAAGGCACCTCGCTTTAAAGGCTGCAAATGCCCATTTTTGCTACGAGTGCCTTCGGCAAATATTAATAGTGAAGCCCCGCTCCTAATCCTATCTACCGCCTGTTTAAAGGTGCTTTTGGCCTTTGCTGGAGAGGAGCGGTCAATGCTTATGTATCTTGCTCTCCTCATTGCCCAGCCAAGGATTGGAATCCGCATCAGTTCCTTTTTAAGAATGAATTTAAAATCAACCGGGAGATATGCCAACAGGGCGAATATATCAAAAAAACTCAGGTGATTTGGAATATAGATATAGGTCTTATCTTTATCTATTACATCAAGCCCATTTATTTCCACCTTAACACCGGAGCCCCAAAGAATAGTCTTTGACCATAGGGCAGCACAGTAGAAATGTGTCATCCTACCAGTGGTGGAAAAGAGGGATAAGAAAATCCCAAACAGTGCCCAGATAAAGGTATTTATTACACCAATGAATGTCCAGATAAAGATAGATCTGATCATAGTATGGATGTCATTAGTCAATAGTCATTTGTCATTTGTGGTTAATAGAAATGGTTAGGGAACTTCAAATTAAACTAATAACCAATGAAAGATGACAAGTAACTTTTTAATTATTTAAAAGTAGCTATGCAATCCAGGGAGATAATTAACACCGAAATAGGTGAAAAGCACAGAGGCAAAGCCAATTATGCTCATTATGGCCATCCTTTTTCCTCTCCAGCCACGAACGAATCTTGAGTGAAGCATTGCAGCATAGATAAACCATGTTATCAAAGACCATGTCTCTTTTGGGTCCCAGCTCCAGTATGATCCCCAGGCAGAGTAAGCCCAAACTGAACCAGTAATAATTCCCAAAGTTAAAAAGATAAAGCCAATAACAACACTATGATAGGTAAGCTCATCTACTATTTCTCTACCCGGTAAAAGTCTAAAAAAAAGACGTGGCCTTTCCCCTTTCTCTAATCCTTTTAAGAGGTACATAAATCCAAGGCCACATGCTATGGTAAGTGCAGCGTATCCAAAAAAGCAGGTGATAACATGGCTTATCAACCAGTTACTTTGGAGGGCGGGAATCAATGGCTGTATCCTGGCGTTGACATTTGGAGAAAAGGAGGCAAAGGCCATTGAAAAGAAGGCAAAAGGAACCACAAAGGCGCCAAGATTCCTGCTCTTGATTCGCCATTCTATAATCAGATAGAGTAGTACTATAGTCCAGGAAAAAAAGATGAGAGATTCATATAGATTGGAAAGTGGTGCATGTCCAATTCCCATCTTGTAGGACTCGAACCATCTCAGGATTAGACCCACGGTCTGGGCAATAAGCCCGATAAAGGCAATAATTGAGGCAAGCGGTCCCCAGAATTCTCTTCCTGTGACCATTTTAAAGATATAAAATATGGCTGAACCAAAATAAATAAAGGTTACCCAACTAAGTATTGTTGTATTGATAATCATATAAGCATAACTTTTAAGATTGTTTTTTGATGTATAGTCCGCATATCATGCAAAGTTTTGACAATGATCACTTTAGTTAAAATTTCAAATGTCAAAATCCAAATATCAAATCAAATCCAAATATTTCAGTAACTTCTCAATAAATTGGAGTAGATTACATTTGTGACTAAAGACTGGATTTCTGCTTTCGCAGGAATGACAGATATTTACACTCAAAAGTCATTCCCGCGGAGGCGGGAATCCATAGCTATTACCTGTACTTATTAAGAAGTTACATATTTCGATGTAAAAGCATTTCTATTTGGACTTTGGATTTTGGCATTTACCCTGTTAAATTTCCGCTTTGTCGAACCCCCTGTGGGGGATTTAACAGGGTGAATTTGAGCTTTCAGCTTTGTCATTTGACATTTTCAAGATATCCCGTCAATACAAAATCTTTCCCTTATTGACCTATAACTGCTTTTTAAGATAGCTTAACAGATGTTCTGTCTCCCGCTTTAGACCAACAGGATCTTTATTACTTGTGGCTCCAACAGATATTCTGCTCTTGCCTTCTTGGTCATCCACCCTTATCCATAGCCTTTTATGGGAGGAGAAAAAGGTGATAAATAAACCAAGTATAATAAAAATTGATCCAATTGCCACAATTACAACACCCGGATCGTGGCTTAGCTGGAGGCCGGTATAATAGTTGTTCTCTATTTTGTTGAGCTCGAAATAGTATGGCTTATAGCGGCCAGGATTAAATTTTGGCACTTTTTTAAACAGCCCGGGGATTCTTTCTCTAATCTTTTCTATGTGTTTGAATACCCAGAATCGCATATTGCCTTCAGGTGATTGGATATTGATTAGCACAGCTGGTCCCATAGACATAAGATTTTTTTCTATTCTTAATATCTTAACCTTTGCATTTTTTTCTTTCAGATAAAATGAATCCTTTTGTTTAACCTTTATAGTAGTTTCTTCTTTATTTTCTCTATTAACAGTTATATGTGCCTGGCCACCAGGAGTTGATCCATAGCTTGCCTGATAAAATCTGATTCCATTAAATGTTATTGGATGGTTGACCAGTAAGGGCCTTTGAAGAATAACGTTTTTATCTTTAATAAAACTTAGATTCGATCGATACTCTTTAGGCATTCCATTATCATAGAAAGAAATAGTAAATTTATCGCATCTGACAGTAAAATCTAATTTCTTAACTCCCTTTTGTCTTCCCAAATGGACAGTATTGGTAGATTCCCCCTCAGGTATATTTACAAAGGCTCCAAATCCTAACAAAGACCCTATTATTGCACCTATAATAACTATCAGGATGCTTAAATGCATAACATACACACCAAAATTAGAATACGCCCCTTTTTCTCCATAAAAAAAAGTAATGCTGTCAGCATCTTTTCTTCTGATCTTTTTGTATCTTTTTGTGAGAATATTTTTCACACTTTCAATAACTTCATTACGATCTTTTTCAATTAGAATGACGCTTTCAGGGGGAAGATTTTCAAAGGGTTTTTTCCTGTCAGGAGAAGGAATATTGCTAAAAAGTTTCCAGGAAGCAGGAAATCTATCCAAGGAACAAACTATAAGGTTTAAAGACAGGAGCCCCATCAGGATGATGAACCAGACAGAGTGGTACATATCAAATAGTTGAAGAGAATTAAAGACTTTAAACAATCCAGGATTAAGATGCCTAAAAGATTCTCCTCCTTGATATTGCTGGGGAATAATTGTCCCTAATATAGATGCAACAGCAATGATAATTAAAAGGATGATCGTTAATTTTAGGGAGGAAAAAAAGGAGAGGAATATTTTTTTCATTTTCAAAGGCATCTTAATCTAAGCCTATTTCCTTATCTGTTAGATAGCAGGCTGGATCCTCTCCCCATATATTGCCACTTACTGCCTCGGCCCTGGCTCGGAAGTTACCACTACATATATCAAGCCACCTGCAACTGGCGCATCTTCCCTTTACATATCGGCGTTTATCTTTCAGCTGGGCCATTAAAGGATCGGTTAAATTAGACCATATTTGACTGAAGGGCCTCACAAGAACATTGCCAAAGGAATGTTCACGCCAGAACTGATCTGCATACACTACACCATCCCAGCTTACGCAGCCTATTCCTTCACCTGAGCTATTTCCTCCATTCATCTTGAGAAGCTCTAAGACTTCTCCTGCCCGAGGACTATTTTCTTTGAGCATCCTCAAATAGAGATAGGGGCCATCAGCATGATTATCTACAGTCAAGACCTCCTTTTTTAATCCCCTGTTATACATATCCTTGGTCCTGTCCATGATAATGTCTACTATTTTCCTGGTTTCTATATGGGAAAGATCTTGATCAACTAAATCTGATCCCCTCCCGGAATAAACAAGATGATAAAAACAGATCCTGTCGATGTTCATCTTTTCTGCGAGATCAAAAATACCCGGCACCTGATCTATGTTCAACTTGTTTATAGTGAATCGTAATCCAACCTTAAGTCCTACCTTTTGGCAGTTTTTTATCCCATTAACTGCCTTCTTAAATGCGCCCTTAACCCCTCTAAAGTGGTCATTTATCTTTTCCAGGCCATCAAGACTTATGCCAACATAGGAAACGCCAGCATCTTTTAACAGTATGGCTTTTTCTTCAGTAATAAGGGTGCCATTAGTAGAGATGACTGCCCTCATGCCTTTACTCACGGCGTATCTGGTTAGCTCAGGCAAATCTGACCGCAGTAAGGGTTCCCCTCCAGAGAAAAGAAGAACTGGTACCCCGAAGGTTGCCAGATCATCGATGAGATTAAAGCCTTCTTCTGTGGTTAACTCCGTATCTTGAGTTTGATGAACAGCCCTGGCATAACAGTGGATGCAATTTAAATTACAGGTCCTGGTAATATTCCACACGACTACCGGTTTTTTATCAGAAGAAAACTGAAGCAGGTGAGCTGGTAGTTTCTTTGATTGTCTGCCATATCTGATAGGATCAGATGCTTCAACCGTTCCACAGTATAATTTAGATATGCCGATCATATTTTCTCTCTGCTTAATTAATCAGCCACAAATTATCACGAACAATTATTTAACAATTCTTTTATACAGAATGTTATTCCCGCCTGCCGGATGGCGGGCAGGTTTATTTGTGTCTATTCGTGTCCATTCGTGGCTGAATATGCACCTCTCTACAAAATCTTTTGTTAAGACTGGTATATTCCATGCACTCCTTAAGCCTGTCAAGAAATTTATATAAAAATCTATGGTAACTACCCGGAACTTTGAACCTGTGTAGTTAAAATCTATGTTGATAAATTTATAGGGTATTGGTAATCTATAAACTAAAAGTAGTTTCATATTTTAGGTAACAACATTTGGAGGGAGGAAAAATGGCAATCAAGGTTATAATTACGAGAAAAGTGGCTAAAGGAAAACAGAAGGATTTGCTTCCCCTTTTGATGGAGCTACGATTAAAAGCTATGAATCAAAAGGGATATATCTCTGGTGAAACCTTGAAAGGGATTAGCGATCCAGACGAGTTTATGGTGATAAGCACCTGGAACAGCCTTGAAGACTGGAATGCCTGGGATAATAATCCAGCAAGAGAAGAGATTCAGGCAAAAATTGATGCCATTCTAGAAGAAAAAACAGTTGCGAAGGCCTATCTTTATGGATAGGGGTAATCTGTTAAAGGAAAATTGATAAATTTTTGATGATAGATTTCTTATAAGCCATACCATTTCTTTCATTTTCAAAGCTCTTTGCAATTGTGTACAAACTACTACTCTCACTTTTGTTCAATTTCTACTCTTGGAGATATCAGCGGTGACAAGTTTTGAATTGAGTCAGCTAAAGTTGACCGGGTATTTCCCAGGTGTTGTTGGCAAAATAACTGAGGAGCATGCCATCTACTATTATGAGAATTGGGCGTTTGATATCTCTTTTGAAACGCAGGTTGGAAGAGAGCTTTCAGAGTTCCTGATGGAATTTCAGGAAGATAGAGATGGTTTCTGGACAGCTACTGTAGCGGGAGAGTTTGCAGGTTCTATTGTCATAGATGGGCGCAATCAAGGCAAGGAAGGCTCACGCCTGCGGTGGTTTATTGTTACACCAAGGTTTCAAAGGAGTGGAATTGGCAAAACATTGCTGAAAAAATCGATCGAATTTTGCAAAGAGGCTGGCTACAAAAGAATATATTTATGGACCTTCAAAGGCCTGGAATCCGCACGTTATCTATATGAAAAAGAAGGATTCAGGCTATGTAAAACTCATGAGGTTAGGCAGTGGGGCCAGGATATAGAAGAGCAGATGTTCGAATTAAACCTTTAGATTTTGGCGGGCAACTACCTTAAAAAATATCTTTCATAAAAGTTGTAACTTTTCTATCACGTCTTTATTTTTTTCCTCTGGATTTATTTCAATTATGTTAATACCGGCACTTAGAAGGAGTGCGGCTGTTACACCCAGACCATATCCAGTATCTGTTTCACAATATGGGGTATTGAGGCCGCATGAGGGGCTTTTATTTTTTAAAATTGCCTTTGTTGCGCCTGTTAATCTTGCCAGCTTAAGGCTTTCCTGGGCCCCTTTAATAAAGGCCCTTGTTACATCCTTTCCCAAAGAATTTATTACCCGTGAATGTCCGGAAAGGACTCCTTTTCCATCACCTTCAACAATGTAGGATGGTGCCCGGGGAGTGGATAAACCTCCTAACTGTTCAGGGCAGATAGGTATAAATTGTATTTCTTGTGCCTTTTCAATAATTTCTTCAGATCGGCTATGACCGCCGTCATAACGGCACTTAATGCCAAGGAGGCAGCTACTTATCAAGATAGGCAAAACAGTAAAACCTCAATCGTTACTATTAGGCCACCAAGGCACGAAGTCACTAAGATTAGAAAATTTAAAATTTAAAATTGAGAATTGATAATTTTTCATTAACCATTTAATACCCTTTGTGTCTTGGTGCCTTAGTGGCTGAGTAATTAACCTCAATCAATAAATTTCAGTGCAGAATCTTTTGGCTTCCTTTCTTCTATCCATCCTATCTGGTATGCTTTTTCTCCCATTACCTGAATTTGTTGCATAATGTCCTGAACATCCTTTTCAGCGACGATAAGTATCAGACCGATACCATTGTTAAAGGTTCTTATCATCTCCTCTTCAGCAAGATTTCCTGCTTTCTTGATAAAATCAAAGATGGGTTGCGGAGTCCACGATGATTGGCTGATTATCGCCTGGCAATTAGTAGGTAGAATCCTGGGAAGGTTTTCTATAATCCCACCACCGGTTATGTGTGAGATTCCATAGATATGAAAATTTTTTATGAGGGGATTTAATGTCTTAGCATAGATGTTTGTTGGCTCGAGCAATTCTTCCCCAACTGTCCTTCCAAATTCATCAACATAATCATTTACAGACATTTTGAGGGTATCAAAAAATATTTTTCTGACGAGAGAATAGCCATTGCTGTGAAGCCCACTGGAGCCTATTCCAATCAACCGGTGTCCAATTGCGATCTCACTGCCGTCAATGATCTGATCATTGTCTACAAGTCCTATAGCGAATCCGGCAAGATCGTATTCTTCTTTCGCATAAAATCCAGGCATTTCAGCCGTTTCCCCACCGATTAGGGCACATTTAGCATCTTTGCAACCCCTGGTGATACCCTTTATGATCTCTACTGCTGTATCACGGTTAAGTTTGCCCATTGAAAGGTAGTCCAGAAAAAAAAGGGGGGTTGCACCCTGTACAAGGATATCATTGACGCACATGGCTACCAGATCTATCCCAATTGTGTCGTGTTTGTTGAGCATAAAAGCTATCTTTAACTTTGTGCCCACACCATCAGTAGATGAAACGAGAATGGGTTTTTTAATGTTTCCTAAGCTAAGTGAGTAAAGACCGGCATAGCCTCCTATATCACTCAAGACATTCGATTTAAATGTCTTGCTTACTATGGGCTTTATAATCTCAACAAAATTTTTACCAGCATCTATATCTACACCAGCATCTGCGTAACTATCTTTTCTTTTTTTATATGTCATGGTTTTAAAACCTCTATTAATTTATAGTAATACTGCTTACAATAAATAGCATGCGATTCGCCAAACTTTTAAAATAAGTGAGTTGGTAATTTTTAAGGACATCTTTCTGCTACCCTATCTTTTGATGAAATTCAACTATTATCGTAACAACTCAGGTTCAAAGTTCAGGGATTCACGGCTGCCCGCCTGACGGCAGGCGGGATTCAACGTGAAAAAAGGATGAGCCTGGCAACACGAATAGTTACCTATTATTTTGTATTTCACCTTATCATTATAGCATATTGATGTCTGAAATCATTTTAAAAGAAAAGAAGATAGAAATCTTATTTATTTAAGAAGGAGTGGTGAGTAGAGGAGGGAAAAAAAGAAAAGAAAATTTTGACTATGTTATATCTTGTGTAGTATAAAGACCGAATTTTGCAGGAAGGAGAAAAAATGTATACGTTTCCAAGGATTGACCGTTTGCCTCCGTATGTTTTTGCTGCTGTTGATGAGTTGAAGATGGATGCAAGAAAAAAGGGCGAGGATATTATTGATTTGGGGATGGGTAATCCAGATTTGCCAACGCCTGAACATATTGTCAAGAAGATGGTGGAGGCGGTTCAAAAAGCGAAAAACCATAGATATTCTGCCTCAAGGGGGATAACCAAACTTCGGCATGCTATTTCTGATTGGTACAAGCTCCGCTTTGGGGTTGAGATAGATCCTGAGGAGGAGGCTATTGTCACTATTGGCGCCAAGGAGGGGATAGCCCATTTAGTTTTAGCCACTATATCCCCTGGTGATGTGGTATTTGCTCCTAATCCTACATATCCCATTCATCCATATTCAGTAGTTATTGCTGGGGGCGATCTCAGGGGGATTCCTATTGGGTCTGACAGAGATTTTTTTGAAGATCTCTTAACAGCAACAAAGCAGACATGGCCAAGACCAAAGATGTTGATAATATCCTATCCCCATAACCCGACTACCAATATAGTGGATAGAGAGTTTTTTGAAAAGATCGTGGAGTTTTGCACTGATCATGAGATAATGGTTATTCACGACTTTGCCTATGCAGATCTGGTTTTTGATGGCTATAAGCCCCCCAGTTTTCTTCAAGTACGTGGGGCCAAAGAGATAGGCGTGGAATTTTACTCCCTTACGAAAAGTTTTTCTATGCCCGGTTGGAGGGTAGGCTTTTGCCTTGGTAACAGCAAAATGGTAGCAGCTTTACGAAAGATAAAGAGCTATCTCGACTATGGTATTTTCCAGCCTATACAAATTTCCTCTATTATTGCCTTAAAAGGACCCTATGACTGTGTAAGTGAGATGGCAAAAGTTTATCAGCAGAGAAGAAATACCCTGATCAATGGTTTGGAAAGGATTGGCTGGAATATAGAGAAACCTAAAGCTACTATGTTTGTATGGGCAAAAATACCAGATAGCTGTACAAAGATGGGTTCCCTGGAATTTTCAAAATTGCTCATACGAGAGGCTAAAGTAGCAGTTTCTCCAGGTATAGGTTTTGGGCAATATGGTGAAGGATATATTAGATTTGCCCTGGTTGAAAACAACCATAGGATTAACCAGGCTATAAGAGGGATTAAAAAGATATTATAGTGGAGTAGACAGATGTCTCAAATAAATGTTGGTTTGATTGGCTTCGGAACAGTAGGGGCAGGCATGGTGGAGCTCTTGCTCCATAACCAAGAACTGATAAAGGGTAGGGTTGGTGTAGAGATAGTAGTAAAAAAAATTGCAGACTTGGATATTGTATCTGATAGAGGAGTAGATATTGACCCTGGATTTCTTACAACCGATGCACTGGAAATAATCAATGATCCTGAGATAGATATCATTGTGGAATTAATCGGTGGCTATGATCAGGCGATGAAATATATCTTAATGGCTATGGAAAGAGGAAAACATGTGGTTACAGCCAATAAGGCCCTGATAGCCAAACATGGCAGGATTTTGTTTGAGGCGGCCGAAAAATACAATGTTGATATTGCCTTTGGGGCAGGTGTTGCCGGAGGTATTCCTATTGTGAGGGCCTTTAGAGAGGGCCTGGCAGCAAACCGGATTAAAGCAGTTCTGGCTATTTTGAATGGAACATCCAATTATATCTTAACGAGGATGACAGAAGAAGGGCTTTCTTTTAATGAAGCACTCTCAATAGCCAAAAAACTCGGTTATGCAGAGGCAGATCCAACCCTGGATATTGATGGAAGTGATGCTGCTCATAAATTGACCATCATTATTTCTCTGGCCTTTGGGCGCCCTTTTACGTATGAGGATGTCTATAAGGAAGGAATTAATGGGGTTTGCCCTGAGGATATAAGGTTTGCAGGTGAGTTTGGCTATTGTATAAAATTGCTGGCTATTGCAAGGGAGGCAGATGGTCAAATTGAGGCCAGGGTGCACCCGGCTTTTGTTCCCCTGGATCATATCCTGGCAAATGTCAATGAGGCATATAATGCTGTGTATGTTGAAGGTGATTTTGTAGGGCCTACTCTCTTTTACGGTCTCGGTGCTGGTAGAAGACCTACGGGAAGTGCAGTGGTGTCTGATTTGATGGATATAGCCAGAAATCACATTAAAGGTATTACCAGGAGGATTTCACCCCTGTCCTTTGCACGCTCTCCAGCAAAGAAACTAACTATTAAACCTATGGATCAGATAATTACTGATTATTATTTTCGGTTTTCCGCAGTAGATAGCCCAGGGGTCCTTTCTAAGATATCTGGAATTTTGGGTGCTCACAATATAAGTATTGCCTCTGTTATCCAGAAAAGGAGAGAGGTGAATGGATCTGTCCCAGTGGTAATGCTTACCCATGAAGCAAGGGAGTGTGACGTCAGAAAATCTCTGGAGCTTATTGATAAGCTTGACATTGTAACTGAAAAGACAGTTCTTTTCAGGGTGGAGAAAAAGACAGGAATCTAAATGCATATCGTTTGCCCAGATCTTGAAGGGATTTTTGTACCTGAAATCTGGATCAGTGTATCAGAGAGGACAGGGATACAAGAGCTCAAATTAACGACCAGGGATATTCCTGATTATGATCAGTTGATGAGAAGGAGGCTGGAGATCCTTAAAAGAGAACGCCTTAAGATCACAGATATCCAAAGGGTAATACAGTCAATGAACCCTCTGGATGGGGCTACAAAGATTTTGGGATGGATTAGAGAGAGATTTCAGCTTATTCTTGTCTCTGATACTTTTGTTGAGTTTGCCGGCCCCTTTTTGGAAAAGCTCAATAGGCCTACTCTCTTTTGTAACTCTCTTATTATTGATCTGGATGGAACAATTATCGATTATCGACTTCGACAAAAGGATGGTAAAAGGCATGTGGTAAAGGCTTTAAAGGACTTGGGCTATAAAGTAATTGCAATTGGAGATAGTTACAATGATACCACTATGCTAAGTGAAGCGAATGAAAGCATCCTTTTTAGACCGCCTGAGAACATAAAAAAAGAATTTACCAGTTTCCCTGTTATTGAAACGTATGAGGATTTACAAGCTGAACTGGAAAAGTATATATGACAGGGCTTGTAAATATTTAGCCACGAATGGACACGAATGGACACGAATGAACCTGCCCGCCCCGATTGTATCGGGGCAGGCAGGTTTGTGGCTGAATAGTAACTGAGTTTTAAACAAGTAATGAGCAACAAAAAAACAGCCACGAGAAAGCAGCAAAAAGCAAAGAATGTTACCTATTACCGGGTTATTCATGGTGATTGTGACTCAATGGCTATTGTCTATTATGCAAATTATCTCAAACTCTTTGAGATAGGCAGGACAGAGCTATTAAGGGAGGCGGGTTTAACATACAGAGAGGTTGAAGATAGAGGGTTTTTTCTACCAACAACAGAGGCCTACCTAAAATATATTAAACCTGCTCTATATGATGACTTATTGACAATTGAAACCATGATTGGTTTTGTAAAAAGGGCAAGTAGTAGATTTGATTATGCCATTTATAGAGGAGAGGATATTGTTGTGGGGGGCTATACAGTCCATGCCTGTCTGGATAGATACAACAAGATAGTCCCGTTTCCAGACTTTTTGCTTAACGTCTTGAAGGGAGAATAAACAATGAACATACTCTTTTTTGGTCCTAACGGAAGTGGGAAAGGTACCCAGGGGGCGATTATAAAAGAAAGATTGAAAATACCCCATATTGAAACAGGTGTGATATTTAGGGAGAATATATCAAAAGGCACAGAATTAGGGAAAATGGCCAAGTCCTCTATAGATAGAGGAGAATTGGTTTCTGATGAAATAACTATACCGATGGTTCTCAATAGACTTAAAGAGGAAGACTGTATTAATGGCTGGCTCTTGGATGGTTTTCCACGAAACCTTAATCAGGCTATGAATTTGAATGAGGCATTGATGGGCGAAGGTATTGATACAGATGTTCTCATTGAAATTATCCTGGATAGAGAGATAGCTAAAAAGAGGATTATGGGCAGAAGACTCTGTGTAAATGATAATAACCACCCAAATAATATCAATATAGAGGCCATCAGACCAGATGGCGATAGATGCAGGATATGCGGTGGGGAGTTAAGGAAACGGGACGATGATCAGGATGAAGTAGCAATTGATAAGAGACATAATATCTATTATGATGCAGAAGATGGCACCATTGCAGCAGTAAAATACTACAGGAATTTATCAGATAAGAGCGGTGTCCCGGCCATTGTGGAACTGGATGGAAAAAATAGCGTTGAAGAAGTAACAAAGGAGTTGATTGAGAAATTGGGCAATTTAATTTAGGGATTTAGATATTGAGAATTGAGGTATTGAGAGGTTTTTAACTTTAGGCCTGCCCGTCCCGCTTTGCGGGACGAGGCGGGCGGGAACTTTAAACTTTAAGTACTTTAGGCACTTACATAAAGGAGTTATTATGGAATATTCAATCAGTCCAGATGGAGAACGATTTGCTATTCCCCAAGAGGATGATTACAAGAGGGAATATGAACGGCTATCTCTAATTACAAAAAAAGAGAGGGAAAAAGGACATGAGATAGTTGTTGTTATGGGACTCGGCTTTGTTGGGGCTGTTATGGCAGCAGTTGTTGCAGATAGTATGGATAAGAAAACAGGCCAGTCCACTAAATTTGTTATTGGTATGCAAAGACCAAGCACGCGGAGCTTCTGGAAAATTCCTTTATTTAACAAGGGCATTTCTCCTGTGAGTGCGGAAGACCCTACTGTTGAAGAGTTGATTAAGCGCTGTGTCACAGACAAAAAGACCTTAACAGCCACGTATACCTATGATGCCTTAAAACTCGCAGATGTCCTTGTAGTTGATGTTCAGTGTGACTTTTTAAAAGAGGAGCTTGGTAATCTTCAAAGTGGCCATGCTGAAATGGGAGCGCTTGAGGATAGTTTCAAGATCATTGGTAAACTCATTGAACCCCACTGTCTTGTGTTGATCGAGACAACAGTTCCTCCAGGCACAACCGAGTATATTGCCAATCCGATTATCAAAACGGCCTTTAAAAAAAGAGGAATTACAACCGACCCACTTTTAGCCCACTCTTTTGAAAGGGTAATGCCGGGGAGAGATTATGTAAGATCCATACGCAATTTCTGGCGGGTTTGCAGTGGTATAAATAAAAAAAGTGAAAAAAAGGTAGTAGCATTCTTGAAGGAAGTTATAGATGTTGACAATTTCCCAATAACTGTTCTTGATAGACCTATTGAAAGTGAGACGTGTAAGGTTGTAGAAAACAGCTACAGGGCCACGATACTTGCCTTTTTAAATGAGTGGAGCCTATTCGCTGAAACAAACGGAGTTGACCTGATTAAGGTTATCGATGCCATAAAGATCAGACCCACCCACAGTAACATGATATTTCCTGGACCTGGAATTGGTGGGTATTGTCTGCCAAAAGATGGCGGTTTGGGGTTGTGGGCATACAAACACCTGCTCGGTTTTGAAAATGAAATATTTAAGATTACGCCCGATGCCATAAATATAAATGATACAAGGGCATTGCATGTTGCACAACTGGTGAGAGACGCCCTGCGCAACATGGGTAAAATTGTGGCGGCATCCCAAATAACAATCCTCGGGGCATCCTACCGTGAAGATGTGGGAGATACCAGGTATAGTGGGTCGGAACTAATTGTAAGGAAGTTGGTTGAAATGGGCACAGAGATTAAGGTGCATGATCCTTATGTCGAGCACTGGTGGGAATTTGAGAGTCAGGATACCTATCCAGCAGTAGGGGAGAGTCGCTCTCGGTTTTTTAGAAATCAGGAACACCTTAAAGAGTTAAGGATGTCCCTAACAATAGCCGAGGCCCTAAAAGAGTCTGATGCAGTAGTTTTGGCTGTCAGGCACACCGAATACCTGAAACTAAAGCCAGATGATATTGTTAAAATGGCAGGTGGCCCTTTGGCAGTGGTTGACTGTTTTGGCATCCTTGATGATAAAAAAATAGAAAGACTCTTTAAGTTAGGTTGTGAGGTCAAGGGGTTGGGCAGAGGGCATATCCAGCGAATAAAAGAGAGGGTCAGGAGGGCATAATATAGGTAACCTCACTGGTCATTAGTCATGAGTGTAACGGAAATGCTTCACTAACTTCACTCGTAAGTATTCCGCCACGGATGGACACAAATGAACCTGCCCGCCATCCGGCAGGCGGGAATAAAATTCTGTTAAATAAATTTTCGTGATAATTCGTGATAACCTGCCCCCCGGACGGCAGGCGGGTTTGTGGCTGATACTTATCTCACATGTAACCTATTTCGAGGCTAAAATGAAGGCATGGATTCTTGAAAAGCAAGCGCCGATTGAAGAACGGCCTCTTGAACTAAAAGAGGTCCATACCCCTCATCCAGGAGCACGTGAGGTAAGAATAAAAAACGTTGCCTGCGGCGTTTGTCGAACCGATATTCATGTAGCTGAAGGCGACTTGCCACTGAAAAAGTCACCGCTGATTTTAGGCCATGAGATAGTGGGCGTAGTAGATACTATAGGAGAGAAGGTAAGCAATTTCAAAATTGGAGATAGAGCAGGCATTGCCTGGCTCAACAGTACCTGCGGACAATGTAAATTTTGTTTATCAGGTAGAGAAAATTTATGTTCTGAGGCTCATTTTACGGGCTGGGACGCAGATGGCGGTTTTGCTGAATATAGTGTTATCGATGCTGATTTTGCCTTTCATCTTGGCGAGAAACAGTCGTTTGTGGAAATAGCGCCGTTGATGTGCCCCGGCATTGCTGGGTATCGTGCATTCCGTTTAACAGGGTTGCAGTCAGGGGATAGATTGGGGCTGTATGGTTTTGGTCCCACTGCCACGTATGTACTGCAGGTGGCTAAGCATAAGAATATTGAAGTTTATGTAATTACCCGCAGTGAAAAAAACAGGATGGCAGCAAAACAGCTTGGCGCTTACTGGGTTGGTGGGTATGACGACAAAATTCCGGATAGGTTGGATGGGGGTATTATCTTCCCGCCTGCTGGAAATTTAGTTTCCCATGCGTTATCGCATTTGGAAAGTGGTGGCAGGCTTGTATTGGGTCCGGTAACAATGACTCCAATTGAAATAAATGACTATAACCTGATCTGGCAGGAACGTTCCGTTATTAGTTTAGCGCATATTACAAAAAGAGATGGCATTGAATTTTTAGCTATCGCTAACCAGGAAAATTTTAAATCATCTATTGAGGTTTTCCACTTTGATGAACTTCCAGACGCACTGATTCGAGTGAAGCAAGGAAAAGTTGAGGGCAATGCTGTAATAAAAATTGCAGAAGAGGTATAGGGTAGACATTCACATCTAAATTCCAATTTTATCGGGAAACCCCTAAATACCAAATAATAGGAGGTATGAAGTGAAATTACTCATGATTTATGCAGATAAATTTGCCTATAAAACGAGCTCAAAGAATCTCGAATCAGCGCCTGATAGAGATGTGGAACAAGTAATTGAAAATGCCCTGTTGGGATTCATACATGCCGAGCCACGAGATGAAGAAAATCTTTCTGCGATTGAAACAAAGCTCATCAAGAATTTAAAATGGGCGGCGAGGAAAAATGAAACAGAGAAAGTAGTATTACACTCTTTTGCCCACCTGTCGGAACAAAAAGCTGATCCGGAAATCACCAGACAACTTCTGGATAACGCTGAATCTCGACTTATAAATGCCGGATATATAACCCATCAAACACCTTTTGGCTATTTCCTCGATCTCGACATCAAGGCGCCAGGACATTCTTTTGCCAGGCTATTCAAGGAATTTTAATAGGGTACCCATGTACAAACTCGCAGCAGAGGCAATTAAAAATGCAAACCGGGCTGTTGTTTTTACCGGAGCTGGGATCTCAGTAGAAAGTGGAATTCCTCCTTTTCGTGGGAAGGACGGGCTATGGAGCAAGTATGATCCAACATTTCTTGATATAAATTATTTTCACCAAAGGCCAAAAGAATCATGGATACTAATTAAAGAGATTTTTTATGATTTTTTTGGTCAGGCCAAGCCAAATGCGGCACACTATGCACTTGCTACCCTGGAGCAGAAGGGAGTGATAAAGGCAACGATAACTCAAAACATAGACAATCTTCACTATGAAGCTGGGAGCAAAACTGTTTATGAGTTTCACGGGACTTCACAGTATTGTGTATGTGAGAAATGTGGGAAAAGATACCGCGTGTCGGAGATAGATTTAGGTAACCTTCCCCCTCTATGCACGAGTTGTGGCCATATTTTGAAACCTGATTTTGTTTTCTTTGGCGAACCAATTCCAGAGCAAACTAATAGGTTGTCGTTTCATGAAGCAGAAGTGGCTGATGTCTTTCTCCTGATTGGCACCACTGGTGAAATTATGCCGGCCTCGATGATACCGAATATTGCCAAAAGGAAAGGCGCTACTATTATTGAGGTGAATCCAAAGGAATCGAACTACACTGAGAGCATAACGGATATTTTCATTCAGGAAAAAGCAACGGTAGCACTGCCACGATTGACCCAGGCATTGGAGCTTCATGATTGAAAGGTGTCTTCCATGGGGCGTATGATTATTTGGGTATTAATGCTTTTTGGCGGGGGCATTGTAAGCTTGTGGATAGATTGGCACTGGTTTAGAGCCTGGCTATTGAATCCTGTTTTCCATTTGCTATCGTTGCTTATTGGAGTTTATGGATTACGACTTGTCATGCGAGCAAGCAGAAATACGGGTCGATGGTTAGCTCGAAATGGAAGAGAAGGTGATATTCCGCGTTTTGAAACAAAGAAACTTGTGACGACTGGATATTACAAATGCATGAGACACCCAATGCATTTGGGCTTGTTGTTATTTCCGGTGTCATTTGCATTAATACTTGGCTCCTTATCCTTTATCTTTATCGTTGCTCCGTTAGAAATTCTATTTATCATTGCAATGATAAAAGTGGTTGAAGAACCTGGAGCCATTCGCAAGTTTGGTGATCAATATCGAAGCTATCAAAAACAGGTCCCGATGTTTGCACTACGGCTGTCCTGCCTTAAACAATTGTTTGGGAGATCATAATGGAACTGTTAATTGCATTTGCTACGGATAATGGTAAAAATTTCAACGATGATCACTTTGGCATGGCAAAATACTATCATATTTACAGATTTTGTAATGACGGTGAAGAATTTGTCGAACAGAGAGAGAACGTAAAATTTCAAGAGGATGAGTCCAAAAAGCATGGTGATCCCGCAAAGGCTCAGGCCACGTCCTCTGCTTTAACGGGCGTAGATGTTCTTGTGAGTAAAAAGTTTGGCCCTAATATCACTCGAATGGTACATAAATTTGTTTGCGTGGTAGTAAGGACGAATGTTATCAGTGATGCCATCAAAATAGTCAAAAACCATATGGACGAAGTGATTGAGGAGAAGAACAAAACAAAGGACCGAAGACATCTTGTTTTTAAACAATAGCTCACGCAGGAAGAAAAAGACAAAGACCTTCGAATGGAAGCCAAATATATGGATAAAAATGCGCATACACTGATTGCCGTTCCAACTAACGATGAAGTAAATATTTTCCCAAAGATGCTGGGCATGGCAGACAAGATGTTTATTTATGAACTTAACGAGGGGCACATGAAGCTTGTTGAAAAAAGAAATAACCCCTATGCTAAAACACAACAGCATCTAAAAACCCTGGATGTGTATGATCTGTTGCATGATTGTGCGATCATCATTTCTGCTCACATAGGTAAGAAAGGAATTCAACGCCTGGAAGACAGAGGTGTAAAACTCTTGTATAAAAAAGGGAATATCCAAAAGGCATTAGAAGATGTTATAGAGGAATTAAAACCATGACGACTTCGTAAAAAGTCCAACTGTCCCGTCTTGGCGGGAGAGCTTTTGACTTTGCCTCCCAATTTTGAATTTTTACGAGTTCAGCAAAACCGTACGTCTAAAATTTTATCATGCCTTTCTTGCTCCCAGAAGCCGAACATAGGATTTGAGATACAATCTTTCTATGAAATTGTTAAACCCCGATTTTTTCAATATTTTTTTCCAGTCTCGCTCGATAAAGTCAAAGGCATAAGGACATTCAATGGTAACGAAGGGGATACGGTAATAAAATGGCATATCCATTAATACAAATTCGTTAAAGTCCAATATCCAAAAGGTCCCACCGCTTTTTAAATTTTCATAGGCGTTATTAATAATTGTTTCTCTGACCTCCTGAGGGAAGCCATGAAGGACAAAACTGATAAAGACCTTATCAAATTTATCTTCAAGTGAGAAAGGTAGGTCTATGCGTTGATTCTTGAATGCAAGATTGTTAAACTTTCTTGCCTTTTTATTAAACTGTTTACCCATTCCTTCAGAAATATCAAGCCCTAAAATGAACCCTTTTTCACTTAAGTAATTTCTCATTAGGCGGGCATTTCTGCCGGTGCCGCATCCCAGATCTAAAATATAATCCTCATCACTTATTCCAATTTTCGATATAGCATTACCGATAAATCTGGCATAAAGTCCAAAGGACAAGGTATTCATTATTTTATCATAATGTTTTTCTGTGAAGCCGTGTACTTGAACCTTTGATTCCGGATACAATTTATCCATTGTAGACTCCCTATTTCTATTTCCAGATCGATAGAGTACCCAGCCCTTCCGAACTGTCGGAGCAAAATTATTTCTCACTATAACTTATTCTGAAGGTTGATGTGTTCTATCTTACATTTTACAATTTTCAATCTTCAATTTACAATTCGGCATTCGCAGAATGTCGCCTAACAATTACCTTTGTGCCTATTACATTATCATGGCCTAAATAATCTGTTGCTTTTCCCATATTAACTGCTATCTCTAATAGGCTAGAACTGCCTATCAGCGCTAAAGGCTGACCTTCTGTAACATCGTTATAGGTGGTTCTTATTTTCTTCAAAGTTAGACTGCCAACTGTAATAATTAAACCTTTCGATGCAAGAAATGGGCTGAGGTGCTCCCTGGTAATATTCGTGATGAGATTTCCAAAGTGATCCACCCGTATAATCTCACCAACAAGAGCGCTGTTATTTTCACGGGGAAGAGGGTAGGTAAGGGCAGTCAGATTGTCAATTTTTTCACCCATAAGAAAGGGATCAACCCCAAGGGATAGATGAGCAGCAACAGATGCAAAGATATCTCTTCCGTGAAAGGTGGGGCTTATACTAGGCATCCAGTATTTTGTTTCCTTTAGATAAATAACGTCTGTATGACGTTGTGTTTCAGTTATGCTTGAGAACAAGCCGTTATCAGGGCCTACAAAGAAATAGTTATCGACGAGCACGGTTATAGGTTTTCTTTTGCCGCCGACTCCGGGGTCAACAACACCTACATGAACTGTGCCTGAATGGAAGTATGTGTAAGACTCCTTGATTATCAATCCTCCCTCTTGAATTGAACCGGCTGTGATTTGATGGGTTACGTCAACAATCTTTGCGTCTGGATTGATGGAAAGGATAACCCCTTTCATCATGGCTACATAAGGGTCGCTTTCGCCAAAGTCGGTAGTGAGGGTAATAATTCCTGATGGTTTCAATTGAAATCCTCGACAAGAATTGGTAAAATCTCTCCGGCTTTACCAGTTAAAACAAAATCCATATGGCCTGATTGGGGCGTCTGTTCTATATTAATCTCAGCCACTACAGCACCTTCTGCCTTAGCGTGATAGGCAAGGGAGGCTGCTGGCTGAACGACGCCAGATGTTCCAACAATAAGCATACACTCACAATTCTTTGATGCCTCGACAGCTTTGTGTATAATATCAGGGTCAAGGGATTCGCCGAACCAGACAACATGTGGCCTTAGAAGTCCCCCACACTTGCTACATTTGGGTAATTTACCCATATTCTGAGATCTATCCATGTTTACCAGGCTGCATTTGGTGCACTTGACCTCCCAGAGATTACCATGAATCTCAAGCAATCTTTCGCTTCCAGCTTCTCTATGGAGGCCATCAACATTCTGGGTGATAAGAGTGAAATCATTCACATGCTTTTCTAATTTAACCAGGGCCTTATGACCAGGGTTAAAGGTAACCTTGCTAATGAGATCTCTTCTCCAATTATAGAATTCCCATACCAGCTCCGGATCCCTGGCGAATGCCTCTGGTGTAGCCACATCTGTTACCTGATAATTTCGCCATATACCCCCTGAACCTCTGAAAGTGGGTACCCCACTTTCAGCAGAGATACCTGCCCCTGTAAGGACGGTTATCCTTTTAGAGCTAACAATGATTTTTTTTAACTCATTGATATTTTTTTCCATACAATGAAAAGTATCCTAAATGGAGTATTGGGTCAAGAAGGTAATGCTATAAACGTAAAGGTAAAAGATACATTTTTTCATTTTAGGATTTGATATTTGGATTTATTTATGGTATCGAGCTATTAAAAAATTTGCCTTTAACAAAGGTTTTGAAGAGATTATTTTAAATGAAAGGAGATTGAAGATGACTGCTAAATTAATAAAGGGAACAGAGGTTAGAGATGAGATCTTAAAAGAGCTCAAGGAAGAGGTTGACAAGATCAAGGAAGAACATGGTGTTGTCCCTGGCCTGGTAACAATTCTTGTTGGTGAAAATCCAGCATCGATTTCCTATGTTACATCAAAGGTGAGAACAGCCCAAAGTCTTGGATTCAAAGAGGTGCAGGATAATCAACCGGAAGACATTTCCGAAAAAGACCTGCTTGCACTCATAGACAAATACAATAAGGATGACTCTATTCATGGTATCCTTGTTCAACTCCCGCTGCCAAAACATATTGATGAAAAGAAGATCCTTAATGCCATTGACCCGGATAAAGATGTGGACGGATTCCATCCGGTTAATGTTGGCAGATTAATGATAGGCGGGGGAGAGGTGAAATTCCTTCCTTGCACCCCAGCTGGTATCCAGGAGTTGATTGTCAGATCTGGAGTGGAAATAGAGGGTGCCGAAGTTGTGGTAGTCGGTAGATCTAATATTGTAGGAAAGCCTATTGCCAATATCTTATTACAAAAGGCCCCAGGAGCTAATGCTACGGTAACAGTGGCTCACACAAGGACAAAAGACCTGGCCTTTCATTGCAAGAGGGCCGATATCCTGGTGGTTGCTGCTGGTGTGCCTGGCCTGGTTAAACCCGAGTGGATAAAGCCGGGTGCATGCGTTATTGACGTTGGTGTAAACAGGGTTGGTGAGAAGATTAGTGAGAAGACAGGCAAAAAGATTGCAATCCTAAAGGGTGATGTTGACTTTGATAAGGCAAAAGAGATTGCTGGCTATATTACCCCTGTACCTGGTGGCGTTGGACCCATGACAATTACCATGCTGATGAAAAATACCCTCAAGTCCCTTAAATTCCACTTAGGAATTGCATAATATATTTTAAAGGCGTGTATTTAGAAAGAGAAATGCACGCCTTTTTTCTTACTAAGTCCCTTGATCCATAAATTCGATGACGTATTTATTTACTCCATTCGGCCCCGAGCTCATGGTCGAAGACAATTGCAAAGATTATACTCATTAGAATACGTTATAGTATTTGCGAATCGAGGCACTAAGCCAGGGCCAAGCCTACATTCTAAGATAGAATCGATATTCTGAGTTATTATGGGGGCTTATTTTTTTGGCTTAATCCTTTTTAGCCTTCCTGCCAAAAGGGATGCCCAGTTTCCTCATTTTTTTGCGTAGTGTTGAGGGGTTGATATTTAATAGGTAGGCTGCTCCCTGTTTTCCTCCAACTCTCCCGCTCGTCATATCCAAAACTCGGCGTATGTGTCCGGACATAATTACATCCAGTTCCAATGAATCTACATCTTGATTATCAAGGTGAAGTATGGTCTCCGTCTCCTGCTTGTAGCTACGTTTTGGTTTTAACGGTGTCTGGAAGTCGTTAAAGGAAAGGGGCTCGCCCCTGCTGAGGATAAGAGACCGCTCAACCAAGTTTTCCAGTTCCCGTATGTTACCCGGCCAGAAATAGTCCATGAGCCTCTCAAGCGCTCCCTGAGCTAAGGGTGGCATATCTCTCATGTCCATCTCTCGCGATTTCTTCTGAATAAAGTAATGGACAAGGGATGGAATATCTCCCCTCCTATCCCGCAAGGGCGGTATTGCAATCGGGAAAACATTGAGCCGGAAGTAGAGGTCATCCCGGAATTTCCCCTCAGTTATCATGGCCTCAAGATCACGGTGCGTTGCGGTAATTACCCTGATATCCACCTTTATCAGTTCGGTTCCTCCCACCCTCTCGATCTCCTTTTTCTGCAGAACCCTCAAAAGCCTCACTTGAACATCGGGCTGGAGCTCCCCCACCTCGTCCAAAAATATCGTACCACCATTGGCTCGTTCGAAACGCCCACGCTTCCGGGAGAGAGCGCCAGTAAAGGCGCCCTTCTCGTGGCCGAACAGCTCGCTATCCACGAGGTTCTCAGGGATGGCCCCACAATTGACCACGATGAAAGGGCCGTCTTTTCTCGGGGACAGATTATGGATCGCGCCGGCGATGACCTCTTTGCCTGTGCCTGTTTCTCCCGAAAGCATTACCGGGCTTGAAAGCGGTGCCACTTGTCGCACCATGTCCATCACACCCCGTAACCCGAAATCAGCCCCGATGATCTCCTCTCCTGCAATCTGTCGCAACTCGCTGTGAAGGAAACGGTTATCCTCGGCAAGGAGCTCCTTGAGCTCGAGTAGCTTCTGATATCTGACGCTGTTAGACAGGGCTATGGCAAAAGGCTCCCTGAGCAGTGATACAAGGTCAGCATGTTCCCGGGTGAAGGCGCTGCTCTGCTTTGAGATAAAGGTCACTCCTCCTACGATGTCCCCATCTACGATAAGGCGGAGTACCAGAAGCGAAGCGTCTTTTTCCAGCAGGCCCTTGGATATCCAGGGTTTGGCCGTAGGATGCATCTCTGCCCTGTCAACGACAGGGGTCTCCTTGTCGGGACGCACCACGAAGGTGCGTATGTCAGGTGGAATAGTGACGGTGAGGTTGAGCAATGAGCTCCCTTCGGCTGACGCCCTGGCAAGGGCAGCGTGCTCACCCCTCTCCGGACGGTAGTGGGTTAAAAACACGCTATCTGCAGGGAGGTAGTCCCTGAGATACAGAAAGCTCTCGTACAGAAATGTTTGAACATCGAGGCTTCCGCAGATGCGGAGCGTGGCCTCGCGAAAGAATTTATTCTCGTCAATTTGCATGGTTTCCCCCTGTTTGCCAATTTATTTGTCCTATAGGACACTTTATGTATAAAATGTACCATAGTCAATTTAAAAAACGTACTATAGGATACTTTAACGCATGGTTAAATTATAACTAATTGATTTTACTAGATAATATATTTTGGCATGTTCCATGCTATTTAATACGGCAAACATGGGAAAGGAGATAACAATCATGAGGTGGTTGGAAACGATCAAGGTGCAATCCGCGACAGGTAAAGAGAAAACTACCGAAAACGAATTAACCATATTGGTACGCGAGATTCGAAAAAATACTGACAGACAAGGGCTGCGTGCTGCTACAGTTTCGAGCCATACATCAGTACCCGGATATTTCGCCCTGCGGCTATTTTGGGATACCGATGATTTGCAAGCCAGCGGAAGTCTTTTAGGAATGAACCTCGCGCAAAGCCTGAAGACCTTCGGCCTTGTAGACCACTCCGTATGGATCGAATGTAGTAAATGAAGGGAGGTAAAAAAATGTGCAGTAGAAGAAATAGAAGAAAATATCGATCTAATCTTGAAACATCAAACATCGCCTATTGGACGATTCGCGTGATGCATGATAATCCCATCCTGCCATTAGTGAGAAATCCCAATAAAATCCTTAAGGCAGCGGGACTAGAGGAGAGCCAAAAAGTGCTTGAGGTGGGGTGCGGACCGGGCTTCTTTACCATTCCCGCTGCAAAGATAGTGGGAGCTGAGGGCCATATATATGCAGTCGATGTCCATCCACGTGCGGTAGACAGGGTGAAGAAAAAAGTCGAGAAAGTGGCTTTAAAGAACGTTACACCTATGTGTATCAACGCATCGAATACTGGGCTACCAGGTGGAAGTGTTGGCCTTGCGTTTCTCTTTGGCCTTCGCTACATCGCAGGCGGGCTTGAAAGTGTGATCTCCGAACTCCATCGAGTTTTAAAGCCAGGAGGAATTCTCTCCTTTGAAAAGACCAGGGGATCTGAGGGGGAATTAATTAAGGAAGTCGAACAAGGAGGGTTTGCCTTCACGGGAAAGCGTGGTCGAATCTTCTTATTTAAAAAGAAGGGAGAATAATATGAATAAAATTTCCAGAAGAATTTTTTTCAAGGCAACGGCGTTACTGGGTGTCACACTCGCCATAGGAAAATATGTGAGCGCAAAAACATTGAGCTTTACAGATCTCATACATCCTGCCCATGCTGCGCAAGGGGGAGCGAAAAAGGTGGTCCCCGTGGTGAGCGACGTGGACGTGCACTCCCAGTGCAAGATGAGGGTGGGCGTACAAGGCGGTAAAGTAATAAGAATCGGTGGCGATCCCACGGACCCTGAAAGCAAGGGCCAGCTCACCGTGCGGGGCAAACACATGAAAGAGATTCTCTACGCGCCCGATAGGCTCAAATACCCTATGAAGCGGGTTGGTGCACGAGGGGAGGGAAAGTGGGAGAGGATTTCCTGGGATGAGGCCCTCACCACCATCGCGAAAAGGCTTCATGAGATTAAGGAGCACTACGGTCCCGAGGCGATTGATTTTCACCATGGCCACTACCACAGCGGCGATATCCTCGGCTCATATCTGGCGAGGCTCGCGAACCTCATCGGCACACCGAACATAACCAACCCAAGCCACGTGTGTCATCTTCCACGGGTATTTTTAGGGTTCAACTATGACCTCGGAGCGGTCGTACCACCTGACGTGGCGCACACCAAATGTCTAATCATCTGGGGCGGAAATCCCGAGGCCACCAACAAACCTCAGGAGATCGCGATCAAGGAGGCTCGAGAGCGCTGCATTAAGCTGATCGTAGTCGATCCCCGGGTGACCTCCTATGCAAAAAAGGCTGATCTTCACGCCCAGCTGCGACCAGGCACCGACGGAGCCCTGGCCTTGGGGCTATTGCACGTGATCATCAAAGAGAGGCTTTACGATAAGGAGTTCGTAGAGAAGTGGACTATAGGGTTTAAGAAACTGGCACACCACATTGAGCAGTACTCCCCTGAGAAGGTGGCGAAGATCACCTGGGTTCCCGCCAAAACAATTAAAGATATCGCCCGGATGTACACCACCACCAAACCCGCGTGCATCAGCCCGCGGAATGCCCTCGATCAGCACACCAACTCCTCGGTGGCCATCCGCGCCATCGATATCTTGATGGCGATCACTGGTAACCTGGATGTAAAGGGAGGAAATATCATTATCATACCTATTGTGATGGGACTTGAGGACATCAAGCTCTTCGACAAGCTCCCACAGAAAACGGCGAATAAAAAGATAGGTGCTGATAAGTGCCTCTACTCCATGATCTCAAAGGCCTGGCCTTCCGCTCACACGCCATCTCTGTGGGATGCCATACTCCATGGTGATCCCTATCCCGTGAAGGCCATGGTGGTAATGGCCTCAAATCCAAGACTTACTTGTGCAAACACCAACGTTGTGGAGGAAGCCTTGAAAAAACTCGATTTTCTCGTGGTAGCAGACCTCTTTATGACGCCAACGGCTGAGCTCGCCGATATCGTGCTCCCTGCGTGCACCTTTCTCGAGAGGACCCGGTTTGTGACCTATGATACCCATGCAGACCACTCCTGGAACGTCCATTCCCGTATCGCGCTCAGCCCCAAGGCGGTGGAGCCGTTATGGGAATCGTGGTCGGATTGGAAGATCATCTGTGAGCTGGGACGAGCTATGGGCTATGGGGAGTACTTCCCGTGGAAAACCGAAGAGGAGGCCATGGATCATGTGCTCACGCCGCTTGGCATCACCTGCGAGGAGCTGATGGAACACCCGGAGGGGATCATAATGCCTGTTCCCCCGTTTCTTTATATCAAGTTCAAGGGCGTCTTCGGCAAGATCATACGAAAGGCGCTTAAGGTGGCAGTTTTTAGGAACTACCCCGATATGTACAGAAAGTATGAATCCAAGGGATTTATGACGCCTTCTAAAAAGGTGGAGATCTACTCGGAGCAGTTGGAGAAACTCGGCTATGATTCCCTGCCGACCTACTGGGAGCCTGCCGAGAGCCCGGTGTCACAGCCTGATCTGGCTAAAGAATATCCCTTGATACTGATCGCGGGAACCAAACTGGAGATGTACACTCACTCCGAGATGCGGAACATACCTGGGCTTCGAAAGCTATTTTCCAAGAATCTCTTAGAGGTAAATCCAGAGACGGCTGCAAAGCTTGCCATCACAGATGGTGATCTCGTAAAGATTTCATCGCCAAGGGGCAGAATCAGATGCGCGTCTTATGCAACCGATCGCATCGATCCACGAGTAGTGCACCTTTATCATGGATTTAAGGAGAGCAACTGTAACGTGTTGACCGATCATAAGGCCTTTGATCCCATCACAGGATCAACAGGGCTGAAATCTCTGTTGTGTCAGGTAGAAAAAATCTGAAATAGAGAAAAACTTACGCAAAGGAGATATTACAATGTAATACGGGAGTAATTTTATTGGCCTATTTGCCCTTTTGAGTGCAATCTGTTGTCATCTTATCTCAAAGGCGCACTTTGCAGTCACCAAGAGTTGGATAACAGGGCTTGAATGTTACGAAGGGTGGCAACACTTACGTCTGCTGAACCGCCCGGACTATCAAAGAGCATTGACAGTAAAGTTTATATCTTTTCTGCCTCCTCTTTGCTCATTTTAAAGGTATGTTCTTCTCCGGGAAATACCCCGTCTTCTACCTCCTTTTTGTACTCCTTCAGGGCATCAATTATCATTGGACCTAATTTGATATACTGCTTTACAAATCTTGGGGTGAACCGCTCAAAAAGGCCAACAAGATCATGATACACAAGAACCTGACCATCACAATCCTTACCAGCGCCAATCCCTATGGTGGGGATGCCTAACTCCCTGGTAATCCTTGAAGCCAGCATTTCTGGAATACACTCCATAACAACCATAAAGGCCCCAGCCTTTTCTAAATCTTTGGCAGCATTGATCAAATTTCTTGCACTTTCCGCATCCTTTCCCTGAACCTTAAAACCACTTAACTGGGTTGCAGTTTGAGGAGTAAGGCCAATATGGGCGCACACAGGAATGCCTGCAGTAACAATTGCCTTCACCACAGGGGTAACCTCTGTACCACCCTCAAGCTTTACAGCATCACATCCACCCTCTTTTATAAAGCGGCCGGCATTTTCAATGGCCTTCTCTATACCTGTCTGGTACGACATGAAAGGCATGTCTCCTATCACAAAGGCATACGTAGTACCCCTTGTTACCGCCTTTGTGTGGTGAATCATTTCTTCCATGGTTACAGGCACTGTGGAGGTGTATCCAAGAACTACCATTCCAAGGGAGTCTCCAACCAGGATAGTGTCAATACCTGCCTTGTCTACCATCTGGGCAGTTGGATAATCATAGGCAGTCAACATTGTTATTTTTCTTTTCCGTTCCTTTTTAGCCATAAGGTCAGAAATGGTTATCTTTTTTCTTTCCATAGTCAGCTCCATTACAAAGGTTCTTCTTGCAGAAGAACCTTTCTCTAATTGTTGTAAAAAATTCAAGCAAATTCTTTGTTGAACTTATAGATACTATTTCTGATTAGTCAACAGTTATTTCTCTTGAGTTATTTCCCTTGACGGCCTGATTTTACTGGAAGTAATATGATAATTTACTTTTTTAGATTTGATGCTTTTGTGGAAGATAAGGTTTGGTAAATTGTTAACAAAGATATACGGTAGTAAATAGGAAAGAGAGATGATCAGCATGAAAAGATATGGTTTACTTTCGATAGAGGGTTCGGATGGTGCCCAGGACGTAATTAATGTTACCATGGGCAAGGAAAAAGCCGATTTAGCTTTAATAAACGGGAAACTGCTCAATGTATATACCGGTGAATTGTTAGATAATTATTCAGTGACTATTAAGGGTGAGTGGATTGCCTATGTAGGAAGTGACCCAGAAGATACGATTGGCCCAAATACTAATGTAATTGATGTCAAGGGGAAAACCATTATTCCAGGTCTTATTGACGGCCATACCCATCTTGTCTGGCTATCGAATGTAAGCGAGTTTTTGAAATATGCAATGGCTGGCGGCACGACAACTATCATAACTGAAACCATGGAGATCTTTCCTATAACGGGTTATGAAGGGATAATTGATTTTTTGGCCTCTCTCAGCGATCAACCTATTAAAATTTTTGCTACAGCGCCGTCTATGGTTTCCATAAGTAAGAAGGCGCGGGGTATTTCAAAGAAGACGCTCAGGAAATTACTTGTAAGAGATGATATTGTTGGGCTGGGCGAGTCCTACTGGCAGATAGTTTTACAGGAACCAGAAGAATATCTTCCAATTTTTGAGGAAACCCTTCAATTTGGTAAACAATTAGAAGGGCACTCTGCAGGGGCGAAGGGAGAAAAACTTATGGCATATATAGCCTCCGGTATATCCTCTTGCCATGAGCCAATAAATGCTGAAGAGGTTATTGAGAGATTGAGACTGGGCATGCATGTCATGATACGGGAGGGTAGCATAAGGAGCGATCTTGTTTCTATATCCAGAATAAAGGATACCGGGATTGATTTCAGAAGACTCATTTTGGTTACTGACGGCATAGAACCAGGGGATTTGCTCGAGAAAGGATACATGGAGGTTGTTGTACAGAAGGCTATAAATTTAGGTTTTGATCCAGTACATGCTATTCAGATGGCTACGATAAATGTGGCAGAGCATTTTTCCCTGGATGGTATAGTTGGTGGGGTTGCCCCTGGAAAATATGCGGATATGCTTGTTATTCCTAATCCTGGAGTCATTAAGGCTGAATACGTAATAAGCAAAGGTAAGATCATTGCCAGGGAAGGAAATCTTCTGGTGTCCCCAAGAAAACATGCCTTTTCAAAGAATAGCCTGAATAGCACTCACCTTTTAAGAGAGCTTAAACCCTCTGATTTTTCTATATCGGTTAAAAAAAGATCTTCCCACGTTAATGTAAGGGTAATAGAACAGGTTACAGATTTAGTAACCAAAGAGCGCATACTTTCTGTCCCTGTGATTGAAGGTGAGATCAGATCAGATGTACGAAAGGATATATTGAAGGTAGCAGCCATTGATAGAAGGTATTCTTCAGGAAAGATTTTTGTCGGGCTTATCAGAGGATTTCATTTAAGTACTGGGGCAATTGCATGCAGTGCCGCCTGGGATACATCGGATATTATTGTTGTTGGTGAGAATGATAAGGATATGGCAGGCGCTGTTAATAGGATTTATGAACTGCAAGGAGGGGCTGTAGTGCATGCTAAAGGGAAGGTTCTGGCAGAAATTCCATTGCCTTTATTTGGCGTTATGACCGATATGCCAATTGAGATGCTTGCAAAAAGGATGGAGGAAATTAAAAAAATTATAAAGAATTTAGGTTTCCCTTTTGATGATCCCTTGCTGACACTTGTTACCCTAACAGGTGCAGCTATACCCTTTTTAAGAATATGTGAAGAAGGACTTGTTAGTTTAAAAGATGGAAAGACAGTGGGCTTAATTGTAGAGTAAGGTTCAGCGGATTGTGCCTTAAATCCAGAAAAAAAAGAGAAATGAAATCAAGCGAAACGTACTATGAGATATCAAATTCCCTATGAGGAGGTTGAAAAAATAGTTTATAAAGAGTATAGATATTCATAGTAATTAATAAATGTGTTAAATATAGTCAAAAAGACTGAAAAACTGTACACATGGATCACATCGATAATAAATCCGAATATGATAATAGGTCTTTGTATTCAACCACAACTGAGATCTCCCGCGAGACATTTGTCGAAGAAATTACAGTCAAACAGCGTGCCTGTTTGGAGATAATTGGTTTTGGTGAAGAAAATAAAGTTATTGAGTTGGGAGAAGAGGAGGTAATTATTGGACGAACTCCTGAGTGCGGGATTTGCCTTTCTATTGAAAATGTTTCCAGACGACATGCCCATGTCATTTGTCGTAATGAAGAATATTTTGTTGAGGATTTGGGCAGCACCAATGGTACCTATGTCAATGGTATAAAGATTGTGAAATGCGTTTTACGGAATAGTGATCAGATCAATATTGGTGGAGTGAAAATTCTCTTCACTGAAGATAAAACACTACAAAAAACATGATGCCTCCCAATGAAGCCAAACCGCTTGTCACTTTTTGGGGAACACGTGGCTCAGTTCCTACTCCAGGACGAATTACAGAAAAATATGGTGGTAATACACCCTGTGTAACTGTTCGTTATCAAGATATACACACCATTTTTGATGCCGGCACAGGTATACGAAATTTAGGCATAGACCTTATAGAGGAATACGATAAAGCAGGGGAGGGGCTTTCCCTCCATTTATTTTTTAGCCATACCCATTGGGATCATATTCAAGGCCTCCCTTTCTTTCAACCAGCATATATCAAGGATACTAACCTGACAATTTATGGAAGCCCTCATAAAGAACATTTTCTCGCCTCTATCTTAAAAGGCCAGATGGACTATGAGTATTTTCCTGTTGGGATGTCAGAATTTTCTGCTGACATCACCATTCAGGAGATATCTGAAGAGGTAATACACTTGGGAGAAGTCGTCATTGACTGGCAGGAGCAGGTGTGCCATCCAGGAGGTTCAGTACGCTATCGTTTAGGCATAAACGGAAAAAAGATCGTTTATGCAACAGACGTGGAGCTAAATCTTATTTTCCATTCCCATGCAGACACTAAGGAAAATAAGGTTCTGGCGCAGGATTATCTTGATTTCATTGATAATGCCGACCTTTTGATCGCTGACGGCCAATACACGGAAGAAGAGTATAAAAGTAAGGTAGGTTGGGGACATTCCTCTATTCAACTCCTCCTTGATATCGCTTACCAGGCCCACGTTAAGCAGCTCGCAATTTTTCACCACGACCCACAACATTCAGATAAGTTTTTAGATGAATTATGGATGAAAAGTAGGCCTAAATTTCATTCCGATTATAAAAAAATGGATATCTTTTGGGCCAGAGAGGGTCTGACACTTGCAATTTAGTATCATCTATGATTGTTTTTTTGTCTGTTCTTTAATTATCCTGACTGCTGTTTCTACAATTGTTATCCATTAATATGCTCGGCACGTCTTTAGCCCTTTGCATACCCTTATAATTAGCCGTTATGTGCTCAGACACGGATTTAAATATAGAAAGTCTATATAGGGGGATACTCGGCCCTGTTAGTTCCCTTAAAGGTGTGGGGAAAGTCATTACGAAAGAGCTCCAGAAGAGGGGGGTTCAGACAGTATATGATCTATTGTATATCCTTCCACGTTCCTACCAAGACCGGAGGAAGTTCATTCCGATTCACAAGATAGAGTCTGGTGAGGCAGCTCTTATAAGGGGCACGATAATGGAGATAAAAAGACTCAGGTTTAGATACCGGCCAGTGCTTGAAATGCTTGTAGGCAATGAGTCTGGAATCATATCTGCTAAATGGATAGGAGCGATACAGTACCTGTACAGGTTTAAAAAAGGAGACAATATTATCCTCTATGGCCGATTTCGTGCATCCCCAAAGAAGATGCTTGAGACCTATCACCCTGAGATCATAGAGGATGGAAATGAATATGAGATTGGAAGGGTATCACCTGTTTATCCTGAAATAGGGGGAATCTCGCAGCGAAGGATACGCCGGATTATGATGGATGCCATAAACCGATTTATTCCAAACTTCGAAGATCCATTGCCTGCGATGATCAGAAAGGCACAATGGCTCCTTGAACTGGGTGCGGCAATAAAAGAGGTTCACTTCCCGTCAGAATCAAGGCTTGAGGATCTTCGAATTCAAAGATCACCGGCACAGAGAAGGCTCATATTTGACGAGTTCTTCATGCTCCAACTTGCGCTCGCACTCAAAAGGAGCAAGACTTCCCGGCAAAGAGGGATAGCCTTTGAGATACAAGGTATTGAGGAGCTTTATAATTTTCTTCCTTTTAAGCTTACGGGATCACAAGCAAGTGTAATTCATGAGATTATCACAGACATGAGCAGACCATTTCCAATGAACAGGTTACTTCAAGGTGATGTAGGCTGCGGTAAGACCGTGGTAGCATTTATGGCTGCATGGATGGCAGTAAGGAATGGTTATCAAGTTGGATTTATGGCGCCTACGCAGCTTCTTGCTGAACAGCACTATCTCAGCACCCTTGAGCTCACCCGAAATATGAATCTCAGAGTAGCACTTCTTACAAGCGGGATGAATAACTTTGCCGATGAGGTGAGAGATGGGGTAAAAGAGGGTAATATAGATATACTAATAGGTACCCATGCCCTTATTCAAGAGAGTGTAAAGTTTCACAAACTTGGACTCGTGATCATTGATGAGCAGCACAGATTTGGAGTAGCACAGAGGGCTATTCTCAAGCAGAAAGGAACAAGACCAGATGTACTCACCATGACTGCTACTCCTATTCCAAGAACATTGGGGCTCACCTTATATGGGGATCTTGACATATCTGTCATCGACGAGCTTCCTCCCGGGAGAAAGCCCATCCAGACTAAGCTGTTCCATGAAAGGGATCGAGGCAGGGTATATGAAATCCTCAGAGAGGAGATAGAAAAGGGAAGACAGGCCTATATAGTGTATCCTCTGATTGAAGAGTCAGGAAAGATGGACCTTAAAGATGCCACACAGATGGCTGAGAAGCTCAGAGATATTTTTCCAGATTTCCATATAGCTTTGATCCATGGAAAGATGTCCCTGGATGAAAGAGAAGAGATAATGGAAAAATTCAAAGAAGGGGCAACAGATATCCTGGTTTCCACGACAGTTATCGAGGTGGGTATAAATATTATCAATGCTACCATTATGGTAATTGAGAATGCCGAGAGGTTTGGCCTCTCGCAAATTCATCAGCTTAGGGGGAGAGTAGGGAGAAGTGCTTACCCCTCAAAGTGTCTTCTTTTGGCCTCCTACAGGAAGACGGATGATGCCAGGAAAAGGCTGGGAATCATTGAAAAAACTACAGATGGATTCAGGATTTCTGAAGAAGACCTGGCCATTAGGGGACCAGGAGAATTTCTGGGCGAGAGACAATCAGGGTTCTACCAGTTTAGGGTTGCAAAAATTATGAGGGATGCAGAGATACTGTCTGAGGCAAGGAAAGAGGCATTTAGACTGGTTGAGCATGATCCTGGGCTTGCCCATAGGACCTACAACCTCTTCAGGCAGATATTCACAGGCAGTCATAGTGGGATAGATGAATTTGTGGACGTAGCATGAGATTAAGAATTCACGTATATGCTCAATAATTTAAGGAAGGACATGGGTGTCTTTTTTTGTTATGCCCTTCTTAATAGGGTGCCTTGCCATGTCATTTCAAAATTGGGTAATAGCAACTTGGCCTTAGAATCATATGATCCGTCTATATTACCCAATTTTGAAATGACAACTAAGCTGAGCGTTATTTAAGGGCATAAGCAAAAAAAGACACCCATGCCCTAAAGAAGCAATAAATTTCCACAGGATTTTGAGCAATTAAGAATTCACAGTAATATTATTTAAAGCCCCAGAAATCAGATTTTTTTCACTTCCATTAAGAACTCTATCCAAAAGAAAATTTGTATTTTGTTCAAGCTGGCTCATAGTCTGTGCAAGGGCCTTAAGTTGGGTCAATGTTTTCCTTGATTTTTCCCGAGATGGTATCGTAAGTGCTGAATTAGCCAGTACCTTGATAAGCCGATCAAGGGCTGAATCATCGAATCTATCATTGTTTCTGTACATGAGATTAACCCACTCCTGTTTAAGCTCCTCCGGTATTTTATTATAATTTGCAATGATATCAGGGTCCTGACCAAAATGAAGAGACTTTTTCAATTTATCAATGGTTTCCCACACTATTTTCCTTTTATGATCATCCTGTGGACATTCATAAAGAAGGTCTTTCCATCTCTCCTCTATCTGCATACCTACCCAATTTTCACCCTTTTCCGGTGGAAGAGAAAGTTCCAAGAATTTATTTTGGGCATCCACCAAATCTTCCTTGCGATCTTCATATCCATCACCCAGACTTGTTAAAATTTCATTTAAGTCCCTTATAGCCTCGGCTTTCATATTATTTTCTTTCCGGTCTTCGATCAATGCCTGTTCCCACTGATCTCTGAGGTATCCTATTTCCTGTTTAACGAGAGAGAAAATCAGCCCTGACTTTGTGATGGAATTCCGCAGGGAGTCAGCAAGTATGTTACATGCGTTTAACCTATCCATTGCCAACCGTTCCATAGTCTTCATAGAATCCTGCCGTAAGTGGTAAGACAGCAATTCGGTTCCGAGAGAACGCGAAAGTTTTTTAATAACTTTGGTCTCATGACTACCGATTTTTATCGTAAAGGGATGAAAATGTATCTTGATGACAGCAACTACAATATAGTCGGTGTCTTTCCATATGGTATTTTTTTTATAATCCTTCGGATATTTAAAGTCGGAGAGCGTGTCTAATTTAAGATCCGATTTGAGAACAATTACCGGTTCCATATGGTGGAAGTCTTCAGTTATTCCTTCAACCTGAAATCTGAGATTTCGAGCATCTTTTTCTGGATCTTCAGATGTCCAACTTTTCTGCTTCTCAACACACCAGGACATAGACTCAAGGGGGCGATCAGATTGATCCCTGTATTCAACCCATGGTTTACCAGGAGTATTGTATCCGGATTTTGCCGGAAGACCCCATGAAATCTTTCCTTTACCATCGTCAATTATTCCGGAAGTAATCCTTTCTGCAATCAGATCTGGTGGTTTTCCAATTTGATAAATTGTACCCTTGAATGCATTGGGAAGACAGAAAAGAATGGTTTCTATCATTTCCATACAGGCCTTTTTTAATACAGGTTTTTCTATCTCTATGGACAATACTTTTCTCCTCGTTTGTAATTTTTCGTTAAAAAGCTGCAAAGAATTATGGAGCTGCTTTTTCGGGATTGGTAATGTACAGTATTTTTATACTTTGTCAAGGCAATAAATGGGCCTGGACTCTTTTGATATAAGGCCATATAATTTACATTAGTATGCAAAGAATGTGCCCGTTTTCATTGAGGGGTTAAACATAAAGCTGAATTTTTTCTTCTATGGACTAAAGAGCACCAATTGTCAAGGAAAAAATACTGTATGTTGTGAAAAAAAAGCATTTATGCACTATATCTAGCATCATTATTCAAAATTACGCGCCAAAAAATCATTTACCATAGGTAATAGGAAATTAAGATGGAAGGATAGTTACGTATTGGTATGGCCTAAACAAAACATGAGATAACCTAAGAAATTTGTTTCTTAATAGTGATGACCTCGTAAAAAGTCAATCCCATATAAATAGCTGAAATAATTATAAATAG
>CAZSWT010000015.1:0-56711 GCA_964611035.1 uncultured Desulfobacteraceae bacterium
ATTTTTCGTAATGGAGTAGTTTTTCTATTGACAGCCGGAGGCCTTATAAGTGTTAGCCACCAATATTTACCACGCTACCACCCTATGGAATGATTTCTCATCCACAGTTTTCCCAAAATTTTCAAATAATATTTTTAGGAAATGTTCGGATAGTTTAGCCGTATTGGTAGACGATCCTTTGCTATACACCTCACCTTGCCATATAAGAACTGGCTTACCGGTTGCCCTTGTTTCCTTTAGATCAACAATCGTCAACTGAAAGAAGCGAGGGTAACTAGTAGATGAACTAACACTTGTTTCACCGGTTGACTTGTTGAACGAGCTACTAACACTCACCTTTCCTTGGCCTATAGAAAATTTATAGAGCACAGCTGTATTGGCTTGCTCCTCTGATGAACTAGCTCTATAGCCCTGCTTTTCCATGTGACCGATAATTAGATCTCCAATACGCCTATCTCTTAAGGTTGGAGAATCTGGCAACACCATAGTAAAAATACGCTTTCCTGGTGGATCAGAGAAAACAGCCGTGTTGACTCTCCCTTTTAGACAAGCAGGAATTGCACAACCTACAACAATCAATACAAACAAGAAAACAAACAACAGTCTTTTATGTAACATTAAATTTTCCTCCTTGTGGCTAACGCAGAATTCACCGGCAGGTGAGGAGCGCCAGCGAAACACCTGTCAGGTGAAATGACAGGTTATGTTTTCGTCCTTTGAATAGTGTTAATTCCTAAATCTTTTGATAAGCCCACGTTCAAAAATATTCTGAAAATCATTAATCGTAAGTTCGTTAATAAAAATGCCATCGCCTAATTTACTAATCGTTGTATGAGTACCAAGTCCAACAATTAATTCGGCCTTATGAACAAAATTTGACCTCATTTGATAAAGTATCTGTACGAGTTGGTTAAATGCGGATTCTTGATCTTTTAAGCGAAGTTTGTTTTTTATCAGTTCTTTATCCTCAACTTCTAACGACTCAAAAAAAAGCAAAGCCATCTTTTGGGCTCCATATACTTTCTTATATTCACTATATTTTTCAGTTAAAATAGAAGAAGGCTTTTTATCAATTCCAAATTTGATTTCTTTTTTGTTTCGCATCAAATATTGATAATAATCTAAATGTTCTTCCATGGAATAAAGAGATTCTATCAAAGAAAAAAGTGCGATATACTTAAATGTATCGTTCAAATAATCAATTTTGGGATCAGAGTTTGGGATATTAACAATCCAATCACCTTGCTTAACTATGAACAGATAAAAAGAAGCAGTTTTAAGAAACAAATTCTTTTCATCATCCGGCTTGATTGAATCGAAAAAAGAAATGAATCCTTCTTTTGACTCAAAATTGTTCTTCAAGGCCAAATAAGAATAGTCTAAAAACTTTTCTTTTGAATGAAGGTATCTATGGTCTTTCATATTATGATATCGTTGGTCTGTTCATAATTTTAAAACATAACAATTGAGTGACCGGAATTAATTCCATTATATTGAACAATTATGGAATTATTTCCAAAATATAAAAAGAAACATGATGTTATATTTCAATCCGCCGGAGGCGGACAGAGGTTTGGTTCCCCGCCCCTTGGGGCGATTATGGATATTCCTATTGTTACTTCGCTGCTCTGTGGTGGGGTAGTACCTTTTCTTACCGTGCTTATTGAGAAATAAAACCCATATCAACATAGAACCTGGGGTTTGACCTGAGTTTTTTCTCAATGATATTCTTTAAATGAGTCAAGAGCAGATCTGACCCATTTTTGCATTTTCCCCCTCCACGATTTTGATTTCTTCCGGGGTGAGGTCGTAGAGTTTATAAACTAATTGGTCAATTTGTTTTTAGTATTCTTTGACCCCGTTAGTCATCTGCCTGTGCGTGCCCACACGCAGACAGGTTGTAAAATGTCCCCTGATAATGTCCCTTATTGTCCCTCAACGATGTCCCTTAATGTCCCTTATTTTTTCTATCACTTTCGGCGATAAGATATAATAAGTACCTTTCTTCTCGCCAATTTTTTTAAGTATATTCTTTTCAACAAATCCCGTTAAATCTCTCGTGGCTGTCCTTTTGATACTATTGCAAATTTTTTGACACAGCGTGTTGTCTATTTGCTCATTAATTACCAAATACCGGATAATCTTTTCCTGCCGTATATTTAATTTCAGGTACTCTAATAATTTGACAGTGTTATCAGCAATAATAATCTGCTTGCCCCTCTCGTAGACTTCCGCCATCTGTGATGAGTTTCACCGCATCAAGAAAGCCACGCACTCTCTCTATCTCAACAACCGCCTTATTAATCTTCGGTGTTATGGCAAATTTAGGTTTAAACATTTTATTTTTTCCTGCCTGTGCCGTTGGCACGGCAGACAGGCCCTCAACGGTTTTGATTTCCTCCGGGGTGAGGTCGTAGAAAACATTTATTTTATCTCCCGTAATTTTATATCAGGTAATGAGAGACCTGATAAGGGTTTGTTCCTTAATTATTAGGATAAAAAACAATGTTTACCGAAATTGGCAATACTGCCATTTTCGGTAAATAGCCTGTGGGCAATGGGCAAAAATATTCAGATTACTGTTCCCTGTGTTGGATACCCAAAACCATCCATTTGAGTATGAAAAACAAGCTCTTAAGGCCAAAATCAAGCCCGATTAAAAACCTTTCATATTATTTCCAGACAGTTAACTCAGTCCGACCCCGGTTTAATTTGTCCTTATGATAATCAGCCAATAACTTACCAGTCACACCCTTCATCTCTTTACCTATTCTAATAGGCCACGCTCTATGAAAATATAGGGATCAGACCTTGACTCCTCAAGCCATCGGCTTTAGCCGATGGTGGTTGACTTAAAAATATCTATCAAATATTCCTGGATTAATTTTCAAGATTCAAGACCCCTTTATTTTCAGCCGCTTAATTTAAGCTGTTGAAAAATAAGATGCAAACCAAAGCCCATAAAACCTGGTGACCGTGTGGAGGCATTCTGAAGCCTTGAAATGGAGTTCTTAATATAGAGTACGACACCAGAGACTTTATTGCGAATAATTTTCTTGCGGCTTTTGACCACGAATAGCAGGCTGGGGGAAAGGTTTATAGATCTTTTATATTTTATTTTAGATGGCTTCCAGATTACTCTCGACATTCTGATCTACATAGCAGGATGTCCTCTTTTATATTATTTCCAGACAGTAAGCTCGGCCCCTGTTCATGCAACAGCCCGTGTAGCTCTGATAATCATGTTTTGTTAACAGCCTCTTCCGGGCTTAAATAAAAAAGGAGATCTTAAAAAGGTAAATAATCTTTATACAAGAATGAATGGCCTGTTAAAATAGTTGTAAACAAAATGTGCAAGATTAGACCTCCCATAATGAGAAATGGATAAAAATCTATCTTCTAATCTCAATGTCGATCTACTAACTGAATTTATGGTAGTGATATCTAAAAAAGACTCTTCAAAATCACCCTCAGATGGGAGGTAAAAACGGTAAAAAACTTTTCTTTTTCGAATTGCATTTTGTGTAGATATATTCTCAACATTGCTTAGAGGGAAAATAGGGGCAATTGATACGAATTCTCGGTGCTCAATATCGCATGTCTGGGAGAGAATCATTACGTTCATTAAAAATGCCTTTGCAAGAATAGACTCTGAGCCATTTGCAAAGGCATCATTAAGCTTAGATTCTTCATAAATGTGAGCTACTGAAAAATCTTCATATTTCTTCTTTAGTCTTACTATTTTTAGTTTCTCCGACAAAATAGAGACAGGGAAATTTCTCAGGATATCACCCTGAAAAAACATTGTAACATCGGGATACTGTTCATAAAACATTTGGTTTTGAAAAAATCAGAATACATCAGTTGGATCAGAATCAAATAGGGGCCGATAATCCTTTTTATGTGTCTCATTTATTATTTCTGCTTCTTTGGACATAAACGGGAGTTCAATCCCATGCTCCTGTATAGTCTTATCAATACCCGCAGTCAAATAAGGCAAAGAGTTCATAAGAGTGAATCCTGTATCATCTTCATATGGTTTGAAATAGCTATATTTTTCAATTACAAACATTTTATAATCTCCTTTTAGTAATGATTAATTATTTTGAAGTTCCCATCCTTGCCAATAAACATCCATTAAAACAGGCCCTTCAGCAAGATCCTTGATCATTCGCTGTGCGATATTAGGTGAAAGCTTCTGCTGAGAGATTATTTGCTGGATTTGTTGGGTTGACATGGGTGGCTGTTTACTTAAATTAACTTTGCTGACAAACTCATGACACATGTTTTCACTTTCAATTACCGCCCTTTTTATTGTCAATTGCTTTTCTTGTTTATCACCCAATTCAGCGTGTGCGTTAAAAGGTTCACCCAAATTCAATTGAGAGTCATAAAGCTTAAATAGCTTCCAGAGCATACTCTCCAATTCTTTATTAGGAGTAGTATTGACTTTAAGTCCTAACCCTTTTGCTTCCTTTCTGCTAATCAAATATTCATGAGAAAAATATCTTTCAATCAGAATATCTGCTATCTCCTTCACTCTTGGTTCATGCTCTGCCATTTTCATATGATGATTCAAGAGTTTCTTTACGATAACCCTGATGAGATTGTGAGCTCTATGAACTTCTCCCAAATCGATTGGAGATACCTTTTTGGTTAATTCCATCAGAACTGATCCAAGCTGATCCTGTTCGGAAATACCGACCATTTCCTTTGCAAAAGAAATATAAGATGCAAAATTTTCAACACTGACAGGCTTCCTTTCTATAGGTTGATCAGGTTGGGATCTATCTAAGCTTCCTATTTGGGGTTCTACTGGACTGAGTTCTCCCATTTTAGTCATAATAATTTCATTTGCCCCTAAAGCTATCAGTGTCCCCGCACTGTGGCATTTGTACGGTATCAATACACAGAATCTTTTAGTGAATTCTCTTATTAAATCTACAATGCGCGGAGGTGTATAAATTATTCCTCCTCTTGTATAAAGAAATAAATCAATCTGTTTAGAAGCTCCAATTTTGTTTAGGTGTTCATAAAATAGAGGAATGATATCATTTGCAATTTTGGTTTCCTGGCCTGGGCGATCACCAAGAAAATAGATGATGAGCTTAGATTCTCTTTCTTTTTGAATTGCCTCTATTATAGTTTTTTTATTATCGGCCGACATATTTACCCCACTTATCATCTAGTCATAGAACTTGCTCATTGTGATATAGGCCGAATGATTTTGAAGAGAAAAGCTCATACGCAAAAGCTCTATCGGCTTAAAACAGAAAAACTTAAAAACTTTCTAAGATCGAAGACGATTTAATGAATTACCCCCCCGCAATAACCTTGCCACCTTTTATGTCCAAATATATGGTGATAGCAATCATGATAGTTATTGTTTCTAACTCTATAGTTTTTTTATAAATCCCATTTAGACTCTTCCCGCTTCAAAGGTTTTATGGTGCTATTCGAAATAGGAAAAAATGTATATCGGTAAACATTTCCTTAAATATTGAACTGGATAGAAAAATATTACTTTAAAATGTATTCCCGTTTAGTTGGCATGATATATACTTCTTATTGTGGAAAAAGTTGTAACAAGCTCAATATATTGAAGTATTATTTATTTTGTGAAAATATGATGTAAATATAACAAGTTAGGAATCCTGAGTCAAACAAAAACATTAGACACAAAAAATAAGTGATCTTGTTGTCGTTGATAAATTATTCAAAAATTTTTTTATAATTTCGCTTTTGCTTTTTTAAGTATAGCATAAACTGTCTTCTGTCAAATCTCTCAAGTTACGTATTGATTTACGCCTGTCCCGCTTTTCCTATTAACTGCTAAATCGGTTTTTTCATTTCCGCCTGTCTGCGTGCGGTCATGCACAGGCAGGCCTTCCACGATTTTGATTTCTTCTGGGGTGAGGTCGTAGAGTTTGTAAGCAAGCTGGTCGATTTTTGCTTCAAGGGCGGTGGTATCAGGCTCGGGATTAGTGCGTTTGGCGGTGAGAATTTGCTCCACAAAGTCCTTTATCTGCTCCGATAAATAACGGGTTTCGGATGTGATAGGCATGATAGGAACCTTTTCAACAAAAATTTTGAAATAACGATTACCTTTTTCACCCAAATCAGTAGCAATAAGTGGAAAGATGAAGTTTACAATTGAAGAGTTCAAAATTGCTAATAAATACTTTCTATGATCCCCTGAAATTGAATAGACTGTGTTATTAAAAAATACACCGGGTGGGACTAATGAAAATGTAGGTGAAGTTGTAATATCTGTCCATACCACTTTCTCTTTCGCAAATTCTGGGTAGTAGGCACAATTTCTTAAGTTATAGGGTGTAACTCCTTTGTCTTGTCTTTTCTTGATTTTTATCCAATTTTTGTCTAAATGTTCCTTAACTACCGGATAATTGTCAATTTTTATTGGTGATATTCGATTGCCATTTTTATCTAAGTAACCATTATGAGAATCAATTAAATACAATCCCGCAAACTCATAACCATATCGCTTAATATCCCGCCCGCGCAGAATCGGTTTGATAATTTCCGCACTTTTCTGGTCCTTCGCTATCAGTTCTGCCCGTTTTGCTTCATTAATAATAAAGGCTTCGTTACAGCCGGTTTTAATGCCAAAGTTGATTTTCACATCCCAATCTTTCAGAGGTGTGCCGATGGTTTCAATTTTCTCTTTCAGAGCAACTTCCGCTTTATTACCAATAAACCAGGTGTCAGCCGTGAGATTTCCTAAAATCACTTTATTTTCATCAAAATAATGATGCACGCTTTCGCCTTTTTTGTAATCGTTCTTAAAATGCGTGGCTTCCAGTCGGTTTCCATTTTCGCAATTTTCCACCACAATAATATTGGTATCCACAGTAGCGCTTTCAAATATCTTGAATCCGCCAAAATCAAGCAGTTTCACAGGATTTTTTTCTGTAAAGAATTTACGCAGCGCAGCGCCGTAACCAGCACGCATCCATTTATTGGAAGAGATAAAGGTGAGATGTCCGCTTTCTTTGAGCACATTACAGCCCATTTCATAAAACAGAGCATAAATATCGCCGGTTCGCTTGAATGTCTGGAATCCGCAATTTTTATAAAGAGTAGCAAGCGAGCCGCCGTCTTTTTGCAGCTGAATATACGGCGGATTGGCAATTACCACATCAAACCCACCACTTCGACTTCGCTCAGGGCAGGCCTTCTCATGAAACACCTCAGAAAAATAGACCTCAAAATCAAATTCCTTGTGCCCGTCGGTTATTTGGCTGATAAGGTTGTCAATTTGTGTTTTATATTCCTGCTTTTTGCTTGGATTGGTTTCGCTGAAATAGAGCGGTTTTAATTTTTCCAGTTCATTAAAAAGGTTTAGATTGAACAAATTTTTTTCTATCCCAAGCAGAGAATTCCCGCAGACGATTTTATAATCCAGATTCGGCAGAGGTTTTATGTTCTTTATACTTTCCTCATCCACCACCAGAGACAGCCACAACCGCAGTTTGGCAATCTCAACAGCACCCGGGTCAATATCCACGCCGTAAAGGGAATGTTCAATGCATTGGCGTTTGAAATTGTAAACGGTGCGGTTGTCATCGAATTGAGATTGCTTCGTCGCTTGCGCTCCTCGCAATGACAAAAAAGGCGTAAGCACATTTCTTGTCTTTACAATCTCACTCATCATTCCCACCGGAAATGCGCCGGAGCCAACTGCCGGATCGCAGACAGTGATGTCTGCCAGTTTCCGGTCAATCAGTGCGGCATTCTTGCGGATGCTTTCGGGTAATTTGTAAGAATAGGTGCTGGTCTCCTTGCCCTTGCTTTCGACCCGCGCCTCGTTCTCACTGACCTGCTCGCCGTAGTGAATAAGAATGTCGATGTCCTCTTTTAGAATCTCTGGATTTTCTCGATGCTGAACAGTTATATCTAACTGCCCTTTTTTCACTTCATTACCGAACATATTGAGATTGCCATCACCGAGTTTTTCATAACTCATTTTACCGCTGTTAAGTTCTGTAAACAGGTAATTGATCAAACTCTGCTGGCACATGTAGTGAACGATTTCGCGGGGGGTGTAATAGACGCCGAATTTTTTGTTGAATTTGTTTTCCTCGCCTGTCTTGCCGCTCTTTAATGCCTTTTTGAATTCATCAAAGTTATCCGGACGGATGGCGTTAAATTTCTCATAAGATTTGCCCAGTAGTTCTGGGTCAATAGCCACTTCCTTTTCCAGCGGTTCATCCTCTTTAACGGTAAAATTGTAGCGGTCAAACACATCCAGTATGCCTGTGCCTGTATCGCCTTCTTTGGTTTTTTCGGAGTTGGAGAAAAGTTTGTCCGGAATAATTATATCGGTATGCACCCAGTCGTAATTACCGATGGGATCAAAAAGGCCTCCGTTTAAAAAAGGGATTTTGCAGTTGAAGCGGCTGTAATAATAATCTATATGTTCGCGATCTTTACCACTTCGCAGTGCTTCATAAAAGAGCGGCTCAAGTATATCGTTAAAGAAATTATTGTAATCACTATGCTTTTTCTCGAACAGTTCGCGTAAAAAATTCTTTGAACCGGTGCCCCAATTATCATCGCGGCCCACTCCAAACCAGCCCTTTTTCTGTAGAAAATAAAGGAATATAATCTGTCCCAGCAGTTTCTTGGCAAAGTTTACCGTATCAACACCTTTGGCCTCGAAATCAGCCTTGATTTTCGGATCTTTTTCAACAACCCTGTCCAGTTCTTCTTTGGTGCGTAGGAAAAGGTCACGGTATTTGAGAAAAAACTCTTTGGTGACGCTCTCAATATCAAAGGCATTTTCTATCTCTTCCAAGGTCGGGTCATGTTCGTCATCAGCTAATATTTTCACCAATCGGCTCTGGGCGGTGTGGCTTTTTTCGTTGGCGCCCACCAGAAACGACCAGCGCCGGGCAGGGGTGAACTCTTCTTTTACTTTTCCGTTTTTATCAAACTTATAATCCATCTTTACCAGTGAAAACCGCCAATCTGCTTCATCTGGCGAAACAAATGCAAATAATCCGGCATCTTTTTCTCCTCTGTCATCAAGGTATCTACCGGCAAAGTTCCTTTGTGTCACACGGGCATGATCGAGTGAAGATCCTTTTTGCAGATAAACGACAATGATATCGACCTTTTTATCATCGACTGCATTGTAAGTTCCAACCCGCTCGTATGTTTTGATAATGCCCCTGAACCCTTCTTTTACATATCCGTGGGCATGGAATGCTTTTGATTCATCAATCCTGTTCAAAAGGTTTTTTATAAACACCGTAAACCTGTCCATATCAAAAGAATGCTCAAAGGTGTCTTTAATAATTTTCTGAGCCTGCTGTTTATCCATGCTTATTTGCCTGCTAGATATAATGAGAGGATGACTTCACGTTTGCCGAATACTGCCGGGTTCTTTTCGGCATAATGGCTTTCCAGAAGTCTTTCGGGTATATTTCTATAAAGCACTGCCAGCACCTTGAACGGATTTATTACTTCCCCTTTAAGGGCATCCAATGCTTTCTGTGTTTGTTTGGCTGTTTGTTTGGGTAGTCCGCCTTCTTCAAGCTGTGTGAATACCTTTTTAAGATAAAGCTCCTGGTCATCGGTGAGTTTCTGCGTGTTTTTTATGGTTACTTTTAGAATTCTCAGGATATTGGCGGCGCTGTCGCGGCCTCTTCTCTTTTGCGGTTCAGCCATTTCTTCGGTTGTGGCAAGAACAAAAGCTTCCTTGTTTTTGTCAAGGAGGTTATAGAATTCTTCGGGAAGTTTCTTCCTCTTTTCATCCGGTTTGCTGTCAAGCAGCTTAGCTGCTGATATGAAATCAATTTCCTGAGTTTCCTTTTTATCACGCGCCATAAAGAACTTCTGAAGTTTACCGCGCCTGAAGTAGGTTATAAGCGACTTCGCAATATCACTGTGTTGCTTTGCTGTGCGAGCCTTTTTTGGAAGGCGCTTTATTTTTTCAAACAAATCGGAGTCCTTTTCGCGGATATCCTGGATAACCCGCAGATATTTAAGTTCGCTATCCCCTTCCTCATCCTCACCTTCGAGTGTTTTCTTTGAAAGCAATCGGTCAAACAACTCATGTGAACCTATAGGCTCTCCTTCGGTTAAAAGCTCTGCATCACCGCCGAGCAGGGTCAAAAATGCATTGATTTTTCCTTCTGCCGCTTCTTTAAGCTTTATCTGGTCATTGGATTGTATGGTCGGGAAAAAGTTAAAGGTATGGATTATATCAAAGGGTGTATCCACACGGTTAATACGACCCACCCGCTGCATCATTCTGGTCGGATTCCAGGGGATATCGTAGTTAATCACCACATTGGAGCGATGCAGGTTAACGCCTTCAGATAGGACCTCTGTAGAGACAAGTATTCGATAATCATCTCTTTTATGACGGGCTCTGGCGTCAAAGTTTTCGATCACCTTATCGCGGACAGACTCGCCTGAATCGCCGGTATAGAGGAGCACCCTTTCAGGATATTTGTCATTTATGTTTTTAAACAGGTAATTGGCGGTTTCCTTTGACTCCGTAAAGATTATTAAATGACTTTGTTTCAAGATATTTGTTTTGAACAATTCGTCCAGGAATTTTATCAGTTTCGGGTCACGGTTGACCTTTTGCCAAAATTTTTTGACATCCACAAGAATGTCACGGTCATGCTGCAAATCTTTCCTGATCTCTTTCCTGAAGTCCTTGCTTTCGTATCGTTCCGCCTTGCCTTCATCTATTAATCGCTGAACCGCTTCGTCATCGTCGCTCTCAATCAGTTCAAATATCTTGTTCGTATGTTTCTTGCTCACATACACATTGCCGTTATCAAACTCTTTTATGAACATCTCGTAGGAATGAAGGAATCTGTCCACGGAATTTCTGAAAGCAAAGAAGCTGCTTTCCAGCCGTTTGACCAGCAGGATTTTCATGAACCGTCCCATGTTTCTCTGGGATTGTTCTTCAAGCTGGTCTATTTCCCTTTTTCCTTCATAATAGAGCAGGGGCATGTAGCGGGCGTATATAAATTTATTGGCAATCAGGTCGATGGTTTTATTAAAAATACCGTCTTCTTCATCATTGAGTTCGTAGAATAGGGGCTCTGGTTTTTTAACTTCCGGAAATTTGAGGCCCTGTTCTTTTATGTCTTTGCTGAAATAATTTTCAATTTCAGTTCTGGTGCGGCGTACCATTAAATATTTAAGAACTTTATTTCGAATTTCGAGTGAGTTTTCTTTTACGGTATTTATGTATGCGGCATAGTCTTTCTTTCGGTCCAGTTTCTTCAGTTTCTTGTCCAGTCCGCTAAAGAACCCTTCCAGATTCGGCAGATTGGGTATGGTGCTTTTCTTGGCTTTTTGGAAAAGTTTAAGCAGGCTCAGGATGTCTTTCGGGGTATTGTTATATGGTGTGGCTGTTACCAGCATAACCCTTTTGCCGCGGCAGATTTCAGCCAGCTTCTCATAGGAAATTGTTGTTTCAGTTCGGAAACGGTGGGCTTCATCAATGATTATATTTGTGTATTTTTCGGTTCCTCTTTCCAAAAGGTCGTCGAGTTTGCCAATAGATTCAAAATCTGCCTGAACTCGAAAGTCTGAAAATACATTAGTCCAAGAGCCGGGATTGGATTTCGCCAGAAGCATCGGTGGGGCGATGACAAGTGTTCTGCCGTCCAGTTGTCCCGCCAGCATGGCTGAGATGTATGTTTTACCAAGGCCCACAACATCAGAGATAAAAACGCCGCCGTATTCCAGAAGTATCTTTTTGGCGTTTAAAACCGCCTGCTCCTGATATGCAAGCTTTTTAAACTCCTGCGGAAGATATTTGAGAGATATCTTATCGATCTGACTGAGTTCATCTTTGAAATATTCGTAAAGAAATTTCAGGTATAACTGGTAGGGTAAAATATTTTGGCTCAACCAGGTTTTATCCTGAATGGTCTGAATATACTTTTCACTAACATCTACGGCATTTTTCCAGAGCTCCTCAAATTTATTTTTGGCAAAGTCATAGTCTGTGCGATTTTTCAGTTCGACATTAAATTCAAGATTATCCACCAAACCTGATTGGGTAAAATTACTGGAACCTGTAATTACCCGGCCGATATCACGGTCGCCTTCGACGAAAGTCATAATGTAAAGTTTGGCGTGTATATTTTGTGATGGATAAGCTCTGATTTCCAGTTTCTTGCTGTGAATCCATTTAATAAACCTTACAACACCTTCTTCAACTTCCCGTTTATCTTCCGAATCCTCCATCTCCTTTTCGACAAGTCCTGAATATTCCTGCTTTGTTTCTGCATGAGAAAATTGCATAGATTGTTGAGGATTTTCTTTTGCCTTTGTTAACAAATCATAGGTCAATTTGCTTGTGCTTATGCCAATCAGGATTCTAATTTTTTCTGTATTTTTTAGTGATTTATAAATGGCATAAAAACCGCTTGTATAAAAATACCCTGCAAGGCAGTCAAATAATTTGGTATCTTTTATTAATACTTGAAATCTCGTTTTAAGGTTTTGTTGTTCTTCGTTGGTAATAAAAGTTAAGTCCGTGTTTGTCATATTTAAATTACCTTTTTTCGTAATAGTACAGCCACAAAGACACCAAGTCACCAAGATTATTATATAATTCTTTAAATATCATTTTTAATAAGAGACATAATCATTTCTTCGTGCCTTTGAGCCCGCCCTGGTGCGATATGTTTGTAATAATCTATTAATCCTTTAATCGTAAAGAGGCGGTGCTATAAAAATAAGTCACCGCATCCCAGGTCTGGGCCAGGGACTTGGTGGCTGAATTTATACCTTTTACTTAATGCGTTTTCATTACAAAGATCACTGTCCAGCGCTTTGGTGGGCGCTGGATTTGTTTGCCTGAATGTGATGCATGGGTAGTGGCTTGATGCTGCTAAGCGCATCTGACTCAGATTTTCTTGCAAAATATAGATCCCATCGAAGCTGCATATTCATCCAAAAGTCAGCTGATGCGCCAAAAGCTCTCGAGAGCCTCAATGCTGTACTTGGAGTTATTCCTCTCCTCCCATTAATTATTTCGTTTACCCTCTGATAGGGCACATTAATGGCATTGGCTAATTCTCGCTGGGTGATGCCCATTGGCCCAAGAAATTCCTCTAAAAGCATCTCTCCGGGATGGGTTGGTGTTCTATGAGTTGGTATTCGAATCATAATTTTCTCCTGTTTAAATATTTTAATGATAATCGGTTACTTCCACATCAAATGGCTCATTTTCGACCCACTTAAAGCAGATGCGATATTGATCGTTTATACGAATGCTATATTGCCCCTTTCGATTGCCAGAGAGAGACTTTAATCTATTACCAGGAGGAACTCGTAGTTCATCAAGAGATAAAACTGAGTCAAGTTGATCAAGTTTCCTAAATACTTTTTTCCATAGGGTTTTAGGACAAGTTTTTATGGCAGCTTTCGTAGCTTTGCCATTAAAAATATTCTCTGTGGCTTTATTTTTAAATGACTTTATCACGAAGACACAATATCACGGATATCATGCTATGTCAAGATAATTGAATATTATATGCTTGTTCGTTAGAACCGAGTTTCGCTTTATAAATATGCAGCTATGAAAACCTCTTGCCCGCTCCCCTTCGATGCTTCTCAGGGTCGCTAGGGCTCCCAAAAACCCGCCCGCCTCGCCTGAGCGAGAGCGATGGCGGGTAGGGTTCACAGAGATAGGTATTATGTTGTCCTGATTTTTTAACCCTAGTGAAATAGAAATTAAACGAGGCATTTAACTGGGCAGGTTGGGTGAAGTGACAGGTTGGCCATTATTTTTTAGGGAAATACTTAACTCCGGCCATATTCCTAAAATCTGAATCTTGCGTCCAGAGTATTGCATCATATGCTTTAGCTGTTGTTAGAATAATACTATCGGCCATTGGAAGACCCTTTTCCAGGCTTAGTTTAGAAGCAGCGATAGCCAATGTGACCGTAAGATCTACAACGGTTCCTTTTTGCATAGCCGCTGTCGCTTGAAGCGCTTCATTCTCGCTTGATTCTCGGAGAACAACCTTGAAAACCTCATATAAAGTTATCGTTGGAACAACGAGCGAATCTGTATCTTTCAAAGGAGATATGAAATGTTTTGCATTAGGCTCATCCGCGAAGTAGGCAAGCCAACCGGAAGAATCGACGATATTCATAATCTATCTTCCTCGCGTTCGAATTCGGTATTTATGCCCTTGAGGAATCCTCGAAGCTCTGTAATATCTCGTTCAGGTATTAATTCGATTCGGCCCTCATATTCTACAACCTGCATTTTTTGACCAGGACGAAGATGCAATGTCTGCCTTATCATCCTTGGTATTACGACCTGATATTTTGGTGATACAGTAACCGTTTGCATTCCATAACCTCCATCGATAATTTTTTGTCATACGATAGCACTATCGATATGATATTGTCAATGTTTTTATAGTTTTACCGTTATTGCGATTTTAAGAACTGTTTCTTACCGCAGAGCCGCAGAGCACGCTGAGAAGATTGTTTTTTCCCTTGCCACTGACCCCGGAGGAATAGGCTCCGCATTCCACAGGGCAGGGGAGGCCGGCAAGGGAAAAGCTTCAGCCCCTGCGGGGCAGAGCTTTATCTAAAACGAGTATTATAATTGCATGACACCATTACACACTGATTTTCAGTCCGATACAGCCCCATGATCACTTCAGCGATAGACATCTTTGCGATGACCAACCTTCACCACCCAGACGGTGTGCTCATCATCCTGGATGGAATACACAATACGATACCGACCCTGTCGCAGTCGATACCTTTCCTGACCGATCAATTTTTCACAGCCTGGAGGACGGGGATCATTAGAGAGCATTTTGATGCGCTTAAGGATTCTTTCTAAATCTTCCTTTGTTATTCTTTCAAAATCCTTCCAGACTGACTTTTTAAAAAATATTTTATATGCGGCCATCACTTTTGAGCCTCTTGACCATTTCTTCATAGCTGATCAAAGGTTCATTGGCCCTTTCATCAAACGCTGCGAGATCCTCTGCATCCTCGGCAATGGTTTCTCTGACGGCCTCGTTTACAAGATCAGAAACCGAACGGGAGGTTTCAACAGCCTTTAGCCGCAAGGCCTTGTGTAGATCGGGGTCAAAGTATATCGTGGCACGCTTTGTTTCTGTTGCCATAGTATTACCTCCAAATGTAGTTAAGACACTATAACGTTTAAACGTTAATCTGGCAATATTCAATTTTAAACATATTTTGGCTCTTTCCCAAAATGAGTGGGTAAGTTATCCCCCTCCCCTTGTGGGAGGGGGTAAGGGGAACAATGCACTTGAAGATATCTTCCTCTATCAGCTCAGGAATTTTTCCTCCGGAATAATGCCGGCAGTATTTGAAGAGATTTCTCACCCCGGAACCAAGCTCATCTGCCCATACGATTTCCTTAAAGAAGCGGGCCATAATCGGGTTCTTAGGAAAGGGAGAAAAATTTGCAGGATTGATCAGCCCGTGCCCATGGGGCTTGTTGCTGTTTTCAGCAAACAACCGGTGGGTTTCAATAATAAACTTGACCGGGGTTTGGGATCCCGCAGATCCGTATACCGTGTTAATATGCCGGCGCTTTCATAAACAAACGGTAGCGGTCGGCTATCGGCAAACCATTTCAGTTTGCTTTGGGCGTAGTATTCCGCCTGCTGTTTCATGAATGGACAACCGGTGACCTTCTTCTTCCCTTTTTGCTTCAATCACACCTATTGGTTCACGATCTACAAACAGCATATATTCGGCAGGCCCCACATCGGTCTGATATTCCCAAACAGCAACCCCAGGGCCGAGGGTGCAGTCGATGGCATTCTTGTCAACAACCGCCCAGCCGGACCGTTCAAGCATTTTGTCTATATTGTCCCTTGCTTTTTGTTCGGGTGTTTTGTTCATTTCAGAACCTATTCATAGGCAAATAACCGCATAAGCGACCGGTAAAGGAGTGCAGCGGATTTACCAGACCGAGTTGATGCGGTTGGTTGTGCATCTGCTTGATTTATTTACAATGTTTTCAATAATATTTTGCCTTGACACTGACTTAATGTGTATATAATATGATTATCATACACAATGAATTGAGGGGGATTTATGCGAACAAATATTATCATTGATGACGAACTCATGGATGAGGCCATGGCACTCAGCCAGCTAAAAACCAAAAAGGCTGTTGTTGAGATAGGACTCAAACTATTGGTTCAAATTAAAAAACAAGAACGAATCAAAAGTCTGCGTGGAAAGCTTAAATGGGATGGTGACCTCGATGCAATGAGGCTGGATCAATGATTCTGGTCGACTCATCCGTATGGATCAATTATTTCAACGGCATTCCCACGTGGCAAACAGACTTGCTTGACAATTACCTTTCAAATGTTCCAGTAGCCATTGGAGATTTAATTCTCGCAGAAGTCCTTCAGGGTTTTAGATCCGATAAGGATTACGAAACAGCCAAAAACTTCCTTAGTACTCTTACATTTCGACAAATAGGTGGATACAATGTCGCCATTCAAAGTGCCCAAAATTACCGACTCCTTCGAAAAGCTGGTGTTACTGTACGAAAAACAATTGATATAATAATAGCGACTTTCTGTATTATGGAAGGATTGACCTTGTTGCATGATGACCGCGATTTTGATCCCATGGTATCCCATTTCTCCCTGAAGACACCTACGCCATCATAGTTTTGCTATGCCTTCTTCTCAATTATTGCCTTGATGTACAATCAATATTTAATATAGTAAGGTAGTATATTATTCCTGACCATTAAAAATAAGATAAAATGGGAAGAAAGCTGTGTCAATTAGGATTCTTGATGATACGTGCGATGTGATGCGGCCGCGGCACTATTCATTCGATTTGCACAAAGCGAAGCTGCTGAGAATGGGTAAAGGGCTTTGTACTTCATTTCAACATGAAATCGCGCAGCGATTAGGAGCCTGATGGAAAGGTTGGTTGTGGGTCTATGAAGATTTAATTTCTCATATCTTGTTGGTTGGGTCTCCTTCAGCTATCATTGCACGCATAACTTGCTTTCCAGGCTCATCAGGTGCAAATGCCTTTACCACAGCCTCAAGCACAGTAGCTCCATCCTGATTTGTAAATACCACTTCAGATGTTGCCAAACCATTTTCATCGATAGCAATAACTGTGAGCTCAAGCTTAATCGTATCACCAAAATACACGGCTTTTTGGAATTTAAAATCCATCTCCGTTGCCAACCATCCAAGTTGTCCACCAATTTCAGTTAGCATACTGCCAACTAAGAGTCCATGGCATATTTTCCCATTGAATTTCATTGCCTTTGCAAAACGTTCATCCAAATGAACTGGATTGTAGTCTCTTGATATTTTCGCAAAATCCATTACATCTTGTTCAGTAAAGGTACGAGACGTAATAAATGTGTCGCCAATAGAAATACCCTCAATAGCTTTCGTTCGCATCGATGACATAGATAATTTCCTTATTTTTTGTATCTACTCAGGTATCTTGCCACAAAGGCACCAAGGCACCAAGACTACAGAATTATTCTTTATTATAGCCTTTTTAATGCGCCTCAGGCGCATTAATGCGTGGAACATTGAAATTAATGAGCCTAAGGCTCATTAATGAGAAAACTCCATTATTCAATTTATATTTATCTTCCCCGCCTGCCGTCCGGCGGGCAGATCTTTGGGTCTTTGTGCCTTGGTGGCTGAATAGTTACGTTTTTTAATTAAAATAACAATACAATACCAATATTAGCGAGAGGGAAGGGAAGATGATACTAAAAACACTTTCTTACGGTGCAACAATCAGGGAGGTTTTTTTCTCTTCTTCCTGTTTCTCGTGATCTTCTTCAATCAGTATGTAGATAGATTTTAACAGGAGGTTCCAGATAAAGGGATTGGGGTCAATAGCACTAAATGGATTGTTCAGATCTATTGCAGCACTTAAAGATGCCTTGGCCTCATTTTCTTTACCTATTTTGAGCAGGATATAGGCCACTTCCTCAAGCCGTCTTTTCCAGAGGAACCTTTTTTCTTCCGGGAATAGGTCTTCCAGGGCATCCCTGTATATGCCATTCAGTCGTGCTTCCTTTTGATCAGGCCTGAGCACGATCTTGCTTTGTTGTGTCTCGGTGATGCGAGCGGCGTATTTTTGCACCTCCGGGGCTGCTATGTGCCAGGTGGCAAAGGGCATGATTTTGTGCAGGTTAATTGAGTTCTTTAAAAGATGTGCCGAATCTTTTACCTCATCCTCTTTTATGTACTGATATATGAGAGGGGCAGGATAATCCCAGACAATGTCCTTATATTCCCTTTCTGCATCATGATATCCCTGGGGAAGCGGTCTCGAAAGACTTTGGGTGAGAGATGCAGCCTCTTGAAGAATATAAATACAATATGCCCCTGGGGCAGTAACAATAGGGAACTCTGCTGATGCAAGGGAATCTTTCATAAACTCGTTAAAGCTCTTTTTACTGAGTCCTTTGAGGTTAAACTCTTGTATTCCTTCCAGGTCATTTACGATGCTGAAGATTACCAATAGCCCCCGTAAAGGCTGTGGTTTCCCTATTACGATTATTCTACTTCCTGTTGCATCAATTGATCCCAGGTATCCTTGAGGTTCGGCAGGTTTTGGAGGTTTCAGGACAGGCTCCTTTTTTTGGGCCTTTTCTTCCCATTTGACGCCTTTTTGCTTTAACTTGTAAAGGGTTCTCTTTATGGATTTGATAACCTGTTTTTCATCAGCCTCAGCCATCATTCCAAGAAGGAGTTGGGCGGTTTCAGGGGTAGGAATCCTTGACAGGGCCTCTATAACGTGAATTGTGAGGCAAGGCTCCTGTTTTAGATACTCAGAGGTTTTTTTAAGAATTTCCTCAGTAGTGAGCTTTTGGCTTTGAGCTGTTTCAATCTCATGAATGATTTGCTCTGCCTTTTCGCCACACTTTGAATCAAAGGTATGTTCTTTTTGTTTTTTAGTCATAATTTTTATGCTTTTCGGTGTAGGGAGTATATGGTAGAGGTAATTGTGTGTAAAGAATAAAATAGAATACTGTTAGTCGATCGTTGTCAGTTGTCTGTTGTTAAAGATAATAAAGGAATATTAGTAGATATAGCGGTATGACGAGGGCAAAGTTTGAAAACCTTCTTTGCTGCAGAAAAGTATTTTTCATAAAGCGCTTTACTCTCTGTGCTATGCGCAAAGGCTTGAAACAACAGACCACTCTCAATTAACAATGGACGCCACAATGGACAGAGAACATAAGAAGATTCTTAGAAGTTGGAAGATGTATGATTGGGCTAATTCTGCATTTGCCACCACCATTATGGCAGCAGTGCTCCCTGAATTTTACAGCTCCGTTGCTGGCGCTACCCTGGATAAAACCACAGCAACCAGTTATTGGGGATATTCCAATACAATAGCTATGCTCATTATTGCGATTGCAGCGCCTTTATTGGGCGCTATCGGTGACCACTCAGGTGCAAAAAAGAGATTTCTTGGTGGTTTTGCGTGTGTTGGCATTGTAGCGACCGGGCTTTTAATTGGCATAGGTCCTGGTATGTGGTTTTTTGCATCGCTTCTCTATATCTTTGGGAGAGTGGGTTTTGGGGGTGGTAATATTTTTTACGATAGCCTGCTGCCCCATGTATCCGGGCCGGAAGAGATTGATAGAGTTTCTGCGGAAGGCTACGCCTATGGGTATCTGGGCGGGGGAATCCTGTTGGCCCTTAATCTTTTCATGATACTAAAGCCCGCCTTTTTTGGCATCCCGGATGCGGCATGGGCTTCGAGGATATCATTTCTTTCAGTTGCTCTCTGGTGGGCAATTTTTTCTATACCTATTTTCAAAAATGTCTCTGAACCACGGGTAGTTATTGCAAGAGATGAGAGTCTGAATCCTCTCAAAGCAGGATATGAGAGGCTACGAAGGACATTTAAGGACATTAGAAGATTTAAGGAGTTGGCAAAGTTTCTCGTGGCCTTCTGGCTTTATAATGACGGAATCGGAACCATTATAATTATGGCCGTGATCTTTGGGGCGGAAATTGGAATTGGCAGAACGCATCTGATTGGGGCAATTTTAATGGTACAATTTATCGGTATTCCATTTACCATACTTTTTGGCAGGCTCCCGAAAAGGTTGGGAGCAAAAAAATCAATCCTTTTAGCCTTAGGCATTTATACGATTATTGCCATTCTGGGATATTTTATGCAAAAACCCGCTCATTTCTGGCTTCTGGCTTTTTTGGTTTCAATGGTTCAAGGCGGAACCCAGGCCCTCAGTCGCTCTATGTATGCATCAATGGCGCCGGCATCAAAATCAGGAGAGTTTTTTGGTTTTTACAATGTAAGCAGTAAATTTGCCGGTATTATTGGGCCAACACTCTTTGGTGTGGTAGGACAACTCACCGGCACAAGCAGAATCAGTATTATCTCGATTATTGTCTTCTTTTTGGCAGGGGCAGGTATATTGGCTAAAGTCAATCATGCACAAGGAATCAAGGCTGCCGTTAATGGAGAGCTATTGGGCGAAAAATCTGCTTCCCCCTATCAAGACAATCCCTGATAGGAAAAAGCCATAGAGGCCAAAATCAGGGAGCCCCATAAATTTCCCAATCAATGCCACCCCACCTCCAGCCACCATGGCTGCGATTGCACCTCTCCTGGTTAGTTTAAGCCTGTGCCTGTAAAAACCGAGAAGAATAGGGAAAACGAGTCCGGAGGTATACACTGTATAGCCAAGAAGGAGAGATGAAATAACGCCTTTCAATCGTAATGCAATAATGAGGGAAAAAACACCTATCACCACAATAAAGATACGGGAAAGCAAAAGCACTGTTTTCTCCCCTACGTTGGGTTTTAACATAGGCTTTATGATATCAACTGATAAAATCGTACTGGTTGTCAAAAGGCATGTATCTGCTGAAGACATCATCGCAGAAAGAAGTGCGGCAATAATGAGGCCATTCAAACCTATTGGGAAGATATGGTTAATCATTGTCGGAAAAGAGGCCTCAGGGCTGATCTGGGGAAACAGTACCCTTGCAGACATACCTATCAGGGTTATGATAAATGCAAAGGGTATTAATCCCAGTGCCACTGTGATGGTAGCAGTCCTGGCGGTTGTTTTGTCTTTGGAACAGAAAAGCCGTGAATATATATCGGGCCCTACCAAATAGGTTGACCCAACTAAAAACAGATAGGTAGCCAGTGACTTCCATGTAAAATATTGGCTTACTGGAAAGGAAAAGTAGTCTCCGCCAAGGGCCTCTCTCATTACAGAAATGCCGCCTACTTTGCCAAGACAAAGGGGAATCGAAGCGAGAATTGCTATAATAATGATCAGGCTCTGTATTGTATCTGTGCGAACAACTGAATGCTGGCCTCCTAATAATGTATATAAAATAAAGACAAAGGCAGTTACAATCATGAGAAGCGATGGCGGGGCCTTTAAAATAACCTCTAAAATTTTCCCTGCTGCCACGATCTGGCCTGCAATAATACCTGTCCAGGCGACAACTATTAAACCTGAGGCAAAGAATTTTGCTTCGGGTCCATACTGGATTTCAAGAATTTCCGGTAAGGTATACAGAGAGTATCCGCGTACCTTTTCCGCTAGAAAAAGGCCCAGAAGAAAAAGGCCAATAGCGCCTACCAGAAGCCACCATGATCCTACCAAACCGTGCTTGTAGCCCAGACCTGCCATCCCAATGGTGGAGGATCCCCCTATTATGGTGGCAAACAGTGATCCAACAACAAAAAGGAAAGGGGCTTTCCTGTCAGCAACGAAAAAACTGTCGAGTCCTTTTACAATCCTAAACGATCTACTTCCAATAAAAATTAAACCTAAAAAATATATACAAACAATTGCAATATCCATATCTATTATCGTAACCGTTTACGGGTTCAAAGGTTCAGGGGTTCAAGGGTTGTATTCTTGTATCCAAACTCCATTTTGAAGGCGTATTTATGTGAGAAACGCCCGGCTTCGTCACTCCCAATCTGAAAATTGGCGGCGCATTGGCAATTATGTGGCAAAATCCGCATTTTTTTAAGAGGATTTCCGTTATCAAATTTCAGTTTTTTCCCTAACCCCTGGCCCAGACCCGCCTGTCCCGATATAATCGGGACGGGCAGGGCAGGCCTGAACGTTGAACTCTGAACCTGTGAACGGTTATCTATTATTTATATAGCCTGGGTAGTTACCAGATGAACAATGACACATGTCATTATATCAATGTGACGTCTCCAGAAAATATCCTGTGCAGGTCCCCTTTTTTGTCTTTGAGGATCAAAATCCCATCGTTGTCAATATCATGGACTTCCCCAATATATTTTTTGCCGGCCACCTCAGCAATCACCATTTGCCCTATGATATTTGTAAGTTCTTTCCACCGCTGAATAACAGGCTCGAACCCAATTCTTGTAAATATCTCATAATATTTTTCATACCATTTCAGGTATTCCCTGATAAACGTGACCCTTGGAAAATATTTCCCTGTCTCTATTAAGATGGAGGTGGCCTTGTCTTTAATATCATCAGGAAACCGAGGGGTAGTAACATTCATTCCTAAACCTACCACAATGTAATCTATTGCATCCATTTCAGTGCTCATTTCTGTGAGAATACCTGCTATCTTTTTACCGTTCACAAGGATATCATTTGGCCATTTGATATTGATTTTACATGGTGTAAGCATTAGCAGGGTTTCAGCCACTACAACGCCTGTTAACATGGTTATTTTTGGTGCCTCACCTGGCGATATGTGTGGCTTTAAGATAAGAGAGATGTAGATTCCCCCTTCTGATGGAGAAAACCAGGTTCTTCCTTTCCTGCCTCTTCCTTTGACCTGTTGCTCAGCTACAACAAGGGTTCCTTCCGGGGCATCTCTGGCTGCTAACTCTTTTGCCTTTGTATTGGTGGAGTTTATTTGGCTGTGGTACACAATGCCTTTCCTGCCAAAGACTTTTGTATCAAGACCTTCACGGATTTCGTTGGGTAAAAGCAAATCGGAGGCCTTTCGCAGGAGATATCCTTTTTTGGGAGAGGATTCAATACCATAGCCTTCTTCTCGTAATTTGCAGATATGTTTCCATATGGCTGTACGGCTGACTGCGAGTTGTGTGCTTAATGCCTCGCCAGAAACCCAATTTCCCTTTTTTTCTTTTAGATATGCTAATAGTTGATCTTTTGTAGACATGGCTTTATTGCTCAGCAGAGTATTTTATTATTTGCATTGTACATAACCGAGGATGCTATAGGATTGTCATGAGGTCTTATCTGTCGTTCCAAGGCTCTCGGCCTGGTCTTTTCTACGACTTATCTGCATCCCGCTATGCGGGACTACGCATTGCCTCCCGCTCTATAGAGCAGGAGATCTGCGGTTTCCCCCACTGATAAGTCGTGAAAAGAACAGCAGCCTTCCACCAGTCACTTCAGATAAGACCTCATGACCATTCCTGATATTACAAACTATTTGATGCTCTCGGTAATGTGTTTAAAATAGAATAAGAGGACAAATAAACACACGACGAGATAGTAATAGTACATGCAATTTATTGTCAACTTAAAAATATATTAAGGTTGACATTTATTCACTTTGTGTACGTCCACCTTTTTTTATTATCGATTTCTGTCTGAAGTTATCTGAGGGGGATAGAAGGAAGGGGGTACGATTGAGAAAGATACACTACCTTAAGGAAGGATTATGAAGAGGAAAACTTGAGTGGTTACGGTAGTCTTTAATCCTGGATAAACGGTAGGGTCAAAAGGGCATGGGGTATGATTAATACATCCAGATCAGGTCTTCCGATGTGTGTGACTGCGAATTCTAATGCCTTCTCCATGGTTTGAGCAGGGATCATCTTTGTGTTCTTTACGATCTCTGGAAATTCTGCTCCAACTATTACAACAGGGTTTACTTCCATAACCTTTGCCATGACAAAGGCCCTTTGTGCACCGGGCTGGTAGCCTCTTTGACGCATGGTATCCAATAAAGTCGACATAGTTGGTGCGGACTGCATTTCTTTATAGAAGCGCTGCTCACCAATGCCCTTGCCAGCGCCCTCATTGCACTTGGCAGGGGTGATGAGCACGCCTCCTTTCTTTATCACCGGAGTTGGCGCAAAGAATATATAACTCGGTGCACGGCTTGCCTGGTAGAGATTGCTATCTTTAGGAAACCCAACTCCCCCTATTACGACATCATATTGATGTGGAACGGGCACTGTATATAATTTTTGAGCTACCGATACCAGTTTTGCAAATGTGGCCTCCGGCTCGCCTCCGTAGATGGCAACAGGCCTTTTTTCTTCATCTACCACAACGTTAAGAATAAAGCGCAAGCCAGCCCTCCTCGCCGCTTCTGTAATTGCCTGGTGAAAAGGATTGCCCTCTATCAGACCCAGGCGTGTGCCAGGAAGATCAATCATTTTAGGCCCATGGGTATATGCAATCGTTGCTTCACCTGCTGCACCGATTGCCACTGTTTTCCTTGCGCCTGAATATCCTGCATATTGATGGGGCTCAACAATCCCGGTAGCGATGAGTAAATCTGCTTCATAGGCGATTTTGTTTACTGATACAGGTGTTCCCTTTTGCGTTTTTCCCAACTCCACAAGGTGAGCAGGATTTTGAGGTTCATTATCTACAATATTATACTGTTGTACCACCTCGGCACCAAGTTTTGCTACTTTTTCTTCATATGTGCTGGGCCTATGCAGGCCGGTCCCACATAGCAGTGTAATATCGTGCTTGCGTACACCGGCTGCATGGAGTTCGCGCAGGATTGATGGAACAAGCAGGTAATCAGGGCAAGCCCTGGTAATGTCGGTGAATACGATACATACGGTATCCCCTTTGTGTGGAAGCTCACGAATAGGGGCTGAGTTGATTGGATCTCTTAATGCGTGATCAATCGCAGAAGATACATCACCGAGAGGTGGAAGTCCCTGAGAATGAATTACTGTTCCTTTCATCCCTGGTAAAAGGTCAAATTTTATCTCTGTTTTTGCGTATGGTACGGTATACATTGTTAACCCTTCATGCTGCCCGGTATATCATAAAGCCACCCAAAAATGCCAGGAGTATCAATATCACTTTTTTGTAATGTTCCTCCCGTATCTTTCCGTAAAAAAAAGAACCTGTATACGTTCCAAGAAACATCAGAGGTAATGAAACCACAAAATAGCGTAACACTACTATGGTTGTAAGACCACTCAGGGCCTGAAAGAAAACCACTATGACGCCAGAGGCCAGAAAAAATCCCTGGAGTGTTACCTTTATTGTATCCTTGGTCCAGGTCTGAAGAGACATATAGACAATTACTGGTGGACCAGCTGCACTCAGTGCTCCACCGAGGCACCCTGAAAAAAAACCGAACAGATAGCTCCAGCCTTCCCTCATCTGTTTATTGGTTGAGCGAAAAAAAATACTGTAGAGGGAATAGGAAATTAATATGATTCCGAGAATCCATTGAATGAGATCTTTATCCAGTTTTTTGAGAAAGAAAACACCGAGAGGGATGCCGGGCAAAGCGCCAAGAAAGAGCGGATAAATCTTTTTCCAATCCAGATGTTTCCACAGTTGTATAAAAAGGATAATAGTTATACAGAAAGCAATGAGGGCAACCAAAGGGATTACGGTTTTAATATCGAGAAAAATAGCAAGCAGAGGTAAAGATAACAGAATAGAACCAAAACCTGAGAGTCCTTGTGTAAAACCTGCAAGGAACACAATGAGGCATATCAATACGTAGGTTTGCATATTAGAATTTCTTTACCACCCTTATAACGAATATGGGCTTTTCCGCATCTGCATTCGGCAAGGCGATTCGGAGAGGAAGCGTTACTCCATAGTCTTCTCTTTTTCTACTACTGCCTCTGATTTTATTCTGTTGATTGCATCAGTAAGGGCTGGAAATACATTGTCCCTGGTATCACCTGCCACCATTACTGCTACAACCTCATCACCAACCTTAAGGGAGCCGGTATTTGTTTCGATAATGATATCCACTATACCAGGCCGTGACTTGATATCTTGTTTAATTTCTGTAACCTTTTCATTTTTAAATTCAACATCAAGTCCTACAACAGGGCTTCCGTTCCTTGAAAAAGACCTTACGATACCGAGATGGGTAGCAATCATGCCTGCTTTGTGGAAATCAGGATGTGCTTTGATATGTTCTGTCATTTTATGGAGATCCATAGCATTTACCCCGTTAAAAAGAGAGGCTCCCCGTTTATTTCGAAGTTAAAAAAAAATGATAACTTTTGCATATTTTTAATCTCAGCCAACATGTTTTAACAGGGTGAACCTCATTTAGTCTTTGTATTATTGTCATAGTCCAGATTAAATAGTTTTTGGGTGATATCTAAGTATAGGTTTCGTGAATTTCTATTTTCCTTACCTTTTAAAAAGACTATAGGATCGTTTAAAACCTTTTTGGTAATTGATAGAGCCAAATTTTCCACGCTTTTTCTCTGCTCAGGCGTAAGATTTCCAAGGCTGGAAAGGGTTTTTTTCAGCTCTATCTGACGTATCTTTTTGCACTTTTCCTTGAGGGCTACAATAGTTGGCACCACATCCAGGGTCTTGAGCCATTCGCTAAACTTAATGACCTCCTCATCAACCATCCGCTCTGCTTTCACTGCTTCATCTTTTCTTTTACTCAAATTGAACTCTATAATTCCTTTTAGATCATCGATGGTATACACGAAGGCATTTTCTATTTCATTTACTCGGGGTTCAATATTTCTGGGAACGGCAATATCTATGAAAAAGAGTGGTCTATTCTTTCTACCCTTCATCGCTTTTTTGACCTGGACTGAAGAAATTATAGGTTCTGGCGAGGCAGTAGAGGTGATAACAATATCTATATGGAGCAGTTGATCACCTATCTCTTCAAAGGAGATTGTCTCCCCATGAAATTGATCTGCAACTTCTACGGCGCGACGAAAGGTCCTGTTTGCTACCTTGATTTTGTCCACTCTGTTATGTACAAGATAGGTAGCAGCAAGCTCTGCCATCTCTCCAGCCCCTATAAGGAGGACCTTTTTCCCTTCGAGATCTCCAAATATCTTTTTTCCCAATTCCACAGCCGCAAAACTTATAGAAACTGCAGATCCTGATATTTCTGTCTCGGTACGTATTTTTTTCGCCAGCGAGAAGGTCCTGTGCATCAGCTTATTTAGTATTACAGAGGATGATTTATGGTTGACTGCTATCATGTAGGCCTCTTTCACCTGCCCGAGTATCTGAGGTTCACCAATTATCAGGGAGTCCAGGCTTGCCCCTACCCTGAATATATGGCGTATTGCCTCTTGATCATTGTAGATATAGAGTATTGGTAAAAGCTTCTCTCTTGAAATTTGACTATAGCGGCAAAGGAAATCTATAACAGATTCTGTGGCCCCTTTTTCATTATCTGTTGTGAAAAGTACCTCAACCCGGTTGCAGGTAGATAGAACGATAGACTCTTTGATATCCTTAATAGTTTTAATGGTACCCATCACTTCATCTATAGTATGCTCTCCAACGGCCACCAATTCTCTCAATTCAACTGGCGCAGTCTCATGATTCATACCGATGTTGACTATTTTTATCATGGCAGTTGACTTCTCTCTAAACTCTCAAAACTATGATACCCTTCCATTAAGAAGTTGACTCCAACGAAGGTGAAGATCAGGATTAAAAAACACCCTATTGACATGAGGGCAGAACGTCTACCGCGCCATCCTGCTGCCATTCTCTGATGTAAAAGCGCTGCATAGCAGAGCCATGTTATCAAAGACCAGACCTCTTTTGGATCCCAGCGCCAGTAAGAGCCATGGGAACCCTGGGCCACAATCGAACCGGTAATCATGCCTATAGTAAGAAGGAGGAAGCCATAGTTTATTGCGTGATAATTTAATGAATCGAGGCTATTGAGGGAAGGGAGCCTGGTGTAGAAGGCCCCGAGCTTTTTTGATTTTATCTGACGTTCCTGGATCAGATACATAAGTGCGGCAATAAAGGCGATAGCAAAGATGCCGTCCCCCAAGAGAGATGTACCTACATGGAGGGGAAGCCAGAGGCCTTTAAAGATAGGCCTCACTGTGATTGTTGAGATGGGGATTGTCGAGGAGATAATCATCAAAAAGGTGGAGAAGGGAACGACAAATGAACCTAACACCATCAGCTTGAATTTTACCTGAAAAATGATATATGCGGCGATTATCGTCCAGGAGAGAAAAGAGAGGGATGTCTTAAAGGTTAATGCAGGTACCGCACCGAGATGATAATAGCTAAGGGTTAGGTAGATTGAATGAAGCGCAAATCCAAAAAGCATAATCCTGTGCGACCAGTACCCGACTTTTTTATTTTTCTTTATGATAAAGAATAAAAAACCAGCTGAAGCTATGAGGTATACGATAAGAGTCAACTTAAAGAAAAGAATATCCATTTTATTATATATCTTTAAAGACTTGTGTAAGGGTGTCCTCTATCGGAAAACCTTCTCCCAGGATAGATTTTAAGGTAGCTCTCATGCCATCCCAATTTTTATGTGTGATCATTTCAAGAAGATTTGAGTCAACCAGTTGTTGAAAGATAATCTTATTTGTTGAAGAGGGTTGATCCTGGTAAAGGAGCTTTGTCCTGATTATGCCTAATAGCTCGACAAAAGAATCATATTCTGGCCCAAACGTGCTCTCTAAGTTTTTTCTGATTTTTTTTGCCAACGCCGGACTTTTACCTGCGGTAGATATTGCTATTTGGAGATTTCCTCTTTTCACGATTGAAGGCATAATAAAATTACAGTCCTTTGGCTGATCAACGGTGTTAATCAGCAGGCCATGTTTTTTTGCCTGGGATGCAATTTTGCTGTTGACTTCAGTATCATCCGTGGCCGCAATAACCACAAAGGTATCATCCATGTAGGTGTCTAAGGATTCATACGGTATATGGTGTATCTTTTTTTTGGCAACCAGTTCTTGTAAATGAGGGGTAAGGTGAGGGGAGCTTATATATATTGTGCAGCCATAGATGAGAAGGTTTTTTATTTTGCGCTCAGCTACATCACCACCGCCCACAACGAGTACGTTTTGATGATTTAGATCGAGAAATATGGGATAATAAGGCATATATAGAATTTTTTTTGATAAAATTAATCCGATTAATGGGGAGAAATTCCTAAATTCTTCTCATACATATCTATCTGCCATTTCGTTAATAAATCTTTCAATCTCATCTGCTCCTTTAGAAGACAAATCCGACACCAATTTTTTGATTTTATCATATGTGGATTGGTCACGATAGAGGTCGTCTGTTGACGAATATGCACCACCTCTTCTGCCGATCCGGTAGATAAGCCGTTCAGATTCAGACAAATCTTGATATTTTTTGATAACATATAACATATTTTCTTTATCTTCTGGTAGTTTTCCTTTTACCTCTTCTAACAGATTCATGATGTGGTCACTGGTAATAGTGCTGGTGATGTTATTGTCTAATGTTTCGATAAAGAGCTTTATCTCCTCAACCACCTGGTCATCTGTAAGCATCTTAAATTCCCCATTCACGAGCTTTTGGTAAAGAGGGACATGCATAGGGACTCTCAGGCTTCTCAGCCTTATATAATGTGGGTTAATTTGGTTAAGAACCATCGCTGTCTCTAAGGCATGTTCTTTCCACATTGCCTCACCACCAAGCCCTGGCATAATGTACTCAGATAAGGACATACCGGCCTCTACTACTTTTTTGCCGGCATCTATATGCCGGTCTGCGGTAACACCCTTCTTTACAAATTTTAAAATTTGATCACAGCCGCTCTCTAAACCAATATGTACCCTATCAAGGCCTGCCTCTTTTATTTCTTTGATCTCGGATAGTGATTTTCGACTAACAGTTCTTGATCTTGAGTAGGTGGTTACTCTCTTTAAATCGGGAAATTTTTCTCTCAGAAAGCGTAAAATTTCAACAAAATCCCCGGTCTTTATAATAAAATTATCGGCATCTTGCAGAAAACATTCACCAGTCCTGTAATAAAGCCACATGGCCACGCTCTGGTAACTATAACTGTGATTATTGTTAAGAATAGCGCTTATAACGGAATTTGTTATCAGGCCCTTTTCCCCTACCTTCCATGAAAGGGCCTTGATATCATCGGCAATATCTCTGGCAGTCTGAATATCCTTTTTGATCTCTTCCACTGTTCTTAAAGAGAACTTTTGTCCTTTATAGACAGGGCAAAAAAGACACTGGTTCCAGGGGCAGTTGCGGGTTACCCTTAAAAGAAGGCTTCGTGCTTCATTAGGCGGCCTGATAGGGCCTTGCTCAAAGGTTAAGTTTGATTCAGGTATCATTTTTCTCATTCACTCCGCAAAGGCTCAACACAACATTCTGCTTGGAAGAGCCCACAGCCCTAAAACAGGGGACGGGCCATGCATAGGGCATAAAGTATTAAAAAAGGTAACTCAGGTTGTTAGGTTCACCGTTCAGGGTTAATTGCTTTATGATTTTCATCATATTTATTGGACGACATAGAATTCGCTCCGTATTTGTGTGCAAGACTGCCTGGTTTCCTGAAAGAGCTGGATGAACTCTGAATTCGTCAAGGGATCGAACCCGTTTTTCATCTGTCTAACCTTGATGGTCTCATCATAAAATGTCTCAACAACATGTCATTTCGAGCGAAGCGAGAAATCTTATCAATGTAACATGCTGAAAACACAAGATTTTTCCTTCCAGTCGAAATGACAGACCCGCCTGCCAGACGGCAGGCAGGTTCACCGAATATGACTTTTTACAAGTTCATCAACCTTGAATCCCGATTTTATCGGGAAAGGTTGAACCTGAGTTACTAAAAAAGTAACTATATATCAAACAATATAATCACATATTCTCACTTTTCAAATTTTTCTGTCTTTTCTACCGCCAATCACACACCTTAGGTAGTCTGAGTTAAGTAAGTGAAAGACGGGACTTATTACTTAACAGGAGGTTTCTCTTTTGGTAGATAGATAATAATTTTTTTCTATGCTGCCCTTAGTGGTGTAACTTTTTGATATTGTTATATATAACGTTGGTTCTCAAGCAACTTAATGATTAAAAAGACATTCTAATCTACTTTATTCTAAAATATTACTATTAAATCCTTCACGCGTATTTGTGAAACCCAGCTTCCTGCAGATGAAGCATGCCTTGGTTCACAGATAGGCATCATGTTTCACCTTGCTCACATCCACTACCACCATCAAAAGGCCTGGCTGCTGAACATAGTCTTTACGTTTTTTATAATTTCTGGCATAATCTTTCAATCTTATGGGGCATACCTCCTCTTTTGGTTATTGGGCTTTTATCTATTATCTTACAGATTTGTTTCCCCATGGGATATTAAATAATTATCTGATCTCTTATACGAGGTGCCTTGTGCAAAGAGAAAGAAGTGATATGCATTGCGCGTCTTATTGCTTTGGGCTTTTCGATATGAATTAGAAGGTAAATTAGAATATGGAAATACCGCTGCTAAATGACATTGTCATTATATTTGGGCTGTCCATTGCTATCCTCTTTATATGCCATCGACTTCGCGTGCCGACGATTGTGGGATTCCTCCTTACCGGTATATTGGCCGGGCCTTACGGACTTGGGCTGGTAAAGGCAGTTCATGAAGTTGAAATTTTAGCTGAAGTCGGTGTTGTGTTATTGCTTTTTACTATCGGAATCGAGTTCTCACTTGAAAGGCTGCTGCAAATCAAGAAATCAGTCCTGATGGGCGGCTCGCTTCAGGTGTTGCTGACCTTTTTGGCTACTTTGTTCATAGCCAGGCGGTTTGGCCAAGCTTTTGGTGAGGCGATTTTAATCGGATTTCTCGTAGCCCTGAGCAGCACGGCCATTGTGCTCAAACTACTCCAGGAAAGAGCCGAAGTTGACAGCCCCCATGGACGTATAACCCTTGGCATCCTGATCTTCCAGGACATTATTATTGTTCCTATGATCTTGGTCACTCCGCTACTGGCTGGTGCAACAGGGAATTTAGGTGAATCCGTCCTCCTTCTTCTGGCCAAAGGAATCGGCATAATCCTGTTGGTGTTCGTCAGCGCTAAGTGGATTGTACCCCGGGTATTGTATCAAATCGCCCGGACACAGAGCCAGCAACTTTTCGTTTTGAGCACAGTTGTAATTTGCCTCGCATTTGCATGGCTAACTTCCAAGGCAGGGCTATCCCTTGCCTTGGGGGCGTTTTTAGCAGGATTGATCATTTCCGAATCTGAATACAGCCATCAGGCGCTCGGGAATATTCTACCCTTTAGGGATGTCTTTACAAGCTTCTTTTTTGTTTCCATTGGTATGCTGCTGGATGTAGGCTTCCTTTTCCGGCAACCGGGGGCTATTGTGCTGATCGGTTTTGGAATTTTGGTTTTAAAATCTATCATTGCCTGTTTTACAACCGTTTTATTAGGGTTCCCTTTTCGTACTTCAATCCTGGTTGGCCTTGCACTCAGTCAGGTTGGCGAATTTTCTTTCATTCTATCCAAGACCGGTGTTGAACATGGTTTGCTTGCCGGAAATAATTATCAGATGTTTCTGGCATGCTCTGTGCTTAGCATGGCAGCGACACCATTCATAATAACACTGGCGCCAAGCATAGCCGATATTATCCTGCGGTTGCCCCTGCCAAAAAGGTTAATATCGGGTTTTTATCCTGTTTCAGAGATAAAGGTTAAGGGTCAGAAAGGCCACCTTATTATAATCGGTTTCGGAGTCAATGGTAGAAATGTTGCGCGAGCCGCAAGGGTAACCGGCATCCCTTATGTGATTATTGAAATGAACCCGGAAACGGTAAGAAACGTACAGGCAAAGGGTGAACCAATTTATTATGGCGATGCAACCCAGGAGGCAGTGCTTCAGCACGCAGACATTAGAGATGCGATGGTGGTAATTGTAGCCATCGCCGACTGCGCCGCAACACGTAGAATTACCGAAATCGCCAGGAGGTTCAACCAAAAGGCTTACATAATTATACGAACACGTTATCTCCAGGAAATGAAGCCCTTATATGAATTGGGGGCAAACGAAGTCATTCCGGCGAAATTTGAAACTTCAGTGGAAATCTTTTCTCGGGTTTTGGCGAAGTATCTTATACCCAGAGATGAAATCGAAAAGATCGTTGCTGAAGTGCGATCAGATGGTTACGAGATGTTTCGAAGCCTTTCCAAAGAGTCGTCATCTTTTTCTGATTTAAAACTTCAGCTTCCCGATGTTGAAATCAGTGCGTTGAGGGTTGCTGAAAGATCACCTTTAGTTGGAAAAAGTTTAGCTGAAATTGAGCTGAGAAAGAAATATGGAGTTACAGTATTGGCAATACGTCGAAACTCACAAATATTATCCAATCCAAACGTAAACATGCCATTTTGTGCTAACGATGTGCTTTTTGTCCTTGGGCCACCAGATAGGATCGCCGAGGTCGCTGGTTTAACACATAATCCAGAATAAGGAGATGTAAGTTAATGAATCCAATATTTCAGGCAGTGTTTAGCACAATTTTTCGCCTTAAGAGAACGTGTCCTAAATGTAAAAGAGACCAAGTTGTCCCTGTAAGCAAGAGACTAGAAAGTGTGCGCTGTAAATTCTGCGGCGCAGATATACCTCCCCACAAGTGAGTTATAATGTCCAACAACCAGGAGAGGTTAACGATATTGTCCATCATGCCTGTTTAATGCACCTAACGAAGCGCCAGACTGTAAGTAAAAGGGGAATATAGGATGCCTCCTCTTTTAATGTATTCGGTCATAACACTGATACTATAGAGAAGAGCGCTCATACCAGACAGAATAATGAAAATGGCAAAAAATTTGATAATATAATGATTTCCTCCCAGGGTCACATTTGTGTGGGGAAAAGGCAGAGCAAGTGATGACCCTGCCATTATTCCATCCGCTATTTTCATCAATTATTCTTAATTGAGAAAAAATTTCATAAAATCTTTTTGAAACTAAGAACTTATTAATTCAGAGCGAGATCAATCGAATGTTTATAAAGGCTCAATAAGAGAGTTACAGACGTTTAAGCTATTTTACTAAATAAGTAAAGGCCTTCGGTACTCGGCGCAACTGAACCTGACCGTGACAACTGTCGGTAAAGGCACCCGCCTCCTTGAGGGCCTTAAGAATACCGTCCACCTGATTATCAGAAACGATCATGCTGCATGCTTCCCTGGCTGGCGATACCTCACTTAAAGGGGAATCAGGGGGCCGTACATGCTTCAGTCTGGATATAGTGGCTCCAGCAGCCCCAGCGGACATAGCCACGCTGACAAGATTTGTTCCTGTCCCTTCATCACATAAGAGGGTTAAATCTGCAAGACCGGTTAGATAAGCCCTTCTCTTTACCCCCTTTTTTTCGACTGTGCCCAACCGGCGACGCCATTCAATGCCTCCTTTAATATGATCGATGGCCGCAACGATTTGCTCGATACTTGCCACATGCCTCTGTTCTCCGCGTGTGACCTTCATGTTGATTATGCCCTTCTTCAAAGGGTACAGATAAATAAACCCTTTGCCTGGCTGATCCAATTTGCCCACCTCAATCATCATTTCCATGATAACCTCGGCGTCATAAGGACTTGTGGCAATATTAATAACCTCTTTTTCGGCAGGGATTGTAATTCGTAAAAGACCTATTTTATCTCGAACACCGGTTCCGACGCCAAAGTTAAGGGAAGGAACACAAATTCCCGCATCCAGTACAACCCTTGCAACACTATCTCCCTGACCGCGCTGGACAATACAACAAATCCCGGTTAGTTTCTGGGAAGGAGTCTTTTCTGTGGCAAAGGGAGCTGGCTTATTTTCCTGACAGAGTTCGTGAGCCATCACCAGGTTTATCTCTTCACTGTAAACTGATCCTCGTCCTGGAAGGTTTAGTTGACCTTTCTCAATTATTAAGCTTAGAACATGGTCTCCCGTTTTTTGATCCACAAGGAAAGAAATAATATCCATAGGATCATCCACTAAATCGCGCCCTGGTAATAGGGCAAATATTCCTTTTTTCTCTTCGATCACCGGGGAACGGGCTGCTGCCAAATGAAGATCAATGACACCAACTTCTTTCAAGGGATCCAATATGTCTCTTGAAACATTTCTATTTACAAAAGCAGTGATTCGAGAGACTCTCTTTTTAAATTCCATCAACAAGACTTTCCTCTTTTGCAGTCTGAACGGCTTCAGTTAAAGCAGCCTTCCTTTTCCAGTTTATCCGAAGACCTACCGCCAGCACCGAAAGAATTGGGCAAACAGAGGCAGTGGCAAGTATACCAAAGCCTTCAACTACTCCCACCTGTGATCCTATGGCAAGTCCCATGGCCAAAACAAGAGGAACGGTAATGGGTCCTGTGGTGACACCTGCGCTATCCCACCCGATATTTACAAATTCCTCAGTCGATAATTTCGTAATGAAAAGTAACAAAAGATAAGGGGGACATAACAGCCATAAAAGGGGAATATTCCAAACAATCTTTGCAACCCCCATGGCAATACCAAAACCCACACCAATAGCAACTGCTTGCATTAAAAGGGATTTTTTAAAGGTACCTACAGTAATTTCCTCTACGGTCAGCCCAAGAGCGTTTAAAGCAGGTTCCGCCAGTGTGGCTCCATATCCCATGATAAAGGCAAAGAGCAAAACAACAGCTATGCCCCAAAAACTCCCCTCTGAGCCAAATAAAGGTCCCTTTGTCGGAGTACATTGGTACTGTTTCGTAGCGGGGTCAAAACTTTTCTCGTCATAAGGAATAGGAACGTAGTCATTCCCTATCTTTGCATAAAAAAAGTTCTGCTTTTTTCCATCTGAAGAGATGGCTGATTCAACCAGATCAGGATCGAAATTGATAATGTTTGTTTTTTCTTCTAAAAGTTGGATGGTTTTAAAAGAAGATGGAAGCATATTGCCAACCTGGTTTCCAAGTTTGTTCAGACCCAGTTCAATACCAATGCTGAATATTCCCATGCCCAAAATAGTAAAAAATAAACCCAGCAGAATCTCATCAGAACGAGGCAATTTTTCACGCAGTAAAATAAAAAGAACAAGAAAAATTGGCAAAGCGAGAAGTCCTATGGCTTTCACTGCGGCTATTGTATTCCTTGCCAAAAGATCAGGGATATTTATAGCCTTTTTAACTGATGTTGAATATCGAGTAACAGCTTCCAAGCTTCCGAATACTGAATAACGTTGTTCCTCTGTTCCCTGGGAGATGGCCCAACGTTTTAAAGCGGCTGGATCGTCACCAAAAACAGCCCTTCTTTTGGACTCGTTTTTGGAAAGCACCTCAAGATACTCGACCATTTTTTCCTTGCTTCCATCGAAGTAGGCAACTTGGCTTTCAAAACTCGCGTTAGAAAAAACATAGTGAACCATCTTGTCTTTATTGTTAAATAGGGCTTCTGCTGCTTTCCGATTTTTCTTTTTGAAAAAATCAGTCTCATTCATCGGCTGCGGAACGGAGCCAAGGAGAAACGCACCCAAAAGAAGAACGGTGAGTATGGGGAACAAGGAGGCAAGCGTAACCACTCCAAAACCCATAGTTCCAGATTCTGCTGATCCAACCATCCTGCAAATTCCAATCCCGAGTGCCAGAATAAGAGGGACTGTTACAGGACCAGTAGTTACGGCACCGCAGTCCCAGGCAAGGCCTGTAATGGTGTGCATATTTTGGTTAAAAAATGCCCATATAGTAAGGGCAACCAACACCCCAACGAGTATATATATAAAGGGTTTTAAGGGCCAGTTATAATGAAATCTCATCATACCGAAAGCAATGGCGATTCCCACCCCCGCACCAACAGAGTAGACAAGAATATGTGAATATTTAGTCAGTAGCAGAAACAAAAGGGGCGCTTCCCAGGGTTTTACCGCGCGCCCTGCCGCTTGTAATACCTGGATAGCGGGCTCTGCTAATGTTGCCAGAAAGCCCAATACTAAAGCGAAACCAAGTATAACAGGGAGGGTGGATTTTTGGGGAAGCTTAACACCGACCAATTCGCCCAAGGGCATAAGACCTAAAAAGAGGCCTTCCATAAAAAATGTAAGGCCTGCAACGACGAGCCCAATGCCAATGGCAATAATAGATGCATCAGTAATCCTGATCCCCAAAATCACAGTCTGAAAAAGAATTAAGTAAATGATAATCAGCCAAACTGATTTAACCTGCGTCATTACTCGATTCTTTATATAATGACCTAAAAGGCTTAATGCATGACTAAAGCCGACTTTAATTTTTCCAGCAGCCTGTTGAGCCACTTCCTGGGCACCTCAGTTGGAAATTAGAATTCCACAAGGATATTCATACGACATTGAACTATATCATATATCAAGAAAATGCATTTAAATTCTACTAAAATTGCATTAGCCAAATTTTAGAAAATATCACTGACACAAACAATAGATTCCTAAGTTCTTGTGGTAAGAGTTAATAAGGAATAAAGATGAAATAATTTCCTCAAAGCTATTCTGTAATACACACCAAATTTAGTTTTTTGACTCGTTTCATTGACAGCTGATTTGAGGAAGTCATCTTAATTCCATCCCTAAAAATTATAGGTTTGCGTAAATCTTGGCGAAAACATCCATATTCCACAATAGTCAGGGTAACAACTGTCAAATAAAGCTCATCACTATGCAAAAAAGCAATTAAAAGCCGATCGTACCGATAGCAAATACCAACAGAATGAGCAGCAGGGCTTTAGTAATTCCTTTACGTATTAGTATATTCATTATGTTACCCTTATAGCATCTGAATCCAATATATTCAAATGAACTGATTTTTCTTTAATCTTTTAGGTGGTTATATCACTTAACATCTTTTAACCAAAGGAATTTTCGCTTTTTTTTATGTGATTCCTGTCTCTCTTTTTAGGGCAGTGGTATAAAAAGGCATACCCTATTACTTTTTCCATTTCATCCTGCATATCTTTTAGGCACGTTGGCACTGTTGACATAATTTGTAATAAAATATACATTTACACAACTAAATATTGTTTAAGGAGGGGAAGATGAAAGTTAAATTAGTGCCCTATATTTCCTTCATTATTTTCTCACTATTTATCTTCTGTTCTGTCCCTGTGTCTCAGGCAAAGTCCAAGGGTCAGATCAGGGCCATGAAAGAAAGAGCAGATACCGTTAGCAAAAGAAAAAATAGGTTTGTGGCAAAAGTCCTTAACCAATCTGGGATTAATTATACTATTGATAGGTATGGGATAGTCACCAGGATTAATGTTACCGGTGAGTGGCGAAATATAACGAGGATAGATGTAGTTCCTATGGTAAGAAAGGGCCCCGCAGTAGATAAAGTTATTGGGCACGAAATATTTATATATACAGATAAGGAGACGGTGCATCTCCTATCGCATCTTAAAGTCAGATAGATGGGTATAATTAGAATCCTTAAAAAATCTTTTTTAGCTTTCAAGGAAGATGGGTGTCTTAATCTTTCGGCTGCTATCTCCTTTTATGCGATTCTTTCTATTATTCCCTTTATCTATCTTCTTATCTCCATAGTTGGTGTTTTTGTTGGATCTAAGGGTGAGATATTACCAAAGGTAAGCGTATATATCAATCAACTCATACCCTTTATCAGCGAGCAGGTCTTACATGAGGTTAGCCGGATAAACCTGGGTAGCGGGATTTTTGCCTGGTTTGCTGTTGTTTTTATGTTATGGTCAAGCACCCTTATTTTTGATTCGATTGAATTTTCCCTGACAAGGGTATTTAAAGGTGAATATCTAAGACCTTTTTTGATTTCTAAGATCATGTCTTTTCTTTTTGTGCCGGTAGTCGGTCTTATTTTTATTTTCCTTCAGATTTTTAATTTAGCCATAGATGCCTTTATCTTGCTGAATAACTATTTTGGTATCACCCTGGTGCCGATTTTTTTGAATAGTATAGGGCTCAAATATATCTTTCCCCTGCTATTGGCCTTCTTTTTCTTAAGTGGACTTTATGCTATAGTGACTCCAGGGAGGATTTTGTTTCGTGAAGCCATGATCGGAGGTTTTATCTGTGCCATTATGTTGGAGATTGCCAAACATATATTTGGTTGGATGATTATACATAATCCCAATTTTGGGCTTGTGTATGGGTCATTAAACACAATAATTCTAATGCTCCTGTGGATCTTTTATGCATCAGCTATATTTCTTTTTTGTGCAGAGATTATTTACGCCTACCGAAAACAGAAACAATCATGAATGATGAATTAAGGGATTAAGGAATTTTAATTCAGACAACGGACAACAAGCTTTAGCCACTTACCATGCGTTTTATAGCCGACCTCCACATTCATTCCCATTATTCCATTGCTACCAGCAGTAGTCTTACCCCGGAGAATTTGGATCTCTGGGCACACCGCAAGGGAATTCAGGTTATTGGAACGGGCGATATAGTTCATCCGGGCTGGTATAAGGATATGAAGGAGCGGTTGATACCAGCAGAGGATGGACTATATAAACTCAAAGATGAATATCGCATAAAGAAAGACTATCTTCTCCCTTCATCTGCACATACAGTCAGGTTTATTCTTTCAGGGGAGATAAGCAGTATCTATAAAAAAAATGGCAGGGTCAGAAAGGTTCATAATCTTATCTTATCCTCATCATTTGATGCGGTAAAGAAGATACAAAGGAAGCTGGAAGCAGTGGGGAATATCAGCTCTGATGGAAGGCCCATACTTGGGTTACCATCAAAGGATTTGTTAGAGATAGCCTTAGATGCAGGCGATGGCACAGTTCTTATTCCTGCCCATATATGGACCCCATGGTTTTCTGTGCTTGGTGCAAAAAGTGGCTATGATACTATGGAAGAATGTTTTGGTGACCTTACAGAAAACATTTTTGCAGTTGAGACCGGACTTTCATCCGATCCATCTATGAATTGGCTCTGTTCATTTTTAGATAGATATACACTGGTTTCGAACTCAGACGCCCACTCACCGGAGAAGTTAGGTAGGGAAGCGAATTTCTTTGACGCAGAGCTTTCCTATCCTGCTATCATTTCCGCAATGAAAGGAGATAGAACTAATAGGTTCTTAGGAACCGTAGAGTTCTTTCCACAGGAAGGGAAATATCATTTAGATGGACACAGAAAGTGTGGCATTTGCTGGACACCGCAGGAGACAATAAAACACAAAGGAATTTGCCCTGTATGTGGCAAGAAGGTAACCGTAGGGGTATTGAACAGGATTATGCAGCTTGCTGACCGGGTAGATCCGTCGTTAAGGCATGATAAAAAACCATTTTACTCCCTTACTCCATTGAAAAATCTTATTGCAGAGATCAAAGGTGTTGGCGCAAACAGCAAGGCGGTGAATAAAGAATATGAAGAACTTTTAGGCAAGGGGGGATCAGAATTCTCGCTCCTTCTTGATCTTCCTTTTGAGCAGATTAAAGAAATTGGGAATGAAGTATTAGCAGAAGGTATCAGGAGGCTCAGGAACAGAGAGGTGTTTATTGAGGAAGGATATGATGGCAAATTTGGCCGGATAAAGGTTTTTTTCCCTGGAGAAATCCGGTCTCTCTCATCCCAGATATCTTTGTTTGACCAGTCATATGAAAAGCCAGATAAAACGAGTATCAAGGTAGAAGATTTGCATATACGAGTCGATGAAAAAAGACCGGAAGTTGGTATAAAAGAAAGTGAAAGGAGGTTGCATGAGACTACGTATGAGATCACAATGAATCCCATACAAAAAGAGGCAGTAAATCATTACAAGGGGCCGTGCCTGATTCTGGCGGGTCCAGGTACCGGAAAGACATTAACCTTAACAATGAGGATCATGCGCCTTATAACATCCTGGGGAGTAGATCCTAAAAATATTCTGGCTATTACCTTTACCAATAAGGCAGCAGAGGAGGTGAAAAAGCGAATCAGAAGTGGCTTGGATGATAAGAGCATACTAAAAAAGATTACAGTCAGCACATTTCACTCTTTTGGTTTGTCCTTGTTAAAAGAGCATGCGCATTACTTTGGAAGGTCCCCGGGATTTGCTATTTTTGGCGATGAGGAAAAGGCCTATATTTTTACCTCATCTCTGGGCGTAAAACGCAGGGATATTCATGGGATTGCAGAACGGATAAGCCTGGCAAAAAATAGGATGCATACACCTTCAGAGCTTGAGGATGGAGAGCTCGCACCTCTTTATGCTGCCTATGAAGACAGGTTAAAGAAAGAAAATGCCTTTGATATTGATGATCTTGTGGTCTGTCCGGTAAGACTCCTTAAAGACAGCGGTGAGACAATGAAGGCAGTACAAGAAAGATACCCGTGGGTATGTATCGATGAATATCAGGATATAAATTTTGCCCAGTATAGTCTGATCAGGCTTCTTGCGCCCGGGGAGAATTCTAATATTTTTGCTATTGGTGACCCTGATCAGGCTATCTATGGCTTTAGAGGGGCTGATAATACCTTTATTAAACAATTTAAGGATGACTATCCTTGTGCGGCAATCTATGGGCTTACGACATCCTACCGATGTTCAAAGACAATTCTTGAGGCATCTGACCAGGTTGTAAGGCCTCGGGAAAGAAGCAATCTATTAGAGGGTATAGAAGCGGGTGTATCAATCGACATTCGTGAGTGCTCTACTGAAAAAAGCGAAGCAGAGTTTGTGGCAAGAACTATAGAAAAGCTGATGGGAGGTGTGAGATTTTTCTCTTTTGATAGCCAGATTACCGATGGCAGTGAGGAAAGCGAGGCAACCTCTTTCTCTGATTTTGGTGTTTTGTTCAGGCTTTCAAGGATGGCTCCAGATATTATTAAGGCAATGAATGATCATGGTATTCCCTTCCAGCTTGTAGGGGAAGAGCCATTTTTCAAGCAAGAGCCAGTAAAGACTGTTATAGATGTTTTCCGTCTTATTATGATGCCCTCTCATAGTATATTGAATCAAAGGCTAAAGGAAAAACAGATAAGAGGACTATCTGAATCCTCCCTTTTGAAAATAAAACGGAATGCAAACATACACTCAATAGAGGAATATTTTAGCGAAATAATTACACTCTTTTTCCCTGACATCATGGTATCTCACCAAGATGCTATTGAAAGACTCCTGTCCCTGTCAACGGAATATGGTTCAGACGTCTCTTCATTTCTCTCATTGCTACAGTTAGGAAGCCCTTCTGATACCTACAATCCATCAACAGAGCAGGTTGCCCTCATGACGATCCATGCAGCAAAGGGTTTGGAATTTTCTCATGTTTTTATCATAGGCTGCGAGGATGGTATTCTGCCGTATACACTCTTTTCAAATAATGCCTCTGACATTGAAGAGGAAAGAAGACTCTTGTATGTGGGTATGACAAGGGCTAAGCGGTCACTTTTTTTATCACATGCAAAAAAAAGAAATCTTTTTGGTAACTCTTTGCATTTGCCTATTTGCCCATTTTTAAACAATATTAAGGAAGAGTTAATTAAGAGGGGTAGGGTGGAAAAAGGGAAAAAGAAGGTACGGAATAAGCAGCTCTCTCTTTTTTCTTAAATATTTCTTTTGATTTCCAGTGGAAAATAGTAAAATGAAAAAAGATGTATAGTTCACAACGCAAAGAGGCACATGAAAAACGATCTGGGCAATAATCATAAAATAGTGCAGTTGGCAGAAGTTCGGAAGGCCAGAAGTGGGGAGGGCAGCGTTTTTGCTATCCTGAAAGACACCAAAAGGATAGCCATGGCTATACAACAAAGAACATGCGTCCTCTGCAATAATATGAGAATGTGTGTCAATAAGACCGGCCTCTGTGCTGAGTGTTATTTAAACCTTACTCCTCAGGAGAAGAAGATCGCAGATGAAGAGGCGAGGCATAAAAAGGTTGAGCTTAAGGTAACCGATGATCGATGGCAAAACACAAAGGACCATTAGAATATAATCAAAAACTTATTTAAGAATATTTCCAATTATAGAAAACAGCAGAACAAGGAATAATGATTGAATAATCCAGCCAATTATACACACAGCCACAGCCCTGATGGTGCTCTTGTAATCAAGGGCCTGCCTAACTGCTATTACCATTGCAATCAGCATCCAGATAGAGGCGATTATTGTGACAATTCCAAATAGGCCAGGAATGACACAAAGTATCCTGATCAGACCTGGTGAGCTGGAAAACCCAATAGTCCTTAATAGCTCGCCATGATCGGCCTTTGTTTGTGCTTCAGGAAGGAGCTTTGTGCCGATAAAATAGGTGATATAGGCCCATATATACCATCCGGCAAGCGCCAGAATAGTGCCAATTATTATTCCACTTATACCGCCTTTGCTGATAGTGCCAATTCCGGCAGCAATACTTGAAAGTACAACAACTCCCATAGCCTGTTTGAGCGCTGTGGTATCTGCTTCCACCTCTTCGTAGAGCCTTACATCTAATTTGGCAGCCCTAATAATCCTACTATTAAAATCAGACATATGTTCCTCCATTATTGACGATAGAAATGATAATGTTTCTGAATCTGTATACCTTTTACATAGGGTAGCACTAAACATTATTTAATAAGCATCAAGGTTTAGTCAAATGGTGTCAAAATCTCAAAGCCATTATTTGTTACCAGAATTGTTTGTTCAAATTGCGCAGAGAGACTCCCATCATCTGTAACAACTGTCCAATTATCAGAAAGAACATGGAGATTGTGTTTTCCAAGATTTATCATGGGCTCTATAGTAAATACCATACCAGGAACAAATGGAATGCCCTGGCCTTTTTTGCCAAAGTGGGGAATTTGTGGTGGTTCATGAAACTCAAATCCAACACCATGACCCACGTACTCCCTCACAACTGAACATCCCTGGCCTTCTGCATATTTCTGAATAGCATACCCAATATCGCCAATTCTGTTTTTTGGTTTAACCTGAAGAATTCCACGTTGAAGACATTCCCTGGCCACAGAAACTATCTTTTCGGCATCTTTGCCAGGAGATCCCACAAAGAATGTTTTACTCGTATCAGCATAGTATCCCTCCAATATAGGAGTAACATCAACATTTACAATATCGCCATCATTCAAGACAGTATCATCGGGTATTCCGTGACAGATCACATCATTGATGGAAGTGCAAACACTTTTAGGAAAGCCGTTGTAATTCAGAGGAGCGGATATGGCATGATTTTTTTTGGTAAATTCTTCTACAAGAGAATTGATATAATTGGTTGTAATTCCAGGCCTTATATGTTCCTCAACATGGTTGAGAAGGTCAACTGCGACCCTGCCTGCCTTTTGCATACCAACGATATCCTTTTTTTCCTTAAGCCTTATATTATAAAGAGTATCATATTGGGTTTTTACTTTATCGAAGTCATAAGAATACCAAGATTTTTTCAGCCTCCTCTTTAGTTTTTTATAGTTCATATAGTATCCATGATATGGTAAAAATTATATAGTATACTTTCAAATAAAACCAAAAGGATAATAGGGTACACAAGATAGTTGGTCAAGGATTTTTATAAAATCTCAATGATTATTGAGTATATGCCTCATTTAGAGATAATACCGGTCTGAAGGTGTGAAGGCTTTGAACCCATTGGGGAATTAATGGATAATAACCTTAGTACCTTATAAACAAATTTGTGTTCAAAAGGGACAGAAAATCTCCGTTGTGGTCGTATTTAATGCCAAATTCCAAAATCCAAATGTCAAACCCGCCTGCCAGACGCCGGGCAGGTCAATGACCAATACCAAATGACTAAATTGGATAAAAGTTCGCACTGCTGTGAGTTCCGCCGTCGACCGTGGCTACAGCAGGCAGGTGGGAGGGATATGTTTTGTCATTGATGCATTTGGTCCCGATTTTATCGGGATTGACATTTGAGCTTTGACATTTGTTCATTTCCGGTTTATCCGGGTTAGGTGCTTAGAATGGCTCTCGAAAGGCTAAAAATAAGAGAGGATCTTGATTTTTTTCCAGTTCAATCTAATGGAAGAATGATCGTAATGATCCAGGACAAACTCGGTCTGGTTGAGAAAGGAAAGTTTATTAGTCCTGAATTGTATAAACTCATGATAACACTCAATGGAAAAAGATCGATGAGGGATATTCAATTAGATCTGATTCGTCAGCAAGGAGGTAGTTTGGTATCGATTGAGGAAGTTCAGAGTCTAGTAGAAAAACTTGATTCTTCGTATCTTTTGGACAGCCCCAGGTATAGAGAGGCGAGGCAGGTGATAATTTCCGATTTTTCAGCCCAAAAGATAAGATATTGCTCACATGCAGGGCAATCATATCCAAAACAGAAAGAAGAATTACAACAGAGATTAGAAGCCATTCTTTCAAGCCAGGACAACACATTACTTTCCCATGGTAAAATTACTGCGTTAGTAGCTCCGCATATAGATTTAGAGGCGGGTAAGAGGATTTATTCAGTTGCATATCAGGCAATAAAGGGTGTTAGACCAGAAAGAGTGATTATCTTGGGTGTTGGGCATTCTATGACAAAAGAAATGTTGTCATTGACTACAAAAACATTTGAAACACCATTAGGTACGGTAGAAACCGATAAAAAGACTGTAGGAGAATTAATGAGTGCGGGGAAAGATATACTTTCAGAAGACGATTTTGCCCATAGAGATGAGCATTCAATAGAGTTTCAACTCATTTTTCTGCAACACATCCTTAGAGATGTTTCTTTTTCCATCATCCCTATTTTGTGCGGTTCTCTCATAGGATATTTACCTGAATATAGCAGGGAGAGATATAAATCTATAGGGCATGATTTTCTCACTACTTTAGCTGATTTCATGCAAGATGATGCTACGATTGTAATTGCGGGAGTTGATCTCTCCCATGTTGGACCAAAATTTGGTCATGATATGCCTGCTTCCTTAATTATTAATGAGTCTGAGAGGCATGATAAACAACTTTTGCACTATCTTTGCACGAGGGATGCCGATGGTTTCTGGTTGGAATCGGAAAGAATAAAAGATAGATATAATGTCTGCGGTTTTTCTGCTCTTGCCTGTCTTTTGGAAATACTCCCTCCGAGCCATGGACACCTATTAGGGTATGAAGTATTCAAGGAAGATCCTACCAGATCAGCAGTCAGTTTTGCTGCAGCTGTCTTCACACGATAGGCGAGAAATGTCAAAGGACTGGTAAGATAGTGGGTAACTAATCAGGTTCAGGGGTTCACGGTTCAAAGGTTCAAAGTCAGAGATCAACCGGCAATGAACCTTGATAACCTGATTAGAGTATATATTTCCAAACGAGTTCCAAGATGTCTACTAACAGGTCAGGCGAATCCGTGCTGCCGTTCATGGATTCATCAGCTATCTTAAGGGATCTGAAGAAAAGCACAAAACGACTAATCCAGATTTCATCGGGAAACCCTGAACCGGATAACCTGAGTAATAACGATAATGGATTAAAAAATTAATCAGATCGTATTGGAAGCTAGAGTTAAAGATTTAAGAAAAAGACTGCTGATTAAATTTTTGGTAGGCAGAGTAAAGCCTTTGGCAGATAGTAATATAACCACCGATAACAAGCACCCACAAACCTAAAAGAAGGTATTTGGGGAATAATAACATCAGAAATATAATGAGAACTCTTTCTGGTCTTTGTAAAAGTCCTATTGAGCCGAATTCCAGAAAGTTTTCTGCTTTTGCCTTAATATAGCTTGTAATCAAAGATGCTATAAGGGCTAAGAGGGCAAGGAGAAAGACGTTCCTTTTCCCAGTATTGAAGGCATAAAAGATGATAGCAAACAGTATTGCACTATCAGAAAACCTATCCATCACCGAGTCAAAGAAGGCACCGATAGGTTTAGCGCTATTGTTCCTTCTGGCCAATGATCCATCGAGGGCATCGAAAAGTGAGAAAAACATAAAGAGTGAAGAACCGATTATCCAGTTTTGATAATATATTAAAATAGATGCCACAAGTGTCCCAAAAAAGGCAATCATGGTCAGGTGAAAAGCTGTGCAGTGATGCCTGATCAACAGGTCTACGAGAGGCCTTGATGCCTTCTCAAAGGGTCCTTTAAGTACATGTATCATTACTTCATTTTTTCTTTGCTAAATTGAAGTGGCCTACTTTTTTCGGTACTAATATAATAAGATAAAGGTACATGCAGGTCAAGTCAATGTTTTAACAGGGCATTTTTTCTTTTAAACGGTTTACATTACTATAGTACCACGTCATAATAAAAAATAACCTGTTGATTTCTTCCATCTTGGAAGGATTGGGTGCGAATACCCATACCCTATACTTTAAAATTGTTTTGAAAATTAATGGAAATTGATTGACAGCCCAAAAATAAACTATTATGTATTAACGCTTTAATCCGCCAAAGGCGGACAAGGGGTAATCTCCTACCTGCAACTCGTCAGAGCGTAGCGGAGTTCCCGCCTGAGCGGAGATTCGAGGTAGCTCATTTTTTAAAAAAATAAAAAATTTATCCTTCATGTTCCAAAGAATTAAGATAATATTCCATTATGCCTACTAAATTAAAGAGAGGTTTTATAAAGATAGAAACGGAATTGTGTAAAGGCTGCTATCTGTGTAAATCAGTGTGTCCTTTCGAATTGATTTCAATTTCTGATAGTTTGAATCAGAAAGGTTACTATCCTGCTCAATATAGTGAGGAAGGGATAGAGGTTGAAAGCCATGTGTGCAAAGGTTGTGCACTATGTGCCATAGTATGTCCTGATATAGCTATTGAGGTATATCGTGAGTGAAAAAATGCTATTGCGAGGTAGTCATGTTATTGCAGAGGCAGCAGTCAGGGCTGGCTGCCGCTTTTATTTTGGTTATCCTATAACTCCACAAAATGAGCTCACCGAATATATGGCAAATGCTTTGGCCTCTCTTCCCGACGGTGTCTTTATTCAGTCAGAGAGCGAATTGGCTGCCATTAATATGGTTATAGGTGTTTCAATGACGGGTAAGAGGGTTATGACCTCTTCATCCAGCCCTGGGATAAGCCTAAAACAAGAAGGCATTTCCTATTTAGCTGGTCAGGAGCTTCCCGCGGTTATCGTTAATACCATGAGGGGTGGGCCTGGATTGGGGAATATTGCCCCTGCCCAGGGAGATTACTTGCAGGCTACAAGAGGTGGTGGTCATGGAGATTATCGAACCATTGTGCTGGCTCCTGGCTCCGGTCAGGAATTGGCTGATATCACAAGAATGGCCTTTGAATATGCTGACAGATACAGGATTCCTGTTATAATATTAGGAGATGGGATGATGGGTCAAATGATGGAGCCTGTTGAATTTCCAGATCCGATTGACCCCAAGTCTCTCCCTCCAAAACCGTGGATTCTTGATGGCGCGAAAGGAAGACCGAGCAGAATTATCAAATCCCTTATACTTGATACATCGGCTATGGAGGAACATAATTGGAAGCTATTTAGAAAATACCAAATGATAGACATAGAGGTCCCTGAAATGGAACGATTTCTCACAGATGATGCCCACTTGGCGGTTATTTCTTATGGAACAGCCAGCAGGATAGCAAAAGGTGCAATCAAAAGGGTAAGAGAGATGGGACTCAAGGTAGGTCTTTTACGGCCTAAAACGCTCTGGCCATTTCCAAAAAGGATATTATTGCAGATGAGCAGGACTATAAGTGATTTCCTCGTCTTTGAGATGAGCACCGGCCAGATGTTAGAGGATGTTAAGTTATCGTTAGAAGGCAGGGGGAGGATCCATTTTTATGGCAGACCTGGAGGAATAATCTCTATGCCTGATGAGATTGCCAAGGTTATAAACAACATATATTTCAAGGAAGGGCTTGAGAGAGAATAAAAGATGAAAAAAGTTTTTAGCAGACCTAAGAGTATGAAAGATGCAGTCTTTCATTACTGCCCTGGTTGTGGGCATAGCATCATTCATAGGCTTATTGCTGAAATTATTGATGAATTAAATATACGAGGAAAGGTAATCGGTGTTCCTCCAGCAGGTTGTGCGGTGCTTGCCTATGATTATTTTGATATTGACATGGGAGAAGCGCCACATGGGAGAGGGGCAGCGGTAGCTACAGGACTAAAGAGGTCATTGCCAGACAGGATTGTTTTTAGTTATCAAGGTGACGGTGATATTGCTGCTATAGGAACAGCAGAGACCATTCATGCTGCTAACAGGGGTGAGCGGATTACAACCATATTTGTTAATAATGGTGTATACGGGATGACTGGTGGCCAGATGGCTCCAACAACAATAATAGGGCAGATTTCTTCTACAACACCTGGTGGAAGGAATAAAGATCGCGATGGTGTGCCAATTGATCTCAGTGAGATGTTAGCGATAACCAATGGAAGTGTGTATATTGAACGGACAGCGGTTGATAGCCCAAAAAATATTGTTCGTACAAAAAAGGCAATCACAAAGGCCTTTAAGGTACAGATGGCAGGTTTGGGATTTTCTTTAGTAGAGGTTCTCTCGCCATGTCCTACCAATTTGAAGATGTCGCCAGTCCAGGCAAATGAATGGATTGCCTCCACAATGACAACCTGTTTTCCCTTAAAGGTCATTAAGGATACTGTTGGAAAATTGTAGTGTGATATCATGCTTATAAAAACGGTTTTTTCAGGTTTCGGTGGTCAGGGTGTGTTGATGATGGGCTATATTCTGGCTTTATCTGCCATGAGGGATGGAATGCATGTAACCTATTTGCCTGCATATGGCGCAGAAGTGCGAGGAGGCACGGCAAATTGTACAGTCTCCATTTCCGATGAGGATATTGCATCTCCTGTCGCATCTTCTCCAGATTATGTTATTGCCATGAATAAACCTTCTTTGATCAAATATGAAGGCCAGATTAAAGCTAAGGGGACCCTATTTTTAAACTCAGATCTGGTTGATATTGATCCAAAGAGAGAAGATATACGTGTTTTCAAAATACCGGCCAATAGTATAGCGAAAAAGCTGGGAAGTGAAAGGGTTATTAACATGATCATGCTGGGTGCCGTTTCTGCATGGACAAAGATTACCAGTCTTGACTCTCTCATAAATGGTTTGACTGAAGTTATTAAGACAAAGAGCGCAAAACAAATGGGCATCAACAAGAAAGGATTAGAAATTGGTGCTGAATACGTGCTTAGAGGAGCATAGAATATGCCTGTCAAAGAGATTAATGTAATCTTGAAGAACGAACCAGGACAACTCTCGGTGGTCACTGAGATATTAGATTCCAATGGAATTAACATCATCGCCTTTTATGTGAGCACAAAGGGTATGGAAGGAAGCCTTAGGTTTGTAGCCAACGATCCAGATAAGGCTGTAACCGTGCTGAAGGCAAGAGGGTATAAGATTAGAGTGACAGAGGTAATTGCCTGTGAAACACCACATCACCCAGGGGGCCTTAATTCCATCCTGAAACCCTTGAAAAAAGAAGGAATTAATGTTGCCTATATCTATCCATGTATTTCCTGTGGAGGGTCAGAGAATACTGCTATACTTATTCTTGGTGCAACCCCTACAAACAGGGAGCGAATGCTTGCCGTGTTAAAAGATAATTGGATCAGGGTGTTAAATGAGGAACTTTATAGATTGTAGCTATTACTTTTATATGAAAGTGCCTAAAGTGAGCCTGCCCTGGTGCGACGTGGTTTGAATATATACGTGCTTATGATGTATCACCAATCCTGTTTTATCTTTGCTAAGTCAGGTTTTACCAGGTCTGGGCCAGGGCTAAAGTGCCTAAAATGCCTAAAGTTAAGTCCTCTACTTCTCAATCACTTAACCATTTGAGCACTCAACTACTTTCATCCTTCGTTGTGGCCGTAAGGTATGGAGGTTCATTGAATTAGTTTAACTCAACAAACATAACAAACTCAATAAACCCAATAAACTGAGGCATCATAATGGATAACGAAATGTTTTCAATGGTTCTTGATACTCTAAAGAAGATTGAGAAAGAAAAACTCACCATTGAGACGAAGTTAGAGATGGATAAACACGGTGATTTTCCTGAGGAACTTATCCGTTTTATGCTTGGACCTGATATTGCGCTCCATCTAATTTTTGTCCCATCTGAGTATGGTGGTTTGGGGGCGAGTGCCTCACAGATTGCATATATGTCAGAGGAAATGGCCAAAATGGATATGGCCATTGCTACTTCATTTCTAGCAATCTGCCTCGGTATGGACCCAATAAGGGTAGCAGGAACAGAGGAACAGAAAGATATATACATCCGGCGAATAGCAGATGAGGGACTCATTGTTGGTTATGGTGTAACTGAGCCTGAGGCAGGGTCTAATGTCCAGGCGCTCAAGACAAAGGCGGAACGAGTGCTTGATGAAAAGGGCGCAATTAAGGGCTATATCCTTAATGGGCAGAAACAGTTCGTTACCAACGGGGGGGTGGCTGATTTATATACCATACTTGCTGATACACCTGAGGGTCCATCTTTTTTCATAGTCGAGAAAGGTACGAAAGGCCTTATACCCGGAGAACATGAAGATAAACATGGTATCAGGGCCTCGAACACCGCACCTGTAACACTGGAAGACGTCTTTATTCCAGCAAAGGATCTTGTGGGTGGTGTTGAGGGAGCCGGATTGAAAGAGGCAAACAAGGTGTTTGGGTATACCAGGCTTATGGTTGCAACCTTCGGCCTTGCGGCTGGGGTTTCATCATTAGAAAAGGTGATAGCCTATGCAAAAGAAAGGGTACAGTTTGGGACGACCCTTGTAAAGAAACAGGGCTATACCCATAAACTTTTAGTTCCCAATGCTGTAAGGCTCGAGGCGGCAAGGGCCTACATTGAAGAGGTTGCTAAAAGGATTGATTCAGGAGAGGAAGATTTACAGGTAGAAGGTTCCATTGCCAAATATTTTGCTACCGAGGTTGGGGATGCTATGGCCAATGATGGTATTCAAGCCCTTGGGGGGTATGGTTATATCAGGGACTACGAGGTGGAAAAGATTAAAAGAGATGCAAAAATAGCCACGATATTTGAGGGAACAAGTGAGATTCAACAGAGTATCATTTCTATCTTTCGATTGAGGAACACATTACATACAAAGGGCGAATATTATCGTGGCATGACAGAAAAGCTCTATGACCTTCCGGAAGAAACCGGTGGCCCAATAGTTGCGAGGGCTATAGAGTTGTTGAATGAATTCCTTTTGGTTGCACGAAAGCTTAAGGTTACCAAATCACAATATTTTATGTTTCTTTTGGCAGATATGATGACATGGGTGGAGGTAGCCAAGGCACTATGTGTAAAGGCAGGCTCAAAAGATTGGGAAAAGACACATTCGGATGAATTTATGTTGGCCGTTGCCCGTCTCTTTGCGAGAGAGGCTGTTGAGAAGGTGTATATAAATATATTGAAGATTATTCAAGCAGATCAACAGGCATTTGATGATCTGACAGAGAAACTAAAATCCCTGGCCTTCACCACAATTTTTGAAGGTGCTCTTGGAGATATGGATGTGGTAGCCAGGGAGTTGACAGCGTAAACTCTTATCTGAGTTTCCAGACCGGCTCTCTTTTTTCCTTAAAGGCATTTACACCCTCTAAGGCATCATCGATAGTAGATAGCTCTGCAAACATTTCATCTGAGTATTCCATGGCCTTATCGAATTCCATGTCAGACATAGTATAGAAGGCTTGTTTCCCCATCTGAAGAGCTATTGGGCTTTTGGAGGCAAGTTTGGTGGCGAGATTCATTGTCTCATCCATCAGTTTATCCTGGGAGACAACCTTGTTGACCAGTCCGATCCTCTCCGCCCTTTCTGCATCAATAAAATCTCCGGTCAAAAGCATTTCCAGAGCAAGCTTCCTTCCAAGAGATCGAGAAAGAGGAACCGCTGGACCCATGCAGAAAAGCCCTACATTGATAGCTGTTGTGCCTATTCTTGTTCCATCGGCAACAATAGCCAGGTCTGCCGCAGCCAACAGACCGGCCCCATTAGCAGCGGCTACCCCATGAGCAGCAACAATAACAGGTTTTACCATATGTGCAATAGTCAGGAATGACTTTTCCATATCTCGTATCCATTGCCTGTATTCAAGGACATTTTTCATTGGCAAGACAGAGACATCGATACCAGCGGAAAAGGCCCGACCATTTCCCTTAATTATTATTACCCTGATTTCTTTATCCTGATCCATAGTAAGTAAGGCCTTGTCGAGTTCTGCTGCCAGGGTAGTGGTAAATGTATTGAGCTGATCAGGTCTGTTGAGGGTTATAATTCCAATGTGGTTTTTCTTTTCTACAATGATAGTTTCAAAATCCATCTCTTCCTCCTTTTTTATTTATTCTTTATATGTGAAATGGCATTTGAGAGCCTTTGGATTACCATTTCTTGTCCCATAACCTCCATTATCTCAAAGATTCCAGGACTGACTGTCTTTCCTGTCAGGGCCACCCTTAATGGTTGCGCTATTATGCCGAGCTTGACCTGATGCCTTTCTAAAAATCTGGCAAAGATATTTTCCAGCTCTTTCTGGTCAAAGCTTGTTGCCCCTTTGAGATCCAATAGTAAATCTTCTAAGATATCCAGCACTTCAGGGACTAAAAATTTGTCATCAGCTTGCTTCTCATAGCTAATATCTTTAAAGTAGAAAAGGGCGCGCTCGGACATATCGAGGAGGGTCTTTGATCTTGCCTTTAAAGTTTTTATTGCTCCTTTGACCTTTTCTCTGGGTAAATTTGAGCACCCAAGATTGGAAAGAAAGGGTATCAAAAGGTCCGCAAGAGTGCCATCATCCTCTTCTCTGATATATTTTGCATTGAGATCGAGAAGTTTTTCCATATTAAATATACCCGCAGACTTGCCTATACGTTCAAGAGAAAACAGGTCAATGAGCTCTTGAGTGGTAAATATCTCCTGATCTCCGTGCGACCATCCAAGTCGAGCCAGGGAATTCAGAAGAGCATGGGGCAGGAAACCCATATCTTTATAGGCCATAACAGAGGTTGCCCCGTGTCTTTTGCTAAGGGGGGCTTTGTCTGGGCCAAGAATCATAGGCAGGTGTGCATACTGGGGGATTGGTTCGCCAAGCGCCTTATAGATAAGGATCTGGCGAGGCGTATTGTTTACATGATCATCTCCTCTGATAACATAGTTAATACCCAATTTACTGTCGTCTACCACTACAGCAAAATTATAGGTAAAAGAGCCATCAGAACGCTGCAAGATCAGGTCATCAAGTTCCTCGTTTGCAATAGAGATAGTTTTTTTAACAAGATCCTTGAATATTGTTTTTCCAGTGAGAGGGCTTTTCAATCTAACAACTGCGCCTGGGGCCTTGCCAAGGCCAAGGTCTCTGCATTTGCCATCATATTTGGGTTTCAGTCCCCTTTTTATTGCCTCTATCCTCTTTCTTTCTAACTCTTCCGGACTACAGTGACAGTAATATGCTTTTCCGGAAGAAAGGAGCTTTTCAATCATTTCATAATAAATCTTTGTCCTTTGCGATTGAAAGTAGGGACCCTCATCCCAATCCAGACCAAGCCATTTTAATGATTCAATAATAGATTCTGTATTGTCTTTTGTGGATCTGAGCTTATCTGTATCTTCTATCCTGAGTACGAATTTGCCATGATGGTGGCGGGCAAAAAGCCAGTTAAAGAGGGCTGTTCTGGCTCCTCCAATATGGAGAGTGCCCGTTGGGCTGGGTGGGAACCTGGTGACAACTTGTTTTGTATTCATAGAAACAATCTGCCTTGGATAAAACTTTAGGCGCTTTTCTAAAGGTGGGTTTAGTGTTTAAAATTTTCTGCTAGTTTTTGGCCCAACTCAAGGGCCTGTTTATTTAAACCCAAAAAAGCAGCTGGAACCCTACTGTCAAGGACCTTCATGATTGATTCTTGTTTAATCAATTGGGTGAGGTTGATGAGGGCCCCAAGCATACAGATATTGAAGACGATAGGTTTTCCAATTTTATCCATAACCTCTTTGTACATATCAAGCTCTATCTGCCTGGCATCCACATTTTTTTCATGTTTTACATAATGACTATCTGTTAAGAGAAGCCCACCTGGTCTGATAAGATTAGAAAATTCGTTGTATGCTTTCTGTGTAAGACACACAAGGATATTTGGCTGTATGACCTTGGGAAATCGTATGTCTGTATCGGCAATAATTACATCAGATCGGCTGGATCCTCCCCTGGCCTCTGGACCATATGATTGCGACTGTACCGCATTTAGTCTTTCATAAAGAACTGCCGCTTCAGCAAGGATAATAGCAGCTGTTATTATACCCTGTCCACCTGAGCCAGAGAAGATAATCCTAGATCTTTCCATAATTTACCTTTCTTGGGAGGCCCTTTCAATAATCTTATCATATTCAACGCAATATTCAGATCGCTCTTCCTGGGCAAATATTCCCCGTTCGATCAAATCCGGATTTTTTTCTTTCGCTTCGCTGCCTATTGGGGTTGTTTGAGACTTGTAATATTTAAGCATATCTACTGGACTGGCAAATTTATTCTTTCTGCCAAAATAGGTGGGACATTGAGATAGAACATCAACAACTGAAAAACCCTTATGTGTAATTGCCTTTTCCAGTATCTTTATCATTGAGGTCACATGGTATGCTGTTGTCCTGGCAACAAATGAGGCGCCGGCGCCCAGCGCAAGCTTAACAACGTCGAATGGTTGATCTATATTGCCATAGGGGGCAGTGGTTGCGAAGTCGCCATACCCAGTGGAGGGTGAATACTGTCCACCTGTCATACCATAGATATTGTTGTTCATTATGATGGCAGTGACGTCAATATTACGCCTCGCTGCATGGATAAGGTGATTACCGCCAATGGCAAAGGCATCACCATCACCCATAGGGACGATTACGGTAAGATCCGGCCTGCTGAGTTTAACACCTGTAGCAAAGGCAAGGGCCCTTCCATGAATAGTGTGTAGGGTATGAAAGTCCAGATACCCGCAGATTCTGGAGGAACATCCGATACCGGAGACAACGACTATGTTGTTTTTCTCTATCCCCAAGTTTTCTATTGCACGGAGCATGGATCCCATTATTGTACCGTGACCACAGCCCGGACACCAGATGTGCGGGAAAAACCTTTCTCTTATATAATCTCTTACTGCCATAAGTTATTTCCCTCCAATACAGCCCGCCTCTTAGGCCCCATTTCCTTGGATAATTCTTAGAATATTTAAAATGTCAGTAGGGGTAATAAAGCTTCCATCGATTTTATTAGCCAGGAATACCTTATCAGGTTCGGCCACTGCATTTTTTACCTCATGAAGGATCTGGCCCATATTCATCTCAACTACAATCGTACAGTTGACAGAAGCGCATCTTTTCTTAACAATTTCAGCAGGGAATGGCCAGAGTGTTTGGAGCTCTAAGAGCCCAACCTTTTCGCCCCGTTCCCTTCTGTTTTCCACCACATGAAGGGCAGTTCTTGCAGATGCGCCGTAGGATATCAAGAGGCATTCTGCATCATCAACAAGATATTCCTTTGCCATAGTAATATCATGTGTGTGGCCTTGTATTTTATCTACCAGATGTCGCATCAATTCATACACGACCTCTGGTTTGGTAGAAGGAAAGCCCCACATGTCATGAGCCAAACCGGTAACATTATAGCGATGGACACCACCAAAATCAGACATGGGAAGTCGACCATCCTCTCGCGGCAGGTACGGGTGATAATCAATGCCTTTTGGAACTGATGTTTTGAGTCTCTCTACCACATTTATTTCCCCCGGTTTCGGTATTATAAGCCTTTCTCTAATATGGGCAACAACTTCATCCAAGAGCAGAATAACCG